>JBBSWH010000006.1:0-193008 GCA_038046385.1 Nanobdellota archaeon | reverse complement strand
AACCCCAGGATTGCAAACACCTTGCCATCATACGCAGCAGGGTCTTTTTTTATGTTTTTCAAGGATTTAATCCCAAAATAAATGGATAGCGGTATTGTTATATAATTAATTAAGGGCAAAAATGAGATGATTGAAAGAATAAAACACGCTATCGCCCTTGCTTTTGATTTTTTGACTGTAATTTTCTTGTCCATTTGTGCATGGTGCCTGCCTTATTATAAAAAGTTTCCCAAACATCAAATTTATAAGACCGGAAGCGTTAGTTAATTTATGAGTCATGATAACAGGATACCTACCGGCAGCAGGATACTTGACACTATGCTGGAAGGCGGATATGAAAAGGATGTAATAACAACAATTTACGGGCCTGCAGGATCAGGAAAAACCTGCTTATGCATATTATGCGCAGTGAATACAGCACGGTCAAAAAAAGTGATTTATGTTGACTGTGAAGGCGGATTTTCTATTGAAAGATTAAAGCAAATTTCATACCATCTAAAGCAGGATTACAAAAAGATAATTGACAATATTATTTTTATAAAGCCTACGAGCTTTGAAGATCAGAAAAAAGCGTTTGATATGCTAAAAGAAATAATAAATGAAAAAATAGGGCTAATAATTGTTGATACTATAGCCATGCTCTACCGGCTTGAGTTTGGAAAGGGTGAGGATATAAAAGACATCAATAGGGAGCTTGGCAGGCAGATATCTTCACTGACAGGACTTGCCAGAAAGCAGTCTATCCCAGTAATAATCGCAAACCAGGTCTATAGCGACTTTGATGAAAAGGACAAGGTTAACATAGTTGGAGGCGATATCTTAAAATACGGAAGCAAATGCCTTATAGAGCTTCAAATAACGCAAAATGGCAACAGGCGCCTTGTCCTGAGGAAGCACAGGAGCATAGCAGAGGAAAAAGAGCTTATTTTCAAGATAGTTGAAGGCGGAATAATAGGCACAACAGAAGGCAGAAGATTCAGGCTGTTCAGATAGATATTCTCATAAAAAGCTTTTTAAATTGCCCTCCATAAGCTTGTTTAATGCCAAAAAATAAGATGAGTGGTTTTCTGGACAGGAAAAAGGAGCTGCTTAATGACAAGGCTGCAGCTGAAATTCAGCATAAAAAAGGCAAATTAACTGCAAGAGAAAGATTGAATTATCTTCTTGATGAGGATTCTTTCACAGAGCTTGAGGCATTTACAGAGTTGCACAGTAAAGACATAGAAGCAAAGAAAAAAGCAGGCGACGGAATAATAGTCGGCCACGGAAAAATCAGCAAGAAGCCGGTTTATGTCTATGCGCAGGATTTTTCCTTCATGGGAGGTTCCATGGGTGAAATGCACAACAAAAAAATATCCCATGTAATGGAACTTGCTTTGAAAACAGGATGCCCTTGCATCGGGCTGCTTGATTCTGGCGGAGCAAGAATACAAGAAGGGGTTTCCGCTCTTGATTCCGGTGGGAAGATTTTCCAGCTTAATACGATGATGTCCGGCATAGTGCCGCAGATATCTGCCATAATGGGTCCTTGCGCAGGGATTGCAGTTTATTCTCCTGCATTGACTGATTTCATATTGATGGTAAAGAAGACAAGCTACATGTTCATAACAGGGCCTGATGTCATCAAAAGCGTAACAGGGGAAGAAATAGGGCTTGAAGAATTAGGCGGATCATCTGCGCACAGCGAAAAAAGTGGGGTTGCGCATTTTGTGCTGAATGATGACAAGGAATGCCTTGACATGATAAAATCTCTTTTGAGCTATCTTCCGCAAAACAACCTTGAAACTCCGCCGTTCCACGCTTCAGACAATGAAAGAGAAACAAAAAAACTAGAGTCAATTGTTCCGGAAGATCCAAAAAAAGCCTATGACATCAAAGAAGTCATCGCAGAAATTTTTGACAAAAAAACTTTTCTTGAAGTGCAGCCTTATTTCGCGCCGAATGTTATTGTAGGGCTTGCAAGGCTTAACGGAAATGTCATAGGCATAGTCGCAAACCAGCCAAAAATTCTTGCAGGATGCCTTGACATAAACTCTTCAGATAAGATTGCAAAATTTGTAAGGTTCTGCGACTGCTTCAACATTCCTTTGATAAATCTTGTAGACGTGACTGGATATTTGCCAGGAACAAATCAGGAGCATAACGGAATCATAAGGCATGGTGCAAAGCTGCTTTATTCCTACTCCGAAGCATCTGTTCCAAAAATCTCTCTCGTTCTAAGAAAAGCGTATGGAGGAGCATACATTGCACTTGTCTCAAAAGATATGGGTTATGACAAAGTGCTTGCATGGCCAACTGCTGAGATTGCAGTTATGGGCGCAGAGCAGGCTGTCAGCATTGTTAACCGGGAACAGTTAAAGGGAAAAGATTCTGCTAAAATTAAGGAACACCTTGTAAATGAATACACTGAAAAATTTCTTAATCCTTATGTTGCTGCAGGAATGGGAAAAGTTGACATTATTGTTGAGCCAAAGGACACAAGAAATTCCCTGATAAGATGCCTTGAAATGATTCTCTCAAAGCGCGAGAAGCGTCCTGCAAAAAAGCACGGCAATATGCCTTTATAGAATGGAAGAATTAGTTGTTAAAGTAGACGGCAAGGAATACAAAGTTTTTGTAGAGGAAACAGAAGACGGCAAAATTCTTGTTCATTCTGAAAATGAAGTCTATGAAGTAGAGACAAAAAAAGATGCAATACCTTCTGCAATCGAGAAGATTCATGGCAAATCAGATAATTCTGAAAAAGATGTTACTGCTCCGTTGCCTGGGATTGTTTATGATATTAAAATAAAAAAAGGGGACAAATTAAAAACAGGCCAGAGCATGTTCACATTGATGGCAATGAAAATGGAGAATGAAATAACTGCGCCAAGGAACTGCATAATAAAAGAGATTAATGTAAAAAAAAATGACAGCGTGAGCAGAGGGCAGGTATTAGCAGTCATAGAATAGGAGGTAAAATGAAAAAAGACAAACTTAAATGGATGATTTTTGCAGCTATGTTCGCTGCGCTCACAGCAGCTGTGGCTTGGTTTAAGATACCTCTTCCATTTACTCCAGTGCCTATAACTTTGCAGACTCTCCTTGTATTACTAAGCGGAGCCGTTCTTGGTGCCTATTATGGAGCACTTGCAATGATAATCTATCTTTTGCTCGGAGCGATTGGCCTGCCTGTTTTTGCCGGAGGCTCTTCAGGAATAGGTGTATTGCTTGGCCCGACGGGAGGTTACCTCTTTAGTTATCCCCTTGCTGCATTTGTCATAGGAAAGATGACAAAATCTAAAAAAATAAGTGTAATAATCAAATATTTGTCATTTGTCGTAATCCTTATCATGGTCTCCATAGTTGCTTTTGATGCAATATTCAACATAGGAATAATGAAGCTCAAAGCGGGTTCAATGGTTTCTGCCCTATCAAGTCAGCAGAGGTTATTTTTAATTGCAATCAGCATCCTAGTGCTTGCTGTTCTCGCAGCTCTTGCAAAATATTCCAAGAGTTTCAAGAAACTAGATTTTGAAACTGTTTTGGCTATGTTTGCCGGCACAGCAATTATTTATGCCATGGGTGCTTTACAGGGTAAATTAGTGACTGGTCTTGCATGGAATGCAATCTTTGTAGGGTGGGTTCTTCCCTTCATATTAGGAGACACCTTAAAAATTATTCTGGCTGCATGGATAGCCAAAAACACTGACATGAAAAGATTCATGAAATAAAACGTGGTTTGATTTGGATGATAGAGGCAAAAAAACTTTTTTTTAGGTATGAAGATGATTACGTGCTGGAAAATGCAAGCATGCATGTGAATGAGGGAGTGATTACTGCAATAATTGGTGCAAACGGTTCAGGCAAGACTACCCTTGCAAAGCATCTGAACGGGCTTCTCATACCAAAAAAAGGGGATGTTTTTGTAGACGGCATAAGCACAAAGAAGGATGAGTTTAATGCAAGAAAAAAGGTGGGCTTTGTCTTCCAGAACTTTGAAGATCAAATAGTGTATCCTGTTGTTGAAGAAGATATATCGTTCGGACTTGAAAATATTGGGCTGGGAAGCAACGATGTAAAAATAATTGTAAAAAAAACTATGGAAGGGCTTGGCATCGGCAATCTTGCAAAAAAGAATGTCAACACCTTATCAATAGGACAGCGCCAGCTTGTGGCCATTGCAGGAGTTCTTGCTATGGAGCCAAAATATGCAGTATTTGATGAACCTGCAACCATGCTTGATCCAATCAACAGGAAAAAAATAATGTCAACTATAAAACGGATTTCTAGAGAAGGGATAACCCCAATATTGGTAACTAATTCTATGGATGATCTGAAATATGCTGGAAAAGTTGTTGTTATGAAATCAGGAAAGGTCATATTTGAAGGAAAGAAATCAGAACTCAAAAATGGGATAATCAAGAAAGCGGGAATTTATGCATAAAAATATAATATTCGGACAATACAGGCAAAAAAATTCTGCTGTGCATTCGATAGACCCAAGAGTAAAGCTGGCATGCCTCGTTATTCTGAGCATTTTTATTTTTATTATGGATTCAGCTTACCAGTTTATTGTCATGACTTCATTCATTGTTTTGATTTCTGCAGTATCTGGTATGAGTATTCGGAATTTTTTCTCTAACATGAGAAATTTTTATTTTATCTTCGGATTTATAATTATAATGTATCTGATTTTCTCCCCTTATGAAATCGCAAAAGGTATTTTTTCTGTCTGGAGATTTTTCCTGCTGGTCTCTATGTCATTTATATTTTCTTTTACTACAGAAATTTCAGATATTGTTGCTTCTATGCAATTTTTCTCTATGCCTTTGAAGGCTTTTGGAGTGAAGCCAAGAAATATTGCCGTAATGGTTTCTATTGCAATAAGATTCGTGCCTGCAATGTTTGTGTCTTTTGAAAAATTGAGGGAAGCTATGCTTGCCAGGCTTGCTGATTTCAGGAATCCAAGTCATATCAGACTTGTTGTAGTTGTGCTCATGGAGAAGATGATGCGCACCGCTTCAAATCTTGCTGACGCCATGCACTCGAGGCTGTACAATGAAGATGCTAATACAATAAAAAAGTTAAATCTCGGCATGGCAGATTATGCATCAATAGCAGCCATCATATCTATTATTTTTATTATTTATTAGTGCTTCTCTGCCCAAAAAGAATTCCGACAAGAAGATTTAATGCCCACGCCTGCAGAACATCTATCTTAAGAAAATTTCCGAATATAAAATTCCAAAGCCACATGACCGGAAATGCAAGCACTAAGCCTACAACTGCGCTGATTATTATGACGAAGAGCATTGCGTATCCTATATCAATAATTTTCTTCAGCATAGGCACATTATCTATGAATCCCATAACGTGTAGTAGCATGGTGTTCCTTTTAAACATTGTGGAAATCAATAAATACCCCCCAATCTAGCTATTATTATGAATAAAATAAAACATCGAGTTATTTATGCCGACACTGACGCCGGACAAGTAGTGTATTACGCAAATTACTTCAAGTGGTTTGAAAGCGGACGGCGTGAATTGCTAAGAAACTTAAAAATAGATTTGTACGCAATCCAGAAGAAAAATATCCTAACGCCGGTTGTAGAGGCGCACTGCAATTATTTTGCTCCTGCGAGATATGACGATTTGGTTGTTATTGAAACAAAAATAGCGCAGATAAAAGAGAAATCCATAAGATTTGAGAACAAAGTATTCAGAAAAAATGACAAAAAAATACTTGCTGAAGGCCACACCGTAAATGTTTTTGTAGACGGCAAGAAGATGAAATCGATAAAGATACCAGATAATATAAAAAGAAAGCTAAAGCTCGGCTAATATCTTATTGACACGTCTCCTTCAACTATCTTGTTTTTTTTGTTTTTATATTTGATTATTAAATTGCAATCTTCGTCAATGTTTATTACATTTCCAATAAATGTTTTTTTTGTTGTTATTACTTTTACTTTTTTTCCGATTGTATCGGAATTTGATTTCCATTTCTGCATTATTTCTTCAAATTTATTTTTACAGTAATAATTATTGTATAGATTGAAGAAATTGGTTGTGATAATTTGTGATAATTTTTTAATGTCTGTATTTTTGTGTGTGATTGATTTTATAGACGCCGCTGTATTTTTTATATCATTTGAAAATTTTGTCTGGTTTGTATTGATTCCTATGCCGATTATTGCATAATCATTTTTTCCAAAATGCCCTTCTGTGAGTATGCCGCACAGTTTTTTTCTGTTGTAATGAACATCGTTGGGCCATTTTATTTTTACGTTAAGCTTTGATAATTTTTTTATTGAATCTGCTGCTGCTATTGCAGCGCAGAAAGTAAGATACTGCATTTTACCCATATTACCTGGTTTTACAAGTATTGACATCCACAATCCGCCTCTGGAAGAATGCCATTTCCTTTTGAAGCGGCCTCTTGCTTTTGTCTGCACGTCAGAAATAACCGCAATATTTTCAAGTCCTTTTGACGCAAATTCCTTTGCCTTATCCTGTGTCGAAGAAATCGACTTAAAATGATATGTTTTGAAAACCATGGTTTAGTGTATAGAATACAAAATTATAAACTTATTCTTCGAGAGTTCCTTCGTTTGTTGATTCGTGCCTTGATGCAGTTACCCATGGATTATGTTTTTGTTGGTGATGATTATTGTTGTTTTTCTTTGCAAGATACTGCGCAACTGCTGTTGTCACAATGATAACTCTTTTGTCTTTTGGGAGTTTTTGCTTCCTTGGCTTCATTGTCTTCAGTTCTTCCACTATCTTGTTGTTTGCTATGAAAGAAGTGTTTATGCTTCCTCTTGCAAATTGCCTCTTGCTTAACACTGCTTTATGGAATGGAATTGTTGTCTTGACCCCTTCTATTATGAATTCATCAAGTGACCTCTTCATCCTTATGATTGCCTCATTTCTTGTTCTTCCATGGCATATAAGCAATGCAATAAGGGAATCAAACTGAGGTAATATCTTGTATCCTGCATGTGCAACGCTGCTAACACGGATTCCTGGCCCTCCTGGAGGAAGATAATTGACAATTGTTCCTGGAGATGGTACGAATCCGTTTGACGGGTCTTCTGCATTTATCCTGCATTCTATTGCATATCCTTGTATCTTTATGTCTTCCTGCCTAAATGTAAGTCTTGCGCCCTCTGCTATTTTTATCTGCTCCTTTACAAGATCAACACCCGTAACCATCTCAGTTACTCCATGCTCAACCTGTATCCTGGTATTCATTTCTATGAAATAGAAGTTTTTGCTCTTGTCAAGCAAAAATTCAACTGTGCCTGCTCCCTCATATCCTACTGATTTTACTGCATTTACAGCAGCTGCGCCCATCTTTTCCCTTAACTCCTGGTCCAAAGCTGGGCTTGGTGATTCTTCAACAAGTTTTTGATGCCTTCTCTGTATGCTGCAGTCCCTCTCCCCAAGATGTACAACATTCCCGTATCTATCTGCCAGTATCTGAAATTCGACATGGCGTGGGTCTTCAAGATAGCTCTCTATGTAAACAGAAGAGTCTCCGAAAGCATTCATTGCCTCTTTTTGGGCATTGTCAAAAGAGTCTCCTATTTCTTCTTCCTTTGTCACAATCCTCATTCCTTTTCCCCCGCCTCCTGCCGATGCCTTGATTATTACAGGAAATCCAACCCCCCTTGCAACCTTCAAAGCGTGTCCCTTGCTTTTCAAATCCTGTTTGACCCCTTCAATTACAGGAATATTTGCTTTTAGCATTGCCTTCTTTGCTTCAACCTTATCTCCAAGGCTTTCTATCATTTTTGAAGATGGTCCTATAAACTTAATACCTTTTTTCTCACATATACTTGCAAATTTTGGGTTCTCTGAAAGAAATCCATATCCGGGATGTATTGCATCGCATCCTGATTTTTTAGCAATCCTGACTATTTTTCTTATATTGAGGTAGTTTTTAGGCTTGCCTATATTGTATGCCCTGTCTGCAAACTTTACCAAAAGAGAATCTACTTCTTCATCCGAGTATATTACAACGCTTTCGATGTTAAGTTCACGGCATGCCCTTATAATTCTTAAAGCAATTTCTCCCCTATTTGCTATAAGGACTTTTTTGAATCGTTCATTGCCAAGTACAGTATATGATCTTTTTTTCCATGGTCCGAGTCCTTTTGTAAAAGTCTCAAGAAGTGATTTATCAGCTGGATTGTTCAGGATTTCGGCAACCTTTGATTCGTCCACATGCGGAATTCTTTTCATCACGCTTGCTGTTATAAAATTGCCAATATCTCCGAATTTTTTTGTTGTGAAGAGGCTCATGCCTGGAGTTATTACGTGTTGTTTTACTATTCCGTCAAAATACCTGTAAATCGCAGGAAATTGCTCTTTTGCTTTAATTGCCGAGTTCTTTCCAAAAGAGAATGCTTTTTCAACTGGCTTTAGTGCGATATTAAGGCTGTTTATGAGTAGTTTTTTTCTTATTCCTAACCTAATTTTTGCTTTTTTGCCCTTTAGCATGAGTATCTTATCTTATTACTTGTTTTATAAACATTTTGCGGGGTTTCGTGCTTAAAAATATATAAATTAAAATATATTTTATAAAATAACTATTAAAAACTATTGAAGGAGAAAGTTATTTAAATTGACTAAAGATTAAGTGGAAAGATAATATGACTCATTTCAGCGAGCTAAAGGACGAAAAAGGCGAAATAAATACAGAAAACATCAAGAAGATAATCCCTTACAATGAGCATTTTCTATTTATAGATCGGGTTTTGGAGTTGAGCAGCAATAGGATAGTGGCTGTTAAGAAAGTAAAAAGCAATGAAGATTTTCTAAAAGGTCATTTTGTTGGTTTCCCCATAATGCCGGGCGCTTTAACCGTTGAAGGAATGGGTCAGGCAGCTACTTTGCTTGCAAGAAGCAATATTCCAAACCATCATGAAAAAGATGTTCTTGCCTATAGGTTAAAAGAGGTTAAATTTAATTCTCCAATACTCCCAGGTGATGAAGCAAGATTTGAGCTTGACCTAATAGCGCAGGATGAAAGGGGCGCTATCTTAAAGGGCAAGGCTTTTGTAAAAGGAGTGTGTGCAGCAGAAGCCCTTATAATGCTGGCGATAGTAAACAGAACGGAGTTTAGGGAAAGATATTCCAATTAAGGTGTTTCTATGTTCATAAAAGGGGTTGGAATGACAAAGTTCGGTTCGCAGCAGAGCACAAGCCAGGCGCTTGTCTATGAAGCTGCAGTTGAAGCTGTTGAAGATTCCAATATTTCAATGGAAGATATTGATGCGGTTGTTGTTTCCTCAATTGACAACGAAAGCACGGGCGAACGCCAGCGTCTTTTTGCATGCGTCCTTAGCAGCATTCTTAAGAAAAAGGTTCCGATTCTCAACTCAACTGCAGTCTGCGGCGGCGGAGGTGCAGCTTTGTGGACAGCAGGAAAAATGAATTATAACAATATCCTTGTTGTTGGGGTTGAAAAACTACTAACTAACACATCTCCAAGGCTAACAGATGAAATCATGATGGCTGCTGAAAGAATCTACGAGCAATCTGAAGGCTTGAATTTTCCGGCTCAGAATGCGCTTGTTGCGCAGCAATACATGATGAGATACAAGGCAACTATGGATGACCTTGCGCTTGTGGCTTTCAAGAACCATCAGAATGCTTACATGAATCCTAAAGCTAAGTTCTACAAAAAAGCAGTTACTTTAAAGCAAATCCAAAAGTCTCCGGTAGTTGCTTCTCCATTAAGACTTTTTGACTGCAGCCTTTCTGTAAACGGGGCCGCGGCTGCGGTGTTGTCAAAAGATAAAAGTGATATTGAAATCAAAGCTTCTTCATTGTGCGTTGATAGATTATCTTCTTTTGAAAGTGAAGATATGACAACATGGCCTGCATCCAAGATTACAGCGCAGGAAGCCTACAAACAAGCCGGAATCTCACCAAGCGATATTGACATTGCAGAGCTGCATGATGCATTTACCTCTGTGGAGCTTATTTCGTATGAAGACCTTGGTTTTTGCAAGCCGGGAGAAGCAAAAAATCTTATAAGGGAAGGATTTACCAATATCAACGGAAAACTGCCCGTTAACACAAGCGGCGGCCTTAAAGCAAAGGGCCATCCAATCAGCGCAACTGGATTGTCGCAGATATATGAGCTTGCAAAGCAGATGCGCGGACTCGCTGGAGAACGGCAGATTGGCAACATCAAATACGGCCTTGCGCAGAATATTGGCGGTGCAGGAAGCACAGTTACGGTTCATATCCTGGAAAAATGCTAAGCATTTTTCGGGATCCTAAAAATTTAGAGGAAATTTTTATGATACTTGAAAAGGTGAAATAATGATAATACGGTGGATTTGTGAAAAATGCAATAAGAAATGGATTTACCCTGTTGAGAAGTGTGCTTTTTGCAAAGGTCAGATTTCAAAACAGCTTGGTTCAAAACTAAAAGTAATTGGGTTTACTAAAGTTATGATAGCATCTCCAATGCACCCAATAGTCCCGTATAACATAGCGCTTCTTGAAGATGAGCATGGCAATAAAATTCCAAGAAAAACCATGAAAGACTACAAGATAGGAGACTTGTTTAATATTGAAAATGCTAAAACAGACGATGCTGTTGCAATAACAAGAATAAAATATGATGTTTATGAAGCAATCAAAGAAGCGATTGGCCTTTTGAAAGGTTTGGAAATTTCTGAAAGCGACAGAGTGCTTATTAAGCCTTCAGTTGTATCGGCAGCATATCCATATCAAACAGTCAATACAAATCCAGAATTCCTTGATGCTTTGATTAAGATTCTGATTGAAAAGGGAATAAAAAAAGAAAATATTCTTGTTGCAGAACAGGCATTAATAGGATTTGATGTGATGGACACTGCTTCCAAAGCCGGGATTCTTGAAGTCTGCAGGAAAAATGAGATTGTATTTGCAGATATTTCAAAAGGGCCGTTTGAAACTGTTGAGCATGGAAACATGAAATTCAGCGTTTTCAAGGAAGCAATTGAGAGGAAGATAATAAATGCTCCAATCATGAAAACAAATTTTCAAATTGGAATAAGCGGCGCAATGGAAAACCTTTCAAGATTATGTGATGAAAAAACTCAAAGAGAGATGTACCAAAACGACATCGAAAAAACACTGCCAAAGCTTGTCGATGCTTTGAAAAATGTGATAACGGTTGCAGATGCATCCAACGGAATGCAGGGCCAAGGCCCGCTGCATTTAGGAGAGCCTGCTTTTTTGAGTTTGATTTTTGCAGGGAAAACTCCTGCTGCAGTTGATGCTGCTTTTTGTGAAGTATGCATGCTTCCTGTCCCGCATTATGTTTCTGACAGTTTAAGCGCTAAAAAAATAGAGACTGTCGGAAATGAAATTGAAGCATTAAAATATCCGATAAAACAGCCATCATTGCATGAAACTCCGCATTCTGACATAAAAGTTATTGATGGAAAAGCGTGCCCTGCATGTTTGAATCTCATGTACAGCCTTACTTCAAAACTTATAGGGATAAGGGGAAATGAGCTGTATATTGCAATAGGCTCCTGTCTTGATCCAAACGTTCTGAAAGAAAAGCAGAGGGTTGTTGTTCTTGGAAACTGCGCAATAAACAAGTTTGAAAGCATGGGCCTTGGATTCGCATCAATAAATGAAGAAACTGACAGCGTTGAGCAGCTGATTTTGCTGAAGAAGCTGCTTACAACAGAAGGCGCCCCAAAGATAACCAACATAGACAAAGTAAAAACAAAAATGCAAAAATTGCTTTCAAGAGTGATAAAGTGATGTTCATAAAAGGGGTTGGCATGACCAGGTTTAGCATAGATGAAGCTGCATCAAGCCATCTGGTGCATGAAGCAGTCATGGAAGCGCTTGATGATTCCAGCCTTTCAATGAATGAAATTGACGCAGTTGTTGTTTCCAATAACGATATCATAAGCAATGGAGAGCGACAGCGCCATAGTTCTTCTATGTTAAGCAGCCTTTTCCAGAAAAAAATGCCAATACTATCTGTTCCTGCAGGATGTTCAGGAGGGGGAACAGCATTGTGGACAGCCACTCAAATACACAAGACAAGCAATTACAAAAACATACTCGTAGTATCATTTGAAAAAATGGTAACTAATATTGGAAAAAGAATCACAGACGAAATGCTTATGGGAACAGAAAGAATCTATGAGCAATCCGAAGGCATGAATTTTCCAGCCGAAAATGCGTTGGTTGCGCAGCAGTACATGATAAAGCACAATGTTACGATGGATGATCTTGCGCTTGTTGCTTTTAAAAATCACAATAACGCATATATGAATCCCAAAGCAAGATTTTACAGGAAAAATGTTACATTGGAAGAAATAAAAAAATCTCCGGTAGTTGCTTCTCCATTGAGATTGTTTGACTGCAGCATACCTGCAAACGGCGCTGCAACTGCCGTTATTTCAAAAAATGAATCTGACATCAAAATAATAGGAGCTGCTGATGAAACTGATTTCCTTGCTCCTTTTGAGCGTGATGATTTAACTTCGTGGCATGCTTCAAGAGCATCTGCAGCAGAGGCTTACAAACAAGCCGGAATCTCACCAAGCGATATTGACATTGCAGAGCTGCATGATGCATTTACCTCTGTGGAGCTTATTTCGTATGAAGACCTTGGTTTTTGCAAGCCGGGAGAAGCAAAAAATCTTATAAGGGAAGGATTTACCAATATCAACGGAAAACTGCCCGTTAACACAAGCGGCGGCCTTAAAGCAAAGGGCCATCCAATCAGCGCAACTGGATTGTCGCAGATATATGAGCTTGCAAAGCAGATGCGCGGACTCGCTGGAGAACGGCAGATTGGCAACATCAAATACGGCCTTGCGCAGAATATTGGCGGTGCAGGAAGCTCTGTTACTGTACACATCCTCGAAAAATGTTGAGCATTTTTCGGGATCCTAAAAATTTAGAGAAAATTTTTATGATACTGGAGAAGATAAAATGACTTACGAAATAAAGCCATGGCACCCGGATCGTCAGGTTTCGAAAGGAGCTATTGCATATCATGAAGCTGTTGTAGATGCACCTTACTATACTGAAATCCTTGATGAGTTAATGGAAGCAATGGATCCAAAGATAAAAAATGATGAAATTGTTGTTGACTTTGGAGCAGGAACTGGAGTTTCCGCATTGAGGCTTCTAAAAAGAGTTCATAAAAATTTCAAATTGTGGATTGTTGATAATTCGGCAGCGTGGCTTGGAAATGCGCATGATATTTTCAAATCAGATGAAAATGTTAAGTGTTTCCTCCTAAATAAAACAAATGACCGTTATGCAACGCTTGCAGAAACTATCGGAGAAGAAGCTGCTGACCATGTTATGTGCGCAAACACCGTCCATCTTATACCGGACATCAAAGAAACTTTCAGGGGCATCTATGATTCTTTAAAGAAGAAGGGAACTTTTACTTTCCAGAGTGGAAACATTGACAATAAAAACAGAAAAAAAGGAGTGTTAATGGTTGATGATACAATAAAAAAAGTGCGTGAGATGGCACTGGATATAGTGCGCATCGACAAAAGATTCAAAAAATATCAGGAAGGCTTGGATAAAAAAATAGAAATGGAAAATAAGCAGCAAAAATTCGTTTTCCCGAATCCGAGGCCCGCTGAAACGTATCTTGAAGCATTAAAATCAGCAAAATTTACATTTGAAATTCCAAAATTCAAAACTTTTAAGGTTGCTTACAAAGACTGGATGAATTTCTTAAGGGTAAAAAGGCTTCAGGCAGGAATACTTCCTGAAATAGGCGGAAAAGATCCTTCTCCTGAAGAAGAGGAAGACAGAGATAAACTGATTGTCATGTCAGCAGAAAAATTGTTCAGTGATTTGGCTGCAAACAATCCAATGGCGGATTCTACTCACTATACAATAGAATGCGCCTACTTTACGGCGTTTAAAACAAGCTGAGGTAAAATGGAAAACAAAAAAACTGCGTTAGTTACAGGATCTTCAAAAGGTATTGGAAGAGCGATTGCAATGGAGCTTGCAAAAAACGGAATGAATGTGATAGTTAATTATTACAGGGATGAGCAAGAAGCTGTTGCTGTTGTGAGCGAAATAAAAAAACTGGGTGTTGATTCAATAGCTGTAAAAGCAGATGTTTCAAAATTCGATGACTGCGCTGAAATGATAGAGATTGTTAAGAAAAAATTTGGAAATGTGGATGTGCTTGTGAACAATGCAGGCGCATTGTCTGATAAAACCCTGAAGAACATGGAAAAGCATCAGTGGGATACGGTAATAAAAACAAATCTTGACAGTGTTTTCAACATGTGCAAGAACGCATTGCCTGTTATGAAAGATGGCAGCAAAATAATCAATATGAGTTCAATTGTAGGAATTTCCGGTAATTTTGGCCAGACAAACTATGCAGCTTCCAAAGCAGGAATAATAGGATTTACAAAATCTCTTGCAAAGGAGCTTGGAAAAAGAAAAATAACAGTAAACGCAGTAGCCCCTGGTTTTATTGATACGCAAATGACCAAAAGCGTTCCGTTCATAAGAAGAAAGATAATTATGGCCATGATTCCCTTAGGAAGGCCGGGATTGCCTGAAGATGTTGCCAATTTAGTTGGATTTTTGGCTTCTGACAAGGCTTCCTACATAACCGGTGAAGTGATATGTGTAGACGGGGGCTTCAGCTTTTAGCACACAATATTTATATACTAATCCCTATATCTGTAGGGTATGCGCCAAGGCGCCCTATATAAAATAACATAGAGAGGTATTGAGATGAGACATGAAAGATCTGGTGGAGGACGTGGAGGAGGAGGTTTTGCCCCGCGCAATTTTGCCCCTGTTAAGGTTGGGGACGAGTTAGATGTAAAGATAGAAGCTGTTGGAGAGAAAGGAGACGGAATAGCCAAGAAAGACGGTTTCGTGCTTTTTGTACCAAGTACAAAGGCAGGAGATAACGTTAGAATAAGAGTCACAAGAGTTCTTCAGAAAGTAGGCTTTGCAGAAGTTGTTGGACAGGCAACCGGTGAAGCGCAAGCTTCGTCAGATGATGGCGGCCAGCAGCAGGAACAGGGATACCCGCAGGAGCAGCCTAGCCAGGATTCATCCAGTGAGGACCAGTATTCCAATCAGGACTCGGATAACTTCGGCGAAGAACAGTAATTTCTTTTGTTTTTTTTTATTTTTTTGATTGAAAGGCAGGCTTGCCTCTGTTTTTTGAAAATAAGGCTACCATCAATATGCGAACATAATTTAATTATACATTCAGAAAAAAGGAAGTTCCAGTGGGAATTTTTTCTTTTTATTGATGTAGATAATGTGAGCGATGGTAGCCGAGAAATATAATTTTACTCGTCTTTTGCTTCCAAAACCTTTTTAAACCGACAATCTATCCTCTATAGTATTGCCCAGAGATGCAAGTCATCTCGCACTGCGGGCTAAAATAGCGGTTCAGCGTTCTGGACTGTTTTGAGGTTTAAAATGACAGAAGACAAATTTTTAGTAGCAAGAGAAGTATATTTGAAATCAGGAATACATATTGGTACAAAGTTTAGGACAAAGTACATGGAAGATTTCATTTACAAAACAAGGCCTGATGGATTGTCTGTTCTTAATCTCCAGAGAATTGATGAAAGAATAAAAATAGTTGCAAGTTTCATGGCGCAGTACAAGCCTGAAGACATTCTTATCGTAAGCAGAAGGGAAAACGGATGGAAAGCAGTTGAGCTTTTCGGCAAATTGACAGGAATAAGGGTTTTCGCCGGGCGTTATCCTCCTGGAATTCTGACAAATCCGCAGCTTGAAAGATACACAGAAGCAAAAGTGATGTTCGTTATAGATGCATGGCCTGACAGAAACGCAGTAATTGATGCTGTCAAAATAGGAATACCGGTAATCGCTCTTTGTGATACAAACAACCAGACAAACTATATTGACCTGGCTTTGCCGTGCAACAACAAAGGCAAGAAGTCGCTTGGACTTATGTTTTACATCCTTACAAAGGAATTCTTGAAGGCAAAAGGAAAATTGAAGGAAGGGGAAGACATACCTAACAAGCTGGAAGACTTCACAGAAGAATAATAATTTAGTTTTTTTCCGGATGCTTTATTATTATTGAAAGGTCTTTTTCTCCGAGGCCTTTCTCTATTGTTTTTGAAAATAATTTTTTTGTTTTTTCAAGGAAAGGAAGTTTTTTCTTTGTTTCTTTTATCGCAAGCTTGAGGTCTTTTTCCATGTTTCTTGCAGAAAATAAAGTTGAAAAGTCATTATTGACTATGTTATTCATCTTCATTCTCATGTAATTTGACATTATTGGCGCGTTTTCCAGCGCTTCAAACGCCATTTTCCTTGAAATTTTTTGTTCGTCTGCCAAAAGCATTGCCTCTGCAACAGCAACCATCTCTATTGCAACAATCATGTTATTCACGAGTTTTATTGCCTGGCCTGATCCTGTTTTTCCTGTATAATGTATATTTTTTCCCATCGCTTCCAGCACTGGCTTTATTTTATCAAAAATATTTTTGTTTCCTCCGACAAAAATTGTAAGTGTTCCTGAAATTGCAGCAGGCGTGCTTCCGGTCACAGGCGCATCAATAAATTCTATTTTTTGTTTTTTTAATTTTAAAGCAATTTCCTTTGCTGCTTTTGGCCCTATTGTGCTCATATCAATTACTATTGGCTTGTTTTTAGATTTTGAAGCGCTGTTTTTACCAAAAAGAATTTTCTTGACGTCATCTGGGCCGGTAACCATTGTAATTATCACATCTGAATTATCTGCAATTTCTTTTGGAGTCTTGCAAACAATTGCTCCGAGTTTTTTCAGTTCTGTTGTTTTTGAAGAAGTCCTGTTGTAAACTGATAAATAAAATTTTGACTTAAGAATATTTTTTGCCATTGGATTTCCCATCAGCCCCAATCCGATAAATCCTATTTTCATTTTAAACAATCCTCAACAAATCTTTCAAAGCTTTCATCATATTTTTATTTTGGAAGATGACTTCATAAGCCTGCTGCGTCAAGGGCATCTCTATATTGTGCTTTTTGCTGTATTCATAGACTGATTTTGTCGCCGATATTCCTTCTGCAACCATTCCTTTCATTTCTTTTTTTATTTCTTCCATTGTCTTGCCTTTTGCCAATTGCTCTCCGACTTTTCTGTTTCTTGAATGCCTGCTCATGCACGTCGCAACCAAATCACCGACTCCCGCAAGCCCGTAAACTGTTCCCCTTTTTGCTCCAAAATGCCTTCCGAAATTGTTCATTTCCATTAAACTCAATGTAATTATTGCTGCCTTTGAATTATCGCCAAATCCAAGTCCGTCGCATGCGCCTGTTGCAAGCGCTGCAATATTTTTCAGCGCAGCGCATATCTCTGTCCCTATAACATCGTCCAGCTCATACAATTTAAAATACTGAGTCTGGAGAACATCGCATATTATTTTTCCTGTCTTGAGATTTTTGCACGCAACAATGCTTGCTGTAGGCATCTTCATGCTAACCTCTTCTGCATGATTTGGTCCCGATAGCACTGCAACTTTTACAGTTTGAAGTTCTTCTTCTATTATCTGCGACATTCTTTTGCCAGATACTTCAAACCCTTTTGTCGTCGATACAACTATCTGGGATTTATAAAACGGCTTTATTTTTTTTAATGTGTCCCTTAGATAAATGCTCGGAACAGAAATAAAAATGATGTCAGTATTTTCAATTGCATCCTTTAATGAGCTTGTTGCAATCACGCTGTTTGGTATTTTTACATTTGGGAGATATTCCTTGTTTTCTTTTTTGTCGTTGATTTCTTTTGCAAGCTCTTCTCTTCTTGCCCACAGCCTTGTGTCATATCCTTTTTCTCCGAGAATAACTGCTAAAGTTGTTCCCCACGATCCTGCCCCTATTACTGCAATTTTCATTTTAGTATTCGTATTTCTGGTTCGATAGTTTTGCTATCTCTTCCATTATTTTCGTTGTTATGTCCCTTAAGTTCTTCCTATTAATATTTTTATTGCTGAACTGCATCGGCTTTCCTATGTTCATTGTTGCTTTTTTCATCTTAGGTATATATTTTCCTTTTGGAAGTATTTCAAAAGTTCCGATTAGCCCTATCGGGACAACCGGAACGCCTGACAATAATGCAAGTCTCGCAACTCCCGTCTTTGCTCCAATAAGTTTTCCTGTCAGTGACCTTGTTCCTTCAGGGTGTATTGCAATTATTTTCCCGTCTTTAAGTGTTTTTATTGCCAATCTTAATGCTTTCTTTCCTTTTTTTTCCCTGTCTAGGGGAATTGCGCCTGCATAAGTGTGCCACATCGCCTTTAGCGGATTGTCAAAGTGCTCCTTCTTCGAGAGAAAATGAACTTTTCTGTTTTGGTGCTTTACAACATTGCAAACAATTATTGGGTGGTCCATATAGCTTGCGTGGTTTGCGGCTATTATGTAAGCTGTCTTAGGAAGATTTTCTATTCCTCTTATTTCTTTCACCCACATATTAAATATTGGTACAAGAATCCTTTTTCCGATTGGATATGCCATCTTAGTAGTTGTATGTTTTATTTGTTAATTTTGCAATCTCTTTCATTATTTTCGATGTGGTTGCTTCAATCACTTTTTCGTCTGGGTTTTTTGCATAATTAAAATGCAGTGGTTTTCCTATTTTTATATCGCATCTTCTGAATCTTGGGAAGAATTTTCCTCTTGGAAGTACTTTATCTGTGTTTATCAGTCCTATAGGGAGCACCGGAACATTGGCTTCAATTGCAAGCTTTGCAGCGCCAGTTTTTCCTTTCTGCAAGTTTCCGTCAATGCTTATCCTTCCTTCAGGGAATATTTTTACCAATTCTCCTTTTTTTAGATAAATTAGTGCTTTCTTTAATGCCTCTTCATTCTTTGATTCTGATTTTTTGCCCTCATCAACGTAAACAGGAATGCATTCCCCATGGTTGAGTATTGTTGCTGTAACTGAATTTTCCCAGTATCTGCTGTTGACGAGTGAGTGCAATTTTTTGTTTGCGGTTAATGCCACTGTTCCATATGCAAGAACAATATCATAATAGCTTGAATGGTTTAATGTAATTATAAACGGCTCGTTTTTTGGTATGTTTTCCAAACCTTCAACTTTCCTTATCCACAGCCTGTACCACGGCCACAGAATTATTCTCCACACAGGATAAACCATAAGTTACACTATCAGATGTATCATTAAAAAGGTTTTGTTTAATGAGAAAGCGCCGCGGCTGGGATTCTCACCCAACAGCCAAACCTCTGTGTAGGATTTGAACCCAGACATCCTTGCGGACAGGAGGGTATCAATCTCCCGCACTGCCAGGTTGTGCGACCGCGGCATTGCTATTAGGAAAAATTTATATAGTGTGTTTCATTTGTATTTATTGAGGGTATCAATCTCCTGTTAGCCGGATTTGTGCGGCCTTTATTTTTTCTTTATATTTCCAATTATTAAAAATTAAAAAAATAAAAGAAAAAAATATGTGCTTAAGGCGCACTTACTCTATGTCTTTTACTCCGCCTTCATCAACGTAGAATCCGCACTCTGCTTCCGGCATGTTAGGAGAGTCTATTAATTTTGCAACTCTTGTTCCCTTCTTGCCTTTTCTCAGATAAATCCTGAATGTTGATGCATGCGCAACAATATGCCCGCCAATTGCCTGTGTTGGGTCGCCGAAGAACATGTCCGGCTTTGCCATAACCTGATTGGTTACATAAACGCACAAATTGTACATATCGGCCAATTTTGCTAATGTATGCAGATGCTTGTTCAGTTTCTGCTGCCTGTCTGCTAATGTTCCACGTCCGATGAACTCTGCCCTGAAATGAGCGGTCAAAGAATCTATTACGATTAATTTCACGTTCATATTTTGTTTCTTGATTAAGTCTTCAACCTTTTCAGCCAAAAGCATCTGGTGGTCCGAGTTATATGCTCTTGCAACCTTGATATTTTTTAGGACTTCGGTTTCATCCAATCCCTGCCCTTTTGCAAGCTGGATTATTCTTTCTGGTCTGAATGTATTTTCAGTGTCGATGTAAACAACGACTGCATCTTTTTCAATGGACTGTCCTTTAACAGCCAATACGTGGCCTATTTGTGTTTTTCCCGAGCCAAATTCACCAAAGCATTCTGTAATTGCTCCGGTCTCGAAGCCGCCGCCTAACAGCATGTTTAGGGCATTGCTATCGGTCTTTAGCCTTAGCACTTTTTCCCTTCTCTTTAGAAGTTCTTCTCCTGTTTCAAATCCCATTTCCAAGGAAGATCTTGCAACTGCAATAAGCTTCTTTGCAACAGCATCGCTCATGCCAGTTGCATCTATCAAAGACCCTGAGCTCGCAACTGCTATGCTCATCAAATCCGTGTATCCAACCGCAATTAACTTTTCAGCTGTTGCTGCCCCTACGCCCGGAAGATCATAGATTGTCTTTTGAACTTTTTCTGTTTTTTCTTCTTTTTCCATCTTTAATTTTCTCTTTGTTTTTGTTTCAACTTCTACTTCCATTAATTCCTGTTCCATCATTAATCACCTTTGTTTTATATTTTTATTCATTTTAAGAAGAAGTCTAAATGACTTCTTCTATGAGGTCTTCCGCAAGATTGCCAGAAGATTCATGAGCTTCCCTTATTACAAGGTACTCGTATGCCTTTTGCAGCACTAAAGATGCCTTTGGCAAATCGTTGACACGGAAAGAATTAGCACTCTGCCATGTTCCGCTCTTGTCTTTGTACCTTCTCTGCACAGATATTGTGCGGAAGTTTACATTATCTCCTTCTTTGCTTTTCCCGGCATTTTGCCAGACTGTAGCAGCCACAGCGCCTGTTGAGAATCTCTTCTCAGGCATGTTTTTTGTTTCATTCATTTTTTCTATACCCTTGCTTTCGCTTTTTATTTCAAAGTCTCCTTGATTATGGATGATGGATTATTAGGCGGATTTACGCCATTTGCCACCATTCCCAGAGACTGGGTCGAAACCATTTTCATGATTTCAAGAAGTATAAGGCACGCTTTCCTTTATATAGTTCATGCGAGGATGTCCAGTGTCCAGTGGTACCCTGTTTACTCATAAATCACTCATATAATAATTGTTTTCAGTATGGAAAAGAAAGAATACTATTATAATAGTCCGTTATACCCCAAAATCATCTTAAAGCCGTAAATAACCAAAGCTAAGAAGATTAGCAAACATATTACACCTATAATTATGTATTCTTTGATAGTATCTTTTTCGTATTTGGCTGCGTCGATTTCTGCCATTTAAGAAATAAATTATTTTAGAAATATAAACTTACTGCTGCAATTATAATTTTCTAAAAACTTCAAAAACAAATCCTGATGCCAATCTTTGACCTTCTGCTCTTTCTGATTTCCATTCGCAAAGTCTTTCCAGTTCGCGGAATTTTTTTGGAATTTCGATTGCAACTAGAGGATATCCCGATGTGCCTGTTTTTCCGTGTTCTGGCCAGTTGCCATATTTTCCTGTGGAATAAAAAGATTCTGCATCTGCTGGCTTGAAAAAATCCTCAGCAACACTCATAATATATCCTCCTTTTTTTGTTACTCTGGCAAGCTCAGAGAAGTAATCATTAAGTAAGTGTGGACTTCCTTGAACTAAGCCTACATCAAATTCATTGTCTCTGAATGGAAAATTGTTTCCATTTCCAATCACTCTTCTGTAATTTTGTAAGCATCTGTCTACTAATCTTAAGTTATCTGGTGTTGTTTGTCCATAATAAGTCACAAGTTTTGGTATGCCTAATAACGCAAAAACCTCTTCTGGAAGATGATTAACTTCATTTGAAAAAATATCGTAATCAATATCTAAAGGATATACTCGGGTATTTGGAAACGCTAAAGCTGCAGAAATATCGCCGGCGCTTCCAAGCTCAACTAAAGACCCAGGTGCTTGATTTTCTCCAAATAAAAACTTAAATAAATTCTTTAGGATGAAAATTCTCATTTCTGTGTCCAGTTGAAACCCCCTTGATCTTCTTTCTCTTTCCGGTAGGTTTGGTAATCCTTCATAATATGAAGTACTATATTCAAAAGCATGTGATTTGAGTGATTCACCATCTAATCTTATGCTGTTTACTGCTTCCAAAACAACTTGATGAATGTCTGGCTTATCTCCCATGTATATTGATAACAGATTTAGATTTATAAATCTATGCTTAATTTCACTACTTAGAAAGGATAACTAATTAGCTTGCAGCTTCTTTATCTCTTCTTCCGCAGAAGGATTGTTGTCAACCGAATTAGCCACGAACTCTATTCTGTTGAACATTGCGTTCTTGTTTGCACGTCCTGTAACCTTGATTATCTTGCCCAGCAAATCATGCTTCACAGCTTCAAAGTCTGCTGGATTCTGTCGGAATTTCAATAACTGTTCCTGTGTCATTCCAACTAATTTCTCAACCTGATTTCTGAAAAATACACAGCGAAGAGTTTCTGTTCCGTCATCAAGTACAACATTAAAAACATATGAATAAGCAGGAATTACATTTCCGTGCTCTGCGCACTGATAAAGATCAGCAGAAGGTCTTGCGCGTTTGCTGCACCTTGGGCAGACTTCATAAAACTTAATGTCGAATGCCTGCACAACCGTTCCCAATAATTCAACATCATTGTCATTTTCTGAAAGTTCTTTTATCGTTTTGCGCGTCCCTATTTTTGATGTTACAACAACATCCTTAACAACAACACCAGTTGGATTAATCGTTAATTGACTTTTTTCATTCATATGAATTTCCATGCGTGAATTATTTTCCCTGATGTATCCACCAACAACCCTTACAGTATCTCCGGATGAAAGCTTCGTAGCATTATCAGCCTGCGAGCCCCACATCACAATCCTTATTGTGCCTGTCTCGTCTCCAATCAAAACAGAAGCGACTTTTGAAACAGAATCCCCTTTCATGAACTCTCTGATTTCATAAACCTGCATTACTTTTCCAACAGTCTCAACATCCCTCATTCCCTTCATGATGTTTTTGATCTGAAGTTTTCCGGATGTCTGTTCTAATAATTTAACACCCAATTCGTTTGCAACAATATGCGCAGCGCCTTCCTTGCTTATCAAACCCGATAATTGCTTCATCTTTTTGTCTATGCGCTCCTCTATCTCCGCAACGCTCATCTGGGTTTTTTCATTAATCTTGAGAACAATCTCCTCGTATGGAATTTTAATCATAGAATTGGGTTTACTTGTGTGTTTTAAATAGTTTATTGTTTTAATAGTAAGGTTAAAGTCATTATGAATAGGCGAGCAATGCGGGCGAGCCTAAATATTGTTGCGAAGCAACGGAAAAGGACTCAAAAAAAAGAATGTATTACTTCTATTGTGAATCTGTGCCGGAAGTGAATTCAGCATAGTTCTTCCCTTTTTCATAAACAAAAGAGTTTGGCACGGTATTGTCGTTGAATATCTCTGAACCTTGCTCGTTTGCAGCTGCAACAGCAGCGTAATAGGGTGTGTTGTCCTCAACATCAATCACATAAGTGAACTTGTTAAGTAAGGTGTGATAGTACAGCTTGCCTTTCTCAAACTTGGTTGTTGGGAAATTATCAAATTCTTCATAAGGCTGGTTGGCATCAACAGAAACATGAATAACATCCTTGTCGCTTCTTATTGAAGATAATTTTGAATCAATAAAATCTAACTTTGAATAATAAATAGAGTACGAAGCAGCATCTTCCATTTTGCTCCATATTACAATCTGTGTTCCGTCAGGCATGGAAAGGCTTCTCACACCGGTCAAAGGCCCTGGAGGCGGTGTTGTGAACGTGATTGCAAACCTGTAAACCAAGTCTCTCCTCTTAACTTGATTGTCTGATGCATCATAAGCATAAACTTGTTTTCCTGCATCGACGCATAATTTCATGCCTTTGTATCTTGGCAAAAATACTGTCTTGATTGGGGCTCCAAATGAGTTTTCTTCTGTTTCGTCTATGAACTTTATTCCGTTTGACTTGTACAGGATTATTTTTTTGCTTAATTCTGTTCTTGAATTGGATGCCATCGCAAACATCTTCTCTACATTCGGCTTTCCATCAGAATAAGAAACGATTATGTCGGCAGAGTCTGCATCTGTTCCCTTTTCCTTTGAAGCAAAATCAGTATATTGGATTTTATCGATCCCAAGATATTCTGCTGCAATTGATTTTCCATTCGCAAGCAATTGCGCTTTTACAATTCCGTCTTCTTTTAAAAGCTTGATGTTGAATGTTCTCCCATCAAGGTTTCTATCATCAAATCCGAATTTGCAGATAACATTTTCTTCAAGAGCTAAGCAGTCTTTCATCTTGCCTGTAAAATCGTGCAAAACATCTTCTGCATTGTCATTGCTGCAAATCCATTTAAGGCCTGAAAAGCTTGAGTTCATGCAATTTTCTATATCAGGGTCATCTTTGCACGTGTCTGCTATGAGATTCATTGTGCCCTTTATCGAAGAAATTTTCGCTTTAACATCATAATCGAATGACGCCTTAAAGCTCGGCTTTGCTGAATATGTTCCAAGAATTGGATTAGTATTCTGCACAGGAGCTTGTGTGGCAAATCCGGTGATTACATTGTCAAAATTTTCAGTATACAGCAATGCCCCTATAATAAGCAGCGGGATTATCATTAGTTCTATGAAATGATTATTTTCCATTTTTAAGTGTACCCCATCCCTGCTGGAGCATTTCTTCCCAAGTCAGCAAGCGTCTGGTGATCCGTTAATTCAATCTTTGACCAGTCAAAATTTGGAGAAGGATCCCATTTCTCCTTTTTTGGGTCAGTTTGATAATGCGCAAATATGTGATTATTGTCAATCTTTATGTTAGGCCATCTGCTGGATATATCCTTAATCAATTTGTTTATTGATTCATATTGTGCATCGGTGTATTTTGTGACTGCTTTTGCATTGTTCACAATCTCTATTCCGATTGAATCTGCATTCTGGCCAATGGCGTGCCACGCCGTTAAGCTTTCATCAACAACATAGTAGATTGTGCCGTCTCTGTCTGTTATGTAATGCACCGATAACTTCCTCTGTTTCAGCGTTGCAAACGTCTGCGACGCTGCACTGTCCCCCGTATGGTGAAGAATTATCTTTTCAACTGCTATGCTGCTTGATCTCTTATTTGTGAAATCATTTAATTTTCCAAAATAAATCTGTGAAACGGGTATTCCCGGCTTTGTTGTCACAGGAGTATTTGCTCCGGTTGTCAGTGTTGGCTTTTGCTGTGTTGCTGTTTTTATATTTGAAATGTCAAAAATAAGAGGGTATGATGCAATTCCTGTAACTTCTGTTGCTCCGCTGAACTTGTATTGATAGTCTCTTGGAATATCAAAAGTGTATTTTCCCAAATGGCTGTTGAGGTTTTTGTCGAAATATACTTCTAAATCTGAATCGACTGCATCTGCATCAAAGCAGTCATTAACCTGCACTCCGTTTTCATTTCTCTGAAACTGCATCCAGACATTGTAGCCGTTAAATTTGCCGCACCTGTCAGAGGGGTTTGCGTTGTAGAAATCATCTGATTTCATTGAAGCTCCAGGCTCGCCTTCTGAAATTCCCCCATTGCTGGCCAAGTCGTAAATCGCCTGCTCCAGAGAATATTTTGCAGACTGACCTATGTAAAAAATAATATTTTCGGCTTCGTTCGCTGTTTTCAGAATTGAAAACTGATATTCTCCAACATAATTTGAGATTGTTCTTGCATTCTGCATCGCTATGTAAAACCAGATTATCCCCAAGAATAAAGCTATGATAAGGAAATACCACTCCAACCCTATTCCTTTTTTGTTGTTGAACATTTTAACCGTTCTTTGCGTTCGCATACATGCTCTGCGCCTTTCCTCTTCCGTAATTCAGCGTTATTCTCAGATAATTCCCGTTTCTTGCCGGTATTATTGACTCTGTAACTGCATTCTTAAGCTGTGAACTGTCATAAGATCCCCCATTTACAGAGAAAAAAACTTTATTTTGAGAATCTGAAATTTGCACTTCCCATCCGGTAAGATGCAAGAGTTTTGCGGAGAAATAGTCCTTAACTTTGCTTTTAACAGAATCATCTTTGTTAAGATATGCTTCCATCAGCAAATCTGCATTATTTTTTCCGCTTGAATCTGTTTTTGTTAAATACCCAACAAGAACTTCATGCCCATCGATTATGTCTTTCTGATTTTGTATATTATTCGCTATATCTTTTTCTTTTGAATGCTCATTAAATTTGAAAAGCATGAACATTATTGCAACCACGAATATGATTACTATTACGGGAATTGCATCGTCTATGCCTATTGCTCGTTTATTTCTGAAGATTTTGTATTTCAATTTTTAACTCTCCTTTTGATGTTTTTGCGCCTGAATAGACCAAAACCGGTTGCGAAGCTAATGTTAGTTCTGCCTCTCTTTTATCATTCCAGTTTTTTGTCATTATTAAAGCGGTCTTGTCTGTAACAAGCGTCAGCTTGAAAGCCGGCATCTTTGCGCTTTCAGAATCGTAGCAGGTTTGAAGTTTTGAATCTGTAAATTTAGCCAAGTCTATTGTATTTGGGATTATAATTCCTTCTGGGTTGTATGCAAAGCATTCAGAAACTTTTGTAAAGCGCTGCATGAGGTAATAAGACTCTAAATTCTCCCTTATCTGCGCCTGCTGGGATCCAATTTGATATGTGAAAATAGAAAATCCGATTGCTGCAAAGCCGACAGCAATTATGAACACTATCCACCACAAAAATGTGTCTGCTGCCCACAGCTCTGTTGCTCTTTTCGATGAAAATATTTTATTTGTTTTCATTGAATAACTCCGCTTGAACCTTTGCCAGAAAATGCTCCGGATCCTCCAAATCCTGCAAAAAGTGTTGATTCTTTCAGTATAATCTTATTGCCTGTTTTTTCTATAGTAACATATTTTGCATTCTTTATGTAAACATCTTCAATCTGGCCAACACTTGAGAAACTGTAAGTTGCCTTAACAGGGTCGAGCTTGCCAAGCTTATTGCCATAAACTAAGATTAAATTCTTCTTGACTTCAATATCATATCCGGAAACATCATTTGGATATGTAAATACAACATCGCCCGGCATCCCGCTTATCAAATCAACCGAAAGTGCCAAATCTTTTGCGACAGCCAGCTTGTAATATGCATCTCCAGATCCAAAAGACTTTCCTGCAGATATGAATGCAATAACGACTATTGCAGATACTATCAGAACTATAAGTGCCTTGTTTACAAGCTGCCCTCTTTTTTGCATGTCAAAAACCACCTTTTGTGGTTAAATAGTATATATTTTGAAATGCTCGTATCTGTTTATTAAATTGTCTGTGGTTTTTGATCGTGCTCGAAAATATATTGTCTTTTGCAATTATATTCAGCTTACGTCTGCCATTTATATGCTGAGAATATATTTTCGACATTGTATAGAACTCGAATTAAGGGTTTATATTAGTTTTGCTCTATGCATGGCTTAACAGGGCATACTCCTATATAATTTATCCCGTTAGCTGTTTTTCTTTCAAGGAAAAGAGATGTTATTCTTTCTTTGTTCCTAGGCATGCCCGTTATAGGAACTGTGTTGTCCTCTATATCCCTTGCATATACAAATCCATTTTTCCATGAAGCTGTATCACTAGCTGAAATTGACTTGAAGAACCTTTTAACTTCATATCCGCTGGATATTTCGTAATTTGTTTTCCTGCATGACATCTTTTTGCATTTTATTTCCAATGACTCTGAGAGAGGCGAGTCAGGAGGCACAGAAGGGGATGAGCATAAGCATACACATGCGCTGTCCTTGCACTCTTCATTCTGTGGCCTTGTAAAAAAGCTCCTTAGCTTGCCTTTATCCAGGTTTCCGCATCCGTAACACTCAAAGTTTCCGGTTTTGGAAAAGCCGAATACTGCAGTATCCGAATCTAAAGAAAGCAGTGTTTGCTTTTCAATCCAATTCTCATGCGAATTCATCTCATTTGCAAGGCTTTCAAAAGAATTCAATGCGTCGTTTCCTCCAGATAAGGAATCTGCAACTCCCTTTCCAAACTTAAAGACAATAAACAGCAAAACTGCAGCTATGGTTATTCTCATCAAAGCCTCTGCCATAGTAAATGCTTTTTTAGAATTCATTTTAAGCATGTTCTGTCGCTTTTTTCTTTATCATCACTAGTCTTCGTGCATCCGTTGTATTCCGGCTGACCGTCACTTCCGCCGCACGGGCATCTGTCTGCAAAATCGGCAATTCCGTCGCTGTCATGATCATTCGATGTTGCATCAATCTGATCGCCAATTCCTTTTGCGCCCTTCCCAAATAGCTTTGTCCATATCCCTGTGTAAATAAACATAAACAATAAAAGAAGAACAAAAACTATCACAATCCAGATTATTCCTTCTGCTCCTTTTTTTGATTTCATTTTATCTCGATGTTGCTGTTGCATCTGCTGCTGCTCTTGCGTTTACATTCGGCGCAGGAATATTTCCATTTCCTGTCGAGCATTTTGGAACTTTTGATTTTATAAAATTCAAACAATCATCATCCATGGTTGCTGCATCCGCATCGCATCCAAACCATGTGAATGCTCCTGAATGTGTCGGTATAAAGCAAACTTCATCCTGTGCCGGCTTGAAAAGTATTCCATTTGCGTAATTATGAGATTGGTCTCCGAATAAAACTTTGTCTTTTGTGACTTTAAGCTTGTCAGCAGATACAAAAAGGCTTGAAGAAGTGCATCCTTGATTTTCATTATAACATTTAACAAATACGTCTGGATTTACCATGCATATCTTAGTGTTGCTCTCAACAGTTTTCTGCCTTAATCTCAAGAATCCGCTGTTGTCTATTAATCCTTTTTCATTAACTGGTTTTAATATTGTTGATGTTATTTTTCCTGCTGAATTTGATATCTCTAATGTATATCCGTCAAAAGCTGAAAAGTCTGCATCAATCAGACACCCATAGTTTGCAGCGTACTTATCAACTTCTTCAGAAAATTTTAGATGGGATGCCAAAACTGCTGTGTTAATTGCAGTCGTAGTTCCAACGTCCTTGTCTGTGCCAAACGGAAGAAATCTTTCTGTCTTCAATGCAAGGTTTGCAATAGTCTTTAGCAACCCCTCATCTGAATAAAAAACATAAGCGAATATGCCAACGAACAGAAGCAAAGACCCCCATAATACAATTTTTCCTATAAGAGTTTCTGGCATTTGTTCACCCGAATATTGATGATATTATTGATGACATTTTATCCTTGAAGATGATTGAGATTCCTATTGCGATTGCAAGGAATACAAGTATCAAAATTATTGTAATCAATTTTCCTTCTATAAGTTCTGCTTTCTTTGATTTCATTTCTGTCCTGCCCCTGTCTCCGCAAGGCACTTTCCTTTCACATCATCATACTTTGATATATAAAGATAGTTGGCATTTGCATCGCCTGATTTTTGCGTCATTTTATATTCCACAGCAGTTAATGTTGAACCTCCTGCCAAAATATTTGCTTTTCCTATTGGAGAAAACCATGTTGCTGCTAATGTTCCTGCCCCTAAAACTGCCGTGACAGTCCCATACCCAAATGTATCTAAATTTGCATGGTTTCCTGGACTTACAAAAGTTATTGCATAATAATTATTGCTGTCGAAAGTGTTCATATCATCCGGCTGTACAATAAAACCCAATCCGCCTTCTCCTTTTGTGCCCTGTATATAATCAAAATATGTTCCTGAAACTCCTGATGGCACATAGCATGTTTTTCCGCTCTTGCAAGGCCATTTGTTGAATTCAACATATCCACCGCCGTCAGGGTATGTTTCTGCGCATTTTCCCCCTTTGCTTTCGCATTCATTGTCTGCGACGCAGCATTTCTGGTCAGGCTGGCATTTTGAAGATGAAGTGTCTTTTGGGTAATCCCCTTCGCATTTTTCCATGCACTTCCCTCCGCCGCCAGAAGCACATTTGTCAGAAGTGTCTGATGCAAAGTAAGGATCATTTAGGGATTTATAGAAAGTTTCAACTGGAATGAATCCCGTGTCTTTGTCAATTGAAAAAGTATAGCATACAAAGCACTTGTTTTCAAAAGATAATGTCGATGTGCTGAACATATTAGTCTGCCTTCCTTCAAGCCACATCCACCAGCACTTTGTCGCCATATCCCTTATTTGGTATGCCATGCTTTGCTTCAATGCGCTTACATCGGTAGAAGTCGCATAAGCCTTTGTCGGCAAGTCTTTGACATCAATTGTCTTGCACGCATTCGGAGCTACATTAAACGAAAGAGGGCCTTTATCTATTTTGGTTAAAAACCTTACAGAATTGAATCCTCTGCATAATATCTCTGATGTTTTTTCATCTGCTTTGTTTGACGCAAGCGTAAAAACACCGATTATAAGGCCCGCTGCCACAACTACCAGAATTATTTCAATTATAGTTGAAAGTTCCATTCCTTTCTTGTCACGGGCTAAGTCCATTTGTCAGTGCCTTCCATATTCCATAAAAAAACAGTAATCCAAGAGCGATTCCTATAATCCATATCATAACACTGTCTATCTGAGATTTCTTTAACATTTTAACCAAGAACTTTTGCGCAGCAGTATTTCAAATCTGTCGATTGTCCTTTTTCAGGGCATACTCCATTAATTGTTACCTGTTCGTCATCGCATGCTTTTTGTTGGCAAGTTCCTTGTTTTGCTGCACAGCTGCTTATTCCTGCTGAAAACTTCTTGCTCTCTCCAGAAAACATTACTGCAAGAATAACAAGAACAATCAGCCCCAATGCTGCTATTATTATTACATTAAGCGGCATGCCTTGAGCTTTCCTGCTAATCATACAAAAATACTAAAGAACTCACTATATAAATATTTTGTATTGCTAACCGCAGCAGCATCCGTTGGTTGGCGTGTCAGAGTACTTTCCGCCTATTGGGGTTCCGCTGCATTCTCCTGGGCCTATATCCCCAAGCTTCTGCATGTTTAAAGCAGAGCATTTCTGCGCGCATGTGTCTGTTTCAGACACCCCCTTTGAAAATCCGCCTATTCTGCCTGTAAATATGGCAAATAGAACTACTAAAACAGCAAGTGCGATTGCTGCTATAATAATGACGTTGATTGAAATTCCCTGCGCTTTTTTCATATTGACACCTCTTTGATAATGTTTTATCGGATTGGTTATATATAAATATATCGAAATGTTCTATTTCGAAGATTTATATCAGAAAATCTTTGATTTCCTTAATATAAAGATTGTGATTAGTTCAATATATGGCGAGCTGGTTATGGTGCCAGCGAGCTGTAACGTTTGTCCGAAGGACGGAATTATCATTCAATAACTCAAAGGATAAACTAAATGGGTCATTAACAACTACTATCCGCAAATATCAAGCTTAACCTGTATTGGTATTGAGCTTGGCACAACATAAGTTTCTGATTTTTTCTCCGAAAGGCACTTGCTCCCGATGCTGACAAAAGGGCTATTCTGCCCAATTACTGCTGTAAACTGATATTTGTAGTTCCATTTGTTAAGAGTCTGAATTAGTATTCCGTTGGCAGCCTCATCAAAATAATCACAAGCTCCTTGCCCATCTTCGCACACAAGTGACTGTGAAGTCGCACAGTCCTCCAATAAGTCCTTCATTGTTGCCCTTGAGCATGAAGTAGCTGTTGTCTTCAAAATAGTGTTTATCATTCCTGATGCAAGTTCAGCACTTATGAAGCTTTTCCTGTATTCCGGTGATTTCTTCGTGAGCAGAAATCTTATGACAAAAGTTGCAGCAAGAAGCAATAAAACTACAACAATCGCCAATCCCAATATCTCCATCTGCCCTTTACGAGTACGTTTCAATTGACACCAATCCAAAATTATATTCTTTTTTTATAGGATCATAAATAGAAACAGGCACATTTGTTGAGAACTTGTTCTTGAAATCCGAAAGGTCCTTTGAATAGATTTCGGTTTCCTCGTATGAAGGATACACCTGAAGAATCTTTATTTTTGCAAAACCCAATATGTCAAAATATTCAACTGCATTTAAGTTCATTACATTTTTTGCAGATTCTACCTTCAGTTTGTCAATGCAGTTCTTGCTGTCAGTCACATCGGTGCTGCACTGCATCTCTGGAAGAAACATAACCCTCTGCGCAATCTCAACAGACCTTAACTGCGCCAGCTCGTCTGACTCTATTGCGGCATTTCCCTTGAGAACTTTTGCATAAAACATGAACCCTATCAAAAGCAATATAAAAAAAACGAATATAACCGATATGGTTTCTCCAATCTGTATTTGGGATTTCTTTTTTTTCATTTTAGTAAACTAATGGGCATGAGCGTATCTTGAGTTTTTGGTTGTATTCTTCAAGCAACCCTGATTGCGTTGAAATTTCATCTATTTTGTTTTTTGATATTATTCCTGATGTTGAAATTGATTCTGATGATAATTTTATTTTGTTAAAACTTTGGATAGAATATTGATATTCTTCTTTGCATTCTGGATTTGTAATTTGGTCATTGGCCAATAAGTTTCCAGCCCGGTCTGAATTTATTCCAGAAACAAGCGCCATTCTTGAGAATGCATTTGCAGCAGAACATTCATAATTTTCATTTGACCCGGAGAACACTGCCCCCATAAGGAGATTTTTAGTTATGTAGCTTGATTTTCCTTGCAGTTTCCATGATGCTCCTTTTTTTGAATAAAATGTCAAATCTCCTTTAAGGATGTCTCCATTCACTTTCAGTGCTGTCACATCATCGTCCGGCATTCCTTGTATCTCATTTGGAAATATGGGGGTTTGTGAAGGTGATAAAGACGTAAAAATAAGCCTGTACTTTGTGTTTGCCTCATGTTTTATATTGGGCATTGCTGTGTAAAACTCCTTATTCCATTTATCTGGGATTGATTTGTTGATTTCACTTGCAATATGCTCATTTACATTATTATTTCCTATTATCACATATTTTATGTATGGATTCGACATGAAAAGCAAATTGACTGCCTTATAAGGCGCAGAAAATTCTCTTGAAGTTGCAAATAATTTTGTTCCTGTTAATTTTTCAGGTGAAAAGATAATTGATCTGGAAAACTGTTTTGCCACTTTTCCGGATGTGATTTTGTTGCAGCTTATCTCTATTGTAGACAATGGAATTTCTGTTGATGTAGTTATGTCTTCTCTTGCGCTGTTTGAAGCAATAATAGAATCGACATTCTTCAAAACAGCTGCTTTTGTTGTTGTTTCTGAAACATCTTTTTGTTTTATTATTATCCCAGAAAAAAACAGGAGTATGGCTGTGCCTGCCACAAGAACAAATATCCAGTTGAACTGTATCTCAAATCCTTTTTTGTCCATGAAAAATCATTCCCATTTTGAAACATAAACACTGTCTCCCATTCCTTCTAATTTTAAGCTTATCTTGCCGTTCTGTGCATTAACGCAGTAAACATCAAAGTTTGCATCTACAGTTACATTGCCTATGTAAAAGCCGTCTTTTGCTACATCTGCAACAAGAAAAACATTCTTTTCTGTTTTTGATATTATGCTGTCTTTTATTATTGGATCAATTGGATTTGAGTTTGAAGTTGGATTATCCCTATTTATCTGTCTGTATGTTTCCACAAAGCAAACTTTGTTGTAATTTGAGCAAAGTTCAATATCTTTTCTCTTGACAGTCCCGTAGTCGCTCATTATCGTATAAACAGCTGATTTCAGGTCATTCCTGAACTTGATGCACGAAGCCTGGTCTGTCTTGTCCTGAAAGTTTTTTATCGCATTGTAGCCGTATAACAGTATGAATGATGTAACCGTTATTGTCAGAATGTAAATAAAAATATGTCCGTAAAGCTGCGCTTTTTTCATAAGATTTATCTCTTTTTTTCCGCTATGCCCTTCAGCTTTGCAAAAACATCTTCCTGCTTCGCTGATTGTTTTTTGGAGTGTGATTTTGGAACTGCTTTTTGAGCTGCTGTATGTTTTTCAGATTTTGGCTTTTCTTTTTGTTCATGTTGGTAGTCTATTTTTTGTTCTGTTCTTCCTGTTTTTGGCTTTTCTTTTTGTTCAGGCTTCTGCTCTGTTTTTCCTATTTTTGTATTTTCTTTTTGGTTTGGCTTCTGTTCCTGCTCTGTCTTTTCTGTTTTCTTTCCTGATTCGAACGACTCAAATAACCTCTGTCTTTCTTTTCCCTTTTCTTCTTCTTTTCTCCTGAAAACGTCTCCTGCCGTCCTTATTCTAGGCTGCATCTGCGGCCTTGCTGTCGGCTGCACCCTGGTAGTCTGTTGCTGCATTGACTGCCTTGTCATTGTTAGAGTTCTTGCTGAAGTGTCAAATGAGCGTTCATTCCTTTTTGATATTACTCTATAAGCAAGGTATCCAAAGCCTGAAATCATTATCAATATTCCAAAAATAAACATAAGTATTGTGCCAAAGCCGGATTTCTTGAAATCTTCTGGATCTATTGGATTTGTCCCGCTGTCTACTTCTTCCTTGTCAGATTGGCCGTCGTTGTCTGTATCAGAATTGTTTGGGTCTGTGCTCGTTCCATAAGTGTTGTAAAATTCAAACTCTTCAAGGTTTGTCAATCCATCATTATCAGAATCTAATGCTGCATCTGAAGGGTCATTTGGATCCAGTCCGTTTTCTATTTCCCAACTGTCCGGCATCCCATCCCCGTCTGTGTCAGTATTAGTGGGTTGTTCTATTACCTCTTTTTTTGATGCTGTGCATGAGGATGAATAGCAGGTTAATCCTCTTCCGCAGTCTTCATCAGTGTTGCAATGCCCCGTCTCCTCGCATTTTACAGGGCAGATTCCGCCGCAATCAATATCGCTTTCTCCCTGTGTAAATGCCCTGTCAAAACATGACTGTGACGGCTTGCATTTGCCTATGCTGCATAATCCTGTAGCGCAGTCCTTGTTTTCATAGCAGTCCAGGTTTTCCCTGCATTTTGGGCACGGCCCGCCGCAGTCAACATCAGATTCGTATGGATTTTTAACACGGTCGCTGCAAGAATTCTCTCCGCATGCTCCGTTTGCGCAGTATCTCGTTTCACAATCAGAGTTGTCGCTGCACCTATCTCCTTTCTTGCATGTTCCGCTATCTTTGCAGGTAAGCACGCTTGTCTTGTTTGACGCACATTGATCTGTGGATATTTTGCAGGATTTGCATGAAACGCTTCCATTTGCAAAATGTTGGCTAAAGGCATTGCAGCTTAAATCCGTCATTCTTCCAAACTGTGTGCCATCACAAAGTTCACCGGTGTCAAGCTTATTGTTGCCGCAAGTTGGTGTTTTTCCGCATTCTGTTGTGTCGAGTTTGCAATCGTTTGCGCATTTTAATGTCCCTTTGCTAAAGTCTTCGCTATAATTCAAGCACGCGCTGCTTTTTATTCCAAGAGTGCTGCTGTCGCAGGATTCTCCAACATCGATAAAGCTATTTCCGCACTTTGGCTTTTCTGTGCATGCTGCTGTATCTAATTGGCAGGTTGATGTGCACTTTAATGTGCCTCCTGAGAATGAATCAGCATAGTCTGTGCATGCCTTGATGCTTCCTAACTTAGTTCCGTCGCAGGCTTCTCCGAGATTGATTATACCATCTCCGCAAATTCCTCCTGCAACGCCTTGGCATCCTGCTGTGTCTAAAGCGCATTTATTGCAGGTTAAGTTTCCTCCGCTAAAAGTAGAACTGTAGTCTAAACACTTATTGCTAGATATTCCTAACTTGGTTCCGTCGCAGGCTTCTCCGACATCAATGAAGTTATTGCCGCATTTTGGCTTTTCTGTGCATCCTGTTGTGTCAAGCTGGCATGTGGGTGTGCACTTTAATGTGCCTCCTGAGAATGAATCAGCATAGTCTGTGCATGCCTTGATGCTTCCTAACTTAGTTCCGTCGCAGGCTTCTCCTGGATCAAGCATGCTGTTGCCGCATAATGGGGCTCTTTCACATCCTGAGTTATCGAGTTTGCAATCGTTTGTGCATTTTAATGTGCCACCTATAAAATTAGTGTATTGAAGACAACCATTTATAGAGCCAAATGTGCTCCTGTCACATTCTTCTCCTGCATTGTTGATTTTATTATCTCCGCATTCTGGAGGCGGAGCGCATGCCGAGGCCTGCACCTTTATGCCGTCGCTGCTCATTGGACTGCTATTCATTTCTACATAATTTGTAGCAAGCACTTTGAAAATGTAGTCCATTCCGTCTTCAAGGTCCAGATTGTATATCCATTCCCATTCATCTTTTTGGAAAGAAACTTTTGAATTTCCTATTTTTGCATTATTTGATTTTTTATGGATTGAATAAGAGAACAATTTTATGCCAGATTGTGGGTCTTCTCCGTTCCATTTGACGCGAAGGAGGGTATTATTGCATGTTCTTTCGGGAGAAATATTAAGCGTGCTTGTGTCATTAACATTGAGCATTATAGGGGCAGATGTATCGACAACAAATTCAACATTAATGCTGTCTGTTGCCTGCCCTGATTTGTCCTTGCATGAGATATAAAATTTGTATTTTCCTTCGCTAAGTACGGTGCTTCTTATATGGGAATATCCTGAAGGTCCAAACAAGTCTGATGAAGACATATCTTCATTCTGTGAATATCTGCACGTCGCATTTCTGTTGGTTTCAACTGCAAGCGTTGCGGTTGTCGAATTAAAGAAATAAGGGGTGTGTGGTGTTATCTTCAATTGCGTATTTGGATCAACTTTGAATTTTATAGTTGCAGCGTCTGAATCTAATCCTGCTTTGTTCCTGCACACTACATTATATGAATAATCGCCTGTTAACGTTAATTGCATTGATTTTGTATTTATTGTACTAAATGTTTCGGTGTCAACTCCGTCAAACTTTCCATCCATGGAGTCAAATAACGAGCTTGTTGTGCTGAATTTGCATATAGTTGGTTCATCTGTCTGCGCATTCAAAGAAGAAATATACGGATCATCTGCCACGACTGCTGGGAATGCGAACGAGTTTTTTATTATGGGCTTTGTCTTGTCCACGCTTATATCAAAATCTTTTGAGAAAATTGTATTTTTTGCGTCTTTGCATTTGACGTAAAATTTATGGGTGCTGTTATCTCCGTTTCTTATTGAAACACCTTGCTTTGAGTGTAAAATGCCAGTTGTAATGCCGAATGCTTGCATAAAATCGTATTCATCGTCATCATCGATTGCAAACCTGCAGTTTGCATTGTTGTCTGTTGTGACTGCAAATTCAAAAGAATAGTCTGGAGCAACTCCGTATTTCGGCTTTGCAATCGTTATGTCCATTGGCTTTGCGTCCATAACGAATCTTGTTGTATTTGTTATTGCGTTGCCTGAAAAATCTCTTGCATTAACCTGCAGCGCCTTGTTGCCGTCGCTTACAGAAACTGCTCCGGTAAAATCTTTGTTGTTTGTTGTTGTTAGCTTATCTTTTATATTTTGAGAATTTATTGTTACCAAATCAAGGATTACAATCTCATTGAACGACAAGGTTACCTGAACCGGCTTGTCTTCTGTTATCAAAGTTCCTTCTGCAGGAGTCACTGTTATTTTCGGCTTTATTGTGTCTACAACAACTGCTGCAGTGAATGTCTGCATGAAAATATTTTTAGAATTTTTTGCCTGCAGTTCAAAAGTGTATTCTCCGTCAGACGCGTCGCTTTGGGCGTTTAAATTGAATATTGTGTCTTCTCCGCTCGGAATATCTAATGAGATTATCCTTTTCCTGTCTTTTGAAATTAATCTTGCGCTGGTTATTGTTGCTTTTTCAAAGAATATAACTCTAATGTTAGGCCTTTTTTGATTTGTATAGAAAATATCATTCGCAGATGAGCTTCCTGTCACATTAAAATAAAATATTTTTGGACCAGTGGTGTTGTCATACGCAAATATTTCAATCGTCTGAACTGTTCCTATATTTTTTGACGGATCCTGGGAGTAATAATTTATTATATTTTTTCCTTCTGTTAATGTAAGCATTTTGCTGCCATTGCTTCCGTCGTATGCTCCAAGATTTGAAATTACTATTTTTCTGCCTTTAGTATATGCCGCAAAAGGATGCCCGCTTGTGCATGATCCTAGGCATACAAATGTTGAGTAATCAGAAGACATCTTAAGGAAATAATCCCCTTTGTAGCTTGACTTATCCTTTATCTGTATCAGCAGCGTGTCTATTATATTTTTCTGGGTGTTTGCTGAAATTGTTGTTGTTGCTGTTATTGTTGTGTTTGGCGCAAAATAATCACCTTCACAGAAGCTTGAGTTGGTTGCGCTTGCGCAATCAGGAATTGCATCTCCGTCTGCATTCTTGACGCATTTGTTATTTATGTTCTGACATACTTTTATGCCGCACTGGTCTGTTGAAAAACGAGTTATTTCATTCTTGGAATTGTGAGTTATTGGGAGTGCGCTGCACTGTGAAACATCATAATCTGAGCATTTTGTCTCGTCGCATCCGCTTGCCTTGTTTCCGTTAAGAAAGCATTTGAAATTTGTCAATGAAAGCAAAGATGTTTTTTCTGCAGTGCAGATGTCAAAGACCTGGTTGTACGCTAAAATATTTTGCATTCCTACTGTTCCTTGCGTGCTGCACCACTTGCAGTTGTAGTCTGTTGTTTTTACGCACGCTCCTATCCCTATCTGGCTTATTGATTCTTTCCATTGGCAGCTGTTTACTCCGCAATTATCAGTTTCACAGGAATCTTTTGATTTATAGTCATAGCATGCCATTGTAGGATTGCAAGAAAAGCACCGATTAACGCTGGTTACAGATTTGTCATAAAAGCAGTATTTTTCGTTTTCACAAATTTGTTTTGTGTAAAACAATCCAAAAGGATTTGCTTCATTATAATTGCAATTGTCTTTATTAAGGCATTTTGGCTCGTCATTACTTATTACGCATGCCTGCGTTGATGCGCATTCGCTTAATTTTACAAGCTTTCCCGCAACGCATGAATATGCAATGTTGCCGACGCATACTTTTGAGGCGCCGCTGCTGCATTCCTTATTTCCAAGTGTTCCGTATCCTTTTACAGTCGGTGTTGAAGATTGCGGAGAGTAATGCGCCTTAACTTGGTAAGTGTACATCGTGTCATATTCAAGCTCTGCTGAAGAATCTTCAAAGGAGTTTGTTGCAGAAGTTGTTACAAAAACCAAATTTGTGCAGTCCTGTCCTTTGCATCTGGATATATCATATGAAACTGCGTTTTGACCGCATTCATCAATCCACCTCAAAAATAATTTTTTCTGTCCGATGACTTGAGTGATTATCAAGCTTGAAAGTTTTGGATTATATAATGAGTCAAGGCATCCTCCAGACTGCCCAAGGCATGTTCCTCTTGCTTCTGAAGTATCACTTGAGTCTGTGCATCCGGAATCTCCGCCCTGGAAATCTGAGCATCCATTGTTGTCATTATCTATTCCGTCATTGCATTGTGGATCTGCGCAATTTGCGCATGTTGGATCGCTTTCATCAAAAATTTCACCGGAGCCAGTGCATTGTATTTTTGATTTTACTGTTCCTCCTGTGTCTGAACAGCAGCATCCCTGATTGCATGCTTCAACATTCCTGCAATTTTGTCCTACAGCAAAAAATGAATTTTTGCATGCATTGTAATCAACCGGCCCGTCTGGATTTTGAGGCTTATAATATGACGGATTTGCAGCCTGTGGAGGGCAACACTGCGCATCCCTGTTTGCAAGGTCTGATGAGCATGCCCATGATCCTGCTGCAGGGTTTGAGCAGCACCCTATTTCGTCAGCATACACATTAAATGAAAATGCAATTATAAAAACTGCAATCATTATTAAAAATATTTTTTTGTTCATCCTGTTGATTTAACGCTTATTTCGTGAAAGTCTTCAAGTTCTCCGTCTGTTGCATATATCTTAATTGGAGTAGCTGTATTAGTGGTAGTGTAGGGAAATAATTGGTATGTTTTTATGTCAACATCATCTTCATCCGGGTCTGTTGCGTTTAGAGGTAAATCCGCAGCGTCAATTAATTCTTCCTTAGTGTTAATATAATCTATTTCTTTTGATGACCCCCTTATGTAAGAAAGCGCCGGCGCCCTGTTCTTTCTTGCAAAAATGAACTGGTACGGCTTTCCATAAAGGAACGATTTTGTGTCCGTTAGAATTATTATATCATCTTTGGAAAAAATGCCATTTTTAACATCAATATCGATTGTTCCCTTTTCATCCTTTGCGTCTTTAATATCAAACGATATATCGCCTACATCATTTTTTATTGCATAATCTGCAAGAAGATATAATTCTCGTAACCTTACATTTACATTTGTGGAAAGATGATTTATCTCAGAATGCTCCTGCGTCTGCAGATTTGTAATTGTAATTGTTGTGTTTATTTTTGCAGAAACATCGCTGTTGCCTATCGTAACAGCTGATTTTGTGTTCTTCATCTCTATATCATATCCTTGGCTCTCGAATATTGAAAAGTCGTCAGTGCATGCTTCCATATTTTTGTCAATATACGATTCAATCTGCCCCTGTATTGATTGTATTCCTGGTTTCAAAAGAGATGGCAAGTTGCTTTTTCCAAAAATTCCCTTGGATGTTTCAATTGTAAGGGTATCGTCGATGTATGGGTATTTAATCCAAGGATAATCTGGAACTTCTGCAGAATATTTTTCAATTCTGAATGATGGGGCAAGTATTCCGTATGAAACTTTTTTGTTATCCCAAGTTATGTATCTAACTCCTTCCTGCCCGTCTCCGTAATCCAGCAATGTTCCGCCCTGGCTTGAATAGATATACCCTCCCTGTTTCCCAACAAGAGAGATTGCGTCTTTTGTCAGTTTGTCAGCGCATGAGCTTGCAAACTCCTGTATCGGCCTTGTGTCTGTTGAAGTTCCCTGTGTTTTTTTTATTGACTGAGAAGTTTGTTTTTTTATTGCAGACTTTGAAAGGTAAAGCACGAGGCTTATTGTTATGAATATTGCAAGCCCTATTATCATCAGCATTGTTATCTGGGATTTCCTGGAAAATCTATGATTTTTTATTTTTGTTTTTTTCATGTTAACCTTAATTTTGACGTTAAATCCGGCCAGATTATCGATGGTTTTATGTTTGTAAATATTTGGCCATAAGCATAAACATAATAGTTGCCTGCAGTGCCGGAGCAGGATATTCCTGAGTCTTCATCTATAGTTCTTCCTTGCGCATACTTGTCAATCTGCTGGCAAATATTGGATGTAGTAAATCCATTGTATTGTATGACTGCTGCCTGATGTGAACTCCCTTCAAGGAATGCGTTGATTGCTTTTGTTCCTTGCTTTGCCATGTAAAGCCTGTCGAATTTTAGGGGGATTTCAGAACCAGTATCTTCTTCCGATAAAGCTTGTCCGAGGCCCCTTACAACCGAATTAAAAGGGATGTTGATTATCTGTTTCAGCTGCAAAATAAGGGTAGCTGGGTTTCTTTCAGAAGCATCCTGAATGGAACTTGGAGTTATATCAGTGTTGCTGTAAACCATTATGCTTAAGTTTCTGTTGTACCATAATTTGCTGTTGCTGGATGTGCATTTATTGTAGAGCCTGTCGTTTGCTGTGCTGCTGCACGACGTTCCTCCTAAGACCTGCAAGGTATTAGCAGAAAGTTCTTCTGACCTTTTATTGAGGGATACTCCAACGAAAGTTCTTGTTCCTACATTAAGCACGCAAAAGTTATTTGGATTCAATTTTGCTAATGCAGCAGCAGCCTGCCCAGTTTGCACAGAATATGCAAGATAATTCAAAGTGTTATCTTTTGAATCATCGCAGAACAGTGTAAAGTCTGAAGATCTGCCAATAGTTTCTTTTATCTTCATCATCTTCAATGCAACTAATTTTGTCCTTGAAGACCAGTTTCCTGATTCGCAGTAATTGTCTTCTATATATTGGCCGGAGTCTATGCACTGCTTGTTGATATCCTCTTCATCGGGGTCAAGTAGGCACTGGCTTTCGTTTCCGCAGTATCCGGTTCTTCCGTCAAGAGATCTTTTCAAAGAAGATGCTACCCAATTTCCGTCTATGCATCTGAAATTAGTAGTTGCTAATGGCAATCCTTTTGGATCATTCTTCTGGTTGTTAGAACATGTTCTTCCATTCCAGCACTTGAATTCCTCGCAGCATCCAGCTTCGTTTTTTTGGTCTGTTATTAGCGATGGTACTGGGGGTGCATAAGAAAGATTTTCTTTCTTTGTTGTTGAGTATATCCATGTTTCATTGTAAGCGCAGTAGTAGTATTCTGCGTTTGGAAGGGGTGATTTTTCTAAAAGATTGCAATGCGCGCGGTCTTTTATCAGTCTTCTATTTATTATATATTTATCAAGTATTGGCCCAAAAGAAAGAGGGTTTTGTTGGATTAAAATATCATTCTCTGTGTTGAAATTTCTAAAACCGGGCGTTGGTTTCTTTAATTTTGGGTTTGAATCATTTCTTATTGCGCATCCGTAGAATTCTCCATTGTAATTCATGACAGAATTTTTTGTGGGTGGATTTTCGCTGACTGAATCGAATGAGGGTACTATTGTGCTGTTCCAGCATCCGCCTTCTGTGCCTGTTAAAGCACTGATTTTATCATTGTAGCATTCAGTCTTTGTGGGGTCATTTAAACAGGTAAAGAATGTCGTTATTCCTTCTGCTGTTTCTGTCAGATTATCATCATCTTCGCTGCAGCATTTTGTTCCTGTCCAAGAGAATCCTGCTGCTTCGCATGTTTTCTTGCACATCTCTTTTGAATTTGATGAGTTTGAGCAGTAATCCTCTGCATTAAAAGGCCTTACCGGTTTCTTATCAACATTTGGAATATAATAATCAAGGTCTTTTACAAATCTTGTATCGGCGTTGCAGTAATAGGTTGATGTATCTGTAATTGGTTCTGTTGGCTTTGTGCAATTATAACAAGGACTGCCATCGTCAGTGCATGCTTCACAGGAATATACTGTTTCTTTTTGGTCTTCTGTTGTGCAGTCTGTTTTTCTTTCCATTGAACATGTGCAGCATTCTCCAACCGACACGGCTTCGCATTTTCCGCTTACACTATTGCATGTAAGTCCCGGGCATGCTGTTCCGGTAGTGCAGCAATCTTGTCCTAATGCTCCGCAGTCAGCAGGCGGAGGCGGGCATTCTCCACAATCTGATGGGCAGTTTGTGCATGTTTCACTCGGTTCATTACAAGTAGTATCGCCGCAAGTGTCTAGAGGTGGAGCAACAAAATTTCCGGTTATAGGATTTCTTACAACCCTTCCTGTTAGTGGGTCTGAAGCAGGTGGTGGGCAACTTGTTACGCTCGTTCCTGTAGTGCATGCTCCAGGCGTGCATGTTTTTAATGTGTTCGTCTTCTTGCAAACTTTCTGAGAAACTATCTTCTTGTCTTTAGGGCATGCACAGTTTGCGTTTGCTGTTCCGTCACAAAGAACCGGGCCCGGTTTGCATTCTCCCGGAATCGGATTGTTGGGAAGGCCGCGTTTTACTGATTCTCCTATTTTGATTCTTTGTCCGTCTCCTGTTGAGATTGATGCCCCTTCGCCTTGGCATTCGACAATTGATCCTTCTCCTTTTCCTGTGCATAAGAAGGTATGATTTTTATTGTCAGCTGTGATATTTTTTCTGATATTTTTATTAGATTCAAAAACTTTGTCGCATTTATCCCAGGTTGTGCTGTCCATAGCAATATATTCGGACTTTGTCTTTTCAAGATAAGCGATTTTGGCCTTTACAGGATTTGCCGGTAGGTCTACATATGGATCGCAAGTATATCCTGAAGTCGGGCAATCCCCTTGTTGAAAAGTTAGGGGAGTTGTAGGGTTTGTTGGGGCTGATGGGCAGGTTTCTCCTATTGGTTTTATAACGTCACCGCAGCATTTTTGTGTTGCTGAATTGTATGATGTTCCTCCACATAATGGTTGTCCTGTGCACGCCGGCCCTCCAGCATATCCACAGCAGCTTGTGCCTGTCCAAGTTGCGTCAGTTATGCATTTGCATGCTGCTTCTGTTGTTGTAAAATCTGATACTGGAGTTACTGCGTCTGTTCCGGTTGGACAGGCGCAAGAACCGATTTTCGTGCATTTTGGAGAAGGAAGATAATATGCAAAATCGCTTTTTGCGGCTGTTGTTGTTAGTGTGTTTGTATTTTGTTTTGCATAATCAGGGCACTCTTCAGGTGTTATTGGATTGCAAACACATTCCCCGTCTCCATAGTAATCTAGAGGGTCGCATACACTATCATCTTGGCTGTCTTTGCATACTTCGGTTACTGTGCAAATTGTTTCTTTTTTGTAGCACCCTGCTGGTTCTGTCAAACATCCAGAGGGGGTACTGCATTTTCCTGAAATGCATACAAGCCCCGAGCCACAAGCACTATTCTGGCAGCAGGATTGATACAATGCTCCACATGAGCTACCGCTGTTACAGCATGCTCTAGCCAAGCTGCATCCCCATCCATTCCAGCATGCTGCCTTAACATCCGGAACATAACTCACAAACCCAATCATAAATAAGATTACAAAAGCTAGAACCCTATAGTTATTGCTCATTATCCCTCTTTTCAAGATACAACCCACCAGTATACTTCAATGAATAACATTACTAATATAATATTATAGGGTATTCTTCAATATCTTGTATTAAAAGCTTTTGTTTTCCTATATAGGAGTTATACATTTGCCCCAATCAATCTAAACAAAGAAGCAACATCGTATCTTGACCTTAACTGCAGGGGATTTGTTGCAAAAGACCCTACCAAAACATTGTTCTTGTATTTCTTGCACAGCTTCAGGTTCTGCATCATCCTCCCGGTTATCATTGGATTATTTTGAAGAAGAGAACTATAAGAAAATCCTATTGCAACATTGCTGCTTTTTGCAAGGGTGCACATTATATGGTTTAATCCAGACGCTTGTTGGTGCATGCTGTCTCTTCTTGGGCTTTCTTCAAAGCCGTAAATCATTGATATTTTTTTTCCTTCAATCAGTTCCCTGTCATATTGCGAGCTTTTTGCTGCAACGAACTTTGACATTTTAAAAGCATGGCTTGTATTTGATGTCTTTGAGATTATCCCTGTTTTGATTTCAATGTCTGTATCAAAATTATGCTTCGGCTTATAGTCTTCAAGATTATACAAAAAAGTTATTTTTTTCGTTCCGAGCTTTTCAGCTATCTCTATGAATTCCTTTTCGTTATTTTTAGGGAAAACTATTTCTTCAAACATGAATCATCATCTAGTCGGATTTTATTTAAAGTTATTGGTAAAAATAGACGAAGCGTTGCGATTGCAATGTATGGCGAGCTGGTTATGGTGCCAGCGAGCTGTAACTTTTGTCCGAAGGACGGAAAGAAAATTTCAATAAAACAAAATAACAAAAACAATAACGAAACTCATTAACGAATAATATTAAACAATAAAATAAATTTAAAATTAAAATATTAAAAATAATCAAAATCACCATAATCCCTATTCTCCATCGGAACTCGTGGGGGCATGCATTTTCTAAAATATATGACGTGAAAACCCTATTTAAAAATAAAAGTATTTATAAAGGAAACCCCATTTATAAATATTTATAAAGAAAGTGCCTGAATAAGCTCAATAAACACCTTGTCCACAAAGATAAGGCAAAATAAGGTTTTTTCAGCACAAATAAGTCATTTTAATCGGGGGTGGAGCCAACATGGCCAAGAAAGAAACTAAAAGAGACATAAAAGTTGTTAATATAGTCGTTTCGACGTCTTTGATGCATGCTATACCGTTGGAGAAGATGGCTGCTACATTGAGCAACACAGAATACAACCCAGAGCAGTTTCCGGGGCTTGTTATAAGGATAAAGGAGCCGAAGACTTCTGCATTGATATTCAGTTCTGGAAAAGTAGTCTGCACCGGCGCAAGGACAATGGAAAATGTAAGATTGTCTATCAACAAAATCATAAAGAGTCTTGAAAAGATAAACATCAAGATTACAATTAAGCCGGAAATCAAAATACAGAACATAGTTGCTTCCGGTTCTGTCTGGATGGACTTGAATCTGAACACTCTTGCGATGAAGCTTGAGAACACAGAATATGAGCCAGAGCAGTTCCCAGGGCTTGTTTACAAGCTGACTGCAGGCACTGTGAAAGCCACGTTCCTTTTGTTCAGCAACGGCAAAATAGTCTGCACAGGAACCAAGTCTGAAACAGAAGTTCACGCAGCTCTTGACAAGCTGATTGAGAACCTAAAAAAGGTAAAGGCCTAACTGGCTTGTTTTTTTATTATTTTTTATCTTGTCCACCACTGGACATGCTCACATGAAATATATAAAGCTAAAAAGCGCATGGTATCACTATGGAAATCAATGTTGTCGACCAAATCAAAAGGTTTCAGGAGTTTATTGACGCAAATTACTATAGCACGCTTCTTGAAAATGTAAGAAAAGGTCACCAGTTTCTCCTTGTTGATTTTGCTGAACTGTCAAAGTTTGATCCTGACCTAGCTGTAGAATTGCTGGATAAGCCTGAAGAAACAATAAAGGCAATTGAAAAATCCATAGGCCAGTTTGATATTGAAAATCTTGGAAATTTCAAGGTAAGATTTGAAAACATTCCGTTAAGCCAGGAAGTAAAAATCAGAGATATCAGAAGCCATCACATTGGAAGGCTTATTTTTGTTCAGGGATTGGTAAGGCAAAAATCCGATGTACGCCCGCAGACAACTTCTGCAAGATTTGAATGCCCGATGTGCGGCAACATAATGAATGTTTTGCAATTAGAAGGAACCTTCAAAGAGCCGTCAAGATGCGGCTGCGGCCGTAAAGGAAAATTCGTAATGCTTGATAAGGAGATGGTTGACGCACAGGGAATTGTCTTGGAAGAGGCATCTGAAAATCTTGAAGGCGGCGAGCAGCCAAAAAGAATGAACGTGCTTTTGACAAATGACCTTGTTTCTCCGTTAAGCGAAAAAAGAACAGCGCCTGGAAGCAGGGTTGAAGCAATTGGAGTGATAAAAGAAGTCCCGATAATCTCAAAAAGCGGAAGCCGCTCGACAAGGTCTGATTTGATGATTGAGGCAAACTACGTAAAGCCTACCCAGGATACATTCTATGAAATCAACATATCTCCGGAAGAGGAAAAAGAAATTCTTGCAATAGCAAACGATCCAAGAGGATATGAGAAGCTAATAAATTCAATCGCCCCTTCTATTTTTGGATATGAAAAAATAAAAGAAGGCCTTTTGCTTCAGCTGATGGGTGGAGTAAGAAAAACAAGAAACGACAAGGTTGTCAGCAGAGGTGACATGCACATTCTTTTGATTGGTGATCCTGGAAGTGGAAAGTCAGCGCTTCTGAAAAGAATAGTCCAGTTTGCGCCAAAAGGACGTTATGTTTCCGGTAAGGGAGTTAGCGGCGCAGGTTTGACTGCAGCTGTAGTTAAAGATGAATTTCTTAACGGATGGGCGCTTGAAGCAGGAGCGATGGTTCTTTCCAGCGACGGTTTAATCTGCATAGACGAGATGGACAAAATGAGCAATGAAGATAGAGCTGCAATGCACGAAGCTCTTGAAAATCAAACAGTCAGCATTTCAAAAGCAAACATCCAGGCAACTTTAATTGCGCGTACAACAGTTCTTGCAGCAGCAAATCCAAAATTTGGAAGATTTGACCCATATGGGCTGATATCAGAACAAATAGATTTGCCGCCGACATTAATCAACAGGTTCGATTTGATATTCCCGATAAAAGACCTGCCGGAAGAAGTCAGAGACGAGAAATTGGCAAAGCATATTCTGAGTTTGCACCAGAAGCCGGATTTGATTGAGCCGGAAATAGACACAAACATGCTGAAGAAATTTGTAGGCTATGCAAGGCAGCATTGCCATCCTCAGTTAACTGATGGTGCTCTTGAAGAAATAAAAGAATTTTATTTGAAGATGAGAAGAGGCGGCGGGGAAGGCAGCGTAAAGACAGTCCCAATATCACCAAGACAGTTAGAAGCGCTTGTAAGGTTAAGCGAAGCTTCTGCAAGATCAAGGTTAGATCCAAGAGTTACAAGAAAAGATGCCAAGAAAGCAATCGAGATGCTTGACTATTGCCTGATGCAAGTTGGATTCGACAAGGAAACCGGCAAGATTGATATCGACCGTATTGCAACCGGAGTCGGCGCATCCCAAAGAAGCCATATCATGATTGTCAAGGAAGTTGTTGCAGAGCTTGAAGTCAAGCACGGAAAATCAATTCCGATAGAAGAAGTGGTGCAGGAAGCAAGAAACAAGGGATTGGATGAAGATAAAATAGAAGAAGCTCTTGAAAGGCTAAAGCGTTCTGGTGACATATTTGAACCTAAACGCGGCTCAATAAGCAGAATATGATTTTAGCAAAATGGCCGATTCAGATAACAAATTCCAAAGGCAAGTGGCTTACAAGGTTCTTATTTCTGATATTGTTAACTCTTCCATTTCAGACGGCCAGATTTCTCTGAATGGAAATAATGTTGCCAGAGTCAATGTGATAGCTTATTCAGTCTACAAGCCGGAAGGGGACAGCATGTCAATGGTGATAGATGATGGCACTGGAAAAATAAACCTTCGTGCTTTTGAAAGCACTGTTATGTTTTCTTCCATAGACATCGGGGATATTGTTCTTGTTGTCGGCAGAATCCGTGAATTTAACAATGAAAGATATATCATGCCTGAAATAGTTAAAAAAATCAGCAATCCCGAATGGATTAACTTAAGAAAAATTGAGTTGGGAAAAAATAAAATTATTTCTGTTGAAGATGTTCCGGAAGCTGAAGTTAAAGCCGAATTAAATCCGAAAGAAGATGTTTACACAATCATAAGGAACCTTGACACTGGAGACGGAGTTTCTTTTGAGGATGTTATTTCAAAATCAAAGAATCCGGATGCTGAAAAGATGATAAACTCCCTTCTGCAGAACGGAGATGTGTTTGAAATACGCCCGGGAAGATTAAAAGTTCTGGAGTAAAACTATAGATTATTCTGTCTATAATTCAGAATAAAATCGGCGTTATGTAAACTTCAAGGAATGCAGCTGCTATCAAAAACCCGATTGCAATCAGTATTAGTTCTGAAAAATCTATTATTACTTTTGAGAATTTATCTGTCATGAAATGCTTCCTTATCAAAGCCACTGACAGTATCCCGCCTGCAAGCGCGCCGTAAAAATATGCTGCAATTTCCGGCAATCCGTGTATTGAGTATTTCAGCAATCCGACCGATACAACATGAAAATAATTTCCGGATTGTGTCAATCCAAAAGTGCTTGAGTATGTGCTTATGTTTGATCTTATGAAATTGCCTATTGCCGCTCCGATGACTGTTGCATTCCACGCCAGTATGAATATTGCGCCTGCTCCGTAGATGAACGCAAACAAAATTGAAAATGCAAGCACTTTGAAATTATTAAAGAATATTGCAAAAAATACTCCAAGGTTTGTGACTACATTTCCTGAAACCTGGTTGTTGATTGACTGTATTGTTCCGATTTGCTTGTCAAAAACGCTGTTTATTGTGGATGTCGGAAGAACAGCATACCAGAATGCGCATGCAACTGTGATGCCGACAAAAAGATACATGAAAAACGTGATGGCTTTGTTGTGCTCTTTGAGTATTGCGGTTTCATTGTCCATCAGCATATCTTTGCTTTCCTCAAGTTTCATTGTGTTGAAGAAAATTGGCAGAGCTGCCATTGTTATCATGAAAACCATCACTAAACTCGCTTGGTCTGCGAAAATCCACATTGAGATAAATATGCCTATAGTAGTGTAAACCAAACCTAGAATAAACATCTGCCAGGGTTTTTTTTCGGCATTAACTGGAAAAAGTATTGATTCAAGCACCATGGTTGTTTTCTTTGTTGTTTTATTTATATATTTTGTGAATAACTTAGGTAAGTTGTTGAGTATCTTTTATCTGGAGGTATTAGAGACAACAATAATATAGGCTGTCGTCGCTACGCTCCTCGTCGGACACCCCGTAAGGGACAACCCCCGTCCGACCAGCCATATTGTTGTCTAGTGATTTATTGATTAGCTTTATAAACAACCCTTCTTTACTCTCTTGCATGGATTACAAGGAAATGCTAGAAGACGCGCGAAAATCACTGCCTGAAGTCGTATTCATCAAGGAAAGGTTTGTGATACCGAAAGTAATCGGCCACATACAGGGTAACAGAACCATTATCTCCAATTTCCTGCAGATTGCAACCGACTTGAGAAGGGAAGTTGAGCATTTGCTGAAGTATGTCCTGAAAGAGCTTGCAACGCCGGGAGAAATCAAAAAATCAGGCTCATTGATAATGGGCACCAAAATTTCCGCTTCAAGAATAAACGAGAAGATAAGGCAGTATGCCAATGAATTCGTGCTTTGCGCAGAATGCGGCAAGCCGGACACAAAACTGGAAAAAGAAGGCGAGCTTCTTTACATGAAATGCACAGCCTGCGGTGTAAAGAATATTGTCAAGGCGAAAATCTAAGTTTTCTAAATGCATTAACACTATTAATAATTATGTTGTTGAAATTTGTTGCATATGCAACAGACATGGAAAAGGTGATTGCCCAATAGTTTTTGTAGATAAAATTACTTATGAAAATTATTGTTATTAGTACAAATGACCCAATAACAAGTTCCCAATAATTTGTATTTTCATCTGAAATAGAATTTTCATTTATTACCCCCATTTTAAAGAGAAGGATAAGTGATACTGAGTTTAAAATATTTAAAATTGGGAATATAATCCATAGGTCTGAGGATTTAGATAAAATATAAGTTCCTGATTTAAAACCAATATAGGAATTTATTATTACAGCAAAAAATAACATGAAAAATTTGTGACCGGTGGGTTTCTTCTTGTTTGAAAACGCATTATAAATTGAAACATAGATTCCAATTAGTATCGAAATTATTGTTATTGCGGCGCTTCCAGTAAAAAAATAAAAGAAGTCGGATCTTAAATCAAAAGAAATTAAAAATAATATGATTGCTGCAATACTCATCAAAAATAAAGTATCTTCTTCGTAATGTGGAATTAACCCAAACTTAAGTAGTATATCTTTGGTTTTTTGTTTCATAATCTACCCAAACCACCTATTAAGCCCTTCCTGTTTGTCTTTCTCTCTTCCGAACACTCCTTCAACTCTGTGTTTTGTTAAAACAAGAACCTGCTTCAGATAAGGAGGCAAATTATATTTGTCAGACAATGAAATTGCAGGCTCTAGATATTTTACAATTGACCCTTCTGTTACCGTAAACAGCAGCCTGCTTCCGCATGCCAAACATTTTCCGACTAACGGCGGCCTTCTGTATTTTTCTGTGCATTTGCTGCACCTGAACTGCTGCGTCGAAAACTTCCTTAAGTTTCCTTTTATGTCCCTTAACAGATGTTTTTCTATGACGAGCCTTGCAACATCAGTTGCATCAACAGCTCTTATCTTGTCAGCAAGATCCATCTGTCCCTTCAGCTTGTCTTCCATTGAAGGGATTGTCTTGTATGATGAGCATTTTATCCCGTTGTTTATGCAGTCAACTTCGTGTGTGTAGTAAATGCTCGAATAAACATTGTTGCTGTCAAGTATGTGCGCAAACTTTGCAACTTTTACATTGCCGGGCATTTCAAATCTTTGCGCAGCATCGTAAAAGTCAAGCGAGTATTTGTTCGCAACATCCAGGTCAAATATCATATCATCAACTTCCGACGGAATCAATATAGATGTCAAAACCAGTGGAGCATCCTGTGTTGCTCCTCTTGAATTCGGCAAAAAGTGCCTTGAAAAGTTAACAAGAGCGTCCATCAATAATGTTACAGATGCTTCATCCCCGTCACAGTCTCTTCTTGTTGCTGCATGAAACAAAGGATGCGCATAGAATCCCTGTGTCTGCGAGAATCCGATTATTCTTCCCACAATTCCGGCTGAAGTATGCGGAGCTAAAGCAACAACTAGCTCTCCAACAAGATCTTCTCTTGATTTAAAATTGTAAAATTTTCCAACTCCGTACAATGAAACCAGCATCTCATCCATGAAATTTCCAACATTGAACAGCACTTCATCTGCCCCAGCTTCAGGCGCGTCAACACACTTTGGAAGTATAATATCCTGTGCCCTTAACTCTATCACCTGATTATCATTCTCAAGCTCGTTTCCGTTTATGTCCTTGCTGTATCCCATCTTTCTTAATTGTTCAAATGATGTTCCTATCTCGTTTGGCTTGAAATGGGTTATAGGAAGCTGCGTCATATCATACCTTGTTGTTCCGTCCTTATTTACAGAAACATCGTGCTTTGCCCTTAGTATTCCTTTTGCAAAATGCTCCGGCACGTGATCTTTATTTGAAGTTCCGCGAACACCTTTGATTAAATCAGGGTACTGAGACATCCCAAGCCTCTTCAGAGTATTTTTGAAATGCTCGTTAAGGTTTAGTTTCTGGACTTTGTAGTGTATATTTCCTCCGTGCGGGCATTCTTTCTCTGTTGTCCCGCATATCTTGCAGTGGCTCATCTTTGTGGTTTTTGCGCTGCAGATGTCGCATACGCTGAAAATAGTATCTTTGTTGCACGCCTTGCAAAAGAATGTCGGAAATTCTGCTTCAACAAACCCTTTTTCCATTGCAGTCTGGAATGATCTCATCTTTCCGCCTTCTTTTCCGACTGGGAACAAAGTATGAGGGTCTCCGTCCAGTTTTCTGACTTTTGCTTTCTCTGGGCGCCCCATTCTTGCGCCTATGAAAGTCCCTGATTTATCCTTCATTTTTATTTCAGAGAAATTGTTGATTAATCCGAGAACATCATCTGCTTCTATGATTTCTTTTGCAGTTCCAAGCTTCAGCATCGTGTATAATATTTCTGCATCGTTGCTTTCTATGACTGTGAATTCATTGTTGATAAAAAGATGGGGGATTCCTGCCAATTCCAGCATTCTTTTTCCAAAATCATTCTTATTGAGGACTATTTTTGTTATCTTGTTTTCATCTTTTTCTACCCTTCCTGTTTCCATCCACTTCAAGAATTCGCTGAAATCTTCTTTTTGTATTCCTTTCCAATGATATGTGTATCTTGGATGAAGCGGAACTTTCAATGCGTTGCTTATTGCAATCGCAACACCTGCATCTGGTATTTCTTTTGTGTAATTTCTTATTATATTATGAAGTGTTGTTTCATCTGCTCCTGTCAATTTAGAAAGTTGTGTAAAATCACCGCTGCCGAAAGTATCTATCATTGCTTTTTCTGCTTCCTGCACCCACCATTCCTCACAGTATCCCGACGGAACAAGCGGGTGCGCCCTGTTGAAAAAATCTCCGTAGCTGATTAAAAGGTCGCCTACAAACAAAATTTCCTTTACAGAGTCAGCATGCATCTTTGCCTTTGCTTCTGTGTCTATCAATACAACGTTTCCATTTTTTAGCTTTACGATAGGCCCTTCAATTGTATCACATGCTGTCAAAGCTGTTGCTTTTCCCGGACGTTCCATCTTTAACTGCGTGCCGATTGCAATATATTTGTTAAGAATCCACATTGTTGCAGGATGGATAGAGCATGAAGAATACCCAGATGTTCTGCATCTTCCGTATCTCAATCTAAATCCTCCAAAAGCAGATGGGTGTGTTAGAACCGGCCTTCCGGCAACTAAATCCTGTATGAATGTAAATATCGGAGAAATCCCTTTTTTTGTCTGCTGCTGCTTTGCTTTGATTTCTTTTTGGAGGATTACAAATTCTTGTAAGAAATTCCAATCTTCTAATCCAAAATCAGCACCCCATCTTTTTAATTGAGCTGCAACTTTTGGAGCTTTTTGCGCAACACATTCTCCTAAAACAAGGCACGGCCCGCTTCGTATCTTGTTTGTTTCAATTCTTTCAACATCCTTATAATTTGAAACTTCAATATCTTCAGACGCATCCCCATCAATCTGAATCGGCAGGTTGCTTACTAAAAATCTTATTTCCTTTTCACTTGGCAGGTATTGTAAATTTGTGACACGCTCATGGTAATCATACATTTCTGTTACTGTTCTTCTTATTTCTTTTTCGTTTGCATCGTACTTTGCAAAACCCATCTCTTTCCTTATATAGTCTGCAAGAATCACGCTTACAGCTCCAGCTGTTCCCCCTGCGCTTCTTATCGGGCCGGAGTACATCAATGCAATGTAATCTTTTCCGTCTTTTGTTTTTCTGATTTTTAATCCAACAAAACCTTCTAACGGAGAAGCAACAACACCTAAAGTTAAATATGCTAATCCTATCCTTATCCCTGCTTCCATCGCCTCATTCTGCGTCTTGAATTCAACAAATTTGTTTTTTGCAATCTCAAGCGATATTGTAAAAGCAACCCTCCAATCTAATTTTCCATACTTTGCTTCTAGTTCCTTTAGCCTTGCAGGAATCCCTTTGTTCATTATTTGCGGAACTGCAACGCTAACAAGCCCCTCTACCCTTTCGGCCATGTTTTTCGCTAAAGGAATGTTTACAGTATCTTCAGGATCATAACCTTTGGCTCTCGCTGTTGCTGCAATTTCGTAAGCCTTGTTTATTTTTACAGTTAATTCCTTAAAATATATTTCATTGTCCAAATTTAAACACCTTTACATCTCTTGTCTTAAGATTTACAATTGGAACCCTGCTTGGTTCAGGGTTGTGCCCTACTTTCTCCTGAAAGCTTGTTTTTCCCTGCCAGCAGCTGCCGCAGATCATTGTAACATTTCTGTAGTTTGCAACAACTGATTTGTGGATGTGCCCTGATAGGAAGAAATCAGGAACTCTTTCTATAATTCTATGGTCTTTCTTTTGGTCTGGTAGGTATAAAGTTGATCCGTGTGTTGGCCCTAAATGTCTTCTTTTTAATAAAAATTTCATAACCAAATCTGCCCTGTCATATCCGCCGTTGTTTCTCAATAAATCAACTTCTGCAATGAAATGGTCAAAAGAATAACCATGATACATTAATACATCAAACCCTGAAAAATCTTCTGTTGCTCCTATGTTTACTGTGCATGGATTGGATACCATGATTGCGTTGCTAAGCTCGTATAATGGCTTTGCATAATCTTTTGGTAATAATGGCTGCGGCTCTGATATTCTTAGAGCATCGTGATTTCCAGGGCATATGATTAATGGAATATGTTTTGGAATTTGGTCTAAAAGTTTTGCGCATTCTTTGTATTGCTGGTAAATATCTTTTATTAAAAGCTCTTCATCCTGCTTCGGATAAATCCCGACACCGTCAACCAAATCGCCGGCAATGAATATATATTCAACTTTTTTTGCCAAAGCTTTTTGCTGCTCATTCCCTGTTTCTCCGTTAATCCATTTTAGAAACTTGTCAAAATCTTCAGGCAGGAATTTTGACGAGCCAACGTGCAAATCTGAAAGAAAAACAGCGTACGTTTCTTCTGTTGCTTTTTTTAGCTCTTTTGTCGTCGGTATATCGGGCCACACTATGCTGTTAATGAAAACAAAATTATTTATGTTGGATCCGGTTATCCCGATAACTTCATCAAGAACAATGTTTTTTGCCTCGTTGAACAGCTCAGGCTTTGTTTTGTTGATGATTGCCTTGGTGTATCCTGTCGGGTCTTCCAGTTTTAACATAATATTTCCGTTCTTTGTGACCTGCTTGTCGCTCACCATCCCGATGATTACAACATTTTCCTTGTCTTTCTTGTTGTACAGCTTGTTTATGGAAATTGTTGAAGCCATTTCCTGCCTGTTCTTGATTAATTTCTCCATTCCCTTGTATCTTGCTGTGAAGTAATCAACAAAATCCTGCATCTCTCTTTTCTTTGGCTCGTCTTTGTATGATTCTATGATTCTTACTTTTTCTATCTTTGATTTTATTTCTGGTTTTTGAATGTCTGCAATGTTATTTATGACGGCAATATCCTCTGCTTTTTTTGTTTTAAGAAGTTCTATAATTTTTTTTATTCCTTCCTCTGTTTCCATCTGCTTCAATAATTCAGAGCTTACAAGAACACCCTCTTTTAGAAAAGTGCCTATTACTTCCTTTTTTTGCTGTATGAATTCTTGCATTTTAGATGTTTAATGTGTCTAAAAGTATTGTTTTTATTCTCTTCAAAGCTGCTTCCGGGATCTCCACTGAAATATCCCTCGTTCTTCCGTATCTTCCCTTTGAGATAACTTTTGCGTTAACAATTCCAAGCATGTCAAACTCTGAAATAATATCTGATATTCTTCTTTGTGTCAAGACTGTTGTGTTTGTTTTCTTGCACAGCGACTTGTACAGCTCGTAAATTTCCCCTGTGAAAATGCTGTTTTTTCTTTCTGGCTGCAAGGAAAGAATAGATTGCAGAACTAACTGGTATTGCTTCGGCTGCGATGCCACAATGTCAACTATCCTGTCCCTGTCTATCTTATCTTCAGCTTCATCAATATGGGTTACAGTAATTTTCTTTTCATTCTTTCTGTCTGCAATTTCGCCCGATACCCTCATTAATTCTAAAGCTCTGCGTGCATCTCCATGGTCTCTTGCTGCGTATGCTGCGCATTTTTCTATAACACCAGCCTCTATTGTTTCTTTGTTGAATGCAATATCTGTTCTCTGCCTTAAAATTGCCTGGATTTGCATCGCATTGTACGGTGGAAAAACAATTTCCTCTTCTGACATTGAGGACCTTACTCTTGGGTCTAAAGCATCTACAAATGTTACGTCGTTTGATATTCCAATGATTGATATTTGTGATTCTGTATTTTCCTCATTCATCCTTGTAAGATTGTATAAAACAGAATCTCCTATTTTATTGACTAACTGGTCAATTTCGTCTAGTACTAGAATGTAATTTCTTTTTTCTTTGTTGATTGCCTTAAGAAATATTCTGTAAACCTCTTCTGTTGGCAAACCTGTTGGTGGGATTGCTTTTCCCAATTCTCTTGCCAACTGTGCTATTAACCTATATTCTGTGTCTGTTCCGCGCTTTAGCTTGCAGTTGATGTATATTATTTTTAACGGAACTTGCTCTTTTTCTGCTACCTCTGCTAGTTTTTGTGTTGTGTGTTTTATGGTAAGTGTTTTTCCTGATCCTGTCTTTCCATAGACAAAAACATTTGATGGCCGGTCTCCCTTTAATGAAGGAGCCAGAATATTAGCTATCTGCTTGATTTGGTCTTCCCTATGAAGTATTATGTTTGGCGCGAAAGATGTCTGTAGCGCTTTCTTGTCAAAAAATACACTGTCTTTTTTGAGGAAAACCTCAAAGAATGTTTCCAACCCCCTCTCCATAAGAACCAGAGGTTTACAGGTTGTATTTAAAGATTGCTTTTACTTAGGACACCCCTTGATTTCCTATGGAACCCTTTATTATTATATATTTTATTCTTATTATTATATATTATATATATTATTTCTATATAGAAAAGAAGAAGAAGAAAGAAAAAAAGAAAAGAAGAAAGAAACACGTTTCCACACGAAACAACAGGGTCAGCTAACCAAATAAGTAGGAAAATAAAGAAAAATACGAAAAAAACAGACTTGCCACTCAGCACAACCCCTAGCTTAAAAAAAGATTTTTTACACCCACAAATTTACAATAAAAAACTGACATTTTTTTAATAATATTTAAAAACAACAACACCCCTCTAAAATAAAGGTGATATTGTGAAACCAGCTATAATTTTAACAATTTTCTTATTGCTTATCGGAGGATGCTCAACAGCAAAGACAACTATACTAGGAACCCAGGAGCTGCTGCTTGATGCACAAGACCTTCAGCAGCTTGGAATGAAAAACAACGGAACAGATTGCCTGACAGAGGAATACCCAACCAACGAATTTTCACCGCTGGCGCAATACAGCTTCTGTGACTACACCATTAATAGTTTAAATGATACTGAAGTGATTATTCAATTACAGAAATTTACAAATCTAAATGATCTAAACGGAACATACCAATATTCTTCCCAGCACTACCGCAGTGTTGAAGGATTAATCAGTGTGAATGATTACGGGGACCAGAGCAGATTTTATTTAAACAACGAAAACGATTATGGCGGCCAGTACAATGATCCAAACATTTACTATTACACTCTTTACATAACCAAAGACGAATACCTCATTCAAATTACTTCTAAAGGAAGCAGCAAAGAAGCTGCAGAGTACATTTCAAAAATAGGCCGTCAGATATTGTCAAAATTCGGGTAAACCATTTATTCAATCCCTTGTAAAAATTCCCTCTATTCTTATCCCCACTTTTCAACAAAAAACACAAAATTTATAAGAAAGTGGGTATAACTAATCTTATGGCAGCAATAAAAAAAAGAACAGTTGGTGGGAAAAAATATTTCTATGTTGAGCACAATTTCAAGATAGGCAAAAAAACCAAAACACTAAGCAAGTATCTCGGCAAAAAAATTCCCGATAATATAGAAGAAATCAAAGAAGATATGGAATATAAACACCTAAAATTAATAACATTCAGCAAAATCAAAGAAATAAAATCAAAATATGATAAAGAGCAAAACAATTTGCCTGCAGAAGAAAAGCAAAAACTGATTGAGGATTTTCTGGTTCATTTCATTTACAATTCAAGCAAGATAGAGGGAAGCAGCTTATCTTTGGATGACACAAAAGGGTTGTTTTTGCATAATACAACACCAAAAAACAAGCCCCTGAACGAAGTAAGGGAAACCGAAGGCTATCGGAAGGCATTTTACTCAATGATGGAATTTAAAGGTAAATTAAGCCTAAGCATTGTCAATAAATGGCACGAAATGATTTTTAGGGAATCCAAAGATTACATTGCCGGCAAATTAAGAATTCATAAGATAATAGTAACCGGCAGCAGAACTTCTTTTCCTGCTCCGGAAGATGTTCCTAAGCTGCTTGCGGAGTTTTTTGGATGGTATTCCAAGAATGAAAAAAGAATGAACCCTGTTGAACTGGCCGCTTTGTCCCATTTGAAGTTTGTTACCATCCATCCATATTCTGATGGAAACGGAAGAATAAGCAGGTTACTGGCAAATTATGTGCTTATTAGGCACGAATACCCCATGCTTAATATTAAATTCAAGGACAGAATGGAATACTATAAAAACCTTGAAGCAAGCCAGATTAATGAAAAACAAAAATATTTTGTAAGGTTTTTCATGAAAAGGTACATAAAATGACCTACAAATTTTCCCCTTCATCATTATCGCTTCTTTCAGATTGTCCTAGGTGTTTTTGGCTTCATTTTAATAAAAACATTAAAAGGCCTGATAGCATATTTCCTTCTCTTCCTTCAGGCATGGATAAAGTCTTGAAAGAGTATTTTGACTCTTTTATCGGGAAAGGATTGCCTCCTTCTCTTAAGCTGAAGAATGTTAAGTTGTTTGATGATATTTCTTTGCTTGCTATTTGGAGAAGCAACTTCAAAGGCATTTCATATACTGATTCTTCTGGTAATGTGTTACGCGGGGCAGTTGACAACATTCTTGTTAAAAGCGGCAAGTTCATTGTTTTGGATTATAAAACGCGCGGCTTTCCCCTGAAAGACGACACAGCTGCCCATTACCAGAATCAGCTTGACATTTACAATTTTTTACTTAGGAAGAATGGGTATAAGACTCATGATTACGCTTATTTATTGTTTTATCATCCTTCTAAAGTCAACGCTGATGGAACTGTATTGTTTAACACCGATTTAGTCAAGATGAAGATAGATGTTACGAATGCTGAAAGAATATTATCTCATGCTCTTAAAGTCCTTTCCAATAACATTCCAGATGCAGCAGAAGAGTGTAAGTGGTGTGGGTGAAGGTGGGTAAAGTTTATTAAGAAACATAAAGAAATTACTAGAGATGGATTCAAAAACCACAGTAGATGACTTGAAAAACAAAGTTAAAAAATTTTGTGTTGATAGAGATTGGGATAAATTTCATAACCCTAAAGATTTAGCAATAGGGATTATTACTGAATCATCTGAATTATTAGAACATTTTAGATTTAAATCTAACGAAGAATCTGAACACATAATCAAAACAAAGAAAAACGAGATTTCTGAAGAGTTAAGTGATATTTTTTATTTTGTTTTAAGAATTGCACAAAAGTACGATATCAATTTAAGTGAGGAATTAAATAAAAAATTAAAGAAGAATTCTGAAAAATACCCAATAGAAAAATCAAAAGGATCAAATAAAAAATATAATGAACTATAACTATGCTAGTATATGAAGGAACAAAAAGTGAATTTTGTAGCTCTGTGTTAAATGATACAATATCAGATGAGATATATTCAAATTATCAACAAAAAATAGGAAACATATCCAAAAAAGAGATAAGTTCTTGGTCAGATTCTATGCAATATATGTATAAAGTGGTTCAAGCAGAAGAAATCCCAAATAGTTGTGGGATAGCTATTGAATTTCGTATCCCATCAACCAGTAAAAGAGTTGATTTTATTATTTCTGGTAAAGATGAAAACAAATCAAATCTAGTAGTTATAATAGAATTAAAAAGATGGGATGAAGTACACAAAGTAGAAGGGAAAGACGCAATAGTTATGACTCCATTGGGAAAGGGACTTCACGAATCAACACACCCATCCTATCAAGTTTGGTCTTATCATAATCTAATCAAAGACTTTAATGAAAACGTTCAAAAAGAGAATATTGGGGTTTACCCTTGCGCTTTCTTACATAATCTCGATAGGGAGAAAAATCCAGAAATTGAAGATCCAATATATTCTTATTATATTGAAAAAGCCCCAATATACACAAAAGGAGAAGTTTTGAAACTTAGAAAATTTATTTCTAAATTCATAAAATATGGTGACAATAAATATTCCCTGTATCAGATAGATCATGGTAGGTTAAAGCCATCAAAAACCCTACAAGATTCATTAGTAAATTTATTGAAAGGAAAAGATGAGTTTACCCTGATAGATGACCAAAAAGTAGTCTATGAAGAAGTAATGTCTATGGCACTTAAGTCCTTTAATGACCACAAAAAAAGAGTGATGATAGTTGAAGGCGGACCAGGAACTGGAAAATCAGTTTTGGCTGTTAATTTATTAGTCAAATTAACTAGTAAGGATATGGTTGTGCATTATATATCAAAGAATTCTGCACCTAGAAATGTTTATGCTTCTAAATTAAGAGGAACAACCACTAAATCCCATATAGATAATTTATTCAAGAGTTCTGGATTCTTTCACGATTGTGATAAAAACGTTTTTGATGCCTTAGTTGTAGATGAAGCACACAGGCTGAATGAAAAGTCAGGATTATTCAAAAATTTAGGAGAGAATCAAATAAAAGAAATTATTAATGCTTCAAAGTTTAGTGTATTTTTTATTGACGAAGGGCAAAAAGTAGATATTTTTGATATAGGAAGAAAATCAGAAATAATAAAATACACTTCTTTGTTTGATGCTGAGGTTAAAATTCTTGAATTAAATTCCCAGTTTAGATGTAATGGATCAGACGGATACTTAGCATGGTTAGATGATTTGTTAGGAATACGAGAAACTGCTAACTCAGATGGATTTGAAAAAGAGTATGAATTTAAAGTTGTTGATGACCCAAATAAGCTAAAAAATATTATTATAGAAAAAAATAATATAAATAATAAATCTAGATTATTGGCAGGATATTGTTGGGATTGGAATATGGAAGGTAAAAATAAAAGTACAGTTCATGACATAAACATTAAAGAATTCAATTTTTCAATGAGTTGGAATTTAGGTAACACAACAACTTGGGCAATAGATAAAGAATCTATAAACGAAATAGGGTGTATTCACACCTCTCAAGGATTGGAGTTTGATTATGTAGGAATAATCATAGGATTGGATTTAAGATATGAAAATGGAAAGATTATAACTGATTATACAAAACGTGCAAAAACAGACCAGTCGCTAAAAGGAATTAAAAGGATAGCAAAAGAAAATCAAGATAAAGCAAATAAAATTGCAGATGAAATTATAAAAAATACTTATAGAACTTTAATGACTAGGGGGCAAAAAGGGTGTTATGTTTATTGCTGCGATAAAAATTTGAGTAATTATATACAAGAAAGATTAGACAAATTTAATATAAAAAATTAACCTTCTTCATCCTCTCCCTTGGCCTTTGAGAAAGTGAAATATCCTTTATTTTCATAAAAGAAACTCCTTCGGGCTAATTATCTTAACATTCCTAAACTTCTTCAGCTTAAGAAGATGATTGTCCCAGGATACAATATCTGCTCCGGCATCAAGAGCGCAATTTACAATTTTATCATCTGCAGGGTCTTCCCTAACAATCATTTCATTTGATGTTACATTTATAATCAATGATAACTTTCTAAGATTATCAATCATGAATTTTTTATCAGCAATATACTCAGTAAATTCTAGCCTGTGAATAACCTCTTCTGCCTCTTGGAGTATCTCTTCAGAAGTATAATTTATGATATTGCCTTCCAAAAACATCTCAAATATCTGCGCTGCAGCCCCAAATGGAGAGATAAATGCCGATATTACAATATTGGTATCAAGAACTACTCTTCTCTTTTCTGTATGCATGTATCTCTGCCTCAATCTGGGCTGGAGACATCTTTTTTGTCCTGCTTCTTATGCGCCTGAATTCTTCAACCAAGGCATCCCGGTCAATCTTCCTCATCACAATAGTATCTTTATCAAGAGTACTGACTGCAAAGATAGAATCTGTTGAAGCTCCGACTTCTTCCCTTATCTCCTTTGGGATTATTATCTGGCCCCTTTCTGACATTTTAGCTGTTTCCATCCTCATTATAATCACCATATCAAAGTACGTTTTACGTATTTATAAACTTTTCGTACTTTAACTGGTTAGATATAGTAAGGGACAGCTCCTTTATAAACTTCACGCGGGGATGTCCAGTGGTATCAACCGATAACTTTATATATCAAATATGGATAATATTATCTAAAAATGGATAATAAGTTAAAAATAATAAATTATCTGGGAAAGAATATTGGAAAATTGTTCACAATGCATGAATTAAGCAATTTAATCCGTATTCCTTATGCAACGTTCCACAGGACAATCAGCAAGATGTCTGGCTTAATCACAAAAGAAAAAGCAGGAAAAGCAATTTTAATAGAATTGAACATCATCCCAATAATCAAGCCATATCTGGCAATATCATCTGAAGAAGAAAAAAAAGAATTCTTAAAAAAAACACCGTTAATCTCAAAAATAGCATCTGAAATAGAGTCAAATGATATAGTAATCCTGTTTGGGAGCTATGCGAAGAAAACAGAAAATGAAAAAAGCGACGTAGACCTGATGATAATAAACAAAGATGGAAGCAGGTCGTTGTCTTTTTCCAGATATGAGATGATGTTCAGGAAAAAAATAAACCCAATATTCATAACAGAAAAAGAATTTAACCAGATGATGAAAGAAAAAGAAGAAAACGTGGGAAAACAGGTGTTAGCTAACCACATAATCTTAAATAATCCTGAAAAGTTCTGGGAGCTGGTGCTAAATGGGTAAGGAAGATTACAAAAAGCAGTTTGCGGAATTTTTGAGGGAAAATAGAATAGTCAAATCCGGCCAGTCGTTTAAAATAAAATTATTTCTGGAAAAAGCAGAAAACAGCCTGCTTATAGCAAAGCATGCTAAAGAATTGCAGCCAAACAAAGACCAGCCCAAAAAGATATATTGGGATTATTGGGCAATTACAATTTCCTATTATTCAATGCTGTATGCTGCAAAAGCAGCTATCCTCTCCAAAGGCTATGAGGTAAAAGATCACGACTCTGCCCAAATAGCATTGGGGCATTTGCTTGTGCCGGGAGAAATAGAAAAAGAGGATTTGGAGCTTTTGAGCCAATCCTACAAAATTTTTGAAGATGAATATGTGAAATATTTTGAAGATGCAAAAACAGAAAGTTATATTGCAAGATATTCTGCAATTAAGACATACACCGAAAGAAGGCTCAGTGAGATTTATGATAATGCTGTGAAATTTGTCGGAAAAATTTCCTTAATCCTTACAGGTGGAGAAAAAATCGGCAAAAAATAACAGAAGAATAATTTCAGATCAATCAAACATAAACCATTTCATATCCTACTTGCGCCAGCCATAGCTTGAAAGGCTCTGCTTTCTTGGATGGGATAGACTGAACAATTCTGAACATTGATTCTGTATTAGCGCAATCTGTTTCATAGAATTTTCCATCTTCTGCCGGCAATTTCAGTTGTACCCAAATTTGGGACAACCCAAGTTTTACAAATTCCCTGTCTTTTACTTTGCCCCAATACTGTCTAGGAGTTGGGCTGTCGGTTAGGGCTTCAATTATATCAACAACCGAGAAATACCACTCATTATTGTGCCATATCCTCCTTATTTTCTTGTCCTGAAAGACAACCAAAGCGTTTTCTTCATTCATAAGATTGTATATGCAGTTCTCCTTTAAATATTTCACCTGAAGATGTCCAGTGGTATAATTTCATTCTAAACCGGCATCAGAATGAGTTTGCCTGACTCTACTTTCCATTCCATCTTCTGGCCGTCCTTGAGAGATTCCATTTCCATTATCGGTAATGGGACTGTTACAACACTGCTCTTGCCAACTTTCCTTAATTTGACAGTAAGCAGATTCTTCTTTCTTGCTTTTTCCATCTCAAGCGCCTTCTGCGCATCCAAAGGATTCAAAACTTCTTCTTTGCATTTTGTGCATCTCCATCCCCTTACAGGTATGCCTTTCCACTCTGTGGATATCTTCTCCATCCTTCCGCTGCATTCACATCTCATCTTCATATTGTCAAAGTCCATCTTTAAGCCTCCTGAATTTGCTGCTGGATGTAAAAGCGCCGGCATGTATCAGCTTCACGTAGCCTCCCATGTCCACTCCAACAACATTTATTATTTTCTTTCCTTTTTGAACTCCTCTTTCTATCATATTAGAGGATCTTTTTCTTATCTCAAACCCCTGCTCCAGTATAGCGGCTGCCTGAAGCAAGTCAATTCCGACAGCATCCAGCTCGTCCAGCGCAGTCCTGGTTGGGAATATCGGCTTCCCTTTGTAGGTGATCCTCATCTGTCACCAACAAAGATATATCACTGATATATACCTTTGATATATAAATTTTTTGCTTTTCATAATAATAGAACTGCAGAATCCCTTTATATATTTCACGCGAGGATGTCCAGTGGTATTTGTAGGGTTTTCTACCCATCAGAAGCTGCCGGTTTCAGTTGTCGACAAAATGTCGATAACTAAATGATTGGTACAATTTGTACATACCCTTGACAAAACACCACATCAATAAATGTCCAGTGGTATCCTAAACATTCCTAGCAGAAACAGCCACACCTGGAGATGAACTATAGTGATTGTCCTTAATATCAAGGCCTTTCTCAACTACAGACTCAACCACAGCCCAATAGTAGTCTATGAATTTGCTTACAACAGGATTTTTCATGTTGAGTTTGTACATTTTTGCTTTTCCAACAGATCTTGTCTGAATTACTATCTTTTTTCCATTGAATTCTTTCCACATCCCTTTCAGTGTGGTGTACCCTACTTTTGAGTATCGTGCAATATCCTTCATTGAATAATCATATTCCGAATGAATTATTAAAAAACTCCATATCCTGTTTTTAGGCGTGTCGCCTTCTTCCTGTAAAAATACTGATTTTGTCATCGTAAAGATAGTATATTATGATGAATATTTAAAGGTTTCTATTTAGACCCATAAGGGACTAAATTCAGACCACATATTTATATATTATTTCGTGATTGCCATTCCAATGGTCAAGGTAAAGAAAAGTGAGTATATAAGAATAAGCAGAACAACAGTAAAAAAGCTTTTTGATGAAAACTGTTTTGGAAAAGGTTCTGCTTACATCCATGTTTTAAAATCAGGAATATCAAAAGAAGATCTGGACAAAGTTGAGACTGTGCTGGAAGCACTTGTAAAACAAAACATCTGCGGCAAAAAGAAAAAAGAACACGGATGGAAATACTACTTAAACATGGATAGATTAGATAAAATCAAAGAAATACTAAAAGAAAAAGGAAATAATTCAATTATTCCAATATTACTTCTGTTATAATCTAAGAAGTTTTCTATCTCCTGCACTCTTTCATATCCTACTTGCGCCAGCCATAGCTTGAAAGGCTCTGCTTTCTTGGATGGGATAGACTGAACAATTCTGAACATTGATTCTGTATTAGCGCAATCTGTTTCATAGAATTTTCCATCTTCTGCCGGCAATTTCAGTTGTACAATTTTTTCGTACAACTCAAAACCCTGCTCTTTAAGCTGTGATTTTAAATCTGACCAGTACCTTCTTGGAATAGAACTGTTTGTAAGAGCTTCAACCACATCAACAACAGAGATATATCACTGATATATATCTTTGATATATAAATTTTTTGCTTTTCATCTTAATAGAATTGTAAATACCCTTTAAATATTTCACGCGAGCATGTCCAGTGGTATAATCTACAAATTCTTAGCAGAAACAGCAACCTGAGGTGCATAACTTCTATGTTTGTTCTTAATCCCAAGCTCCTCTTCCACAGCTTCGTCAACAACAGCCCAGTAGTACTCTATGAATTTCTTCACGACCTTGCTTTTCAAATTTAATTTGTACATCTGCGCCTTCCCTACATTTCTTGTCAAGACTATCCATTTGTTCTTGAGAAGGCCTTTCTTGTGCGTCTTGATGTAAGGGTAACTAACTTTGGAAAGTTTGGCTATATCTTTCAAAGAATAGTCAAAATCGGAGTAAACAACAAAAAAATCCAGTAACCTATTCTTTGGAGTATCTCCTTCCTTTTCCAAAAATACTGATCTTTCCATATCTTCTGTGTATTCCATTGTATTATATAAGGTTTTCTATTTATACCATAAGGGATATTTTCATATACCTAATATGAGCATCAGTATAGTGTTTATGCTCGTTTCTTTTGCAATTTCTTTTATCTTGTCTAGCCTGTCCATGTTGAGATAATATTTCCAGCCATGCTCCTTTTTCTTGCGGACGCATATCTCCTGCTTCACCAAAGCGTTAAGGACTTGTTTTGCTATCTTGGCGTCAGGCAGTCCTGAGATCACATTATCCTCGTACATGGATCCTTTTCCAAAACATGTAGATTTGTATAGCTTCTTTACCATTATATGGCTATACTTTATGTAGTCACTCTTTTTGACAATCATCTGTTTCCTGATGTAAGAATCCCTTTATATATTTCATGCGAAGATGTCCAGTGGTCAGCGTCCGTAATGGCTGGTCGGACGGGGGTTGTCCCTTACGGGGTGTCCGACGAGGAGCGAAGCGACGACAGCCTATATTATTATAGTATATACTAGCAAAACACCTAAGTAATCTATCCAAAACCTTTATATGAAGAAAATCATAGATTTTCAAATATAAAGGTCCGTTGACCTCTCAAAAGGTCAACGATACCTTTATAAACCGAACTTCTTTCCTAGGAAAGACTTTGTGTTGTTTAAACACAAACCATAAACGAGCCTGAAAAGACTGCTTTTTCAGTACAGTTTTAATGACTGGATTCTACAAAAAGCGGCCACCAAAAGGCTTTTTTACACACATAAGCGCAATAGACAGACCAATCTGTCTCAAACACAATGCCAAGAACAAGACAGCCAAGAGCAGGAAGCATGCAGTTTCACCCTAGATCTATAGCTAGGAACAGGCACGCAAGAATAAGAAACTGGACAAAAAGCAAAGAAGCAAAACCTTTAGGTTTCGCAGGCTATAAGGTTGGCATGACTCATCTTCTGATTACCGACAACCGGCAAACATCTTTAACAAAAGGGGCAGATATTTTCTGTCCGGTCACAGTCATCGAAGTTCCCCCAATCAAAGTCGCTTCAATCGTTTTCTATAAAAATAAACAAATTGTTTCTCATGTTTTAGCAGAGTCTGTTGACAAAGAAATGGAAAGAAAAATTCTGGCTTCAAAGAAGAAAGGAAAAGAAGCAAGTGATTTTGATTCTATAAGATTATCATGCTACACACAGCCAAAACTTTCTGGCTTGGGAAAAAAGAAGCCGGAAACAATTGAGATAGCTATAGGCGGAACAAAAGAGCAGCAACTAATATTCGCAAAAGAAAAGTTGGGAAAAGAAATCAGAGTAAATGAAGTATTCAAGGAAGGGCAGTTAACAGACATTCACGCAGTCACAAGAGGAAAAGGATTCCAGGGAGCAATGCGAAGATTTGGAGTCACTTTAAGGCATCACAAATCCGAAAAATCCAGAAGAAATCCAGGATCATTGGGAGCATGGAGAGGGCAGGGCCACATAATGTGGAGAACAGCTCATGCAGGAAAAATGGGCAACCACTTAAGAACAGAATACAACAAATGGCTTGTAAAAATAGGAACAAAGCCTGAAGAAATAAACGTCAAGGGCGGATTCATCGGATATGGTCTTGTAAAATCACAGTATATTCTTGTCAAAGGCTCAATCGCAGGCGCAGACAACAGATTAATCACTTTAACAGATCCAATGAGGCAGAAAAAGATATCACTCGATGCACCGACAATTGCATACACAAGCCTCGAATCAAAGCAGGGCCGATAAAATGAAAGTTTCAATACTAGACACAGCAAATGTAAAAGTCGGCGATATAGAATTACCATCACAATTTAATGAAGAAGTAAGGGATGAAATAATCTTAAGGGCAGTTCTTGCAATCCAATCACATAAAAGGCAGCCTTACGCAGCTCATGATACTGCAGGAAAAAGATCGTCTGCAAAATTATCCAGAAGAAGAAAGAACTACAGAGGATCATACGGAATAGGAATTTCAAGAGTTCCAAGAAAAATAATGACCAGAAGAGGAACAAGGCTTAACTGGGTCGGCGCATTTGCACCTGGAACTGTGGGCGGAAGAAGAGCTCATCCTCCAAAAACTTCAAAGATCTGGGGAAAGAAGATTAACGAAAAAGAAAGAAGAAAAGCAATCAGAAGCGCAATTTCAGCAACAATGTTAAAAGAGGTTGTGACGAACAGAGGACACAACGTTCCAAATAACTTTCCGTTCATAATCGATTCAAAATTTGAATCAGTAACAAAGACAGCAGAAGCAGAAGAAATTCTGCAGAAATTAGGATTCACAGAAGAATTAGAGCGTTCAAGCGAAAAGAAAGTCAGAGTAGGAAAAGGAAAGGCAAGAGACAGAAAATACAAGAAAAAGAAAGGAATCCTTGTAGTCGCTGTAAACACAGACAATTTGATGAAATCACTTTCAAACATTCCAGGAATAGATATTGTTAGGGTTAAAGACATCAACGCAGAGCTATTGGCACCTGGCGGAAAAGCAGGAAGATTGACTTTGTGGACAAAAGACGCAATCGAATACATGAAAAAAGAAAAATCATTCACCTAAAATGATACAAAGAGTGCATCCGATAAAGGCAAATGTGAAAATCGACCCGTATCATATAGTCAAATATCCCCTCTCAACAGAGAAGTCAATAAGATTGATGGAATCAGAAAATAAATTAGTTTTTGTTGTTGACAGAAAGTCAACAAAAACAGAAATAAAGCAGGCAATAGAAGAAATGTTCAAGGTCAAAGTAAAAAGTGTAAACAGCTTTATTACATCAAGCGGACAAAAAAGAGCTTACATAAAATTCGCAGCATCAAACCCTGCAATTGACATAGCAACACAAATGGGGCTAATATAATGATAACAGGCGATATTTTTTCCGTGCAATCCGGGATTGCACTTGAAGTCGTCGTTAAGGGGCGAAACCGTTAATGGGAAAGAACTTAATTCAGCAGAAGAGGGGAAAGGGTGGGCCTAGATGGACCGCGCCTAGCTTCAAGTATGCAGGAAGAGCTTCTCATTTCAGAGAAACAGAAGGAAAGACCATGAAGGCAGAAGTCTTGGACTTAATCACAAGCCCGGGCCACAACGCTCCTTTAATGTCATTAAAATATGAAACAGGCCAGTCAGGATTATTGCAAGCTCCGGAAGGAATAAGAGTTGGTGACAAAATAGAGATGGGTCAAAACCCAGAATTAAAATCAGGAAACATTTTACCATTAAAAAACATCCCGGAAGGAACTTCAATTTATAACATAGAATCAAGCCCCGGAGACGGTGGAAAATTTGTAAGATCCGGCGGAGGGTCTGCAAAGATAGTCACAAAGAATGAAGATGGAATTTTAATAGAATTGCCGTCGCACAAAAGAAAATTGTTCAGGCCAGACTGCAAAGCAGTTATTGGAATCGTAGCAGGCTCCGGAAGAACAGAAAAACCATACCTAAAAGCAGGAACTCATTATTTCAAGATGTTGGCAAAGAACAAATTATGGCCTAAAGTGTCAGGAACATCAATGAACGCATTATCACATCCATTCGGAGGGCGTTCATCACACGCAAAAGGAATCCCTACACAATCAGCAAGAAACTCGCCTCCTGGAAGGAAAGTAGGAAAAATAGCTCCTAAGAGAACAGGAAGGAAGAAAAGGTAAACAAAGAAAATAAAAAGTTAGCATTGATCCGTGCAATCAAAGATTGCACTTGAAGTCGGTGTTAACGGACGAAACCGTTATGGCAAAAAAAGAATTTACATTCAAGGGAAAGACAATGGAAGAGCTGAAGAAGCTTTCAATCAACGAAGTAGCGCAATTGCTGACTTCAAGACAGAGAAGAACTTTGAAAAGAGGATTTACAGAGCAGCAGAAAATATTTTTGAAAAAAGTAAAAGCCAATGAAAAGAACATAGAAACCCACTGCAGGGATATGATAATCCTTCCTGAAATGGTCGGCATGACAATCAAAGTTCACCAGGGAAAAGAATTTTTGCCAGTTATGATACTGGAAGAAATGATAGGCCACACTTTAGGAGAATTTGCAATGACAAGAAAGAAAGTTGGCCACAGCGCGCCCGGTATCGGAGCTACAAGGTCATCAGCAAGCTTGTCGGTGAAATAAAAATGACGTCATACAGCTTCAAGGATTACAAACCTGAAAATATGTCAAGAGCTTACGGAGCTTTGCTTCCGATATCATTCAAGCAGAGCGTCGAAATATGCGCCCACATAAAAAACAGGAAAATTGCAGCTGTAAAGAAAATACTTGAAGGCGCAATGGCAGAAAAAGTCGCAATACCTTTCAACAGATACAACTGGGATCTTGGTCACAAGCCGGGGATAGGCCCTGGAAGATATCCTGCCAAGGCATCAAAATTCATACTGCAGATTGTAGAAGCAGCAGAGGCAAACGCACAGTTCAAGGGATTGAATACATCCAACTTGGTTGTAGTTCACGCAACTTCAAACAAAGGCGGACGTTCAATGCATTTCGGAAGAAAATCAAGAAGAGTAATGAAAAGAACAAACATCGAAATCGTGCTTGAAGAAACAAAGGAAAAGAAAGAGGAAAAAAAGAAATGATTGAAAGAAAATTCGTTGCTCAAAAAATAAAGGAATTCCAGATTGAAGAGTACATAACTCAGAGTTTGGAAAACGTAGGACACTCGCATACAAGGATGGTCAAGACTCCTCTTGGAGAAAAGATAGTAATCTCAGCTTCAAGGCCTGGACTGATTGTAGGAAGAAAAGGGCAGAACATAAAACAACTGACAAAGACGTTAAAAAAGAAATTTGACCTTGAAAATCCTCAGATAGAAATAAGTGAAGTTGAAAATCCAAGCCTGGATGCACATATCATAACAGAAAAAATAGTTGATGCGCTTGAAAAATTTGGAGCCCAGAAATTTAAGGCAATTGCGCACAAGATAATGACAGAAGTATTGAGGGCAGGAGCACTCGGAATAGAAATCACAATAAGCGGAAAAATACCAAGCTCGCGCGCGAAAACATGGAGATTTTACCAGGGATACCTGAAGAAATGCGGCGACATCGCATTAAAGGTTGGAAAAGCAGACATGCAGGCGCAGCTAAAAACAGGAGTTGTCGGAGTAAAAGTCAGCATAATGCCGCCTGATATCCAGCTTCCTGACGCAATCGAAATGAGAACAGAAGAATCTGTTTTGGAAAATGAAAAAGCAAAGGCAGAATCACAATTAAAGACAGAAGAAAAGAAAGAAGAAGCAAAAAAAGAAGTAAAAGAGGCAAAGAAGCCTAGAAAGAGAAAGAAGAAAGATGAAGATAAAGGAACTAAGGACGCTGAATGATCAGGCCGTTGAAGCAAAGCTTCTCGATCTGAAAAAGGATTTAATGAAAGTAAATTCGCAGATAGCCATAGGCACAATCCCGAAGAATCCTTCAAGAGTAAAGGAAATCAAGAAAATAATTGCACAGATACACACAATCAGAAAAGAAAAAGAAATGAAAGAATTTAATGCACAACTCGAAGGAGGAAGCAAAAAGGAATGAGCGAAATATGCCAGATTTGCGGTTTGGTGAAAGAGCTATGTGTTTGTGAAACAATAGCCAAAGAAAGCCAGAAGATTTTGGTTTATATCGAGAGGAAAAAATTCAACAAAAATTACACAATCGTCGAGGGAATCGATGAAAAGGAAATTGACCTCAAAGATCTCGCAAAAAGATTGAAATCATCGCTCGCATGCGGCGGAACAGCAAAAAAAGGCAAAGTAGAGCTGCAGGGAGAGCACAAGCAAAGGACAAAAAAAATATTGATTGAATATGGGTTTAGCCCATCAAGCATAGAGTTCAAATAAAAAACTAAAATGGCAAAAACAAAACAAAAAAACATCGGAATCAATGTACCTGCACCAAAACAAACATGCACGGACATCAACTGCCCGTTCCACGGCACATTGAACGTCAGGGGGCGCCAGTTTACAGGCACAGTCCTATCATCAAAGATGAGCAAGACAGCAACAATAGAATTTGAGCGTTTATATTTCATAAAAAAGTACGAGAGATACGAGAAAAGAAGGACAAGATTGAAAGTTCACAGCCCAGAATGCATCGGCGCAAAGGAAGGGGATGTTGTATTAATTGCAGAATGCAGGCCTTTGAGCAAGACAAAAAACTTTACAATCATACAGAAGCTTGGCGCAGAGAAAGGATTCATTGAAAAGATGAGCGCAAGGGAATCTTCAAAAGTTCCTGTAAAGGAAAAAACACTGGCACCAGCAGCAGCAGAAGAGGAGAAGAAATAAAATGCAGGCATTAAAATCACGCGTTACAAGAGCACTTCCGGTTTACTGCAAAGTCGACACTTGCGATAATTCAGGAGCAAAAATCCTGAAGATATTCACAGTAGTTGGATTAAAAACAGTAAAGGGAAGGATAGCAAGCGCAGGTGTCGGCGATTTGGTGCAGGCATCTGTTGTCAGAGGCCGTCCGGATATGAGAAAGACAGTTGTTTATGCAGTAATTGTCAGGCAAAAAAAAGAATTCAGAAGATCAGACGGAATGAGAATAAAATTTGAAGACAACGCAGCAGTTGTAGTAAAAGATGACAAAGGAAATCCAAAAGGAACAATCTTCAAGGGAGCTATCGCAAAAGAAGCATGTGAGAGATGGCCTGGAATATCAAAAATAGCGAGCATTGTGGTCTAAAATGAAAGCATACGTACCGTCATGGAAGTCAAGCAGTAAAATAAGGAAACAGAGGAAGTACAGGGCAAAGGCTCCGCTTCACGTAAAGCAGAAATTAACGCATGCTCATTTATCAAAAGATCTCAAATTAAAGTACAAGAAAAGAAGCATCTCAATAAGAAAAGGGGACAAGGTAAAAATCATGATAGGGTCATTCAGAAAAACAGAGGGAAAAGTAGAATCCGTAAGACTGAAAGACCAGAAAATATTTGTTGCAGGCGTTGAAATAACAAAAAGAGACGGATCAAAAAAGAAAATCGCGCTGAATCCGTCAAATTTGATGATAACAGAGTTAAACATGGACGATAAGCAAAGACAAAAAATCTTGGAGAGAAAATAAAATGGTATCACACTTGAAAAGAATGGCAACGCCAAAGACATGGCACATAAACAGGAAAAAAAACAAGTTCGTAACAAAGCCAGCTCCAGGGCCACACAGTTCAGACATAAGCCTTGCTCTTGGCACACTAGTAAAGGAAGTTTTCAATTACGCTGCAACAACAAGAGAGGTAAAAAAAATACTGAATGCAAACAGCGTAAAGGTTGACGGAACAGTAAGAAAAGATTTCAGATTCCCGGTCGGGATTTTTGACACAGTTGAGTTTTCAAACGGAAAGCACTTCAGACTTATACTTAACAAAAAAGGAAAAATTGACACAATCGAAACTTCAAAAGAAGAATCATCAATGAAGCCTGCCAAGATAATCGGCAAGGCAATGGTGAAAGGAAAAGTTCAGCTTAACTTTTACGACGGAAAAAACAAGCTTGCAGAAAAGAACGACTACAAGGTAGGAGATTCTGTTATGCTTTCATTGCCTGACCAGAAGATAAGCAAGCACCTAAAGCTTCAGAAGAAAGCAACGATTTTCCTGACAAGCGGGAAGCACGTCGGAGAAACAGGAAAGATAGAAGACATAGCAGGAAACAAAATCATATACAAAGACCATAACGGAGAGCTTGTTGAGACTTTGAAAGAATATGCATTCGTGATAGGAGAAGACAAGCCGTTAATAGCACTCGATAAAAAATGAGCCAGATGAGAAACATAAGGATAGAGAAAGTTACCTTAAACATAGGTGCAGGCAAAGACCAGTCAAGGCTGGAAAAAGGGCTTGTGCTTTTGAAATATATAGGAAGCGCAACTCCTGTCAAGACAATCACAAAGAAAAGAATCCAGGAATGGGGCCTAAGGCCGGGACTGGCAATAGGATGCAAGCTTACATTAAGAAAAACAAGAGCAACGCAAATGCTTCCAAGACTGCTTGAAGCTGTGGACAACAAGCTTACAAACAGGCAGTTTGACGAGAACGGAAACATCGCATTTGGAATTCCAGAATACATCGAAATACCAGGCGTAAAATACGATCCAAAAATAGGAATAATGGGGCTGCAGGTTTGCATAACCCTTGAAAGGCCGGGATTCAGGATAAAGAAAAGAAAACTTTTGACAAGAAAGATACCAATGAAACACAGGATAACAAAAGAAGATGCAATCAAGTTCATGTCTAGCAACTACAAGATCAATATGGAGGAGCAATAATGACATACAGTGATTACAGGAAGGTGTTCAAGCAATTAAGGTCAAAGCCTGCAAAGATGCAGAAATACATAAAACACAACTCCCCAAAACCAAGAAAATTCGGACGATCAACAAAAAAATGCCGGCGCTGCGGACGACCTGGCGGAATGATAAAAAAATATGGACTTATGCTTTGCAGAAGCTGCTTTAGGGAAGTTGCAGTAAGCATAGGATTCAAGAAATTCAACTAAGGAGGAAAAATGCTCAACGATCCATTAGCAAATGTCATGTCACTGATTGTAAACAACGAAGCAATAGGCAAATCAGAGTGCATGATAAAGCCGGTTTCAAAGGTAATCAAGGAAATCCTTCAGGTAATGAAGGACAACGGATACATCGGTGATTTCAAAGAAACCGTTGACAGCAGAGGGAATTATATCAACATCACACTTACAGGAAGCATCAACAAATGCGGAGTCATCAAGCCAAGATACAGCGTCAAGAAAGAAGAGTTTGAAAAATTCGAAAGAAGATACTTGCCGGCAAAGGACCTTGGAATAATATTTGTTTCAACTCCAAAAGGAATCACAACCCATTATGATGCAAAGGCAAAGAAAATAGGCGGAAAATTGCTGGCATATTGCTACTAACTAAAATGAACATGCGACAAACCAGGGATTTGAGGAAAGAGAAGCTGATTAAGCATGTTGAGATGCCGTCAGGAGTCACAATGTCAGTAACAGGAAAAACAATCACAGTAAAAGGGCCTAAAGGAGAAGTAAAAAGGGAGATGAAATTCCACCATGTCGTAATCAAGCACGAATCAAACAAGATAACATTCGAAGCAAATAAAACAACAAAAAGGTCAAAGAAGATGATAGGATCTTTGGTTGCGCACGTAAAAAACATGGTAAGGGGAAGCCAGAACGCGCACGTATATGTGCTGAAAATATGCTCTGGCCACTTTCCAATGAACGTATCAATATCAGGCAACAAGTTTGTTGTCAAAAACTTTCTTGGAGAAAAAGTTCCAAGATCAATGATAATCAAAGCAGGCGCAGAAGTTAAATTAGATGGGGATCACATTAACATAACAAGCCCAGACAAGGAGATTGCAGGACAGATAAGCGCAGACATTGAGCAGCTTACAAGAAGGCCTGGTTTTGACACAAGAGTATTTCAGGACGGAATTTACATAATCAACAAAGACGGCGAGGAGCAAAAATGAGCAAGGAATTACTTCAAATAAGAAAAGAGATGAAAGAAAGAAAGCCGCACTTTATTAGGCAGGACGATCACAGAAGAATGAGAATCCAGAATCAGGACAAGTGGAGAAAACCTAAAGGAGTCCATTCAAAAATAAGGCACGCTTTCAAAGGCAGAAGAAAAATGCCGTCACCAGGATACAAGTCGCCTGTTGCAGTAAAAGGACTGCATCATTCAGGAATGAAGATGGTTCACGTTGCAACAGAAAAAGAGCTTGGGAAAATCAACAAAGTGTCAGAAGGAATAATAGTTTCAGGCAATTTAGGAATGAGAAGGAAGCTTGAAATATTAAAAAAGGCAAAGGAGCTTGGATTAACAGTCCTTAACTTCAATTCAGATGACAAGATAAAGAAGATAGAGGAGAATGTAGCTTCAAGAAAACAAAGATCATCGAAGAGAGACGCAAAAAAAGAATCAAAATCAAAAAAAGCTGAAGAAAAAACAGAGGCAAAGGCAGAAGAGACAAAGAAAGAAGAGCCGAAAACAGAATCACAATCAGCAGACACAGCAGAGGAAAAGAAAAAGCTCGAAAAAGAAGAAAAGAAAAGGGTTTTGACAAAGAAGGAATAAAATGTTAAGGGTTCAAAGAAGACTGGCAGCGGGAATATTGAAATGCGGAATCAACAGGATACAGTTTGATCCGGAAAAGCTTACCGAAATAAAGGAAGCAATAACCAAGACAGACATAAGGATACTTATCAACAGCGGAGCAATTTCAACAAGAAGGCTGCTTAACACATCAAAATACTGGGCAAGAATCAATGCAAAGCAGAAGAGCAAGGGAAAAAGAAAAGGTGTTGGTTCAAGAAAAGGAAAAAAGACAGCACGAACCCCGTCAAAAAGAGCATGGATGAACAAAATAAGGCTTCAAAGGGGACACATCAAGAATTTAAGGGACAAATCAATGATTTCAACAACAGTTTATCACGAGCTTTATATGAAAAGCAAGGGCGGATTTTTCAGAAGCATCGGCCACTTGAAGCTTTATATTCAGGAAAGGGGATTGATTAAAAAATGAAAGACTCAATAAAGAACATCCCTTACAGGAGAAAAAGGCAGGGAAGGACGCATTACAAGAAAAGAATAAAGACGCTTCTTTCAGACAGGCCAAGGTTCGTAGTCAGAAAATCACTTAGCAACCTTCACGTTTCATTGATAGAGTACAGCCCAAAAGGCGATAAAATTTTGCTGACAGTTAATTCAAAAGCATTGGCAAAGCTTGGATGGAAAGCAGACAACGGAAACATACCAAGCGCATACCTTGTTGGATTTATGGCAGGCAAGCAGGCGCAGGCAAAGGGAATAAAGGAAGCAATCCTTGACATAGGGTTTAACAATTCTGTCAAGGGATCAAGAATCTATGCAACTCTTGCAGGCGCACTCGATTCAGGTCTTTCAATACCTGCCGACAAAGAGATTTTGCCTTCAAAAGACAGGCTATCAGGAGATCATATTGCAAAGTTTGCATCAGCAATGAAAGCAGACAAGGCAAAATACGAAAAATACTTTTCAGTATATCTAAAAAAAGGACTGCAGCCGGAAAATCTGGTTTCGCATTTCAACGAAATAAAGGTAAAAATCAAATGACTAAAAAGAAAAAGGAAGAAAACGCAGAAGCAGCAGTTTTAAACGAAGCAGCTGAAAAACAGGAAGCAGCAGTAGCTGCAGCAACAGAAGAAGAGCCAATCATAGAAGTTCCAAAAGAAGGGCTTGCAACAGAAATGGGCGAAGTCAAGGAGCTTGAAGAAGAAATAGTTGATGAAATAAAAAAGAAAGACGCTTTTGAAAAAGATACATGGAAGCCAAAGACGTCTTTGGGAATAAAGGTAAAGAGCGGCGAGATAAAGAGCATAGACTACGTACTGGATAAAAGAATTAAGATACTTGAGCCTGAAATTGTCGATGCACTTCTTCCAAACCTATCAACAGATTTGCTGATGGTCGGCCAGTCAAAGGGTAAATTCGGCGGCGGTTCAAAAAGAATTTTTAAGCAGACGCAGAAGAAAACTCAGGAAGGGAATAAGCCTAAATTCTCAACCTTTGCAGTTGTCGGAAACAGCGACGGATATGTCGGAATAGGTTACGGAAAATCAAAGGAAACAGTTCCTGCAAGGGAAAAAGCAATAAGGCAGGCAAAGATGAATATCATAAAAATCAAGAGAGGATGCGGAGACTGGGGCTGCGGATGCGGCGACCCGCATACAGTGCCTTTCAAAGTAACAGGCAAAGTAGGGTCATGTGAAATCTTTTTGCTTCCTGCTCCTAAAGGAACAGGATTAAAAGCAGAAAAGGAATGCCAGAAAATACTGAAGCTTGCAGGCATAAAGGATGTATGGTCAAAAGCAGAAGGCCAGACAAGAAGCAAGCTAAACGTGCTTTTCGCATGCTTTCAGGCACTGCAGAAGCTGACAGAATTCAAGCTCGATGATAAAAAAGCAGCCGAACTAAAGATTATAGAAGGCGCAATAAAGGCAAGGATGTAAAATGGTAAGAGAACAAAAAAAACAGATTGAGCCAAACACAACAAGATTGGCAGCAATAAGAGTAAGGGGAATAACACAGATACATTCTGACATAGCAAAAACACTTACACAATTAAGGCTTTACAGAAAAAACTACTGCTACGTTTTCCCAAACAACCCAACTTATGAGGGTATGATAAGAAAAGCAAAAGACTACATAACCTGGGGAGAAATTGACGAGGAAACTTATAATCTGCTTGTCCAAAAGAAAGGAGAAGAATTCAAGGGAGATGAGCAGGATGCAAAAGGGCTTATCCCAAGCAACGATTTTGTCACAATCAACGGAAAAAAGATAAAGAAATTTTTCAGATTAAGCCCGCCAAAAGGCGGATTTGAGAAAAAAGGAATCAAGCATACATACACAAACGGCGGCGCCATTGGATACAGGGGAGCCGAAGTAAACAAATTAATCAAGAGGATGCTGTAAAATGACAATCAACAAAAGAAGCAAGAACGTAAGGCAGCGAGGCCACTCGACGCACGGATGGGGCTCAAAGAAGAAGCACAGGGGAAAAGGCCATCAGGGCGGCGCAGGAATGGCAGGCTCCGGAAAAAGGGCTGATTCAAAGAAGCCAAGCGTATGGGCAGACGCGAATTACTTTGGAAAGCACGGCTTCATAAGCAAGTCAAGAACACCCGACATAAACTCTGTAAACATCGGATACATTGAAATTCATATCAACAAATACCTTGAAGCAAAGTCAATAAAAAATGAGAATGGTTTTTATGTTGTTGACCTTAAAAGCCTTGGTTACAATAAACTGCTCGCATCAGGCAGAGTTTCAATGAAATTCAAGATAAACACACCTTATGCATCAAAATCCGCAATAGAAAAAGTGAGCAAAGCAGGCGGCGAAGTTACAATAGCAAAGTAATATTGTAATTTTCCAATAGATTTAAAAAATATCAATTCTTTTTTATCAAAATGTCGCTCTGGCAAACAATAATCTCAAATCTTCCCGAAGTTGAAGGGCCAACACAAAAGACTCTTTCATTCAGGGAAAAGCTGAAGTGGACCCTTGTAACGCTTATTATATTCTTCACTCTTGGTCTGTTGCCTTTGTTCGGCCTTGGCATAAATGCGCTCCAAAGATTCGAAACACTGTCTATCATACTTGGAGCAGAGTTTGGATCAATTATTTCATTAGGAATAGGCCCTATTGTTACATCATCAATCGTGCTTCAGCTTCTTAACGGATCCGGCATCATAAAATTTGACCTTCAAACACCTGACGGAAAAAGATCATTTCAGGGAACGCAAAAATTCCTTTCTTTGTTCTTCATAGTTTTTGAGAGCGCAATCTACGTATTCATGGGAGGATTGGCTCCGGCAGAGCAATATCTTGGAACTTCGTTTTATTTTCAGCTTCAGCTTCTTTTGATATTCCAGCTTTTCCTCGGCGGTCTTTTGATTATGTTTTTGGATGAAGTCACAAGCAAGTGGGGCTTCGGCTCCGGCATTTCGCTGTTTATAGCCGCAGGCGTCAGCAAGAGCATTTTCATAAGGGCATTTAACTGGCTTCCAGGCCCTGGCGGCGTTGAGGGGGCAACATACTCATCAGGCGCAGTGCCTGCTTTCTTCCAGAGCCTTATTGCAGGCGACGTAACAACTGCAATGATAATGCTGTCTGCAATCTTCTTTACAGTTCTTGTTTTTGCAATAGCAGTCTATGCACAATCTATGAAGGTTGAGATACCATTGTCATTCGGAATGGTCAGAGGCCATGGAATAAGATGGCCGTTGTCTTTTGTTTATACATCCAATATTCCGGTCATACTTGTTGCAGCGCTCATTGCAAATTTCCAGCTTTGGGGAAGATTATTGCAGAATACAGGCCATGCATGGCTGGGAACTTTTTCAGCATCATCAGGCCAGCCGGTTTCAGGATTGGTTTATTGGCTTCAGGGCACCCCAGTCATTACAAATATCATCCAGCAGCACACTATTTTTATCGGGGCAACAGCATACCTTCAGGCTCTCGTATATGTCTTATTCTTCATTTTGGGGAGCGTAATGTTCAGCCTCTTCTGGGTCCAGACAGCAGGCATGGATGCAAAATCACAGGCAAGGCAGATGATATCATCAGGGCTTCAAATTCCTGGATTTAGAAAAGATGAAAGAGTTCTTGAAAGATTATTGAACAGGTACATATGGCCGTTGACAATAATGGGCGCCATAACAGTCGGATTCCTTGCGTCATTTGCAGATCTTACAGGCGCATTGGGAAGCGGAACAGGAATATTGCTTACAGTAATGATAGTCTACAGGCTTTATGAGGACATTGCAAAGCAGCACATGATGGATATGAACCCCATGATGCGTAAATTTATGGGTGGGTAAAAGTATGGCTTATTACGATTTTCTTAACATAGTATTTGCTCCCATTCTAAAATTAAATCCTGCATTGGCAGTGACTTTAATCTCGCTTTTTGTTTCTGTGCTAATCATTATTGTCACAAAATACATGACAAACCAGGAGCTCATGAAAAAGCTCAAGGAAGAGATGAAAGACTACCAGAAGCAGATAAAGGAATTAAGAAGCAATCCTGCAAGGGCAATGGAAGTCCAGAAAAAGGCAATGGAATCCAACATGAAATACATGAGTCATTCCTTTAAACCAACACTTATTACAATAATCCCGATATTCATAATATTCGGCTGGATGAGCCACGTTTTTGCATTCGATAGCATCCATCCAAATCAGGAATTTACTTTGACAGCAATGCTGGATAAAAATGCAGCAGGAAATGTTATGATAGAAGTTCCAAAAGAACTTATTGTATCCGGCAACAAGACGCAGAAAATAGAAAATTCAATTGTATCCTGGAAACTCAAGGGAAGTGAAGGCACGCATACAGTAGATGTGATTTATAACGAGGAAAAACAGCAGAGAGATGTTCTGATAACCGACAGCGGAAAATATCTCCCGCAAACAAAGAAGACAGACGGTGCAATAAAAACAATCCAGCTGTCATACACGAAAAGAACAATACTTCCAATAGGGTACAAGGACTGGTTCGGATGGCTTGGAGTTTACATCTGGTCGTCAATAATATTCACAATGATTCTAAGAAAGGTTTTGAAAGTTTACTGATTTTTATTCTAATTTCACTGAGAGCATATTCTTATTTTTGTTCCTTTTATTGCTTTCTTTGGGCATATGCTTGATCCGGCTATTTTTGGTATAAACTGGACCTCTTTTATGTTGCCATAAGTTCCAAGATCGTATTTTATGTCCCTGTCGCGCCTTTCATACAGCGAGCCTGTTTTTATGCTGATCCCGTCAAGCTCCACAAGGCTTGTTCCCCTGTCGCCAACAATCCATATTGCAAGCCCTGTTACATCAGAAGAGCCGGAATTGTCAAGTATAAAATTTATGTAGCTGCTCGATCCAAACCCGCCGTAGCAGACTTGTCCGCTGTCTATTTCCCTTATTTTTATCTCTGTTTCTCTGCAGGGATCATTTGGCTGCCCAATCTGCAGATTCAATCCCCAATTCATGACTACAGAGCCTAAGGCTACTGCAAAAGCTATCAAAAGAATGGTAGCTATTAATGGAGAAACTCCTCTTTTTTCACTTAACATTACAGAGTTCAACTTAGTACGGGTATATTTAAAGATTATGATATAAAGGGGAGTTGTTGATAATATAAGTTTTGCCATCAAGATGTGAGCATCTTTTAATTAAACATTCAGCAAAAAGGAAGCACTAAAAAACGCATTGCGTTTTTGGTGCGCCAAAAATCTATGATTTTTTAGCGTTCCAGTGGGAATTTTTGCAATATAAACCCACATTACATGCGAACGATGGTAAAACTTAACAGAATCTAACTTTATAATCCAACTAGTGCAGTAATAACCTTTATAAATCAAGAACTTATTCCAATATCTATGCCAGCACCAAGATTAAGGTCAACAAGCCTAAGGAAAGTGTCAAGGAGACTTCCAGGCGGAAGAACAGTCATACATTTTAGTAAAAAGAAGCCTAAAGCAGCAATCTGCTCAGGTTGCGGTGATGTATTAAAGGCAGTTCCAAGAGTCTTGCCATATAAGATGAAGAACCTTGCAAAGACCAAAAAGCGCCCTCAAAGGCCTTTTGGCGGCGTACTATGCAGCAGATGCATGAGAAAGAAAATAGTTGACAGTGTAATACCATAAACATATTCATTAATCACTATTATCAAAAAAATAAATTGAAATCACTTGGATGAATGGTGACATCATCCCGAATGAAGTGGTTTGAAAGGCAATAGCTTTTTCTTACCTTTTCATCAAAAGTGACTGGAGGATAAAAATGGCATTGGAAATAGGAAGATTGGTTGTTAAGACAGCAGGAAGAGACGCAGGAAAGAAAGCAGTAATAGTTGACATTCTGGATCACAAGTTCGTATTGCTTGACGGAGAGACAAGAAGGAGAAAGTGCAACATAATGCACCTTGAGCCTATCAATCAATCAGTCAAGATAGCAAAGAACGCATCCCATTCTGAAGTCGCAAAGGCATTGAAGGAAGTAGGAATAGAAGTTTTGCAGACAAAACCAAAGCCAAAAACAGAAAAGCCAAAGAAAAAAAGAAAGACCCCTGACCAATTGAAGGTTCAGAAGGAAGAGAAGAAAAAACTAAGAAATGTCTTTAAGCCAAAGAAAAAGGCAGAAGCAAGCCTTGAAGCAAAAGCAGCAGCAGCCGAGCCGAAAATGGAGCATGCGCATGATCACCCGCACGACCATAAACATGAAGGGCATGACCACGCTCACGAGCACAAGGAAGCAGCAAAGGAAGAAAAGCCAAAGGAGAAGAAGCCTGCTGCAAAAAAATCTGTTAAGAAAGAATAAAATCTTTTCTTGCTTTATTATCTTATTATTTTAATTTCTTTTTTATTTTTTTAATTAAATTTCTTAGTTAATGAATTTTATTTTATTGAGCAGTGTTTTATTTTGCAGCTTTTCCATTATGTTTGCTGTTCACAACATCAAACAATTCTGTTAAATTGATTTCCATCGCAGCAACAGGCATCTCGAGATTCCAGTTTTCAAGCACAGCGGGATTTATTTCTCCAAGAATTGCAATATTCCTTCCTCTTGCCTTTGCAATCGCGCACCTTCCTTCAATAAAAGACATATGTGATTCTTCTGCATAGTCAAACTCTATTCCAATTAATCTTCCAATGTAATCAAGCGCCTGCCTTACATTAGTGTAATTTGCGTCTTCATGCGAAACAGCAACTGCGGCAGAATAATTTTCTTCAATTGTATCATTCTTTTTTCTGTTTACAATTCCTTCTTCAAAAACTCTTTGCGGGTATTCAACATGCTTGTTCTTTGACAATACTTCCATCATATTTGGCAGCACCCAGCTTCTGATAACAGAATAAGTTTCTGACATGTATTCCTCTATTTCTATTGTTCCAAAATCAGAAATGTTCATTTTCTTGTAAAGAAATTCCTTGTTTGTAAGCATAGGGCTCAATATTTCCTGACATCCGATTCCTGCAAGAATTTCTCTTATCTTTACGATAAACTCATTTATTGCAAGTGATTTTCCGACAGTAAATGTTTCAAGGGGCTTGTCTTCTATTTTGTCAAATCCGTACATTATCCCTATATCTTCAATAACATCTCGTGCGTGAAGAATGTCTTTTCTGTAAGAAGGTATTTTTACGTTCCAGTTTTCAAATTCATAAGACGCTTTTTCAAGCAGATGCTTTACTTCTTTTTCTTTTATCTCCATCCCGAAAATATTATTTATATCTCCATTTTTTATTTTTATCTCGTCGCATTCTAGCGCAGGGGAAACAATTTTTCTGTCAGGATATTTTATCTCTGCAGAATAAATACTAAACCCGCGCTCATGAAGTGAATATGCAAAAATATTTGCAGCAAGGTTTACGGATTCTTCATCAGTTCCCGTGGCTTCAAAAAAAAGATTTTCATCTCCAATCTCAAGCTTGCCGGTGAAATTTGAATTTATTATAGGGACAAAGCTTAATATCTCATTTTTATCGTCTATGAGGACAGGATATTCTTCAAGCTTGTTAAGGACATAGGCATATTCTTTCCCTTTTGGATGTTCCGTAAGAATCTCCTTAAGATTCATCTTTGACTTGAATTCAAGCGGAATAAATTCTGTTTTTGGCGAGACACATTTGTAATTCACCGGAAAAGTTATCTTGTCATAAGAATACAATCCAATAGAAACTTTCTGCCTTCTTCTCCCATAGCCTTCGCAGAATTTCTCCTGCAGCTGAACCAGTTGCTTCAAAAGATAGTCATTTATTTTGCTGCCCTTTGCGGCAAAGCAGGATATATACGGCCTGCATTCCATCACGTTTTTGTCAACAATAACCTTATACGGCCCCTTTTCAATTTTTATTTTTGGAATTCCCTTTGATATTCCAAGAATTCCCTTTAAAAATCTTGCAAACCCCTCGACAGACCATAAATATGGCAGATTTGTATCTCCAAATTCTATCTTAATTTCATCAGCTTCTTCATCATAATGTTCAATATCTGCTTTTGCATAATGCGCAAGTTGCTTTAGTTCCTCAATATCCAGCTTCTTGCCTACAAGATGCTGCAGATCATTTAATGAAAATAATATTGCCGGCATTATATCACCCTCGCATTTCTCAAAAATTCAAGGTCATGAGAAAACAGCTGCCTTATGTCCTTTATTCCAAGCTTGAACATCGCTAATCTGTCAAGCCCGACTCCCCAGGCTATGACTGGAGTGTCTTTTCCTGTAAGTGCCTTTACAAGTTCCGGCCTGAAAATGCCAGATCCGGCTAATTCTATCCATCCTAATTCAGGATGCTTTGCCTGCAGTTCTGCGCTAGGCTCTGTGAATGGAAAGTAGCTTGGTTTTATTCTTATTTCTTCAGTTCCTGCAAATTCTTTTGCAAAAAGCCTCAATAATGATTTTAAGTGCCCGAAATTTATGTTCTCTTCTGCAATTATCCCGCCAACCTGGTTGAAATCAGGCAAATGAGTTGCATCAACAACATCATACCTGAAGCATCTTGCTATCTGGAAATGCTTGCAGGGTATCTTAAGATTATTTGATGCCAGCATTCTTGCCGATATTGAAGTGTCATGCGTTCTTAAAATATGCCTGTGCGTTCTTTTGACATCAAAATCGTATCTCCATCCTTTTGACCCTGTTCCGAAGCCGTTTTCATGTGCAGCTTTTACATTTTTTACCTTGTCTTCCGGCAAATCCTTTGCGTATTTCGGGTCTTTTATGTAATATCCCTGATGAATGTCTCTTGCAGAATGGAACTGCGGCATGAACAGCGCATCCATATCCCAGAAATCGCTTTCTACAATAGGCCCTGAAAGCTCCTCAAATCCAAGAGCAACGAATTTTTCACGGACTTCATCAAGAAACCTCTTGTAATGCTGCTTCCTTCCCCCGAATATTGAAGGAACATTGACTTTTACATCATATCTCCTGAATTTTTTACCTATGAATAATTTTGATTTTATCATTGCAGGAGTTATTTTCTCAATAAGCTCTTCGTCAAGCTTCTCCTTGAGCAGTTTTTTCCCTGTTTCAGTTAATGTTGCAGTCAAAACCTTGGAGGCCTGCACCGTTATTATCCTTTTTCTCTTTCTAAGATTTTCAACAGAAAATTTTTCTTCTTCTGAAAGTGCTGAAACTTCCTTCGGAAATGTTCCCTTCAGAAAATTTTCTTCCAGGAATCCTTTTTTCAGCATATGCTTTCCGTGCTCTGTTATGGAAACAACGATTGACACAGTTTTTTTTATTTCAACTGCATTTTTTGACTTTAAAACTCCTAAAGAAATTGCAACCTCTTCGCTGCTCAAGCCTGATTTTTTGCCAAGCTCTTCAAGCGTAAGCGGCTTGTCGAGCGCTTCAAGAAAAATCCTCTCCGGCAATCCGTATTTTGCGTACTTTATTCCATTTTCATCAAGAACAACGGCCTCTTTCTGCGTTTCTTCAATTTTTACAGCATGCTTGTTTTGCAGCCACTGCAGTGATCTTACAACTTCTACATCTTTTAGCCCAGTGACTTTCATTATTTCAGAGATTGACTGAAAACTGTCCAAAACCTTGAGGACTTTTCTTTCAGACGGATTCAGGCTTTCAGAAAGTTTTTTTATGTCCATATCAAGTCGCCTTATTCATTCTGCACATAATGCGCAATCAAGTCGCACGCATCTTCAGGTGACATTCTTGAGCTGTCTATTATGTAGTCAGCAATTTTTCCGCATCTGGATTCATATTCTTTAATAGACGCTTCAAGCTCATTGGTGCTTTTTTTAGTCCAAGAAGACGCTTTTTTTTTCATTCTCTCCTGAACATCTTTTATGTCGGCTGTCAGCATGATTATTACAGATGTTTTCTTGAAGCTTATTACATTCTCATTTTTCATAAGAATTCTGTAGTCAGCGTCAAAAATACAGTCATCAAATTCGCATATTATCTCAACAACATCAGCCTCAAGGTCATAGAATCTGTTAATTCCGTTCTTTTCTATGAATTTTCCAGGGCTCATCTTAGCCTTTTTGGATATTTCTTCCTCTGTTGAAACCAGGCTCTTGCCTGTCTTTTGAGCAAGAAGCCTTGCAATTGTGGTTTTTCCAGTTCCTATAAATCCCGTCAGCACAACATTCATTTTGTAAAGTCACCCTAGTTAAATTCAATGAAAACAGCATGAAAATGCAGTTTAATGCTTAAAAAAAATCAAGAAAAACTTGAAAGATGAAAACAGCCTGTAGAAAGCAAATCCGACCTCTGCCATAAAATTTTCAACTCTTTTCATTAAATAAGGAAACATAAAGTTATATTTAAAGCTTGTGTGTTGTGCTAGAAAAAAGAAAACCCATACCTTCTTTTTAATTTTCCAATATAGTCTTCTCTTTTGTTTGAATTTAAAAGATAAAGGCTGACCATTGTAAATACCATAGCACTTACCATAGCCAAAAAACCATTAAGAGGGTCTATGTGCCCCTTTTCCAATTGCTGCAAAATTCCGTTAAGACCCATGCTGCCGATGCCAGCATACACAACCATCTTTATATCCCTGTCACTGATGCTTTCAAAACGAAGGCCAGCAATCTCATTCAGCAGCCTGCTGCCCAAGCTTAATTCCTTATGATAAGCTTTAACAAATTTCTTAAAGTTTTTTTCAGAAGGATCTTCAATAAAATGCTTTTCTTTCCTAAGCCTTAAAGTGGCTTTGGCCAGCTCTTTCATGAAAAAATTTATGACAAATTTTAGCTTTTCTATATCAGGAATCTCCTTTTTGGCTGCTTCTAATTTTGGCATGATGTCTCCTTCTATAGTATACAATCCATTTTTGATGTAGTTTTTAACACGTTCTTCCCTTCTTCTTAAATCTTCCAGAGAGGCAATCAAATTGGCATTTGTAAGGTCGTCTTTCAGCTTATCAACTATTTGGATCATTTTTTCATCAATCTGGTTTTTAATCCTTAAAACCTGCATTGTTTTTTCTTCAAGACCTTTAAGAAATCTAGCATAAGTCAAAACAGTATCCATATCTAAAACATCTGTCATAAAAATACCTGAAAATTATCAATATATAAACATTGCTACCTCAAATGTATCTCAACAACATCATTATCCAGCAGCACATGGTCAAGCTTTCGTACAATCATTCCCGGGAATTTTGCGGATTTCCCCCATATTCTTGCAAACTTGAACCTGGAAACAAAATCCTTGTGCAGCTTCATGCACATATCCCTCATTGTGTTGCCCTGCCTCATTATTACAGGGACATCCGTATCCGCCCTCTTGCCGGCTTCCTTGCAGAAAACCCTCATGAATTCCAGTTTTTTGAAAATAAGATCCTTAAGTTCTTCTGTGTTGAGTTTTTTCTCTGCAGATATGCAGATATCCGGCTTTACAATTGCCTTTACCCTTTCAAGCTCCTTTTCATCAACCATATCCATCTTGTTTAGGATGGTAATCCCTGGAATATACCTTTTGTTGCCTTCAATTGCGTCTATTAATTGGTCATCTGTCACATCCTCTCTTAGCACAATGCTTGAGTTGTCCATCCTGAATTCTTTCAGTATTCCCTTGATAGTTTCGTCGCTCATCTTTGTTAATCGCACAGTTGCACCCAAATCAATCCCTCCCCTTGATTTTTTCGATATCCTTATCTGAGGCGGCTTTTGGTTTAATCTTATTCCGGTGTCATAAATCTCTTTTTGAACCACTTCAAGATGCTCAGGAAAGAAAACATCCACAATGATTAAAACAAGATCTGCACTTTGTGCGCACGCCAAAACTTCTTTTCCCCTTCCTCTGCCTGTTGCAGCGCCTTCCACAATGCCGGGAACGTCCAAAACCTGTATTTTTGAGTGGTTGTACTCCATCAGGCCGGGAATGCATGTTAAAGTTGTAAATGCATAAGCTGCAACTTCAGAATTCGCGTTTGTTATGGAATTTAGGAGAGTTGATTTTCCAACTGACGGAAAACCGACCATTATGACCGTTGCATCTCCTGACCTTCTGACGCTAAAGCCCATCCCTCCGGATTTTGAAGATACTTTTTTCTGCTGGTCTTCCTTTATTTTCGCTAACTTTGCTTTTACAAGCCCAATATGGCCCTGGGTCTTCTTATTGTACTTGGTGCCGGATATCTCATCCTCAAGTTCCTTTACTCTCTTGTCATAAGCGCTTTCTCTTGACTTAAAGTCCTTGACGTTGAAATCCTTCTTCTCTGCCTGTGCCATACTATAAAGCTATTCAAGAGCTTATAAAAAGGTTTAGTTATTAAATTTAGATTAAAATAAGATAAATATCAATTCTTTCTTTTGGTAATATAATCTGCTATCATCCTTAGAGCTTCTGCGTTTTTGCCAAACATATCAAGTTCTTTTTTGGATTCTGCAACAAGATTTCTTGCAATTTTTTCGGATTTTTTCAATCCATATAGGTTAGGATAAGTGACTTTTGATTTCTCATTATTATAATCATCAATATCGTCCATTATCTGGAAAGCCATGCCTATTTTATGGCCATACCCTGTTAATCTTTTAATCTGTTCTTTGCTTGCCCCGTGCCATACTGCTCCAGAAACAACAGAAGCCTTTATCAAAGCAGAAGTTTTGTTTGAGTGTATGTAATTAAGCAATCCAGCAGATATTTTTTTGTTTTCTATGTCTGCAGTCTGCCCGCCAATCAGCCCGCCAGTGCCAACAGCGTTAGCAAGAATTTTTATCGAATAAGCAGCATTTTTTCGTTTTAGCTCATTGATTAAAATCTGAAATGCCCTTGTCAATAATGCATCCCCTGCCAAAACCGCAATTGCTTCATTGAACTTTTTGTGGCATGTCAATTTTCCCCTCCTGTAGTCATCATCATCCATGCACGGAAGGTCATCATGAATCAGGGAATATGCATGTATAAATTCAATTGCGCATGCCAGAGGAATAACTTCTCTTACAGTCCCTCCAACAGATTCAGCCCCGGCAATTGCCAAAATCGGCCTTATCCTTTTTCCTCCTGTAAAAACGCTGTAATGCACTGCATCGCAGACTTTTTTTGAATAAGGGCTGCATTCAGGCAGATACTTTTTAAGAGAATCATTTACCAATTTCCGGTTTTTGGCAAGATAAAGATCAAGTCGCATTATCGTTAATATTCAAATCCTATCTCTTCTTCCTGACACTCTTCAAAACTTCTTTTGCAATAGAAGCAGCATCAAGCCCGTACTTCTTGTACAGCTCTGTAGGATTTCCGGACTCTCCATACCTATCTTTCATTCCGATTCTTTTCATCATACAAGGATAATTTTCAGATAAAACTTCGGCAACAGCGCTTCCCAATCCTCCAATAATGCTATGGTCTTCTGCTGTTACAACAAACCCAGTTTTCTTTGCAAGATTCAAAACAAGAGTTTCATCTAACGGCTTTATTGTGTGAATGTTAACAACATACACTGAAACATTTTCATTCTTCAAAATGTCAGCTGCTTTTAAGGATTCATGCACCATCGTGCCTGTTGCGAATATCACAGCATCTTTTCCTTCTCTTAAAACCTCGCCCTTGCCCATTTCAAATTTATAATTAGCAGAATGTATCACAGGAACGCTTGTTCTCTGCAATCTCATATAAGATGGCCCGTTATAATCAACCAGCGCAAAAACCATTTTCTCCGCTTCAACAGCATCGCATGGCTGTAAAACAACCATGTTAGGCAATGATCTATAGACTGCAATATCTTCAATTGCCTGCGCGCTTTTTCCGTCTTCGCCTGTTGTGATGCCGGCATGTGAACCAGCTAGTTTAACATTTAATTTGTTTCTTGATACAATATTGCGCGTGAATTCAAAAGCCCTTTCACTGAAAACAGCAAAAGTGCTTGCATAAGGTATCTTACCCGATACAGAAAATCCGGCAGAGACTCCAACCATGTTTTGCTCTGCAATTCCCATCATAAAATATCTGTCAGGAAACTGCTTGCCGAACAATTCTGCCTTGGTTGAATCGCCAAGGTCAGCATCTACAACAACAACGTTTTTGTTTATCTTTCCAAGCTCAAGCAGCGCTTTTCCGTATCCTTCCCTTGTTGCTATTTTTTGAGTTTCCATTTTTATTAGGTTATTTTTAAATTATTTTTTATTATTGAGTTTCGTTATTGTTTTTGTAATTTTATTTTTCCGTTCGCTACGCTCACAATATTTACGCTCGCTGGCATCCGACCAGCTCGCCAATTTATTTAAACTTATTAACATTAATTTTTTCAATCTCTGAAATCGCTTTCTTGTATTCTTCTTCATTCGGAGCTTTGCCGTGAAACTTATGATTCAGTTCCATGAATGAAACTCCTTTGCCTTTTATTGTATTTGAAACAATCATTGTCGGCTTTCCTTTTGATTTAGAAGCCTTATCAAGTGCAGAAACGCATTGCGCCACATCATGCCCGTTTATCTCGATAACATTCCATCCAAACGATTTCCATTTTGCAGCAACATTTCCCAAGTCCATCACTTCCTTTGTTTTTCCGGTTTCCTGGACCTGATTTTTATCCAATATCACAATTAAATTGTCCGCTTTGTGGAATGCAGCAGCCATTGTGGCTTCCCACACTGATCCTTCTTGTGCTTCCCCATCACCAATCATAGCATAAATTTTATTTTTTCTTTTGTCTAACCTGCATGCAAGTGCAACACCCAAAGCAAAGCATATACCCTGCCCAAGCGAGCCGCCGGCAAAATCCACTCCAGGAGTATTTAATTCAGGATGCCCCTGCAGCATACGACCAGTTTTCCTGAATCCATCAAGCTCTGATTTTGGAAAATACCCTTTCTCGGCAAGAACAGCATATAATCCAGGGCTCGCGTGGCCTTTGCTTAAAATAAATCTGTCCCTGTCTTCCCAGTGAGGTTTCGAAGAATTAACATTCATCTTATAAAAATAAAGAGCAACAAGCATATCTATCTCGCTTAATGATCCTCCAGGGTGACCGGATTGCGCCTTGTATATAATATCAATAATATCTTTTCTAAGGTTTTTTGCCTTTTGTTTAAGTGCAAGCAACTCTTGAGGTTTCATCGTTTAAAGTAAATTATGGCCTTTTTTATAGTTTTGCATTGGTATAACTATATTTAATCTAAATAATAAAAATTAAATAAAAAAAGAAAAATAAAATAATTTATTTCTTTGTTTCTGCTGTAACCTTCATGTTCTTCCAAGCCAATTCAAACAAATCTTCCATAGCGCTTGCGAAGAATGGCGTGTTGACCCAGATTCCAACATCATATGTCGGGTGAACTTCATTGTCGTCAAGAACCATAAATATGATTTCTTTGCCGTCAACAATGCAGAACCTTGCCTTTGTATCAGTGTTCCTTACTTCAGCAATTCCCTGAAGCTCTTTCATTGCAGGCATTGCCTCTTTTGTTATCGGAGCAGCAATTCTTACTCTTACTCCCCTTTTCTTCAGCTTTTCAAAAGTTGGCAAAAATCCTTCAACCTTTCTTATGAATCCCTGGGTTGTTGTCATCAAAGTTACGCTTTCTTCTGCGTTTCTTATTGTAAGCTCAAGGTGGTTGTACAAGTTATGCCTCCCCCTTAATGAACCAGATAAATCAGACGGTTCAACAAGCTCAACACCCTGCGTGTGCAAGGTGCTTAGCTCTTCAATAACATCTGTGTTTTTCAAATCAGAAAGTTTCTTCAATTCGTCTTTGGCATGCGCCTCAACGTTTTTCTTTACTCTTTCAACAACTTCCTTTGGAGGAACTGCAATGTATTTTATTGGCTTTCCAAGCTTCATAACAACGAAACCCTTCTTTTCCAATGACTCTAGAACATCATAGCTTCTTGATCTTGGGACATTTGCAATGTCCGAAAGCTCGCCTGCTGTTGACACGCCTCTGCTTAATAGAGCTGTCCATATCTTAACCTCGTAAAGGTTCAAGGCAAAATTTCTCCTTAACCTGCTTAAAAATTCTTCTTTAACTATCATATCAATACACCCCCTTTTTATTATTATAAGGGGATAAAAACACTCATATTAAAATGTTGTTATTTCCCATCAGTTAGTGGTAATTTCATTACCGAATAGTAATTGATTATCATAACTGCCTAGTTATTACAGAATAATCTATACTAGTATTTAAAGGTTACGGAAAATCACTCGTAAGGACTATCTAATCCTAGTGTCAGCTAGGGTTTTTACAACACCGGGGTCTACAAGCGTTGTTATGTTGCCGTAGTCTGTTCCCCCCTCTGCTATCACTTTCAAGATGCGTCGCATTATCTTGCCACTTCTTGTTTTAGGCAAATCGTCTGCAAATTGTATTTTGTCAGGCTTTGCAATAGGGCCGACTTTATCAGAAACGTGTTTCTTTAGGATTTCTTTTAGCTGTTCATTTTTGTCGACGCCTTTCTTCAGCGTGACAAACGCATAAAGCGCCCACCCTTTTATCTCATGCGGGAAAGGAACAACAGCAGCCTCTGCTACAGAAGGGTGGCTGACTAAAGATGATTCAACTTCTGCGCTTCCAATTCTGTGGCCAGCAACTTTAATTACATCATCACTCCTGCCCATAACCCATAAGTATCCGTCCTCATCAATCTTGGCAGTGTCTCCTGTAAGGTATACTCCGAACTGCTCAAAATAAGTGTGCTTGTATTTTTCCGGATTGCCCCATACTGTCCTTAGCATTCCAGGCCATGGATGAACTATGACAAGGTTTCCGCCTTCATTGATATTTGCTTTTGTTCCGTCTTCCCTTAAAATTTCCGGAACAATTCCGAAAAATGGCTTAGTCGCAGAGCCTGGCTTTGCAGGCGTCGCACCAGGCAACGGGCTTACAATAATTCCTCCGGTCTCAGTCTGCCAGTAAGTATCCACTATAGGGCACTTTGTTTTTCCGATTATGTTATGGTACCAAACCCAGGCTTCCGGATTAATCGGCTCCCCTACACTTCCCAATAATCTCAATGAGCTTAAGTCGCATCCATTAGGCCACTGGTCGCCTTCTTTTGCCAATGCCCTTATTGCAGTCGGAGCAGTGTAAAACACAGTGACTCCGTATTTTTCAACAATTCTCCACAATCTGTCTGGCTGCGGGAACGTTGGTGATCCTTCAAACATCACACCAGTTGCGCCGTTTGACAACGGCCCGTATACAATATAAGAATGTCCTGTAATCCATCCAATGTCTGCTGTGCAGAAATAAACATCATTGTCTTTTATGTCAAAAATATATTTGAAGGTTTGATTTACATAAAGAAGATAGCCTGCTGTCGTATGCAAGACTCCTTTTGGCTTTCCGGTTGTTCCGGATGTATAAAGAATAAACAAAGAATCTTCTGAATGCATACTTTCGCAGTCACACCAGTTGCTAATATCTTTTTCTTTCATCAAGTCATGCCACCAGAAATCACGGCTTTGCTGCATATTAACATTATTGCCAGTTCTCTTGACAACAACAACATTTTTTATTGAAGGGCAGTCTTTCAATGCATTGTCAGCATTGTCTTTCAGCGGGAAAACTTTTCCGTTCCTGAAGCTTCCGTCTGCTGTTACAAGCAAATCCGCTTTTGAATCCTGTATTCTGTCCTTCAAGGCATCAGATGAAAACCCTGCAAAAACAATTGAATGTACTGCCCCAATCCTTGCGCATGCAAGCATTGCAATAGGCAATTCAGGTATCATAGGAAGATAAATCTCCACGACATTTCCTTTCGTTACTCCTTTTTTCTTCAGAACATTTGCAAACCTGCAGACTTCTTTCAGCAGCTGCCCATAAGTGTAAATTTTTGTCTCTCCTGACTCTGCTTCCCAGATAAATGCAACTTTGTTCTTTTTGCCTGCATAGACATTTCTGTCTAGGCAGTTGTAAGCCACATTAATAAAGCCGCCCTCAAACCATTTGAAAAAACCCTGATCATTTCTTAATACATTATTCCATTTCTTGAACCAGTCAAGCTCATTTGCCTTTTCCGCCCAGAACTCAGTAGGATTTTCAACAGATTTCTTGTAAATTGTATTGTAATCATCCATGCTCCTTATCCTTGCAGACGAAACAAAATCCTGGCTTGGGTTGAATACTCTTTTTTCAGAGAGAATTGAAGTAATAAATGATTCTTCCATGATACATACACCTCTTTTTTTATGTAATATTCAGCACTTGGTTTTTATAACTTTCGATTCAATGAGCAACTTTGCCATCACTATGTGAGCATTTTCTAGAACAGAATATGGCGAGAAGGAAATTGCAATGGGAATTCTCGCCTTAATTTAGCAGATATAATGCGAACGATGGCAAAGTTAAGATTCATGTTTAATAAGATAACTTAAACCTTAATATCGCGCCAATCCCCCCTAATCCATCAAGCTTATTCCCGCCATCATGCTCGGAGCTTACTATTATTATGTCTCCTTTTGAGTTTTCTGTTGTTTTCATTATGTTCTCGACAATTGTATATTTATTTTCGTCTCTTTGCTTTTGTATAAAAGAATCAGTAACAAGCAAATCCTTTATCGCTCTCATGTCAGAAGCCTTCTGAACTTCCATTATCCCATAAGCTGCAAGATTATTTTTTGAAACTTCTACAAACAATTCTTCAACTTTATTCATTTCTTTGGCTGCTCTTTCAAGCTTCAAAGCTTCTTTCACTTCCGGCCTTTTGATGACCTCTTCAATGCCGTTTTTCGTAGCAGAAGAGCACGTTGCAAGAAGTATTTTTTTCCTTAAATTTTCGTCATCAACTTCCTTCATCAGATCCTCTTTCCAGAAAGAAGGAGACGCAACAATAATCCTTTCAATTTTATAGCGCTCTTCATATTCTTTCAGAGAATTTATTATTTTCCCGTAGAAATTTTCTTTCTTCCCGCTTTCTTCCCTTTTTTTCTTTACATCGCCCTGCAGATGCGCAATAACCTCATATCCGTATTTCTTCAGCAGCGCAAAATAAACCTCTTCCCTGTCATGCACGCAAATAAGGATAGATGATTTTGTTTCAGAACAAGCTTCCTTTATTTTGTCTAACTGGTATTTCAACCATTTTCCCTTTGTTATAGTAATAGTCGTATTATCCTCAACATTGAATGTATGGTGCTCTCCTAATGGAATATCTTCAGGCGCTGCATTTATTACTCCGGAAACCCTCAGTATATTGGAACTTCTTCCAAATTCAACCTTTTCAACCCTTATCCCAAGAAAAACAGCCCTTTTCACAGCCTCTTTCGCACGCTCTTCTGCAGACCCAATCTTGATTTTTCTGAAAGTTCGTCCGTTTACAATATCATTAGGCTCAATTATGGCATTAAGATACCATAAATCATCGGCGTTCTGCGCAAGCACCTTAACTTCCCCTTTCTTCATATCAGAATGAATTAATTTCATATATTAATCAATAATGCAAAGCTTTAAATATATTTATGTAATTTACAACACATCAGTTAATACAGTTCCATATTTAAAAAAGGCCAAATCATGTACAAGAAAGCCCAAGGAGGAATAAATGCCGCTCTTCTGGTATCTATCGTTTCTGGGCTGATTATTCTTTATATCGTGTTTCTTCCAACAGCAGACAAGGAAAAGCTGCTTTCAGGGGAGACAGACCAGCAAAACGCAGCTCAGCAGTCAAAATTATTGCTTGATGTTGTTCCAGGAACATTAAACACGCAAGGAAATCTTGAGAACGACAAGAAAATACCTGATATCTTCCTCATTGAGACAACTAACGCCGTTGAAATCAAAAAATTCAACCCATTTATAGTAAGAAACGGCCTTTTTGACACAAAGGTTTATACAATGGATTTTGAAATTACAGATCCAGAAAACACAGATAATGTTGTTTTGGCATTTACAGCAAAGAAAAAACAGGGAGTCCTTACAGTAAAGCTAAACGATCAGATAATTTTTGAGAATGAAATAACAAACTCAATAACAGAGCCAGTCAAGCTCGACAAAGGACTTTTGTCAAAAACAAACACGCTCGAATTCAGCGTATCTTCAGTCGGATTAAAATTTTGGACAACAAACGAATATGGATTTGAGAATGTAAGAATTATCGGCGATATTACTGATAGGACAAAGCAAGAGTCAAATAACGTGTTTGAGATAACGGAATCAGAATTTGCAAGCCTGGATAAAGTAACTTTGAAGTTCACTCCATACTGCAGCTCCATAAATGAATTGGGATTATTGGACATATTCGTAAATGACAAGAAATTATTTTCATCAGTCCCGGTCTGCGACAGGCCATATAAGCAAAGTGTTCCAAAATCCTTGCTTAATGAAGGCTCCAACAACATAATATTCAAGACCAACAAGGGAAGTTACAGCGTTGAGCAGATAAGCGCATCATTGGAGTTTAAGGATACAAAGGCAAAGACATATTTCTTTGATGTAAGCCCAGAACTATATAATGAAATAAAGGACGGCACAGACGTTCTTGTTTCCATGAAATTTACCAACTCGCAGGATCAGAAAAGGCTTAAGATGGATATAAACGGCAAGCTTGAGACAGTTGAAACATCAAAGGGAACCTTTTCAAAGAGCATTGCAAACAGATTAACATCTGGCAACAACTACATAACCCTTGAGCCGCTTGAGGATGTTGAAGTGGCGCAGTTAAGGGTAGAAGTCCAGTAATTTCATATTTATTGCTTTCAGCTATGTAGAAAATGAAGCTGCCATCAAATCGTGAGCATCATAAAATTTAACATCAGGCAAAAAGGAAGTTCCAGTGGGAATTTTTGCCATTTAGCTAAACAATAACATGCGAACGATGGCAGCCGAGCAAGGCGAGATTTTCTACATAGCCCATAAAAGCGAATTGCTTAAAAAGAAGAGGTGACATAAGGAGAATTCTATAGTGCTATATTCAAAATACAATGGGAATAATTGATAGGATAAGGGGAAGAAATAGGGTTGATGATACAGAAGAAACTAGAGAAGATGCTCTTTTAGAAGAAGAAGCAAGACAAAGAATCAAAGATGATGAGAGAGAGGCAAGAATAGAAAAGAAAAAAAATCAATTAAGAAATAAAGATACAGAAGAGGATTCATCCGACGAGCCGAAAGAAGCAAGGGGAAAAGGTTCTGGACTTTTCAATATTAATATTCCGACCATAGAGCTTAAATCAAGCAGTCATACTGTATCTTTGATAATAATTGCAATTGTTCTTCTTATTTTTTCATCTTGGTACTGGAACTTTATGAAATTGGCTATGTTTATCATAACATTTGCGGTATTTCTCATTTTCATCAGTTATGGTTTGGTTACAGGATTAAAAACAAACGACTCAACTAAAATAGTTGTCTCAGTTGCGCTTCTGATATGGTTTTTTGATATGTTTCCTGTGGAATGGATACCTGTAATAGGAAATAGCCTTCAAAATGCCCTTGGGCCGCCGTGGGCAGGATTTGAAATACCTTTGATAAACGGAATATGGGATTTAAGATGGTGGGCAATATTCACTTCCGGATTTGTTTTCGCACTTTTTTACATAAACATGATTTTTGACATAATAAACAAAGACCATATTAGTTTTCTTCTTGGTTTTGCTATTATACTGATAAGCAACCAGCTCATATCAAAATATTTTCCTGATATGTTTAGCGCCCATCTATCGATTAACATACCGGGCGGATTGCTTCGTGTAATTGTTATAATACTGATAGCACTCATTTTTATCGGAATTGCTTACCTGGCATACAGATTTGACAAAAAAGCAGGCGCACAAATACCTACATTTTTTACTCGATTAGTTCTGATTTTCTTCTTCTCTTTTTTTTGGGTCAATGACGGATGGATGCATAATTTTAGGGCATGGGTTCATATGATATTCATACTGGCATTTGGTTTTTCTTATATACAAAAAAGGGAAAGCAAAGAATTCACTTACATACTGATAATGCTGCTGCTGGTAGTAGACTTTTTTGGATACGGGTGGTTGTACAGCACAAGTTACCTCTGGACAAAATTCATCCCTATTTTAGTAATCTTTGTAGTTTGGTACTGTTATGCAAAAACAGAAAGTGCTTACGCCCTGACAACATTTATCTTTATAGTAACACTAATCCTAATACTAAGTTTGCAGGCTTGGAGCTATCAAGGCAGTGATGGAGGAGCTACTCTTGATTACACTCCAAAAACAGGCCGTCCTGATATGGCAGCATTCTTCGATACTATTTTTTCCCAGATTAAGACTTCTATAAATGTAGGGATATCCACAGCCACCGGCGGCTATTCCGACCAATTCTTTGGCAATGTGGAAAATAACCAATACGAACCTCTTGGAGTTTATTTTGATCGTATAAGGGTCGCACAGCCGAAGTTCTATGACAACGAGCCAGTCACGATATGGGGCACGATAAAATCAAGAACTTTAAGTGATCCAGCAAATGTTAAATTTATTTGTGCAAGATGGGAGGGCAGCAACAGAATATTGACAGGGCCTCTCGACACACTTTACCCAAGCCTTCCGTTTACAGTTTACACATCAGAGGAAAAAGATGTTGAATGCACATTTAGCCAAGGCCGTGGCACAAACCTTCCAATAGGCACCAGCAAAATAACTCTCAATGCACAATATAATTTTGAGACAAACGCATATCAAAAGGTTTACTTCATGGACAAAGACCGATATAGGTCAATGATAAGGGAAAATCTTAATCCGCTCAAGGAATTTGGAATAACAGACAAAACTCCGGTTGCAATATACACCAACGGACCGGTTAAAATAGCAACCGACATGCCGCAGACAGACTCAAGCTATCTTTTGACCGTCACTGATGCAGAAGACTTTAAGCCAAGCTTTGGAATAGCTCTTGAAAACAGAAACAAGATAACAGATAAGGACGGCAAGGCAGTCGGAGAATGGGAAGGAAAAATAAAACAAATAAGGGAATTGATACTGCTTTTGCCAAAAGGAGTTGAAGTTGCTACAACAGACGACAAGCTAATGACAGAAGACGGCAGCAATTCCGATTGCGGTCCTGTTAAATTCAAGCCATTTACTGATAAAAATTGCGCAGACTCTTGTGATAATAATGTAGGGCTTCCGTGTCAGCAGGCATCTTGCAGAGAAAATGCTAAGGACAGTTCAGACTGCAAGGACTGTGAATCATCCCTTGCAAAATGCCAGAAAGAGTGCAAATCCCTTTTCAAGAACGAAGAAACAAAAACCACAGATAACGGTCAAGATTATACCGGATACCAGCTTGATACAAGTTTAATAAAAAACGATACAAATTACAAAGACTTTGACAGATTCAAGACATTCAGATGCAGACTAGATATAGACCCTAAAGTTCTAGATAATACTCCTATAACAACAAGATATTTCAGGATAAAAGCAAGATACGATTACTATCTTGACAAGACATTTAATGTTGTTGTCGAGCTAAATCCTTCAAAAAAAGCAGACACTACTTTGCCGTCTTATGAAGGAACCCCGACAACTCCAGAAGCAGCAGCAGAGCCAGGAGTTGCAGTTACAAAAACAGCAGTAAGAACAAACATATACATTAACTCTAAGAATGCAAACGAAGTAAAATACAGCCCAATGGTAAACCGTTTGGCTCAGGAGAATGATGTATCTTATCTATTAACAAAAGCAATAATTGAAAAAGAGTCATCATGGAAGCCGGACGCAATAAGACAAGAGCCAAAACTAAATGATGCATCCTACGGACTTATGCAAATACTAGGAGGCACGGCAAAGGGAACCAACTGCAAAGATGATTTCAATACAAATCCAGAATCTAATGTCGATTGTGGAATAAAAGTATTAAAATCAAAATATAACTTATTCAATCAGGGCGCCTGTAGTTCTGGATTAGATTGTGAGCATCCTTTCCACTCAAGAAACTATTGCGCATCGCGACAGTGCATGGGAAGATGCACAAACAGCAAATGCGAATATGAATTTACAGGAGGAACCTCAACAAGCAGATACTACGGAGGCTGGCAGGCAGCTTTAAGGGCATATAACGGGTGGGGTGCAACCGGGAATAATAACTATGTTGAAGATGTTCTAAAAACATATGACGCATTAAATAAACAGGCAGCTAGTTCAGGATCAGTTTATTCACCTCCAGATTCCACAAAAGAAGTATCTGCATCAATAACAACTCCAGGCATTCCGGTTTCTGATATTTATTTTGGGCAGTTGAATTCAGGCCAAAGATTAAGTGTTGCAGTAGATAGAATAATTCTGCACCACACGGCAGACAGCGCAGCACAAACAACATTTAACACACTGAAAACCAGAGGATTGTCGGTTCATTACATTATTGATAGGGATGGGGCAATATACTATATTGTTGACGAAAGCCTAAATGCATGGCACGCAGAAGATTGGAATTCAAGATCTATCGGAATAGAAATAGTAAATTTAGGAACCAAAGATATGCAGTTCACAGATGCCCAATACGCTTCAATAAGCAGCCTGATTAATGACATTGCAAGCAGACGTTCATCAATTAAAATAGACAACGAGCATGTTCTCGGACATTTCCAGGCATCTACAGAAGGAAAATGGGACCCATCTCCAAATTTTGACTGGGCGCGAATAGGATTGTCAGGACACAAGACAAGCACCGCACCACCTGGTCAGGGATATTAAATGAAACAAAAAAATTTCGCTTTGATTTTTATTTTAGTATTCTTGCTTGCAGCCTGCGGAACATCCACAACAAGCAAGACCGTTAATGTCTACACAGGAACTTCTGGATTAATAGCAGAATTTCTTCCAAACGCACCTCCTGCAAAAGTATTTGAAAAAAGTGCTTTTCCTATCGGGCTAAAAATAAGGAATTCAGGCACATATGACATACAGAACAATGAAGGAAGAATAGCAATCGGATTTGAGAAAGATTACATCCCATCAATAACATTTGATGATAGCAACGGAATATATCAGGCCAGCGAAAACCAGGTAGCATTCAGCATAGCTGGAAAAACAAATTTTAATCAGGCCGGTGACGAAGTTGTAATCACATCAACAGCAAAAACAGGAAATTTAGAAGAGCAGAGCGAATCAAAAAATTCATTGTTAACGGCAACATTATGCTATCCTTACAAGACAACTTTAAGCGCAACAATGTGCATAGACCCCGATGTTGTCGGGTTAAGGCCCGGCAAAAAAATCTGCGCAGTAAAAGACATTTCATTATCCGGAGGACAAGGCGCTCCGATTGCAATAACAAAAATAGAGCCGGTTATGGTTCCTGAAGTTGACAACCAAAATATAAGGCCGCAGTTTTTAATCTACATAGAAAATAAAGCAAACGGAATTCCCGTTGACAAAATAAAATATAAGAATGTTTGTGATAAAACAGATAATGCAGCAACAAACATGCAAAAGGATAACATCTGGAATGTCGGTTCTGTAAAAGCATTCGCTTCCGGCAAAAACGGAGAAGTCCAGCTACAGTGCTGCCCAAACAAAAACGGAGAATGTCCTGAAAAAGAAGTTGCGCAAAATGAGCTTGAAGGGTTCTTAAGATTTAGAGATAACAAAGATTTCATAAGATGCACATTCACACAGCCAGTCCCAAGAAACCTGGATGCTTACACTTCACCATTGAGGATAGAAGTGGATTACGGATATATACAAACTGTTACTGCAAACTTCTTGCTGCAGAAGCCTTTAAGGCATTGAACAAGGTTAGCATCAATATGCGAAGGCATTTTCTGGGTAATCGTAAATCTTCGATTTACGACATGTCATGTATTCTAAACTTACAGATAGCCTGAGCCCGATACTAACCGCACAAATCAAAAATCTTTTGTAAAATACAACAGAATTAACAAACTTTATATACAAAAACATGGAAAACATCCTGCATGAAGCTAAATAGCATTGTTCTGGCATTGTTTATTGCATTAATTGTTATTTCTGGATGCAGCGGCAAGAAAGATGTTAAGAAATCCCTAGAAGAAATAAGGACAGGAACCGATGCAATTAATGCATATTTCCTTGCAAACAACCCGCCAATAGACATACACGTGGAGAAAACAGGAGATGATACAATAAATACTTTTCCAATAGTTCTTCAAGTCTTTAACAAAGGAGCATATCCGCAGCCAGAAGATGGGAGCATGAAGTTTGGAAAAGTATACTTAAGCGGATACGATACTAACATAATAGAAATCAAGCCAAAAGAGTCATCAGCATCTGCATATTATGGTGACTTGACAAAGATGGCTGTCGAAGGAAAAAGCACCATCAATCCAAATGGTGGACAGGACATTCTAAGTTTTATTGGCACTGTAAAAAGCGCAAACCTTAATGTAGAAAGATACGAGCCTACCTTGAGGGCAACAGCATGCTATTATTACGAGACCGTTGCCGGCCCATCAGTTTGCATCGATCCAAACCCTTACTCGACAACAGGCGAAAGAAAAGTGTGTGAAGTGCATGATACTTCATTATCCAGCCAAGGAGCGCCAGTTGCAGTTGTTTCAATTGAGGAGCAGGCATTTGCCAGAAAAACCCAGTTTAAAATCACAATAAGAAACCTTGGAAAAGGAGATGTTCTAAAGATAGATTCCAATGATGATACAAAATCACTGGAAAAATGCAATCCAATAGGAACGGAAAAACTTGACAGAGAAGATATTGATAAAGTAAGATTGGACTCTGTAATGCTAGCCAACACCCCGTTGGACTGCGGCCCGTTCACAGGAGAGCCTGCAGGCAGCAACAACGTAAAATCTTCAAGCGGCTTGATAAGGATGATAAACGGCGAGGGATATGTAATATGTGAATTGTCAGATTCTTCCTACAGCAACAAAGTTTCATCTTACACAAGCCCATTACTGATAAGACTCTCATACGGCTACAGGACAATTGACGAACGTCCTTTGCTTGTGAAGCTCGAATCAACAAGCTAACAGAAAGCTTTATATATCAACATTAAAATAAAACATCTATGAAAAGAGGCAGCATGAACAGAAAGTACCTTATTCTCGCTTTGCTGATAATCTCAGTCCTGGTTTTGTCATCGTGCAAGCAATCAGGAGCAGCTGCAGGAAGCGCTCCAAGAACACCTTTTATAGGCGGCACAGCCGGAGTATCAATGAATTTTGAGAAAGACTCTCCTCCTCCGGAAGTCACAGACGACCAGTCATTTGCATTCAACGCAATCGTCAGCTTGAAAAATGAAGGAGAATATGCAATTGACAGCAACGACATGCGCGTCAATCTTGTTGGATTTGATCCTTCTGATTTTGGAAAAGATTTTGAATCCTTAAGGGATGCACAGCCAGACGACATTCTTGATTCGAAAAAGAGGGATGCAGAAGGCAATATAATAGAAGGAACAACAACTTTTGTATCATTTCCAAAAGACGATGATAATTTTGTTCCATCACAGTTTCCTGGCAACACAGAGTTTACTTTCAGGGCAGACGCATGCTATTATTATGAGACACAGTCAAACACAAAACTATGCATTCTAAAGGACATGATTAACATAAGGGACAGCGGCCTCTGCAGGCCAACGCAGTCAAGGGTTTCATACAGCTCATCAGCCCCGGTTCAGGTGCTTAATTTCAGGGAATCCGTTGTCGGAAAAGACCGCGTTTCATTCAGTTTTGATATTGTATTAAGCGGAAATGTTGACATTTTCTGGAGCCAGGACGAGAGAAGGCCATCAAGCGGCTTTGATTCAGCATGCCCTCGCGATCCAAGAGCAAGAAGGGAAGTTGAAAACAAAGTTGGAATAGAGATAACAGAAGTTCCTATTGACCCGGTATTCTCAAACCTTAAATGCGGGGGTCTTAACAATGATTGGAAAGGCGTTGTAACACTTGTAAATGGAAGAAGAACAATCACATGCACAGCAGATTTAGTAAGCGATAGAGTTGATTTGGAAAAGGTCGCAGGCGTAAAATTGATGTACAATGTTCTTGACAGCAAGGAAACAAAAATCCTTGTAAAGCACCTTGCCCAGACAGTGGGTTAATTATTTCTGAAAATATACATACAATCTTTTCAAGAATTAATTTTATAATATTAATACGAATATTTATTTATTGCTTCCGGCCAAGGCAAACTGGCTCAATAAAGCTTCCAGCTGAACATACTCATCAGACCCTTCTGTCATTCTGAATTCTATTTCACCGCATTTCTCCATAAGAAGCATCTTCGTCTTGTTATCGGTGTCTAACTCAAGAATTTCTTTTTGTATCTGCTTTATGACGTCAATTCCTGCAAGCCCATAGGCAAGCATTATCTCCAATAACTTGTTTCTTGCATCGATAAACCTGTTATTCAAAGCCATCTGAAGAACTTCTCTTATTTCCTTTGGCTTTGCCATGGAAGCCATTGAATGTATCAATTCTTCTGTGATATGGTCGGCTATTGCAGCGCAGCTCTGCAAAATATTTTCCAGTTTCCTGCAGTCCCCTTCAGAAATCTCATATAGGGCTTCTTTTGCCTTTTCATCAATCTTTATCTTCTCGTCATGCGCTATCTTGTCTATTATCTCAATTATCTCTTTCTTGTCTAATGGCTTAAAGCGGAATACAACGCACCTGCTCTGAATTGGCTCTATAATCTTTGAAGAATAATTTGCAGACAGAATAAATCTGCAGTTTTGAGTGTAATTTTCCATTGTTCTCCTTAATGCCTGCTGCGCTTCTCTTGTCAAAGCGTCGCATTCATCAAGATAGATGATTTTGAATGGAACATCTCCAATTGCCCTTGTTCTTGCAAAATCCTTGACCTTGTTTCTTACAACATCAATCCCTCTTTCATCACTAGCATTCAATTCAAGGAAATTTTGCCTCCAGCCATCCTTGAAGAGCTTCTTTGCTATTACAAGCGATAAGCTGGTTTTTCCAACCCCTGCAGGACCTGTAAAAAGAAGATGCGGCAAGTTCTTTTGCTCAACAAAAGCTTTTACTCTCTTAACTATGTCCTTTTGGCCTTTAATATCAGAAAAATCACTAGGTCGGTACTTCTCTGTCCACAAAGCATTCTCAAATTGCATAAAGCCACCTGAATGGGTTTAAAGAACGAATAGATGTTTAAAAACCTTTAGATAATGTCTTCTTCAGCCACAACCATGAAATCGCCAACTGCGATTACTGCGCTGAATGGTATAAGAATGTGGCCTTCCTTGTCTTTTTCAAGCTCAAGCTTCTCTGTGTATGAAGTCGGGTTGTTAAGCACCATGTGAATTAACTCGCCAGATCTTGTTTCGAATATGATATCTCCTACTTCTCCAAATCTTTTTCCTGTCTTACTTACCACAGTCTTTCCAATCAGTTGTTTTGAGAACTTTTTTTCATCGTCAGCCATTTTTATCCCTCTTTAGTTATTACTCAATGATTGTACATCAAGTTATATTTAAATCTTACGTATTTTGGCTTGGTACCTTCACTTTAATCAAATTATTGACTTCTTCCTCATTGTAGCACGTTTCCTTTAACCCGCATTTAATGCATTTGTTCTTGTTGTCGCAGAAATCTGGAATATTATTGTTTTCAAGCAAAGAAATAACATCATTAACAATCTTTTTTACTTCATCTCTCATGAAAGGGTTCATTGCAACATGCCTTTTTTCTTTTGAGTCAAGGTAATAAACAAATCCTTCCTTCACTGGCTTGTTGAAATGCTCCTGCAAAAGCATTGAATATGCTGCAATCTGTATCCTGTGCGACGGCCACACTCCGCTTTGCGGCATGCTTCCTGTCTTCAATTCAAATGGCACATATTCATTCTCATAAACATGAATCTGGTCAACAATTCCTTTTAGTTTCAGTTCATCCGATTCAATTCTTAACTCAGAGATTATTTTTGGAGTTAATTTTTCCCACAGCTCTTTTCCAAAAATATTATGCTCTTCAATAAAATTGAAAATATTCAATGCTCTTAATTGTGATTCCTCGATAACATACGGATAAGATTTTTTGTATGCGTCCAGCATATTGAGTTTTACATCTTCCAGTCTTTTTTTGTTGTTCAGCACAGCTTTTCTCAAGAATTCAAGGAACTTTTGCCTGTAAATGACATTTAATTCTTCCAACGGCACTTTTTCTTCAATATTTATTACAATCTGCTCTTCATTTTTGTTGATATTGTCATATATTTCGTGCCGTATCGAGCCCATCACCAAAGATTCCTTTGGCGGCTCTGCCAGCTTCAGCACTTTCTCAAGAAACAGCTTCCTGGAGCAGTACAGGTAAGAAGAAAGCAAAGTAACAGAGATTTTCATCAGCTAAGAAGCATGATTTTGGTTTATAAATCTTGTGCGGGGATGTCCAGTGCACCACAACCTTTAAATCCTAGTTATTCAATAATGAACTTATGAAAGAAGGAGCTATCCTTGGCGCATTGGCAGCATTCTTTGTCTATATGTTATTGCCAATTTACGGCTCTAATGGAATGCACATTGGGTTAATGCCAACCGGCAATGTCGTTTCAGACCCTTCAACCTTTGCAGCATACATGGAAAACTTGCCTTTCAGCATGCTAGTATTCTTCTCGCTTGAAGTTCTCGGAGTTTCTGTTGGAATTGCATCACAGGTTATGCTGAAGAAATCAACCAGCATGCAGCAATAAGCCAGAACCATAAGCCAACTCATTATAGGGTGGGTGGAGGGCTGTCAGAAACCTGTAAAGTTCAGCAAGCAAATTCCCTCCCCTAAAAAAATTCTAGGATGTTTACAATAACCTTTAAATAGTATATTCTAAAAATTATTGACATGGACATAGAAAGCAAACTATCCCTGATAAAGCAGGTTGGAGAGGAAATAATAACAGAAAAAGAGCTAAAGCTGCTTCTAGAAACAAACCCAAATCCAATTGCCTATGACGGCTTTGAACCGTCCGGAACCGACATTCATATTGCACAAGGCATCTTAAGGTCAATCAACATCAACAAGATGACCAAAACAGGCATCAAGTTCAAGATGCTTGTCGCAGACTGGCACGCATGGGCAAACAATAAAATGGGAGGCGATCTGGAAAAAATCCAGACAGTTGGAAAATACCTTATTGAAGTATGGAAGCACTGCGGGATGGACTTAAAGAATGTTGAATTTGTCTGGGCAAATGATTTTGTCGAAGACGCAGAATACTGGAAGAAGGTAATGCAGGTCTCAAGAAATTCTACTGTCAACAGAATCATCAGAACTGGCCAGATAATGGGGCGTAAAGAAGCCGATGTCCAGCAGGCATCTCAAATTCTATATCCGTGCATGCAGTGCGCTGACATTTTTCATTTGAAAGCAGACATAACTCAGTTGGGAATGGACCAGAGAAAAGTAAATGTTCTTGCAAGAGAAATCGGGCCATCTTTAGGATTCTGGAAGCCAGTTATTGTATCACATCACATGCTGATGGGCCTTGGAGAGCCTCCAAAAGAAAAGGGGGTTGACCGTGTCATTGACTTGAAAATGTCAAAATCAAAGCCAGACACTGCAATTTTCATGAATGATTCTGAAGAGGACATCAAGAGAAAAATCAGCAAAGCTTACTGCCCTGCAAAAATCATTGAAGAAAACCCGATGATGGACTATTCAAAATACATAATCTTTGAAAAACACCCTGTGATGGAAATAAAAAGGCCTGAAAAGTTTGGCGGTGACCTAATAATAGAAAACTACGCAAAATTAGAAGAATTATACAGCGAAGGAAAAATACATCCGATGGATTTGAAGAATTCAGTTGCATCTGCTTTAAATGAAATGATAAAACCAGTTAGGGAAGCATTCGAAAAAGATCATAAATTAAGCCATTTAAGGGACACAATAAGAAAGTTCGAAGTGACGAGATAATCATTCCTGCTCTATAACAGAAACAGTATAATTCTCCGTAAAGTATTTCTTTGCAACTCTTTTGACATCAGAAATGCTTACTTTGTTTACATTTTTCATATAGGTTGAAGCAAGATTTGCGTCTTTTATGGTTTCCCAGAATGCCAAATAATCAGCGTGATGCGAATTGTCCTCGAGCTGCAGCACGTGGCTTCCTTCTATGTAACTCTTTGCTTCATCAATATCATTTTCAGTAACGCTCTGAAGCCTTTCAAATTGCTGCATTATGAGCTCTTTTGCCTTTGGTATATTTTTCTTGTCTAAATTGGTATAAACCGCAAAAAATCCATGAGTATTCTCCTGTTCGTTGTTAATGCCCACTTGATATGCCAAACCTCTCTTGTTTCTTATTTCGTCAAACATCCATCCGCTTTGTCCGCGTCCAAGTATCCCAGCGATTACATCAAAAACACACCCATCAGAATGCATTTTGGGAACTGTTTTGTACCCTAAAACCATGTAAGAATTCAGGGTTTTTTTCTTTAGAATGATTTTCTTTTGCTTTGTCTGTACAGGCTCAATAACATTCTCTCTTTTAGGGGTGCTTTTTGGTTTCATATCCCCAAAATATTTTTCAACTTTGTTTTTTACATCATTAACATTTCCTGTAACAGAAATTATCATGTTGTTTGTTACATAATGCTTGCTATAGTAATCAAAAACACCCTTCCTTGTAAGCGCTTTTACTGTTTTTGCAGATCCATAGGTTGGATTGCGGGCAGGATGCTTTTCAAACAAAGCCTTCTCAAACAAAATCCATTGATGAAGACGAGAATCGTCTGTGACCATGTTTATCTCTTTCAGCACAACAAGCTTCTCCTTTTCCATTATCTTTGCATCAAAAACAGGGTTTTTTACCATATCAGACAAAATATCAAGCGCAACATCGAACTTTTTGTTGATTATCTTGATAAAAAACGCCGTGCGGTCCCCAGTCGTATATGCATTGAAATCCCCGCCATGCTTCTCAATCTCATTTGCTATCTCTCTGCTGTCTTTCCTGTTCTTAGTGCCTTCAAACAGCATGTGCTCAAGAAAATGAGATATCCCGGCAACTTTCAGATTTTCATCGTTTGAGCCGATTTTAAACATAATCTCGACAGCCGCAGAATCAGTGTCTTTTTTGTCAAAAATAAGCGTTATGCCGTTCTTTAGAATGTGTTTCTCCATAGGAGAGGAAAGGTTTTTATGTATATAAACGTTTTCAAATATATGAAAATAAAAGAGTTTCAAAGAATTCTTCAAAAAAAGAACATAGACTTTGCATTGTTCTATAATTCTGACTCAAGAATTAATCCAAACTTGCAGTATTTCTGCGGCTACAAGGGAATCGGCGTATTTGTAGTGCCAAAAAACAAGCCACCATTCCTTCTTGCGCCTGCAATGGAACTGCAGCGCTCCAAAAAAACATTCAAAAACACCTATTCAATGAACAAGAAACGGTTTTTTGAGTCTGTCAGCGAAAAACTGAAGGAAAAAAGAATAAAATCAAAAAATATAGCGATTGACAAAAACAATTTTACATTGAATTCCTACAAAGCATTCAAAAAGCAGTTCAAAAAGGCAAAAACACAGGATATAGGATTAAACTGTGTAAGGCTAAGAGAGATAAAAACAGACAACGAAATAAAAATCCTGAAAAAATCATGCCAATATGCAGACAAGATTCTGCAAAAGACAATAAAAAACTTCAAATCATTCAGGACAGAATCAGAAGTTGCTGCATTTCTGGAATACGAAACAAAAAAGATTGGACTTGAACTATCTTTTCCTCCAATCGTTGGCTCAGGAAGCAACGGCAGCATGCCGCATTACGAGTCATCAAATGTAAAAATAAAAAAAGGATTTTGCGTCATAGATTTTGGCGTTAAGTACAAAGGCTACTGCTCTGACATAACAAGAACGATATATATAGGAAAACCGTCTCAAAAAGAAAAAGAAATCTATAATCTTTTGCTGAAAATACAGAAAGAATCAATTAAGCTTGCAACAGAAAACAAAAAATGCTCAGAGCTTTATGATTATGTTGTAAAAGAGCTGGGAAAATACAAAGAATATTTCACGCACGGCCTTGGGCACGGTGTTGGCATAGAGATACACGAAATGCCAAACCTTACACTGATGTCAAAAGGCACGATAAGAAATAATATAGTCTTCACAATAGAGCCGGGCGTTTACTTTCCAGGCAAATTTGGCATAAGAATAGAAGATACAATCCTTTTCAAGAACAAGCCAATACCACTGACAAGGACATCAAAAGATTTATTAATAATATGATTACATAATTTCTATGAAATACGACAAAAAAGAGTTTGATTCTGCAGTAGTCAATTACAAAAAGCAGCTTAAAGGAACAAAAAACAAAGATTTTTTGATACTTTTTGATTTGTCAGACAAGGAAGCATTCTACTCCCTAGCGCCGCTGTCAATGGCAATGCACGAGCTAAAAAATGATGTCAGTTGCATCGGCATGGGAAAAAAACCAGAAGCAAAATTGAGCATAAGTTCAGCAAAGCTGAACAATTCCACTTCGAGTGGCAAAGCTCAACAAGCTTCTTCGCATAGCTCAGAAGCATTGGAAGCATTAAAAGATGTCTGGCAAATTTTCGATAAAGCAGTAAAAGGAGAAAAAAACACCAAAACATCATCTTTGCTTGATTTCATAAATGAAGTTGACAAAAAAGCAAAAGGTGATTTCAAAAAAATATTCAAAAAGCCGGATTTTATTCTTGAGGCAAAGAACGGAAAATTTACAGGTAATTTTAACCTCAATTTCAGCACAAAATGGTTCAAAGAATACAGAATGAAAGAGCTGATGGAAACAAGCAGAATTTTGTGGAGAGATGTCTATGCATTAAAAAAAGGTGAGCGTGCAGGAATCGGTTTCCCATTAATACCTACAGAAAGCATGATCGGTCATCCGCTTGAGGATTATCTTGACGCATATTCCATAATCTGGGCAATGGCACAGGCCGCAAAAGAAAATGCAAATCCAACATTAAGCGCATCAACAGGAAGGAAATCAATGCTTGAGCAGCCTGAAAGGGTTTCAGAGTTAAGAGCGACTTTATTGGGATGCGAATTGTGCAAGGACGTTGATGAGGCCGTTTTCAAAAAATTCAATAAATTGTCCTCATTGTTAAATCTTAAGAGATTCAAGCCAATAGACCTTTCATTTTCTGTAAGCTCAAAAGGATATGCAGGAAAGCACATGTTCGGCGAACTTATTGGATACCCTTCAAAAAACAAAAAGACGCGCTGGAATACGCCGGGGCAGATGATTTACAAGCTTGACTTTTATCCGCAGACAAAATATGATGACAGAAAGCCCATGGCAAGAGTTGCTTTTACAGAAACAATTCCTATAGATATTTTCATTGAAACAAATCTCGTTGACTGGTCAGACATACGCGCAAGAAACCAGAAAATAAAGGATATAATGGACAAGTGTGATGTTATCTATGTTGAAGGAAAGTCAAAAGAAAAATATGTTACAAACCTTGAAGTCGGCCTTGTTAAGCCAGATGGCACAAGAAGGTGGGTAAGGCGTTCAGATACAGATGTTAGGGAAAAAATCAACAAGGAATACCTTAAAATGACAGGGATAGTGGCAGGATGCATGGGTAACATTCCCGGAGGAGAGGCCTTTGTAACGCCGGAATACATAAAGGGCATATTTGTGGGGGATGTTGTTGTTCACGTCGACCAAAGCTACCAATTAGATGAAAAAAATCCGATTATAACAGAATGCTACGGCGATTCCTACAAGATAATTGCAGGACCAAAGGATATTCTGCAGAAAATCAATAAAAGAAAAAAAGAATCAATGGACATGCTGCTAATGTCAGAAAAAAACAAAAGCCTGCCGAAGGAAATAATAGATATGAAGAAAAGAAATTTTGAAAGGATTGGGGAATTTGCAATCAACACCAATCCAAAAGCAAAATTATGCGATTATCTTATTGTCAACGAGAAAATTGCAAGGATGATGCACATAGCCCTTGGATCCGGCTACGAACCCGATAGATCAACAGAATACCACATGGATATTGTTTTTAACGCACCAAGGCAAAAGCTGGATGTTTATGGAATAAGCAAAAAAGGCGCAAAGCACTGGATACTGAAAAACGGGGAGTTTGTCGCATAAGCTTTTTATACCATTTAATCATACTTCAATAAAATGCCAGCAAAGGAAGCAAAGCCAAAGAACATAATTGACAGCATAATGTATTCTTATTCTACCTCATCAAATCCGCATGAAGAAGAAAACAGGATTCTGAAGGAAACAATCGGCAGGCAGAAAGAAGAGATTGAACGTTTCAAAGCTTCTCCATTAATGGTTTGCGAAATGCGCGAGGTTTTTGAAAAAACCGCCATCATAAAAATTCCGAACGGCAACCAGTTCTTTGTCAACATTTCAAATGACTGTGATAAATTAAAGCCAGGAGATACAGTTCTTGTAGAGCAAAAGAACTTAACAGTCATCAGAAAAATACCGATGACAAAAAAGTTCAACATAGAAAAATATGTTATTGTTGAAAAGCCAACAATATCTTGGAAAGAAATAGGCGGATTGGACAAGCAGATAAACGAGATAAAGGAAGTTGTAGAACTTCCGTTAAAAAAACCGGAGCTGTTCAAAAAAATAGGGATAACTCCTCCAAAAGGCATCTTGCTTTACGGAGAGCCTGGAACAGGAAAAACACTTCTTGCAAAAGCAGTTGCGCACGAAACAAATTCAACATTCATAGAAGTTGTCGGATCTGAACTCGTTCAAAAGTTTATCGGAGAAGGAGCGAAACTTGTGAAGGAAATCTTTGAATTTGCAAGAAGAAGGGCGCCTGCAATAGTTTTCATAGATGAGCTTGATTCATTGGCATCAAAAAGAATAGAAGTCGGCACATCAGGCGAACGTGAAGTCAACAGGACTTTCATGCAGCTGCTTGCAGAGCTTGACGGATTCAAGCCGTTGGACAATGTCAAAATCATAGGAGCAACAAACAGGAAAGATATACTTGACCCTGCAATAATAAGGCCAGGAAGGCTAGACAGATTAATTCATATACCTACTCCGAACAAGGAAGCAAGGCTTGACATATTCAAAATCCACACAAAGAACATGACCTTTGACAAGGCAATGAATTTTGAAGCATTGATTGCAAAAATGGAAAACTTCAGCGGTGCTGAAATAAAAGCAGTTTGCACAGAAGCAGGGTATTTTGCAATAAGGAAGGACAAATTTTTTGTGACAAAAGAGGATTTCTTCAAGGCAATCGAAAAAGTCAAGCAGGAAGAAAAAGAAGAAGGCAATGATTTCATTAATTTCTTTGGATAACCAGTTTTGCCATCAAATTGTGAGCATTTTCTAATACGACAGCTAACAAAAAGGAAATATTCAAGAATGGGACATTCTTGAATTTAGAAAATCCTATGGATTTTCTCTATGCAATGGGAATTTTTGTAATTATCTAATACATTCAATGCGAACGATGGCAAAATGTCATAGACAGATTTAAAAGCTAAACTTCTTTATTGCTGTTGTGTACGCGATGACTGAGTGAACACCCTTTGAGCGCAAGCAATGATATGCGGAAGTAACTGCTGAGCGTACACCTTTCTTATTGCAGAATTGAGTTATTTTGAAGCCGCTTTCCACATAAACTCAAAGTATTTCCTGTAGCCGTTCGCTATGTGGTTATTTTTTATTACAATCGCCTGCGGCTCTCCCTTTTCAAGAAGAAGTGTTGCAACCTTATCTCCATAAATCCTCAATGCTGTTCTTGAGCTGTATTCCTGCGGCATGTATCGAAGCTCGCTCAATGGCGTCTTTTTTATCTTTCCTCTGGAGTCTTCAGAATAAATTATTTTGATTTTGATTCCCATTTTCTGCCTTCTTTCAACAAAATGCGTGAAATAGTGGCTCATAATTTTTTCAAGATGCTGCCCTAGCCCTATCCCTACATAGCTCTTGCTTGTATTAATTATATTCTCATAAACGCTTTTTAATCCCTCTATCCCTTTGAAAAACCTGACATCATGCCTATGCTGCAGCTTTTCCTTTAATTCAAGCTCTGGCATTACCTTGCTAAAATCATTTCTTAGAATTTCTAAATCAAGCTTCTTTTCTTCAATTAACTCGAAAAACCTCTTGGGATGCACTGGGCTGAAGGTTTTGTTATTATTCACAGTCACGAAGCTTGCAAGCCCCTTCTCCATCAGCCTTGATATTGCATCGTACACATTTCTTCTATGAATGCCCGATTTTTCCGTTATTTGCCCTGCCTGTGCAGACCCGAGATCCAAAAGTGTCATGTAGACTTTTGACTCGTTCTGAGTCATGCCGACGGAATTAAACAGTCTCGTTATCACGAAATAATCATTTATTTGCAAGCTTATAAATTTTGTGGTGTTATTCAATCACCACACTAGTTTATATAATCCTTATATCATTATAAGTGCTATGATAAATAAAAAAGAAATAACAATATCGGTAATTGAAATCGGGCCGATGGAGGACTTTAAAGACAAGTAAAAACAAAACCAGGCAACAAAAATAGATAAATACCTACAGATTATATAAAATATATAAAAAAATAAAGTCAATAGATAAAATAGACAATTAAGACCAGTGTCCCTGGGAAAAAATCTGATAAAAATAAAAAGTGCTTAAAAGAAGCGCAGGAACAAAACTTCCAAAAAATCAGATAACAAAAAAATCGATGCAAAATCGATAAAACCCAGGGGAATACTGGCCGCATTTCACAACATTAAGAATTCTGCATTTTCTCCTTGCTTTATTGCATGCGTTCTTTATCTTCTCTTCTGCTTTAAATGCTTCATTTTCATTTAAAAAATCATAGAAGTGTATTGTAGCATTCTTTTTTGCGTGCTTCAGCGCAATTTCAAGATATTTTTCAGCTCCCTTCGGCAATGGCATCAGTATTCTGTCAAATTTTTTCTTCAGTTTTGGCACTATTTTCATTACATCGCCTTTGAAAAGCATCACTTTACTTTCGAGCTTGTTCTTTTTTGCATTCTCTAATGCATATTTATGCCCTGTCGGATTGACCTCAACACCATAAGCTTCTTTGCACTTTGAATTTTTTGCAATAACTAGTGGATACACGCCAGAGCCCGAGAACATCACCAATACCGATTCATTTGGCTTGACAAGCTTTGCAATCCTTGTCCTTTCGTTTGACATTCTTGGAGAGAAGTATATTTTCTCGACATCAAGCTTTATAAGAACATTGTTCTCTTTGCATATTGTTTCTTTCCTTTTTTCTCCCGCTATCACTTTTAGTGTTGGTGTCCTGTACTTTCCAGAATACTTTTTAGTTTTCTTTAGGATTGTTTTTATCTGATGGTAGTTTTCAAGAATAGCCTGCCCAATAACTTTCTCCTTTTTCACCAATTCTTTAGGAAACTCCGCAAAAATCATGATATCTCCGACAACATCAAACGAAGTCGGCATTAGAGCAAGCTCCTTTTTGCTTAATTTATCTTTAAGATAGTACTTTAGGTTTTTTTTCATCCAAAAAACTCTCCAAGCCCTTTCTGCGCCTTGCTTTTTGTGCTTTTTATCAGCTCGCCAAGATGTATATTGATTCTTTCTTCTGAGAAATCATGCTCCATGAGCACTTTCTTTATTTTGTCCTCGTCAATTTTGCCCCATTCAAGCTTATAATCTCTGTTTACAGGCATATTTCCTATCAAATCAAAAACTTCCTTCCATTCAAAATCAAAAAAATCATTCCATTTTGTCTCATTGAATAATGTTTCAAAATCATTTCCGTGCTTTTTTACAAGCTTGATGGCATTCCTTGGCCCAATTCCTTTTATCCCACCAATGTTATAATCTGTTCCAATCAGCATAGCAAGCGCAATTAATTGATTTTGATTAATCTGAAGATGCTCAAGATTTTCCTGCAGAGAAATAATGTCAGGGCTTATTGTTTCAAACGACAATGAATTTGTTTTTTTCCTCTTGCCGGCCATGTTCAGGTTCCTTATAATCCTTGGCGAGCCAAAAAGCAAAGCATCAGCATCGCTTGTTGCCAATGCAAACGCATCATTGTTTCGCGTTATCAAAGAAGCCTGTGCTTCTGCCTCTGTCGGAGCTTCAATAACCGGAAGCCCAAAAGCGTCAACAAGCTTTTTTGCCTCTTCTATCATTTCCTTGGTTAATCTTGATGTTCTGGCAGCATACTTCTTCATCATTTCCTCATCTGCCCTTTCTTTTGCGCTGTCAAATTTCTTCTGCGCCTCTAATTTTATTTCTTTTCTCTTCTCAAGCGTTAATCTTTTCAGCATCGGAGGCGTTCCGTCAAATACAAAAGCCATCTTTATGTCCTGCTGCATAAGATTGGAAATTCTTGAGAACATCCCCATTAAATGAGACGTAACCTGCCCTTTTGAATCTGTCAATAAAGAGCCGTCACGCTGCCTTATCGAACTTAAAAACTGATAAAGCCACATAGGAGCATCAACAACAAGAGTCTTGCCGCGCAAGCTAGCAATGTCAATATCTTTCATAACCAGTAATTCTGTTATTGCAACTCCCATTTTCCTAGATTTTCTTGAAAGATAATCCTTTTAATTCATTCTTCAGCATTTCCTGCGCTTTTTGAGTTAACTCGCCTGCAGAAATCAATATGACTGGCATTTTTTTGAACTGCGCTTTTACATAAGTGTTTGATAAGTCGTTTTCTGTTATTGTTTTCTTGTCCTTTGCCTTGCAGTAATACTGCAAATTTCCCATTATGCTTGGTATTTCAATCATGAAATCTATCTCGGAATTTTTCTTTATTATATCAGTGCTTAAAACTCCAATGCTGTTTTTTTCAAAGAACTTTAAAACATCTGACATGAAATTGCTTTTTTCTTTTTTTGGCTTCTTTTCTTTCTGGGGCTTTAATGTTTTCTGCTTTTCAGCAGCTTCCTTTACTGGCTTTTTTTCATCAGGCTCTTTAACGGTCTTTTTTTCCTCTGCTTTTTGGATTTCTGGCTCTACTTTTGGCTCTTCCTTAATATCTAATTTTGTTTTTATCAGTTTTTCAACATCTGCATCTGATGCAGTGTGCCATTTCCAGAACATTTCCTTGCTGTCATTATATGTAACATAAATTGGAACTGCAAAATCCTTGATTTCCCTTAATGTAACTCTCATTAAAGGCGTCTGTTCAGTGTCTTTCAGTATTTTCTGCTCGCTTAGAAGATCAAAAGCTCTTTTCTCTTTTTCATTCAGGTTGACTGCAAACTTTTCAAGCATTGCTTCCTGCCCTGGAAGGTAATACATGGGAGACCCACCGATTTTTAAAGTAGAAATCTTAAGCTTTTTGCTGTCAGTAAGCTCTGCCAAATGGGCAGAAGACATGAGAATATTCATGCTTATTTCCTTTCCAATCTGCACAGGCAGAACAGGCCCCTTCTGCGCTATAAAAGCAAGTATCTTGTCCCTGTTGTCCATATATCAAACTAAAGAAGGATGTTTTAAATATTTTGTTATCCAAATTCAATCGTAATGTTTAAATAAGGTCAATTTCATTTTTATCGCTATGGTCAAATTGGAATTAAGATTCAAAAACAAAATTCTAATTTTGGCATTAGGAGTCTTTTTTTTAGGTTACGCCATCAGCGTCTCTGCCCAGCAGACTTGTTTTAATGGAGAAGGTGTAGTTTGTGACGGATTTTGCCGGACATCTGCATTGGATCATGCATGCATTGACGGGGAATTTTTTGAGTCATTTACAAAAATCTGTAAATCAGAAGCTGATTGCGAGAACGGACTTCACTGCTCCCCCATACATGAGTGTGTATATTCTTTCACCCCAACTGTAAAAATTAAAGCAGATTATCCAAAATCTGTTCCAATCAGTTCGGATTTCGAAGTAGAGCTTTCTTTTACATCTGAAGCAGAGAATGTAGTAGACATAAACCTGATGGATGCAGCATTTGATTATAATCCTACAGGGTTTTCAAATGACTACCAACAAATAGTTCAGATAAACAAAGTCATCCACCTTAACCCTAATGAAGAAGTCAAAACAACAGTTAAATTCAAATCAGATTATTATCAAACAGATTTTGGCAGGATATTTGTCAGAACAGCGGGGTTTGGAGCTAAATCCCTTAACATTATAGTCTATGACCCTACCCGGCCAACTGCAATCTGCGGAGAAAGAACTTACAATTTAAAAAATTTTCAGTGTATTGATGGTATTCTTTATCCATTTGGCGTTCATACAGGATATCAATCATGTTTTTCGGATTCAGACTGTCAACAAGGGTCATGTTTTCAAAATAGATGCCTAAAACCCGACAATCAAGTATTATCATCCGATACCTACAATGCTCTTATAGTCCCTCTTTTTGTAACAGATCAAATAGATGATAATCAAAGAAAAATAATTATTGACCAGCTAAAGACCGAAGCCGAAAGAGCAAACCAATGGCTTAAAGATGAAAAAGACGCTTGGGCAAGCAAAAGTAAATTTTCTTTAAATTGGAATGTAGTAGAATGTCCTGGCTACACAAGAAGCGAGTACCTTCAAGATATCAAGGAAAAAGAAGAAGTAGAGCAGATATTTAAAAAAATTGCCACAACTTGCGGTTTGCAGGGATATCCTATTATTTACTATTTTATTAAGGACCAAAATGATCAGGAAGCTGTATTTGCGCTTTCAAAAAAATTTCCCCAGCTTCCAGTTTCAGCAGGCATAAACTTTGGAGAATACGTGCTTATGGGGGGGTATTCAGATAAAATAGACCCCACAGCATTTTCTCCTGTTTTGATACACGAAACTCTCCATTCATTTGGATTATTTGACATATACCCTTATGCTGGAGAGCCTGGAGGATACTATCAATGGAGAAACTGCATCTTATACACCGCCCAATGGGAAGAATTTTTCAAAAAACCGCATTTATGCAGTTTGGAAGCATATATGCTGGGATTTATTAAAGATGAAAACACTAAAAGAAATAAAGATTCAAAGACAACTTGCCAGAATGGGGCGATTGACCCTCCAGATTGTAAGTCCTGCTCTGAAGGTTATGAATTGGTTGCAAATACATGCATAAAAAAAGAAGTTATAGGGAAAACTAAACAAGATTCATGCCAAAATGGGGCAATTGATTCCCCTAACTGCCTATCATGTTCTGCAAAAAAACATCTAGTAAACAATCTATGTGTTGAAGTACAAAAAACCAAGCAGTCTTTATTGGGTAGAATTATTGCGTGGCTAAAATCCATTTTTTAGAAGCGAATTAATTTGATATACGCATATGAAGATATTATAATTATAAAATTGGTATCAAGGTCTCAGCCATCTGCACTCATAATACGTAACATCCATCTCAGAATCGACTATTCCTAAAAGCAGCCTTTTCTTTGTTGAATGCGCAACCCTGTTTTTTGCAGCAAACTCATACCATGTTAAAGTAGACCCTTCATGCACCGGAAAAACAACCCACCTTGCATGGTCTTCCCCTGGTTTAACTCCTCTGTCATAAATCCTGAAATCAGCGCCAAACTTCAAAGCAGTTTTGATTATGTATCCCCTGTTTCTTATGTCCTTGTAAACGCAATATCTTACCCAGAAATTTGGTTCTACTTTCTGTGATTTCTTCAAAAGAGCGTCAAATCCTATCTCTTTGTTTTTGCCGTCATAAACAAAAAGCCTTTTTTTCTCAACAAGGTATAGTGATTCAATCAGCGCAAGTTGAACGCGCCCGTCTTCCAGAAGATTTCCGTATCTGCTTTGGTTATAGAGCTCTTTGGCGTTATCAGAGTTCTCTGTAAGTACTCTCTCGTTTGAGAAGAATGCCTTGACAGGCTCCTTGATTGGCGTCTGTTCGACCTTGTCCTTTTTAGGAAGAATCTCCTCTGCTTTTGACACTTCCTTCTTTTTTGCCATAGCCTTTAGTTATGAATGGCTGTTTAAAAAGGTTGTCAAACCCAAAACCCTTATAAATCATATTCCCGTACTTCGTATTATGCAAATAACATTTTTGGGCACATCTTCCATGGTGCCGACAAAGGATAGAAATCATAGCGCAGTCTTTCTTAGCTACGGCACTGAAGGGATTTTGTTTGATTGCGGCGAAGGAACGCAAAGACAATTCAAAATAGCAGGAATCAGCTTGACAAAGACAACAAAAATCTTGTTAACGCATTGGCACGGCGACCACGTGCTTGGGCTTCCTGGTTTAATGCAGACTTTAAGCTCATTGGAATACAATCAAAAGCTAAACATTTATGGTCCAAAGGACACAAAGAAAAGAATAGAAAGCATGTTCGAAGCATTCATTTTTGACAAGAAGCTGGATTTTGAAGTGCATGAAGTAAGGGAAGGAAAATTCTTCGAAAACGAAGATTTTGTTTTGGAAGCATATCAGTTAGAGCACGGAATAGAAATTTTAGGATTCAAATTCGTAGAAAAAGACAAAAGAAAAGTTGACATGAAAAAAGCAAAGAAGCTTGGATTAGAAGAAGGTCCTTCAATAGGAAAACTTCAAAGCGGGCATTCAATTGAGCATAACGGCAAAAAGATCATGCCGGATGATGTTTCATACACAGAAAAAGGAAAGGTTGTTGCTTACGTTACAGACACTTTATTGTGCGAAGGCTGCTACAAGACAGCAAAAGATGCAGATATTCTGATATGCGAAGCCACTTACTCTTCAAAGCTTGCAGAAAAAAGCGAAGAGTATTCTCACATGACTGCAAAACAGGCAGGCCAGTTAGCTTCACAATCCAATACAAAAAAACTTATCCTGACACATTTCAGCGCACGCTACAAAGATACACAGGAACTGGAAGAAGACGCACGAAATGTTTTCGACAATACAAAATGCGCATATGACTTGATGAAATTGGATTTATAATGTCATTAAAAAGCAAAGGCTCTAATGCTGAAAGGCAGTTATTGCACATGTTCTGGGACGCAGGCTGGGCATGCTTAAGATCAGCCGGCTCCGGCTCAATGAATCATCCAGGGCCGGATTTATTGGCAGGCAGCAGAGAAAGCAACAGAAGAGTTGCAGTTGAATGCAAAACCAGCAAGTCTGATAAAATTTATTTATCACAGTACGATTTAAACCAACTGACAGAATTTTCTGAAATATTTGATGCGCGCCCTTGGTTTGCAGTCCGTTTCTATAGAAAAGAATGGCTGTTCATAGCAATAGAAGACATAGAAAAGACAAAAACTGGATATGTTATTGCATTAAAAACAGCAGAGCTTAGGGGAATATCTTTTAACGAATTAATCAGTTACAAAATAAAAATATAAAAAAAGAATTACTTTTTACCGAGTCTTTTCTCGATTTTCATTTCTTCTTTCATAACCTTTTCTACAGCCCTTTCAACATGCATCTCTATCCTTGCAATCCTTCTTTCCATAAGGACAAGGACTCTCAAAGAATAAACAATTGCTGCAAGCGTGCCTATGATAATAGCAAGCGTAACTTCCTGAACACCGAAAACCATCTAATCACCTCAATTTTTATATTGAATAGCCTAAATTTGCTGGTTTATATAGTTTTCGCATTGTCGTCTTTCTTTGCAACCATCTTTGCCCTTGGCTTTTTCACGCTTTGGTTGATGCCCCACGCCTTTCTTGTGCTGTACTGCGCAGGATTCTTTATTTTTGGGCAGAAATTGTCAGGCTTGCAAACTCCCATATTCAGCATGTACATCTCGTTGCTGCAGTTTGGAGGAAGAACTTTCTTTCGCATCTGCTTATGATACCTTAACTGCCCAAGCAGATACACATCCCTTATAGGCTCTTTGTTTTTCTTGTTCCATTCCACAAGCTTTTTCTCAATCGCGTCATAATCCCAGCCGATTGAAGTGAAATAATTGATTAAAACAAGCAATGCTCTTTTTCTTCCGTCTTCTAATCCGTTCAGTATGAGCTTAACACAGGGCGGAAACAATTCTTCAGGCAGCGCGTTCTCCGGCGCCTCAAAATCTTTTCTCTTTGTCGTTTCAACATTCGATTCTTCCTTGACATGAAAGTCAAATGCCTCTACAAACAGCCTTTTTGCCTCATCCTTTTCAACATTTTTTCTGTCAAGAAACCTGTGGGAGCTGATTTTAACATTCTTCGGAAGTGCAAGCTCTTTCTGGAACAGCATTACTTTCTCAGGATTGAAAGGAATTGACACCAATCCGGATTTCTCGTGCAGAGAATAAGGCATCCTGTAAAGGTGTCTTGACGAGATAAGCAAAGTATCCATCTGCAAAATAGATTCCGGATTGAATTTTTTCTGCCCGTTCTCGATGTAAATAACTTCGCTTGAAGCCTTGCCGGTTTTCTCCAGAACTTTTCCAATGTCATTTTTCTCAAACGCAAGAATTTTTATCCCGAATTCCGGCATTATCATGCTTTTTATGTACAGCGCAATCTTCTTTGGAGCTTCTGGAAACATATTTTTTGTGTCTTCATTCTTCACTTTTTCAGGAAAAACCTCAAAAGGAACTCCGATATGAAATCCCTTGTTGCCTGAAAACTTGCACGATATGGATTTTACTTTATGGAATTTCAATGCTTTTATCACAAGGTCAGCTGCAATTTTTGAGTAATCAAAAACAGTGCAGTCAATGTCTATTATCAAATCCCAGCCTGAACGAAGTGCATCAAGCTCGTGCCTCTTCATTGACGTGTCAATCTGCAGCGGATTTTTCCAAAGCTCTTCTGAAGCGTGAAAAGAAGTAACGCCTTGTTTTGCAAGCTCCATTATGTCGCTTGGATTCCTCAGAATGTCCGGCCTTTTCCCGAAGCTTTCCCCAAACTTGGCAGCGATTTCCCTATCAATGGAATTATACACAATCTCTTCCTGTATATCCTTTCTTTTATAATGAGTAAGCGAAACACTGAGCGGAACCATAACTTCAAGAAACACTATTTTGTTTTTAAGGTTTGCTGACAAAGAAGGCTTGTTGAAAATGTCAGTTTTGCCATCACTATGTGAGCATCTTCTAATCAAGTAGCTAGCCAAAAGGAAATTGCAATGGGAATTTTGGCAATAAACGCCTATTTACACATGCGAACGATGGCAAAACTAATTTTAACCTAACCATATCATTCATAAACTTTTTAAATAAGAAAACACTACATTATTGCTATGGGAATTCAAAATCAGCTTAAAACAGTCGTACTATTGGCAATGCTGACAGCATTGTTGTTATGGATAGGCAGCTTTTTCGGACAGACTGGATTTTATTTTGCTTTGGTATTTGTAGGGCTTATGAACCTCGGTTCATACTGGTTCTCGGACAAGATTGTCCTTATGATGTACCGGGCAAAGGAAGCAAAGCAGTCTGACCAGCCAAGGCTTTACAGGATTGTAAAAGAAGTATCGCATCTTGCAAAATTGCCAATGCCGAAAGTGTACATAATACCTTCAAATTCTTCAAACGCCTTCGCTACCGGCCGTAATCCAAACCACGCTGCTGTCGCAGCAACAGAAGGAATTTTAAAACTTTTAAATGATGATGAATTAAAAGGAGTTATAGCGCATGAGTTTGCGCACATAGACCACAGGGACATTTTAATTTCAACAGTAGCAGGCACAATTGCAGGAGTCATCTCATACATAGCAAATATGTTCATGTGGTCTGCAATGTTCGGGCGCGATGATGACAGAAAAGGAAATATTGTCGGATTGCTTGCATTGGCAATAATAACCCCTATAGTTGCTTCTCTTATACAGCTTGCAATCTCAAGAAGCCGCGAGTATCTTGCAGACGAAAAAGGAGCTTCTTATGTAAGGAACGGAAAGCATCTTGCAGATGCTCTGGAAAAAATCGAAAAAAATGTTGATGTAAATCCAATGCGTTTTGGAAACAGTTCGACAGCGCATTTGTTTATAGCAAATCCTTTCAGGGGCGGCAATTTCTTGAAATTGTTTATGACCCACCCTCAAACTGCAGAACGAACTAAGAGATTAAGGTCAATGAAATTTTAATTTTTCTTCTTTTTTGATTTCTTTTTATTAGGTTTTTCTTCTTCAGCTTCTTCTTCGTCAGGCTCTTCTTCTTTAGTTTCTTTGTCGCTTTCTTCCTTATCTTCATCCTTTGCCTTTTTGTCATCTTTCTTTTCAGCAGCCTGCTTCTTTCTTGCAGTAAATCTGTAAATAAATCCAGTCATCCCGATTCCAAGCAAAATAACGCCCACCAAAATAAGCGCAGGGCTGTACAAACCCATAAAAACAAGCAAAATTACGCTTATAATTGCGCCTGGCTCAATTCCGGTGCTGTTTATCATGGCAGAGAATATTGCTGTAGTGTCTATTCCTATAAGATTGTCATAAATAACTATGATGAAATAGGGCAGCATTATCATCCACCCCATGCTGAAGCAGATTGACCCCAATGCAGCAATAAAAAGCCGGAAATTCATAAGGACAAGATAAAGCAAAACAAACAACAAAATCAGCACTCCAAACAGCAAAGGCTTTTTTGAATTTATATTATCCTGCAAACTGTTGTATTTCTTGATGATTTGTGAATCGGGAAGGTTAAACTCTGTATCCATGATAACGTTAACAAAACCTGCAAACAATTTTTCCCCTTTCATGTTGCCGGCATTGTATTCTTTGCACACTGCTGCTATGTTTGCCATATTTGCAGGAACTTTTTCACCAGCGGCTTCTTTGCATACTCCTGACAGTTTGTTTACAACATCTTGCTGTGAAGCAGGAGATGCGTGAATGAAAACATTCCCAATTACACTGGGAATAATTTTTTCAACACTCGGCAGAACAGAGCTGAAAATAAGAGTAGTAAGAATAATGGCCATTAGCGTTCTTATAATCCACGCGAAGAATTTGCGAAACATACTAATAAAACAAAACCATTAGAATATAAATATTACTCTTTCAACTATTACTTGTCGTTTTCTTTATATTCGCTATCAAAAACATCTCTTATCTGCTTCGCCTTTGACGGCCCAATCTTCTCGACTTCCTGCAGTTCCTTTAAATCAGCATTTACAATATTCTTTATTGTCTTGAAGTGCTTTAGCATTGGTTTAGCTAAGTTTAACCCCATCCCGGGCAGTGAGCTTACAACATACTCCTGCTGCTCTTTCAATGACACTGGCTTGCGGTCTGCATGAACGCTAAATTCTTTTCCTACTTCATCCTGCTCCCTTTTTGCAATTATGTGCAAAAACCCGGCAGTCTCCTTGAAATTCTTTGTCTGCACAAGGGGTATTCCATAAGAAACAGTAATCGTGGCCATCATTCCGAGGATTGCATTGTGATGCACGTTTCTTACAGAATAAATGTCCTGCTCTCCTTCTATTAATACAACAGGCCTCTCAAAATTATTTTTTAAGTTCTTAATTTGCTGCAAAAGTCTTCCGTCAATTATGGAATCAACAAAATCTTCAACGGTTTTGATTTCAACCCCACATCTTGATGACAATACATAATCAGCATACTCCAGCCTTTCAAGATTAAGCGTTACATTGCTTTCAGCAAGCTCCTTTATGACTCCGCTTCCCTTTTCCCTGTAGTCTGCAAATATAATCACTTTCTCTTCTGAAAATTTCGCAAGAGAAACATCTTTTTTCTTCTCATACAGCGATAAATTAAGTTTTTTCCTTAATTCAAGCAGATTTCTGTGCATCTTTTTTTCCTTGTGATGCGCAACCCACCGATAAGCTTCATCCCTTGTCCCTTCTGACATAAGTATTATGACTCTTCCTTTCTCCTGCCTTCCCGTTCTTCCGCGCCTCTGGATGCTTCTTATAGCGCTTGGTATCGGCTCAAAGAAAATTACAAGATCAACTCTTGGTATATCGAGTCCTTCTTCTCCTATTGAAGTTGCAACAAGAACATTAAACAATCCTGCTCTGAAATCATCAAGCATCTGCTTTTGCTCTTTCTGGCTCATCCCGGTTTCATTCTTCTTTTGCTGTCCGACGAAAATTCTGGATTTGACATTTTCAATTGTGTTAAGTTTATGCGTTATGTCAAGAGCATTATCCCTGTACTGGTTGAAAACTATTATCTTGACATCCTTTGATTTTTTCACTTCATTGTTGATAATGTTCTGCAGCTCAATCAGCTTTGGATGCTCAACTTTTTCCTCGTGCAGAATGCTTGCCTTTATCATAGCTGACTTGAAATTCGCATCAGACATTATTGACTTGATGGCTTTCGTTGATGAAGTTCTTGATTCAGCTGTCAGTTTTTCAAAATATTTTTGCAACGAAGCTATCCCCTGCGTTTCAAGCAATTCAAGCGCATGATAAACTTTCATCATTTCTGCAACAATTGATATTGCATTCCACATTGAGAAATCCTTGTCGCCCTGTGAAATGCGGCTTCTTAACTCTCCTTGCAGCTGCAAAAGGTCAGATTTTGAGATATACCTCACATCGGTTTTTTTCAAGACACCAAGACTTTTTAATTTTTCAAATCTTTCTTTTATGAAAAGCAACAAAAATTTTTGTATGTCAATGAAAATCTTAGGCAGCGGAAGCTTTACCCAGTCAACTTGGATGTCTTGCACATACTGCTTTACGTCAGAATCCTCATCAGTTCTTACTTCGATGTCTTCTATGAAAAGATTTTTGCATACCTCTTGTATTTTTTCCATGTCGCTTCCCGGAGAAGCAGTCAAAGCGATTATCCTTGGATGATTTGATAATTTCATGAACTGCTTTGCAACAAACACATAAGCATAATCGCCAACAGCCCTATGCGCTTCATCAACACCAAGCAAGCAAACTTCTTCAAGATTTATTTTGTTGCCTATTATATCGTTTTCCAGCCCTTGAGGAGTTGAAAAAATAATCTTTGATTTTTTCCATAATTCCCCTCTTTTTTCCGGGCTTACCATTCCTGTGAAAACGGCCATTTCATCTTCATCTATCTGGAAATGCTCCTTGAAAACAGCAAGGTACTGGTCAATCAACGGTTTTGTTGGCCCGATAAAAAGAACTTTAGAATTAGGATACTGTTTAAGCCTCTGTGCAGTAAGCATAAGGAATATGTTTGTCTTTCCAAGGCCTGTAGGGAGTACTACAAGCGTGTTCTTTTCCGCAGCTGTTGCCAGTATAGTCTGCTGATACAGCCTTGGCTCAAAGTTCTTTATCATATGGATGAAGAGAACATCTGGATTTAAATAGGTTATCTGGAGATGTCCAGTGGTATTGCAGGACAAACAATCCACCCTACAGGTTAACCATTCAGAAGCTAGAATCCTTTAGTATCCCTTTTTTGTATAAATAATGACCAATATATACACCTACAATGAACGATACCAACACAATAAGCCTGCTTCCATAATAAACGCCAAGAAGATAGCCTATAACAAACCCCCCAAGCATTAGTATATACGGCATATGCTCCTTATGATGGATTTTAACCATAATCCTGCCAGTAAAAATCCCGAAAAGTAGCATTATGATGTAGCTTATAACCGCGCTTGGCACAATAACTGCTATAAGAACTCCAATAATCATCAAGCCGGCTGCAAACCACTCAATAAGTCTTCTGTGTACGTCTGACATAGCAATCACTTAGGTCCTGACCAGATTTTTCTTTCAAAGCTTATGTAATACCAAAGCCATAAAATTGTTCCAATTATCATCGATAAGACAAGTGCAAGGAATACGGGTATGTTGATTATCATCAATATAGTGGCAATAATGATTGCCGGAAGTAAAAACGCATAAGTCATCCTGCTCCCGAAGATTATCTTGCTGCCGTCAAGCGGCGGAATTGGAAGCATGCTGGTTATTATGTAAATTACGTTGAACATTATTGCTTTTTCAATAAGCGTATTTGGCGCTACTGCGTAAATCATCTTCAAAAATATGAGCAAAATCAGGCTTGACAAAGGCCCTGCAAGCGCAACCATTGCCTGCCCAAAATAGTTTATACCATATCTAAAAAAACCAAGCCTGTGGCCGGCAAGATGATGCACCATAAAGCCGCCGGGTATTATCAGCCATAATGATCCGTTTGATATGAAAGCCAAAATTACAGCTATCATTAGCCATAATGCAGAAAACTTATACTCTACCCTGTAGCCGATTGCAAGCCCCCAGATGCGCTGGCCTGCGTCATGCACAAGGAAAGACAGCGCCACAATGAGGATTGCGTTAAAAAGGTTGAAAAGCCCTTCCCCCGGGTTGAATGTTGTAGTCCCCCAGTTTTTGAAAGAAATAATGAAAGCAAGAACAAGGATTGATATTATAATCCCCCTGAATTCTGCAGGAGTGAATTTATAGTATTTGCTTATCTTATCCCTAAGGTCAACAAACTCTGCCATAGGAAATAATTTCAATTTTCTTTATTTAAACATATCGAAAAACTACCCAACAGAAAAGCTGAAGCTTATGGAAGGCCCTTCACTTTTAACCAATTCCAGAACCTCATCAATATGCCCTGCTCCAAGAATAACAAGTATTTTTTTATCTGGATTTTTCGTCATCAATTTTTTTATATTATTGGCAATAACTGTATTCCTTTCTTCAATCAGCACTTTGTAGATATTAGGATATCTTTCTTTTAGTTTTGAAGTTAATTTTTTTATTATCGTCTTCTCAGGCACTGTCCGTAAATCAAATTCAATCTCTTTCTTCCCTGAAAACATTGCCTTGAAAACATCAGCAGCAAAGTTCCATTTTTCTTTCCATGTTATTGCTTTTGACAGCCTTTGAAGTGTTATTGCAATGTCCTGGTCAACCAAAGCAAGCTCTATTTTGTTCTTCCTTGCAAGCAATATGGCTTGCTTCATCTCGCTTCCAGGAGCAACACCCACAAGTTTTCCAAGCTTCTTTTCAGCCCAAGCTCCCAATAAAGAGAAAATAAATCCCTTTAGCCCAATATGCCTTATAACCCTTAATTCTATTTTTGGCCTTGTTTTGCTCATTAAGGCAGGCAATCTTGCCCTGTCAAGCTCTATTGCAACTATATCCGGTTTCCCCTGTTCTATATGGTGTTTTACCTCATCCAGGCTCTGCTTTGCTATATGCGACGTTCCAAGAAATGTTACGTTTTTGTAGTTCATAGTATTATGCAATTCACTTTGTTTTTAAAACCCTTTGCCGGCACAACCTAAAAATACCTATACATCCAAAAAGTTTATATACTAGCCAGTAGATAAAAAAATCAGCAAAAGATAATTTAGTAAACCAAAAGGTGATTCCAAATGTTAAAAATGAAAAAAATAAGTGAAACTTACGATATGCGAGTCTTTACAGACAGCGGAGAGTACTTCGGGGATGTTGAAGAGTCAATATTGACCTCAAACAAAGTATTTGGCTGGAGAGTAAGGGCAACAAAGAATTCATTCCTGAACAAAGTTCTTGGATCTGCAAAAGGAGTCATCGTGCCTAACCAGCTTGTTAAGTCAATCGGCGATATCATGATTATCAGCAAGGCAGCAGTTCCTTCATACAACGAAGGCGCTGACAAAGAAGGAAAAGACGAAGAATAAGTTTTGATGACTATCTTCATAATTACTTCTTAATGGGCTAGAAATAATCCTGTTTGACTTTAGTTAGGTTTTAGAAAACTCAATTAATAAAAGTATTTTTTACTCTATTAGACCTTAATAGATAAGCGCTCATAACTATCAATACGGCTGCCGATGCAAAAGTGCCTCCGAGGAGATAAGTAGGGATAGGCCATCTTACCCAAAGTAAAATTAGGAGGGCTGCCCAACTGCTTATCAACATCCATTTAACAAAAAATCTCTTTTTCTTATAAAAGAATAATAGTGAAATTGCTGTAACACAAAGAAATGCAAAAAACACTAATAAATAGCCACCTCTTGAATCACTAAGCGGTGCAGCTATTACTCCTGAAAATAAGCTCCATCCTACGTTTAAAACACTATACCACAAACTTATTTGGAATAGAATCAACCATCCTCCAATTCCTTCTAGTTTGCCTTTCATTTAAAACCTCAATATCCTAGATCCGCAGTATGGGCAGTTCTTCGGTGTTTTTGTATCATAATTCACCTTGAAAAGATAATCGCATGACTGACATTTGTGCATTGACTTTAATGGCTTATCTTCCTCTGCTTTCTTTTGAGGCAATGGAGCCTGCTTTGCATCCTGCTTATGAAACGCTTCTTTCTCTATCTCTTTGTGTATTTTCTTGTTTTTGATGCAGTCCGGGCATATTACCATCCCTATATCTAGGTCAAGCTTCAATGTTGTTGAAGGCACTTTGTTGCCGCATTTCTTGCACGGAACAAGAACATCTCCCACTAAAAGTCACCTTTCATTTTGGCAGCATCAGCTATGATTCTGGCTGTGCTTCCTCTGGTTATGACTGATTTTGAGTCGCAGTATGGGCACGTTCTTATGTCAAGATGCTTTGCCCTCTTAAAGCTGTACTTACACCCCTTGCAGAAGTAGTCCTGCATAGGAGACGCTTCGCTTTTTACCGGCTTTCCTGCTTGCTTTGTCTCCTGCTTTACGACCTGTTTTCCTTCAAGGCAGTTTCTGCACACTAGTCTCATCTTGCTGGATTCCATTCTCATCTTGTCCATAGTGTACTCGTTGCCGCACTTGTAACACTTAATCATTGCATCTGTGTTTTTGTCTATATTCTCACCTTTCGGAATTTTTTGGTTGGGTTTATATTTAAATTTTATGTTTTGAGTTTGTAATTTTATTATCTAATGAGTAACATCAAAAATTCACAATAAAATTTATAATAAATAACAATTACGTCATTATTATACGGCTGTGATATAGTGGCTATTATTCGAGCTTCCCAAGACTCCGAGATGTTCGAGAAGTATTCGCAGACGAAGTCGGCGAGAGCTTGCTACCCGGGTTCGAATCCCGGCAGCCGTATTCTCTTTAGAAACTTATATATACACAAACACAAAGAATATCCTCTATGACTTGGAGCTGGTTTCACGAGATTGGAAGAAAAATAATCCACATAACAATACTGATTGTTCTTTTCACTTATTCAATAATCCAAGACAACCTGATTGAAGCAGGAAAATCAACTGTTTTGGCAAAGCAGATTGCTTTATTATTCCTCGTTGCTCTGTTAATTTTATTCCTGATTTTTGAATACTTAAGATTAGAGTTAAACTGGAGAATGCCTTTCTTTTCCCAGTTCATAAGGCCGAAAGAGCAGACAAGGATGTACGGTGTTATTTATTTTCTTTCAGCAACCATAATCGCATTGGCAGTTTTTGATTATAAGATTGCATTGGCAGCATTGCTGATGACGACCTTCGGCGATATGATGGCTGCATTGGTCGGAAAAAAATATGGCCACACTTTAATCCACAGAAACAAGACATGGGCAGGATTTATAGCGGAGCTTGTAACCAACTTGATAGTGGGATTTTTTATACTGGAAAATATCTATATTATACTCGGCATGGCTTTTGTCGCGACAATAGTGGAAACGGTTGTAGACGAGCTTGATGACAATCTTTTAATACCTTTATTTGCAGGATTCGCTGGCCAGATAATTTATTTTACTCTTTAATCTGTAGAAAATGTACAATCATTCTATAAAAAATATTACATTTTCTAGCATGCTCAAAAATTTATTATTTATTCGTAAAATTTAAATTTTTGACATTTGACAAAAAAGAACTCTCTTCTATCGGCTCAACCATCTCAAACATGGATTTTAATCCTGTCTTTAAAGAAGCAGCATCGCATATCTTGTCATGCGTATGGGGGAATATCACCCATCTTTTATCCATATTCGAGAAAGGATTCACAAATATCATGTTTAAGAATTTAAAATGCACAAGCTTGCTCCAGTTCTCAATAAGCATCTTGAAATTTCCCTCTGAATTAAGCGTTACAATCGTATAATATGCTGTTCCATTCAGCCTCTGCAGCAAAGAATTCATGTCGCTTAGCACAGGCATCACAATGAAGTAGTTTTCCCTGTCTTTATATTTGACATACAGGTCAAAGCCGTCTTTTTCTTTCTGGATACTTTCAAGCTTTTTTAAAACTAAGTCCTTGTTTTTGACATAATTCATTGTCCAGTCAATCAGATAGGGCTTTGATTCCATGAAAACCATTCCAGAATTCTTGTTTATAAAATTATCTAAAAATAAGATTTTTCGGGAATTAGACTGGCGGCATATAAGGAGGGATTCCGCCTGCAACTAATCCGACAATTGCAGCAGCTGCAGCAAGCTTCACTAAAGTGTCCAACACTGTGCTTTTAGCTGGTGCTGCATGGCCTGCAGAGGGTGTATGTCCTCGTCCATGCTTTTTCACCAATGCTTCCAACCCGTGCTGTATTTCTTCTGGTGGTGCAGACTGGTTTTTTGGGTATTTGTCTGAAATACCCTTCATGACTGCATCAGCTTCTGCTTTCAAGCCATGTCCCTTAAGGCTTTCATAAGTCTTCATTACTCCAGAATAATCAGGCTGCGCATGTCCTTCATGACTTGTATGGTCACTCATAAAATTTAGCCATATACAAGATTTATAATTCTTTCTTAAAAAAAGTTTAGTGTGAAATAAGAAGTTCACTAAAATAAATTATGAATCCAAAGGGAAGATTACCCATTGAGCGTTACCCGGCAAGCTTCTCTGAAAACCGGCCTTTGCCGGTTTAATTGAAGGATAATTGATCCATGAATTCATCCATCCTTTTTTAGTTTTTAACAAGAAATGCCCTGCAGGATACTTACTGGATTTTTTTACGAAAACTATAATCCCATTTCTCTGCAAAAAGGGCATCGTGGAGGCAGTTACCCTTTTCCAAATATAATTCAAATTTGCTTTATTCAAAGCGTCACAGATTTCTTTGCAATAATATCCTCTTGTCGAGGCGTACTCAGGGTGAGAAAAAAGAATCAAAGTTGACATATAATTTTTACCAATTAACGACGCAGTACATGCGACAGCACAACCCATAGGGTGTTCTTGTGTGACTGCTTTCATGCTTCAACCTCTTCATCTTGGCAGTGCGGGAAGGCGTTAATCGTTCTCCACTCTTGGAGCAAGAATGAATGAAAGCATTACTTTGTCAACTGTCTTGTACTCCAGCTTTAAAGGATAATCTTTGCTGAAATAAATAGAAACTTCGTTGCTTAATTTTGATCCGTTTATCATCTTCTTAAGGTACTCAATGCTGTATTTCGCCTTGTGCTTTTCATCGCCGGTAACAGATATTTTTGTAACTTCATCATCTTTTATCTCTATCCTTGCCCTGTTAAGGTCGCCTTCTGCCTGTAGTATAAACTTCTTAGGTTCTGCTATGAACGCAACACTCTCTCCGACAACATCAACATCTGCAATTGACTCATTTAATAAAGAAGATGAAGTCTTTATGACAACTGCAAACTTCAGATCAGGAACTTTCTGGTCTTTTTCCTCAAGCTCTATGATTGGAAGGTTGAATGTCCTTGTTGTGCTGCTCTTAAGCGTTATTTTCAGCCTGTTATCCTCATCCAATTCAAGGGTCAGCATGTCCTTTGGAGAAGCCCTTCTCAAAACCTGCTTTAAATTTGCAAGATTTATGCCAAGCTCAACGTCTTTTTTGACATCATACTCAACAAAGCAGCTGCTCAGCAGCTTGAAAACAACCATGGCAACGTTTGCCGGATCCATTGCAACAAGCTCTATTGCGTTAGGTGTTATCTTAAACCTAGCTTCATTGACTAAATCAGAAATTATTGAAATGCTCTCTTTCAGATAGCTCGGTTCTGCTAAAGTAAGTCTCATTTATTTAACCCCCAAATATAAATAAAAGTTATCTATCCCTATTTAAATGCTTTATGGTTTTAATAGCAACAGTTCAATTAAGACAGCAGTGATACGGATATATCATCATACTTAGCCCCGCCAGGGCTATCTTGACCATACACATATAACGCCATTCTTACTGGGTTAGGTGGAGTAAAAGTAACACTCATGACTTGCCATGTTCCATCACAAAGCCAAGAACCACCAGCAGCATTTAATCCATAAGTTATATCATCCCCAAAAAACATTTGAACAGATTGGCCAGCAGGACATTTATAATATCCAAATGCTTTATAAGTTCTGCCAGCGTAAACGGGTATGTACTGTTGGTAGCATGCAACCCAAAAGCTTGTGCCGGCTGTAAGCATTAATGACTTGCCACCACTATGAGAATCGGGATTTAATGTCCATGATCCAGTGCCACCCTGATTGCCACAGCCCCATCCATCAGGTATGTTATTGCCGGCAATTGTGTCCCCTCCGCCAAAGTTTACTCCAGAGTCAACTTCGAAATCGTTGTTTTGCAGAAGACCCCCAAGAAAAAAGCTGCTCATTGAGCCAGAATAAACCTCACCCTGAACATCTTTGGCATAATTAGGCCCACTTCTTATAGGATGATAAGTCATCATCAAATCAATTTTATTTTTTTCACCTTGGATTATTCCAGAATTGGTAAGATCACAAACTACCGGGATATCTATTATACCTCCTTGGCGCCATGCAGTGCCTATAACCGAAGAGCCGCATATTATTTGCTGTTTTTTAGTTGACGCGTTTAAATAATCTAAAATTATAGCTTCGCCAACATTATTTTTAAGCCTTAAGCGTATTCCATTACCAATAATCATATAATCCACACACCCGATTTCCGGCCCAAAGTTGCACCTGTTTGGCAGAAGTTTGCTCGGGCTCAATATTCCAAAATAAGACAAGGCGCCTATCATAATCAATATGATCAAAAAAGCCCACCCATACGTTGTCAAGAATTCAAGTGCTGCCTGAGATTTTTTTTCCATTTCTTTTCATATTTTAATTTCTAACAACTATCTTAACCAAACTACTATATCTGCCCTTTCAACAGCACAAGCACAGCAATGGCTCATTGATGGGCCAGATTCGCAGCTGGCATACCAGTCAATCCCGCATGAATCCTGTCTTGTATTTGACCATCCGTTTGATGCGCATGAGCATCCGGTGCTTGCAGTATAAATTGCAGATCCCCATCCTGCTGCATAAGAACTTTTGTAGTAAAATTCATTGCCTGCCGAACCGCAGCCCGTAGACGACCAAATATTTGGATTAGTTATCCTGTCATAGACTGCAGCAGTGTAAGTCCCTGGCACGTCATACATAGTTGGCACCTGATACCACGACGTTCTGGTGTAATTGTCCCCACTTGTCATTATCGATTTTATGTCAGCATCAGACAGCTTTGCACTTGTTGCAGAATTTGGGTTTGTAACAGAGCCTATTGCAGCAGTATTCCAGCATACATTATTTGAAGCTTTGCACACAAGCCCCAATGTCCACCCACCGTCGTCATTTGTCATGTCACAATATACTTGTATATTGCCGTTTCCCGGGTTTATGGTGTATGTCCCGTTGCCGTTTGACATGCCCCCATCCAAAATTTGCTTGCAGGAAGCCCCCAACGGCACAGATTGAGTTCCGGCCACAGATCCGTATTGCACATTGGCAAGAACTTCCCCGCTTGCATCCTTGCCGAACAGGCTCGAGCTTTGTGCCTGATGATATGTCATTCTTAAGTTTAATTTTGACTTTTCGCCGGAAACAAGGCCGAAATTTGCAAATCCACATATTATCGGGACGTCTTTTGTTTCCCCTGTGCGCCACACAGATCCAATTATATTGGATGCGCAGCCTAATTGAATAGAATTTGCAGTCGTCATATTTAATGCATCAACTATAATAGGGGAACCTGCGTTGTTTTTCAACCTTAATTGCAGCCCGTTGCTTGAAATAGAATAATCCACACACCCGATTTCCGGCCCAAAGTTGCACCTGTTTGGCAGAAGTTTGCTCGGGCTCAATATTCCAAAATAAGACAAGGCGCCTATCATAATCAATATGATCAAAAAAGCCCACCCATACGTTGTCAAGAATTCAAGTGCTGCCTGAGATTTTTTTTTTGGAAAACACATTTTGTCATTAAATTATTTAAGCGTTTTAAATAGATTGCTAAACTTTAAATTTAATGGCATTTATTCCTCGAAGAAAATCAACATAATTTATTTATATTTTTATTCTTTGGGCATTCTTCATAATATGGACATTATTCCCTCTTTTGTATCCAAGCTCTTCTGCCAAGTCCGCCATGGATGAAAGCATCTTCGGCTCTCCGTGCGCAGGGATTATGTTCTTTGGCTTTAGTATTTTTACCAATTCCCTCAAATCTTCCCTTGCAGCATGCCCGCTTACGTGAACATCTTTGAAAATCCTGACATTCTGCGCTTTTAGGCTCGCTTCAAGCTTTTGCCTGTTCTCTATGTTTGTTTTGCTGGGAATTGTTTTGCAAGAAAAGATTATGTGATCCTCCGGCATGAAATTGAACTTTAATTCCTTGTTCATCATCTTTGAAAGAACAGATCTTGGCTCTCCCTGATGGCCGGTTGCAACCATTAGATATTTTCCCCTTTCCTTTGAAATCTTCTTTAGTTTTCTTTTTACCTGGTTGCTGTACTTTAATATCTCAACCCTGTCGGAAAAGTTTGCAATGCCTGTGTTCTCTGCTGCCTTCACGTATTTTGCCATCGAGCGCCCCATGAAAACAACTTTTCTTCCCATCTTCTGCCCAAATTCAACAATAGAGTTAAGCCTTGCAATATGGGATGAAAATGTCGTGACAACAACATGCTTGTTTCTTGAATCAAGGTCAAGCATTACTTCCCTAAGCATCTGCTTCGCAACAGATTCTGAAGGAGTTTTTGCCGGCAAAGGCGCATAAGTTGAATCACATATCAATGCCAGAACACCTTTTTTTCCAAGTTCTTCTAATCTTTTGAAATTTGGCTTTTTTCCGAGCGTTGGAAACATATCGAGCTTGAAGTCGTTTGCATAAAGTATAACTCCTTTTCTTGTGTGAAGCGCAATCATCACGGTTTGAGGAGTTGAATGAGTTGTGTGGACAAACTCAATTTTTACATTGCTTGACGCGTCAACCATTGAATTTGCGCTCATGCTTTTTATTGGGTTGTTTAATTTTATTTCATCATCTTCCAGTATTCCTTTAAGCACTTCAGAAGTAAATGGCGTGCACATCACAGGAGCATTGAAATTGTTTGCAAGGTACGGGACAGCCCCAACGTGGTCAAGATGCGCATGCGTTGGCATGACATATTTTACCTCCTTTTTCCAGTCGTCAATTGCAGAAATGTCAGGTACAGCCCCTACCCTCATAAGCTCTTTTCCAGTCGGAACTACTCTGTCATCATCTTCATGGTATTTTATGTAGCTCTCAAGGTGCAATCCCAAATCAATAAGGTAAACTTCATCATCAACCTTTATCGCAGTAGAATTCTTGCCGACTTCGTTATAGCCGCCTATGGTGCATATTTCAATCATTCAGGAAAAATTGGGATGGGGGTTTAAAAACGTTATGTAAAATATGCGGGGAGCAGGATTCGAACCTGCGTAAGCACTAAGCTAACAGATAACTTAGGAATTTACTCCGCATGACCTAAAATAGGTACCCACTTGAGTCTGTCCCGTTTGGCCACTCCGGCATCCCCGCATAGAGCTTAGGATAAGATTTTGCTTTAAAAACGTTATGTATATTGTGATGTATAGGCGAAGCGCTGCGATTACAATGTATGGCGAGCTGGTTATGGTGCCAGCGAGCTGTAAAATCTGTGCGAAGCCATAAAAAATTCCAAAAGAATTTTTGTGGCACCAAAAATGCAAGGCATTTTTTAGTGCACGGAAAATTAAAATCACAAAAACAATAACTAAAAATTAATTTAAAATAATAGAAATCTTCTAATTCAAACCCTTAAGTTTGCCTTCAATCGCGTTTAATTCCGCTTCAAGCTTTTCCAGCTCAGTCAATTCTTTTTTCTGTGGCTTTTCTTCATGGGGAACTTTCTTCTTTGCATGGTGTTTTGGCTTCTTCGGCTCTTCAGCAACAGCAGCAGGCTTCATGCTCGTCTGCGGAAGCATCGATTTTAAATCTCCCATCATCCTGTTTGCAGCCCTCATTGATGCCCTTAATTTCTGAACTGCTTCTAATTTCTTGTGTCTTATTTGTCTTAATTTCTCAAACTGGTGCATTACTTCAAGAATATCCTTCAGCGCTTCAAGTACATGCCTTCTGACCTCATTAGGATCTTTTATTTCTACAAAATATTCTTCCTTCTGCGGCTTCTTTATCATAATTGTTCAGGCTCGTACATCACTCTGTCAATATTTTCAACTTTTTTTTCTATGTCGCTTATTACACTGCGCCACATCGAAAGCTCTGATCCTTCCTCTTCCCTTAGCCCGTCTATCTCGCCGAGGGTTTCTTTTATTTCTCTTACTTTGTCCCTTATCATGTCCAGCGTGTCAAGTATATCCTTGTACTCCTCGACTTTCACGAAAACAGGCGCTCCTCTTTCCTTCATTTTTAATCACCTTTGAATAAAGTTTTGTCAACGAAAATAAGTTTCTTCTGCAAATCGTGAAGCGAAGCTTTCATTTTGTCAAAAGACCTGTCAACATTCGTCTTCATGCTCTCAAGCTTCATCAGTGCTTCATCTGATTTTCTCAAGTCGCTTCTCACAACATTTATTGTTCCCAATAGGAGCCTGAATTTGTCAACTCTGACATACATTGTTCTGCTTCTTGCATCCTCGTGCAGCGGCTTTGCATGTTTTGGCTCAAAATCAACAGCAGGCTTTTGCACAATTCTTGGTGCAGGCATTGCTTCAGCCTGCAGTCCCGGTTCATTATAAGAATGCCTTTCCTGCTGCATAGGCTGCTGGAAAGCGGGAGCATCAGGCATTTTTATCTGGTCATCATCAAAGCCAAAATCCATTTTGTCATCAGGATGCGTGCTTTCAGGAGCCTTATCAGGAAAATCAAAGTCCGGCATGTCTTTTGACATGTCATCCATTTTTATATCAGGAAAATCCATCCCCCTATCCTTGTCATCAAACCCGTCTAATGGCGGCGGTGCCGGAGGTAAATCTAATTCATCTATAGATTCCCTTCCCCTTTCCTTTTTCAAGAACTTTAAAAAACCCACTAAGTGCACCTATACACTATATTAACTGTTTTTTATTAAAACTTTTGTGAGCATTACATAATAGTGGCTGTTTAATATGGTGTTAAAAAATTATATATGAAAATAAAGCATAACAACACTTCAAAAAACCAAAACCACCCAAAAACCTTTTAAAGGAATATCCTTTCTGAACAGCCATGCCAAACATGAAATTAGATCACATAAGGTGCAGGACAATAATAGAAGTCCTCGGAAAGCCAAAAGAATACGTGCAGGATTCTTTGAATAAATACATAGAGCACATAAAGGAAGATTCAGAGCTTGTAATCCTTAACGAGCATTATTCTGATATTGAGGAAAAAGAAAGCCTATGGACAGGGTTTGTTGAGCTTGAACTGGTAATAAAAGGAACAAAGAAGCTTATTGGATTCTGTTTTGAATACATGCCGTCATCAATCGACATATTAAAGCCGGAGCATTTTACAATGTCAGACAGGGAACTGTCAAACTTCCTGAATGATCTGCAGGCAAGGCTGCATAATGTTGACATGGTAGTAAAGAAGCAGAAGTCAGAAAATGATTTCCTCAAAAAAAACATGCAGGCAATAATCCACAACTCAATTTTAATTTGCCTCAAGGTAAACTCTTTTACAGCAGAGCAGCTTTCAAAAATAACAGGAATACACATGAAAGAGCTTGAAATGTTTCTTGGCAATCTTCTCAAGGAAAACAAAATTAAAAAAGAGAAGGAAATCTATTCATTGGCATGATAGACTTAAAAAAAACAAGTGTCAAAAGCAGGGCAGAAGCTGTTCTTTTCTCATCAGGGCATAGAATGGCCCTTGAAGAAGTAAGCAAGCTGTGCCGTTCTAGAAAAGAAGAAGTTCAGCAGGCATTGGAAGAGCTTCAAGGCGAGTATGAGTCAAAGCAGTCAAGCTTAATGCTTGTGCAGGAAGGAGAATTCTGGAAATTTACGATAAGAGACCATTTTATTCCAATGGTCAGGAAGATTGTGACAGAAACAGAGCTTACAAGAAGCGTTATGGAAACGCTTGCAGTCATAGCATTCAAATATCCTATATTGCAGTCTGATTTGATAAAATTAAGAACAAACAAGGCATATGACCATCTTGTTGAGCTGGAAAAATCAGGCTATATATCGAGGCAGAAGCGCGGCCGCACTAATTTAATAAAATTGACTGACAAATTCTTCAAGTATTTTGATCTTACAGAAGAAAACCTAAGGGAAAAATTCAAGGACTTTGCCAGCATTGCAACAGAAATCAAAGGCAAGGAAGAAGACGTAAAAAGAATAAAAGAAGACCAGAGAAAAAGAGCCGAAGACCTTAAGAAAGAAGATGAAAATATCAAGCAGGAAATAGAAAGCCTTGATGACGCTGACATTGATTACAAGATTCCGGTTGAAGCGTACGGAAAGAAAGAAGAAACTTCAGCAGAAGCAGAAGTTATAGTTGACACAGAAAAATTGGATAATCTTGAAGTTTATGAAAAATCAAAAAGCGAAATAAAAGAAGAGGAAACAAAAGAAAAAGGAGCAAACGAACAAGTAGAAACTAAAATAGATTCGAGCGTTCCAGAAGCAAGCCAAAATCAAGTTCACAAAAAACAGAAGAAAAAAAGCGAGGGAATAAAATTAACTCCTGAAATGGAAAAAATTGTTGATGAAAAGGTTGAGAAGATTGTTCACCCTGAAAGCGCAGGCCAGCCAAGGCCCCCGGTTCATAATGAAGGGCAGTGATTGAAATGTTTCTTTTGCAATGCCCAAAGTGCAGCAACAGGATGAAATATCAGAATGCTGACACTAGTTTAATCAAAAAGAAAAAAAGGTGCGTTTATTGCGGGCATTCGTTCAGCGTCAATATTCATATTATAAAGAAGATTTGAATTTGAACATAGCTATTTTTTGGGTCCTTTAGGATAATTTTTCTCGATATACTCTTTTTTGTTATTCAGATATTCTCTCTGCCAGTTTTTCCCTCTATGTTTCTTTAGATATATTTGTGCTGCTATAAAGAAAGCCACTATTGCAGCTATTATATAAGTATCAATTGCCACATTATCATCTAAATCAAATCTTATTTTAAACTTTACGATTTATTCAAAGAAATTACATTAACAACTAATTTTCTATTCAATATACCAATTATACGGCCTATTTTTTCTTCTACAAATATCTTATTAAATCTCCCTTCATCTTCAATTCTTATTATAGGTACACCAAACTTTTCTAGAATAATTTTATCCTTTCTTTTATCTCTATTCTTTCTGTTATTGAGACAACCTTCACCATGTATTGGTATCCTGTGGTGCCTGCCGTCCCACTCAATGAATATCCTACGTTCAGGAGCTGCTATATCTATCTGCCAGTTATCGTCTATGGCATAATTGTAAACCCAGTTGTATTCTGGAAGTATTGACTTTAACAATTCAAAGGCATATTTTTGGTTTCTGGAGCCTCTGATGCTGGATTCCAAAGAAGCTTTTCTTCCAGCTATAACCCAAGGATGTTTTTTTCTTTGCTCAGAAGTTAAGTTGCCCCATTCAGCATGCCTTACCAATCCCATTTTATTTTTGCGTTCTTCTTTCGAAAAAGATTTCCAGTAATTTTTTCTTTTTTGGCTGAATATAGCTTTCGAAATAGTTAGGAATTTTACATGCCCCAATTTTCTATTTAGATGGTTAAAAATTGTTCTCTTATTTAAATAAATTCCATCTAATTTTTCTATTTCAGGCGGGGATTTATTGTCTAAAAAATATTTAATCGCAAGGTTCTTCTGCTCTTCATAAAAATATTTATGCACTCGAACAAGATGCCCGCCTAAATTTCTTGAACAGAGTTTATTGCATACTGGACATTTCTTTTTAGCTTTTTGTAAGAATTTATATTCGTACATCTTCCTTAAAAATTTAGCGAGTTTGAAATGCTCAGGGTCTCTTAGATTCCTATGGAATATATGGTCAGCAAGGCATTTATCATTATTATGCGGCTTATCGCATACAGGACATCTGCAATTATATTCAGATAAGTTGTATTTAATTCCGTTTACATATTCCATTTTTATTACCTCAAATAAAATTTCTTTTCAGTCACTGAAAGAAATTTAAAGGCAAAATAAAACATCAAGCGAAACTGCGTAATTGATTTTCAGCTTTAGCGAAAATTATAATTTGGCAGTTTTGCGTGTATTATTTTGGTATTGTCTTGCTTTAAATATTTCATCCAAGGATGTCCAGTGCTTACTTTCAATATAGAAAATAATAAATAAAGCATAACCCTTATAAAGCAAGAAAACTCCCTTATTATAGACGATAAATCAATTTTTAAATTCTAAAAAAATGACAGAAAATCAAGGAAGCCAATTAGGCACAAAAATAGTGCCCAGAATCATCCAAGACGAGATGAAAAAAGCGTATTTAGACTACTCTATGTCTGTTATAGTTGGCAGAGCGCTTCCAGATGCCAGGGACGGGCTTAAACCAGTCCACAGGCGTGTTTTGTATGCAATGTGGGAGTCAGGATTACTTCATAATAAACCTTACAGAAAATCAGCTTACGTATGCGGTCAGACCATGAGCAAATTTCATCCCCATGGTGACGCAGCTATTTATGACACCATGACCCGTTTAGCGCAGGATTTCTCGCTAAGATACCCTTTGATAGACGGTCAGGGCAATTGGGGTTCTATTGACGGCGACAGGGCAGCTGCAATGCGTTACACAGAATGCAGATTGAAGACTATTGCAGAGGAAATGCTGGAAGATATCGACAAAAAAACAGTAAAGTTTATTCCAAACTTTGACAACAGCACAAGCGAGCCAATCCTTCTCCCTTCAAAAATCCCGAATCTTCTTGTAAACGGAAGCTCAGGAATTGCAGTCGGCATGGCAACAAACATTCCTCCTCATAATCTTGGAGAAATTATTGATGCTGTGGTGATGCAGATAGACAATCCTGAAATTTCTATAGGAGAATTAATGATGTCAGTTCAGGGGCCTGATTTTCCTACAGGCGGGATTATATGCGGCAGGGAGGGAATCAAAAGCGCCTACTTTACCGGAAGGGGCAAGATTCTTGTAAGGGCAAAAACAGAGATTAAGCCGGAAAAAAGCAGAAGCGACATAATCATAAACGAAATCCCGTTCATGGTCAACAAGTCAGAGCTTCTTGAAGAGATGGCTGACCTTGTGAGGGACAAGAGAATTATTGGAATATCAGACATAAGAGACGAGTCAGACAGGCACGGCATAAGGGTTGTTATAGAGCTGAAAAGAGATGCTGATGCAAACGTCGTCTTAAATCAGCTTTTCCAGCACACAAGAATGCAGACAACTTTTGGAATAATAATGCTTGCGCTTGTCAACAACGAGCCAAAAGTTTTGAATTTGAAAGAGCTCGTATACCAATACATAGATCACAGAAAAGATGTCATAAGAAAAAGAACTTTGTTTGACTTGAACAAGGCGCAGATGCGTGTCCATATTCTTGAAGGGCTTATAATTGCATTATCAAACATAACTAATGTTATCAAATTAATCAAGGAAAGCAAATCAGTTGACAATGCCCGTGAGTCGTTAATAAAGAGTTTTTCGCTTACTATAGAGCAGTCAAACGCAATACTTGAAATGAGGCTGCAGAGATTAACTTCTTTGGAGCAGGAAAAAATAAAAGACGAGCACAAGGGGCTTTTGAAGCTTATTGAAGAGCTCGAATCAATTCTTTCCAATCCTAAAAAAATCCTCAGCCTGATAAAAAGCGAGCTTGCAGCTCTGAAGGAAAAATACAGCGACAAAAGAAGAACTCAGATAATGGAAGCAGAAAACGCCGTTCTTGAGAATGAAGACCTGATTAAAGAAGAAGAGATGACAATAACAATAACAAATTCAGGATACATCAAAAGGCTTCCGTTACAGACTTACAAGATGCAGAGAAGGGGCGGAAAAGGAATAATAGGAACTGCAACAAAGGAAGAAGACATTGTAAAGGATATGTTTGTCGCAAGCACCCATTCTTTCATATTGTTTTTCACAAACAAAGGAAAAGTTTACTGGCTCAAAGTCTATAATCTTCCTGAAGCGAGCAGGCAGGCAATGGGAAAAGCCATAGTAAATCTGCTTGAGCTGAAAAATGATGAGTACGTGACTGCATTTGTTCCGGTAAGAAAATTTGACACTGGAAAATTCCTGATAATGTCAACAAGAAACGGGACTGTGAAGAAAACAGAGCTTATGGCATACAGCAACCCGAGAAAAACAGGAATTGTCGCAATAACTCTTGATGAAAAAGATGAATTAATCCACGTTGAAATGACAGACGGAAACCAGCAGATAATGCTTGCTACAAAAAACGGAAATGCTGTAAGATTCGAGGAAAAAGACGTAAGGCCGACCGGAAGAAGCGCACAGGGAGTAAGAGGAATAACCCTTAAGGACAAGGACGAGGTTATAGGAATGGTTGTAGCTTCTGATGAAAAAGCATTATTGACAGTCACAGAGAACGGCTACGGAAAAAGAACGCCAATATCGGAATACAGGCTCATAAACCGCGGAGGATCAGGTGTAATCAACATCCAGTGCACAGAAAGAAACGGAAATGTTGTTTCAATATGCCCAATAACAGACAATGATGACATAATCCTTATGAGCAAGAAAGGCATCATAATACGAGTTCCGGCAACTGACATTTCCTTGATAGGAAGAAATACACAAGGCGTTAGGATAATGAAACTAGACACAAATGATAAGATTGTAAGCGCTGTGAAAATTCCGAAAGAAGCAAACGGGGACACTTAGTTTTATTTATCCATGAATTCTTCCATCGTGTCGCTTAAGTCTGCAATTGAGACAAGCATTGACTCTTCTATCTTATTCATATTTTTCATTTTCTCACCCTGATTACCTGCTTTCCAGATACACTGCCGCAAGCGTCCTTATCATTTCGTTGTATTCCATCTAATATAACCATTCTGAGCTATTTTTATATAGTTACTCTACATAAACTATATAGCTAATAGTAAAATTTATATAGTTTAATCATTTTAAAGCTCCAATGGAAAGAAGAAAAATACAGCTTATAGCGGGAACAACATATTCCGTTTCGCTTCCGAAGCAGTGGGTTGTGAAAAACAAGTTAAAGGAAAAAAGTGAAATAACATTTCTGGAAAAAGACGACCGCACACTGATACTTTCCTCAAACCCTGTTTTTCAAAAAGAAAAAAATGAAATAAAACTCAACATCGACGACCATCTTGGAAATATAGACCAGATGCTTTTCACATTATACTATCTTGGCATAGAAAACATATCCTTATTTTCAAAAAAAGGATTAAGCAAGGAATCTGAATTGCGAATAAGAAAATCATTGCGCCACATGAGCGGCACTGAAATAAGCTATGAAGATTCCCACAGCGTCATAATAAAAGTGCTTCTTGACAAGTCCAAAGTTGACATAATGCAGATTATCTACAGGATAAGCCTCATAATAAAATCATCAATCTCAAATTTGATAGACAACAAAGACATTGACGAGATAAAAATGAACGAAAACGAGATAGATAGGCTTTACCATCTTCTGATAAAAATGATATCCCTGTCTCTTACAGACTCTGGCGTGCTTAAATCCTCAAAAATAACCAATGTTTCACTTATCCCTTATTATTTTCTCATTGGGAAGAAGCTTGAGAACATAGCTGATAACATAGAGAATATTTCCCAGCATCTTTCAGATACGAAAAAGCAGTTTGAAGATAGGGACAAAACCCTTGATGTGCTTGGAGAAGAGCTTAAGAGGCCAATATCTTATTTGATGGGGGACAATAAGGGGATATTCGAGAAAATCGGTGAAGAAAAGCTTAAGAGCATCAAAATCAGGATACTGAAGGGAAAAGACAGCATTGTAATGAGCAACATGCTCGAAATAGCAAGATACATAGTAGATATACAGGAAGAAATAGTCAATATATCATTTAACAAAAAGCTGGTAAACGAAGGCGCAATATGACACCCAAACCTTTTTATAACATTAAAAATGAGTTCTGTCAATGAAAAGCATCAATCATATACTTTCCAAAGCGCTTGATGGAATAAGGCCTGACAGGGAATACGAGCAAAAAATATTCTCAATAATAGGGGAAATAATATCTTCAATCAACAAGAGCAGCAAAGACTTCAAAGCAGTTCTTGGCGGATCAGGCGCAAAAGGCACTTGGCTGAAAACTTTTGACGCAGATATTTTTGTTTTGTTCAATTACAAAAAATACCAGGACAAAAGCGACAAATTGTCGGAAATTCTGGAAAAAATCCTGAAAAGAAAATTCAAAATAATCAGGCTGCACGGCTCAAGGGATTATTTTCAGATAAAAAAAGAAGGCTTTACGTTTGAAATAGTCCCGATACTTGGAATATCAAATTCAAAGCAGGCCAAAAACATAACAGACGTAAGTCCGTTGCATTCAAAATGGGTTGCACGCCATAAGAAACTTGCAAACGAGATGAAATTAATGAAGCAGTTCTGCAAAGCCAATGGAATCTACGGCGCCGAGAGCCATATACAGGGATTTTCAGGATACGTGTGCGAGATTCTTGCAGTTAATTACGGCTCGTTCCTTAGTGTGATGAAAAACGCAGCAAAATGGGAAACGAAGGTGATTATTGATGTTGAAAAATACTACAAGAAAGACGAAGTTTTCAGGGTTTTGAACACTTCAAAATTAATATCTCCTTTGATAGTTATAGACCCTGTACAGAAGGACAGGAACGCATCAGCAGCATTAAGCGCTGAGAAGTTTGAAGCATTCAAAATCGCAGCCAAAAATTTTCTTAAAAACCCGTCTGAAAAATCATTTTTGGAGCAGGACTTATATGAAAAATTCACAGCAAAACAAGGCAAAAATACGCTCATAATTGTAAAAGCAAAGCCGCTGCAGGGAAAGATTGACGTTGTCGGCAGCAAGCTTCTCAAGGCATACGAGTTTTTGCTGAAAGAAGCGGAAAAAAACAGCTTCAAAATCATAGATTCATCCTGGGAATGGAAAAAGAACGAAGATGCTTCTTTTTATTTCATCTTCAGCAAAAAACAATTAAGCAGTTTAGTTGAGTTAGAAGGCCCCCCGTTGTCGATGAAAGACCATGTTGTTAATTTCAAAAAACTTCACAAAAAAACGTCCATAAAAAAAGGAAAGATATTTGCAGCAGAAAAAAGAAAGTTCCTAAAGCCGGAACAGCTTTTGAAAAGCGCAGTTTCAAGCCAGTACGTCAAAGACAGAACAAATTCAGTTAGTCTAAAATCACTCTAAAATGCAGGCATTAATACTCGCAGCAGGCAAATCAACGAGAACATATCCCCTGACACTCACAAGGCCGAAGCCTATGCTTAAAGCTGCAAACAAAACACTTCTCGAATGGAACCTTGACGCTTTGCAGAACATAGTTTCTGAAGCAGTTATAGTTGTCGGATACAAACAGGATATGATCAGAAAACATATCGGCAAAAAATACAAAAAGATAAAAATAAGATACGTCGTTCAGAAACAGCAGCTCGGCACAGGCCATGCAGTTATGATTGCAGAGCCTTCCATCAAAGGAAAATTCATCCTTATGATGGGGGATGATATTTATTCAAGGGAGGATATTAAAAAATGCATAAAGCACAAATACTCTATCCTTGTTACAAAAGTAAAAAATCCGCAGAATTTTGGAGTTGTGCTGCATAAAAACAATGTTCTTGTGGATTTTGTCGAGAAGCCAAAGAAATTTATTTCTGATCTGGCAAGCACTGCATTCTACTGCCTTGACAGGAACATATTTGCTTATCTTAAAAAAATAAAAAAATCAGAAAGAAACGAGCTTGAATTTCCGGACGCAGTCAAGATGCTTGCAAAGAATGAAAAAATATATTGCGTCAAAAGCAAAGGCTGGAAGCCAATCGCTTATCCATGGGACTTGCTGGAAGCAGACATTTCATTGAGAAAAAACAAAAACTCAATAGGAAAAAATTCAAAGATATTCGGAAAAGTCATTAACTCTTCAATCGGAAACAACTGCATAATCAATGGAACTATCAAAAATTCAATAATCATGGACAACACAATAATCTCCGAGCAGTCCGTAGTGGAAAACAGCATCATTGGTGAGCATGTTCATTTTGACGGCAGGATAAAATCAAAGCAGCGAGGAGCCATAATCTCAGACGGAGTAGATGCCCATAATGTTACAATAGAATCCGGCTGCAAAATCTGGCCAAACAAAAGAATAAAAAACAAAACAATAAATCAGGATTTAATATAATGAAAAAATCAAAAAATCTCCTTGTGTTTATAATCGGGGCACTGCTGTTTATTTTTTCAATAAATTATGACAATGCCGTAAACTTATTTTTCAGCAGCTCAAGAACTGTGTTTTTTGACTTAATCTTCAGTTTAATAACTAACTTTGGCATTTTTCTTATGGTTATGTTTGTTATACCGATTATAATTAATTACAAATCAGACAGAAAATTTGTCCAATATCTCTCAATGTCATTATCTGCATCGTTCCTTCTTTCATTCATAATGAAAATAACAATATCATCTGCAAGGCCTGTTGAAATTGCATATCCTATGCTGAAAGGGCTTGAGTATTCTTTTCCAAGCATGCACTCAATGATTGCATTTTCATTGCTTCCAGTATTGTTAAGCAAAAAATCACAGCTTAACAGGTTCTTCGCAGTTTTTGCAGTTCTTATTGCAGTCAGCAGGATTTATCTCGGATACCATTATCTAAGCGATGTTGTGTTTGGAGCATTTGCAGGCTATTTTATAGGCGATATAATGGCAAACATTTCAAAAAATGAAAATAAATAATCTTGAATGGAGAAGGCAGGTTTTCCACCTTCTGCTTGGAGTAGTTTTAGTAATCCTTCTGATGTTTGGAGCCATAGATGAAAATTTTATCCTTGTAATGACTTTAATCGGGCTGCTGACATCTTTTATCATCAGGAAAAACAGAACATCGATAATCTGGGATATACTTAAGAAATTTGAAAGAAAAGATGAGCTTTATGAATTTCCGGGAAAAGGCACAATATTCTATTTCCTTGGTGTTTATGTTTCATTGCTTCTGTTTCCAAAAGAAATAGCAATGGCATCCATCATGGTGCTTGCTTTTGGTGATTCTGTTTCGCATTTGTTCGGATTGCATTTTGGAAAGACAAAGACTATCTTGTCAGACACAAAGATGCTGGAAGGGACAATTGCAGGATTTGTAGCAGGGTTTTTTGGCGCATTGGTGTTTGTAAGCCCGATAGAAGCATTCTTTGCGTCGCTTGCTGCAATGGTTGCAGAGGCAATAGAGATAAAGATAAAAGCAGAAAGGATTGATGACAACCTCATAATCCCTTTTATAGCGGGCAGCGCAGTCTGGGTTATAAGGTATTTTAGATAATTCTCAACAAGAAAATTAATATACTGGCTGCAATTGGTTAAAAGATATGGGATGGATAAAAAGTTGGGCAATCGGAAGCCATGCAATAAATTCAAAAGAATTGGCAGCGTTAAAAGAATCTATAAGGCTAATAAAATTAAAAAAAGCAACTGAAAAAAATACAGAAAGACTGCAAAGTAAACTCATAGAGCTTCTGGATGTGTACCATAATTTAAGAATTAAGGGCATTCCGGTGCCACATTCAATTATTGAAAATCTAGATTATATTGAGTCAAATCTTGGCATAAAGTTTCATCAATCTGCCCAAACAGAAGAAATCGAAAATCACGATATGGATTCTGCTGAACGCATTATAGATGAGACACTAATCAATCTAACTGGAATTAAAGCCGTTAAAGCAAGGCGCGCAGCCTGATTCTCGCATAACTTTATAAATAATGTAAGCCTCTCATCTTGACTTTAAAATGATTAGCGAACAACTAAGGGACAAACTGGCAACATCAAAGGATGTATTTGCAGACATCTACGGCCAGGAATATGCAAAACAGGGCATAAAATCAGCTTTGATGATGGGAAGGCATATACTCATAATAGGCCCGCCTGGAATAGGAAAGACAACCTTGGCCAAGAACATAGCAAAACTTCTTCCGGATACGGAAATAATTGAAGGATGCAGCTACAACTGCACTCCAAAAAACAGAGTCTGCCCTTCTTGCAGGCAGCTTTCAAGCGTTAAAACAGCTAAGCTTGAAGGCGCAAAGCGATTTATAAGAATACAAGGATCTCCTGATTTGACCGTTGAAGACCTTTTGGGAGATATAGATCCGATAAAAGCATTGAAATTCGGCCCATTAACACTCGAGGCATTCACTCCCGGGAAGATTTTCAAGGCCAACAACGGAATTTTGTTCTTTGATGAATTAAACAGGTGCCCGGAAAAGCTGCAAAATGCATTATTGCAGGTTCTCGAAGAGCGAAAAGCCACAATAGGGTCTTATGATGTTGATTTTGACATAGATTTCGTGTTCATAGCAACAATGAACCCTGAAGATTCATCAACAGAAAGATTAAATGATGTTTTGCTTGACAGGTTTGATGCAATCTACATGAACTATCCTGAAACCATAGAAATAGAAAAAAAAATTATAGTTTCAAAAGGAAAAAAGCTTGCAACAGTAAGCGATGAACTTCTTACGCTGATTGCATATTTTATAAGATTGTTAAGAAACGACGAAAAACTTGAGAAAAAACCAAGCGTTAGGGCAAGCATTGGATTGTATGAAAGGTCACAGTCAAATGCTTTAGTAAAAGGGCGCAAAACAGTTCAATTTGAAGACATCAAAGATGTGGTTTCATCAGTATTGTCCCATAGAATAAGATTAAAGCCAAGTGTACGTTATTTACAAGACGTTTCCGATTACTTAAAGGAACAGTTCCACAAAAATGCAGAATCTGCAAAATTAAAAGACGAGATGGAACAGGAACAAAACTCCGGCGATTACCGGTAGCGAAGATATCTCTCTAAAAGAAATTTCTAAAGGAGAAGAGATGGAAGGAAAGCTGCAATTCCAGCAGCTTGAGGACAAGTTTATGCATTCTGTCATGGAAAATGACAAAAAAGTTATCGATAATGGGAAATTAATAAGCGAGGCTATCAGCCAGGGCATGTCCGCATTTACTCCTGATTTAATGTTTGAGCAGCTTGTACAAAACTACAGCCTTGCAAAGCAGATATATGGGGAGTCAATCATAAGGCTTATTTCCGGATACGAGCCGGATTATGTAAAGAAGAACATCGGCATACCGGAATTCAAGAAAGAATTAAAAGAAAAAATACAGAAGAAAATTGACGAGCTTAAAAACGATGATTTTTTGCAGAAAGACAACTCAATTACTGAAAAGGGAATTGAATTAGCTTCACTTGTTCTTTATTTTGAAGAGCTTGACAAGATTGTTCCAAAAGGCTACATTGGAGAGAAGCAAAGTAAGAAAAAATTTGCTTATGGAGAAAAAGAAAACTCCAAGCCTTACAAAAAAGGAGATAGGTATAGGGACATTTCAATAAAAAAATCTGTTAAATTAGCCATAAGGCGCGGCCATAGTGAATTAAGCGAGAAAGATCTTGAAGTTTTTGAACGCCAAAGCAAAGGGCAAACTTACATTGTTTATGCTCTTGATGCATCAGGTTCCATGAAAGGCAAGAAGATAGACGCTTGCAAGAAAGCAGGCATTGCGCTCGCTTACAAGGCAATAAATGATAGGGATAAAGTCGGATTAATTGTGTTCGGGCAGGAAGTAAAGGAAGCAATAGAGCCCACGCTTGATTTTACACTTTTGTTGAAGGAAATAACTAAAATAAAAGCTTCAACCGAAACAGACATTGTTTCAACATTAAAGAAGGCAATTGAACTGTTTCCATCGGACAACATAACAAAACATTTGATACTTTTAACGGACGCTCTGCCGACAAAAGGCAACGAGCCGTTTAAAGCAACTCTTGAGGAAGCATCAATGGCAAGAAGCAAAGGAATAACTATATCTGTTATCGGGATTAATCTGGATGCAAAAGGACGGGAATTGGCTGAGAAGCTTGTTGAAATCGGAGAAGGCAAGCTATACGCTGTCCGCAACACAGACGATGTTGACAAGGTAGTTCTTGAGGATTATTATAGTCTTTGATAGAATGTTGTTAAATTAAGTGAGTTTTCTTTTTGTTATTATGCAAAGGAACAACTGCCTATAGATATTTTCCTGCAAACTCGTTTGGAGTTAGTATTGGAATATTCCTGAATGTCTTTAGCTTCAAAAGATGTTTATCATTGCTGACAATGCAACTGACATTTCCAGCCACTGCGCATTCCAATATTTTATTATCATCAGGGTCGTCTTTTATTACGTGTAATTTAATTTTTGGCTCAATAATGGCAGATATTGAGATTATTTTGCTAAGGGTATGCTTCATTATTAAGTTTTTATCTTTAATTTTATTCTTTATTTCCTCATAATTCAGCACTTTAGCATACTCTTTAATAATATCTTCTGACAGGATAAGCTGTATCTCTTTTGTTTCAACTTTTGATATTATTCTATCAGAAGCCCCGTGCCAAAAAGTAGCTGATATTAGTATATTTGTGTCAACAGTAATTTTCATATTTTTTTCTTCCTGAACCTGCTAATAATCCCCGAAACATCACTTTCTTTCATCCCAGCCTGCTTCGCAGCCAATTTTAACGGCTTAGTTATCTGCGCAAAACTCTGTTCTGTAACCTTTTTCATCATTAAAGTGTCTTGGTCTGTAAAGAACAAGACTTTTGTCCCTTCTTCTAATCCCAGATGCTCTCTAATATCTGCAGGTATTGCTATCTGCCCTCTTGAGCTTATTTTTCCCATTTCAACCATGTTTTCCATTTTTACCTCACTGTCTTATTAATAAGATAGATAAGATTTATCTTATATTTAAATCTTTTGGTCATGAGCTTATTATGGAGTTGCTATTTTAATACACATTTAAATATCAATTCTAATTATCCTCTATTATGAAAATACTCGCCTTTACAGACATACATGATTCATTTTCCGCTTTGAAGAAAATAGAGCAGAAAATAAAAATGAAAAAGCCGGACATTCTAGTCTGCACAGGGGATATTTCTATTTTTGAGCGTGGTTTGGTTAAGATAATGAGAAAGATGAATCAGCTTGGAAAAAAAATAGTCATCATCAACGGCAACCATGAAGATGAGGATTCATTTGCAAAGCACTCAAAACATTTTAAGAACCTTATTTTTATACACAAAAACCATTATGTCGAAGGCAATGTTTTGTTCCTCGGCTTTGGAGGCGGCGGATTTTCATTGGTTGACAAGGGGTTTGAGAAATTTTCACCAAAATTCACCAAGCTAATAACAGAAAATCCTGACAAAAAAGTAATCCTTCTTACGCACGCGCCTCCTTACAAGACAAACACCGACAAAATTGGCAATGATTACTGCGGCAACAAGTCAATAAGAAACTTCGTAGAGAAAAACAGAGTCGATTACTTATTTTGCGGCCACCTGCACGAAAACTTCGGCAAAGAAGACACGATAAAGAAGACGAAAGTGATTAATCCTGGGCCTTACGGAAAGATTTTTATTATCTAATCTATTAATTTTCTGAAAAATATGTTATTCTCTCTCAATATTTTAATATAATAAATAATCTAATATTTATTTTCAATTTTTTGATTTATTAACCTTAATATATTTTGTCTTTTTTCTGGAGATAGTGAGTTCCACCAATTTGTAGCTTTTTCTAGCGATTTTTGAAGAGGGACCGATTGGGGGGGGGCGTTTCATTTATAGAGTCATAGTGTGATTTGTATTTAGTTCTAAAACCTACCGATACCTTTTGACTGTGCGCAAACAATAAATCACTAGATTTCATAGACTTCTAAAAAAATCTATCGCAAAATGGGCTTATTTCATTTGGAATAAAAGCCCATATCAAAGAAAGTGTAAAAGCATTTTTTGTTAAAAAAATACAGCTAGTATCTGAAAATTTATCACCATCACTTTCCCCATCAATAAACATTAAAGATCCATCTAATCTATGAATTGACCTTCTTGACGTACAAACATCGGCAGTTGTTTTTTCATAAAGACTGACCATTGATTCAATATGTTCTGGATAAAACCAATTGTCGGCATCCAAATAAGCGATTGCATCGTACCCTTCATTAGCTGCACATATCGAACCAATTGTTCTTGGAGTATCCCCATTATCAGAATGTTGAACAGGTAAAATAATATGGGAAGCGTCCCAAGAATCAATAATATTGTTGGGATGACCATCAGCCACCAAAATATGCTGGCAAGGATAAGTTTGCCTGAGGACACTTTCATGACATTGATTTAGAACATCATTACTCTCTAAATGATAAGGTGTAATGACTCCAATTTTGTATTTTTTATTATTTAGCATAAATTAATCTTCCAAATTTTTATTCAAAACTCCATAACTCTTCCATTAAAATCTTCTTTCATCAATAAAACTACTCTTGAAGGCTCGTGTTCGTCTATTACTTTATAGCCTGAATGCAAAGCAATCTCTGAAGCAAACGCCTTGACTTCATGATGCAATGGCATATTCTCCTGCTCCAATCTTTCTCTAGACATTCCAATCCACATGTAAGCTTTGACTTCGACAAACATCGGATTGCTTAGTTTTATTATCTCTCCCCATTGCGAAGGATTAACCATATTCATTCCCTTGATTAAAGTAAATCTTAAAACCGTTCTTGATTTTTCCTTCATCTGAGGAAGCATGCTTAAAGTTTCCACCAGTCTATGCCACGCATTTTTTATTATTGGCCTGTCAATTATGTTAAATAATTCTTCATTCGGAGCATCAACAGAAATATACATCTGTGTTGGCGGCTCATCAATTAATTTTTGAATCCTTTCCGGCATAAGCCCGTTGCTTACAACAAATGTTGAAAACCCCTTTATTCTATATTCCCTAATTAGTTCAGGCAGTTTTGGATAAAGTGTAGGCTCTCCATCAAGCGATATTGCAACGTGCTTCGGCGCCATTGCTTCCTTAAGCTTTTCTTTTGAGGTGTTAACATTTCCTCCAAAACCAGAAAGCATCTTCCTTTGCATTTCAATAGTGCCTTCAACAATATCTATTGGATCATCAATTCCATCCTGCATGGCATTCTCTGTATGATACCTTAAATCGCGCCAGCAGAACACGCATGCGTTGTTGCAGATGTAAGTCGGTGTCATCTGGATGCACTGATGAGAATTAATGCCATAAAACTTATTCTTGTAGCAGCCGCCCTGCCCGTTCAGCTCGCTTCTTGTCCAGTGGCATGTCTTGACGCGCGAATGCTTACCAACAGACCCGTATTCCTGCTTTTTCAGCATTACTTGAACATCTGCAGTTACCATTTTGTTTGTAAGTTTTTTTTGATATTAAAATAAATTTGAGAGCAATGCGGCGAGCCTAATTATTGTGCCGAAGGCACGGAAATTAAACAGCCACCATATACCCAACAGCCTATGCAAATACCCAAACCTATATAAATTTTAAGTTTTCATCCATCGCAATGGACTTCAAGCACGCTTTGCAGAAACTGGAAGAGTCAAAGGACTTCAAGAAATGGAAAAAAAGCAACAGCCACGTTTATTTCTCTCACGCTTTCAAAATACCGCAGGAAATGCCGGACAATGAATGGCACCTTGGCTTTTATAACAAAAAGAACGACAAGATAACAACATTCATGGTAAATGGAGAAACTCAAACGAGGCAGGAAGACGAAGTATTCAAGAAAGATGAGAAAGCAATAAGCGAAGTAGATATAAAAAAAATAAAAGTTACTATAGAAGAAGCGCTTGAAAAAGCAAAAGAGTTCCAGCAGCTGAATTACCCAAAAGAAATGCCAATAAAGACAATAGCCATCCTGCAGAATATCAAGCCGCATGGCAATATCTGGAACCTAACATACATCACACAGGCTTTCAACACACTGAACATGAAGATAGACGCTTCAACTGGCAAGATTCTTGACCATAACCATTCATCAATATTTTCTTTCAGGAAAGAATAAGCAAAAAATACGAGTTTTGCCATCGTTCGCATTGAATGTTCTAATTAATTACAAAAATTCCCATTGCAATTTCCTTTTTGTTATATGTTCAGCAATATAATGCTCACCTAGTGATGGCAAAACTCGCTAACATTTTCAAAACTATATTCCCAATGCTATATGTTTTAATTGCGAATAGTTTAAATATAAGCTTGCCGCTAAAAAACTAATTTCTTTCAGAGGGTTTATGCTTAAAATAAAAATAAAAAGAATTGGTGATGCGAAACTTCCTTCTTATGCCCACAAAGGCGATTCGGGCGTTGATTTGTACTCAACAGAAGAATATGTTCTGAAGCCGATGGAAAGAAAACTGATAGGGACTGGCATTAAAATTGCAATCCCACACGGATACGAAGCGCAGGTAAGGCCAAAAAGCGGCTTGGCAATCAATCACGGCATAAGCCACGCAAACTCTGTCGGAACTATCGATTCATGCTACAGGGGAGAGATAAAGGTCCCAATGATTAATCTTAGCGACAAGCCTTACAAGATTGAAAAGGGCAATAAGATAGGGCAGATGGTTTTCGCAAAAGTTGAGGAAGCTGTTTTTGAAGAGACAGAAGACTTGGGCGAAACAACCAGAAATGAAAACGGCTTTGGAAGCACGGGTCAAAATTGAGGTGGAATGATGAACAATGATACAAGCAGGCCGATAAAATTCAAGACAGTCCAGAAAAACACAAAACTTGCAGATTTTCCTGAACAGGAGAAGCTGGAAGAAGTCATAGACTAGTTCTTATCTACCCTTTAGTAGTTAACTAAGAAAAGTTTAAAAAGACCCATATTTTACTTCCGCTATGAAGAATAAAAAAGCAAGCGGAATACCATTCATCCTTATAGCAATAATAATCTTCTTTGCAGCATGGTGGTTTGTCAGCATAAGCAACCGCGAATGCAACTCCAACAAGGAATGCTCTTCAGAATCCTACTGCGGCTCGGATTTTGCATGCCATCCATACCCTAACATTCAAAAAACAGTTGTGCAGTATAGCCTTTTTTGGCCTTCAATTATAATGGCAGTAGCATTAATCGTTGTAACTTTGATTTTAAGATGGGAAAGAATAATGCCGAAGAAAGAGGAAGTCATTGTGCATCATGTTGAGCACAAGGAAGAGCCAATAGAGCACAAAGAAAAAGAATATTATCAAAGGCAGGCTCCTAAAAACCCTTAAGCCAGAACATTATTTACTTCTTTTTTTACATTAGCAAAAACATTCTTCAGGCTTTTTGATGAATTGATTATCTTGATGTTGTCCTTTTTTAGCATCTTTGGCATTTTCAAAAAATTATTCCTTATTTTTTTCATGAATTCCAGCTGCTCAAATTTTTCCTTTTTTCTGTATTCGATCCTTTTCAGGGCAACAGAAGGATCAACATCAAGGATTATTGCCAAATCCGGCTTTCTAAATTTTTTGTTTTTCTTAATGAGCATTTTTATGTCCATTCCCTGCGCACCCTGGAAAGCTATTGTAGAATAATAATATCTGTCGCATATTGCAATGTTCAGTTCATGCCCGTTTATTGTCTTGAGAAACGGCTCAACATTTCTTTTAAGATGATCTTCCCTGTCTTTGACAAACATATCCACTAGCTTCCTGCTGCTGCTGAACGGGTCTTTTTCCTTTGCGAGCATTTTCCTTATCTTTGCGCCGTACTTGCCGTTAGTCGGCTCTCTTGTGGTCATTATCCTGTATTTTTTGTTTTTGGAGAACAGATAGTTGTGGAGCATCTTAACAATCTCGCTTTTTCCGGAGCCGTCAAGCCCGTCAACAACAATAAAAATTCCTCTTTTCATCAATCCTGCTTTCTATAAGTTGTTTATTAAGTTTATGATATTGCTTATGTTAGCAGCATATAAAAAAATCAAAGAATTACTTTCCCTTAAACTGCTCTGCGCTCTTCCTCTCAAAATAAATCTCTTTTATGTCGTTGTACACTTTTGCCTGATCTTCAGAATTCATTGAGTTGTAAGCATCAAGCGCTTCTTTATAGAGAATTTTAGCATTTTCAGTGTCAAATTTCATAAGTGCTTCCCTTATCATTGCAATTTTTGTTTTTACTGCAGATAAATTGTCAGCAGGGATAGGCGCCTGATAAGGAACAATTTCCTGAGTTATGTTTTTCTTCCCAAAAAGCCTGCTGAAAACTGATTTTTTCTCGTTTCCCTTTATCTTTTTAATTGCCTCATTTATCTCGTTTTTTGCATCATCCAGCTCTTTTGGATTCGGATAAGGAATCTCCTGGCTCAAAAGCGGAATAGTGGAGATATCATCAGTAATGCCAGGCATATCATCAAATTTAATGTCTTCAAAAGAATCAAAATTAATATCTTCTTTTTCAGCAGGCTTTTCCTTCTTGCCTTTTGATTTTATCTTTGCAGCCTTCCTCTTCTTTTTTGGCGCATCAAGAATATCACCAAACCTCATTGCTTCAGGAGAATTTCTGCTTTCATCTGCAATCTCATCAAAATCTTCAAAACTATCAATATCCTCAGGTGCCGGTGGCGGCAACAGTTCCAAATCTGTTGTTTTTCTCTTAAAGAACATAATCTCCCTCTTTTTTTATGTAAATTCAATAAACTACCTTAAAAGCTTTGTTGTTTTAATAAGAATTTTGCCATCAAAATTTTACCACCTTAATCTTCCAACTCTACAATCTTTTCCCTTGAACGAAGCCCAGAAACGATTCTTGCTTTTTTCTTTGTAGTTTTTGAAAGAAACTTCATAAGCTCAATGTTTGCCTTGTTGTCTTCTGCCCTTGCCTTTATTGAAATTTTATAGGCATTCCTAGATTCATCAAAACTGATGATTTCATTGGACTTTGCATTAGCAGATACAATGACTTTAAATTTTTTAACTTTAATATCCATATATGCATGGTTACGCTGCCACTATATATAATATAGATGATGCTTATGAATAACCACTATTAAATAGTAACAATAGAAAGGTTTATAAAGAATATACTTTTTATTTTATCATGGACAGCCAAAAACCACTTGAAATACTGGTAGTTGATGATGAAGCTATTGTTAGAAGAATATTTGCAATTGCATTAAAAAATTTTGGGGCAAATGTAGATACAGCAGTAGATGGTCAAGATGGTTTAACTAATTACACTGCCCGGTTAACTGCAGGTGTCCCTTTTGATTTGGTTTTAACAGATCTAAACATGCCAAGTATGAATGGAGCAGAATTGACAAGAAGAATCAAAGAATTAAATACTTCAACACAGGTTGTAGTCATCACAGGATACGAAGCAACTGAAGAATATAAAAAAATACAAGAAACGCTTGGAGCATCAAAACCAGAGGGGGTTGTTCAGAAGCCTATTGGATCTGATGGTTTAAGGCATTTGGTCAATCAAGCTATGATTGTCAGAGACATTAGAAAGAGTCTTCGAGATTATCAGCCAGACCCTTTTAGTTATATTATGCCAGAACCAGCTGCGTAAACGCTTCAGTCATAATCGCGCCATGTATGGCCGCATTTCTCGCACTTTAAGAATTTAGTTTCAGGCTCATCCCCGGCTCTTGTCTGTACAAGCCAGAAATAAGCTGTTTTATGCGAGCATTTAGGGCATTCTACCGTTGTTTTAGGAAGCGTCTGCAGTTCGCCTTTGTCAACTACCTCTATTCCCTTATCATTCTTCGGAACAGACTCTTTTATGGTCTGTGCTTCCAGCTGTGCAGTCTTGTAGCCGCATGAGCATACAAACATCTTTTTGCTCTCTTCCTTCTTTGGCACCAGTATGGAGCCGCACTTTGGACAAAACATAGAACAAAATCTTGAGTCAATTCTATATAAATTTAACCTTTTTGAAGCAAAATCCTTGCAGAATCGATAATCTGCACGAACCATATCTTGATGTATCCAAGCAAAGGAATCCTTGCAGCAGCAGTTCCAATAATCTGCTCCTCGCTTATGTCAGTTTCATCAAGAAAAATGCTTTTGATTGATGAGGGGTTAGTCTTATAATTATCCCCTTTTGTCTGAAAATGGTAATTGCCGTTTTCTTCCCATTTCTTAACAACCCTGTGAATTATCGGGTCTTTTTTTGTGCTCCAGAAAACTATAACATTTCCAACTTTTATATTAGCAGGATTCTTTCCTTTCAGTATTATTATATCTCCTTTATTAAATCCGTTTTTTAGCTTAAACCCTTCAAAATTATCCTTGGATATTCCGTTTGAAACGTACCAGGAGTTTGAATTTGTCCACCATAAATCAAAAGAAGCATCATGCTCCATGCTTTCGCTCACAACAGCGACAACAGGGTGCGTTGTCTGCAGCAAAAACCCAAGGCCAGGATAGACTATAAATTTTATAAGAATAAACGCAAGGGCAACATTCGCAATCCAGCTCCATACACTGTCATCTTCCCATATAAAATGCCAGAATTTTTTCCAGTAATGCCTGCTTTTTGCCATAAGCCACTTTCTTTACAAAAAGAATAAAAAGGTTTGCTTTTTATTAATTACTATGGAAAAGAAGAAATTCACACTTGCAAGGCCAAATTATTTTCAGGGGATTCTGCAATTAAGGGATATAAACGAAGAGATTATGGCATTTGTCAGCAACCAGGTTGCCAAGAGGGAAGACGTATTTGTAACTAAAACAGTCAAGCTCGAAAATGGATTCGATTTGTACATATCATCGCAGCAGTTCATAAGGGCAATTGGCAAGAAGTTGAAAGAGAGTTTTGGCGGGCAGCTAAATATTACATCGCAGCTGCACACAAAGAGGCAGGGAAAGGATCTTTACCGAGTCAACGCACTTTTCAGGCTTTCAAAATACAGAAGAGGAGATACCATTACTGTGCGCGGCGACGTAGTCAAAATTATCCATATAGGAAACCAGAAAATATTCGCAAAGGACATGAAAACAGGAAGAAAAGTTACAATAAGGCTCGAGGACTTGCCAAATGAGGGTGAAGAAGACAAATAATCAATTCTCTACAGATTCTGCCTGTGAGTTCACTTTTCTTTCATTTTCTGTTATTCTAAACTCTTCAAAACCTTTATAAGCAAAATTTAACCTCTCATTATTATGGGGATAATCATAGAAGGCATAGTAAGCAAAGGCCTCGGGGAAGGCGCATTTTTCATGTCAATGCCGCACTACAAAAACGAAATAAAAAAAAAGCTCGGCTTTGAAGCTTATCCGGGCACGTTGAACATAAAAGTACCATCAGACAAAATACCGGAAGCCAAAAAATCAAAATCGATAAGGATAGAAGGATATGCCGCAAACGGAAAAACATTTGCAGGAGCATTATGCCACATTGCAAAAATAAAAGAAATAAAAGGGGCAGTGATTTTTCCTGACTTGACAAGGCATAAGGGGATACTCGAATTCATAGCACCAGTTTATGTAAAATCAGCATTATCAATAAAAGATGGCGATAAAATAAAAGTTGAGCTCAAATGAAAAAAATAGGGATAGCAGACACAACATTTGCAAGGATTGACATGGCTACTTTCGCAGTAAATATAATAAAAAAGAACTCAGATGCAAAAATCATAAGATACACTGTTCCTGGCTTCAAAGATTTGCCGGTTGCTTGCAAGAAGCTGATAGAAGAACATAAATGCGACATTGCAATGGCATTCGGGATGGCAGGGCCGATGCCAATAGACAAGCAGTGCGCCCATGAAGCGTCTTTAGGTTTGCAAAATGCTCAGTTGATGACAAACACACATATACTGGAAGTTTTTGTTCACACAAATGAAGCAAAAAAGGAAAGGGATTTATACCAAATTGCAAAGAACCGTGCAGAGAAGCACGCTTTCAATGCACTTGCATTATTAAAAGGAAAAACAGAACTTTTAAAATATGCAGGCAGGGGAAGAAGACAGGGCAAAGATGATGAAGGCTCAATAGGGGGTGTAAAATGGATGAAACTTTAGGAATGGTTGTATCTCAGTTTAATTATGAAATAACAGGTGAAATGAGCAAAAGAGCCCAGCAAAGAGCAGAAGAAACCGGTGCCAAAATAATAAAAATAATAGAAGTTCCTGGGTCATTTGAAATCCCATTGGCTGTCAAGCAGCTTCTTGATCATCCTGACATACAAGGAGTCATAACAGTAGGCACAGTCATCAAAGGAGGTTCCGATCATGATATGGTCGTCGGCCACAGCGTTGCAAGAAAGATTCTTGATTTGTCAATAGAATATGGCAAGCCGGTTTCGCTTGGAATATCAGGGCCAAACATCACCTGGCAGCAGAGCGAGAAAAGAATAGAGGAATACGCTATAAGGGCTGTTGATTCTGTTGTAAAAATGCTGAGAAGAGAACAATAATCACAAAAATTTCTCAAGGCTCATTTCTTTCTTTTTCTTGCTTATTATTTTTCCGACAACTTTTTTTATTTTTTCCTGCTCATTTAATGAGCTCATGAAAGTCTTCCTTGTCCTGTTGTTCAATACGCTGTGCTCAATCATATGCGCAAGCTCTGCAGGCTTGATGCCTGAATTTTTTAATATTGATCCAAGCCTTTCTGCATTTGTCTTTCTGAATTCCTTCATGATGCCCTTTTCATCAAGCATAGTTGAAACAAGTTCTTTCCTTGAATTGGAATTTCCTTTCATCAGCATCTTAGTAAGCTTTGCAGAATCATTTAGAAGAATGAATTTTGTAAGCTGAAGCGTCCTTATGATATCATTTTTGTAATAATGGGTATCTAATTGTTCAAAAGTCTCATAAAGTATGTTTTCAAATTCAACTACTTCAACTTCCATCATGCGGAATTCTTTTACTATGCTTTCTTTCCTGGATTTGGGCAATGAGCTTAACACAAGCACTCTTTTCCAGTTTTTGCTGTCATGCATGGGCATGTTTTTTTGGATTGCAGCCGCTATAGAATCTTCATAGAATTTTTCCTCTGATATCTTTTCAGCAGAAACATTTTCCTTTGATTCAAAAGCGCCTGTCAGAGAGCAGCTGACCTGCACGTGGATTATGTCGTTTGTATCCGGCTTAAATGCGAGAATTCCCAAATCCCTGTTGTTAGCCTTAAGGTTGCTTATTGTGAAATACCCTTTTTTGTTGTACCAATGGTTTACAATTTCTTTTTCAGCGCTCATGAACCAAACCCCTCAAGGTGTGCTTAGCTATTATTGTTTATAAGTTTTTGCTTTATTACTTTGGAAAATTCTACACACTCATTACCCTTGCTCATTTTCATTGATTTATAGAACTCTACAGATGGTTTATTGAACTTTGGAACAACAAGAAAAATGTTTCCAAATCCTTTCTTTTTAGCCTGTTTTTCCATTTCTGAAAATAATAATCTTCCCACACCTTTACTTCTATAATTTTTCTCAACAACTATTGCATCAACCCAAACGTAATTGCTTAATGTAAATTCAGCACAAATAAATCCAATGATAATCTCTTTTTTCTTTGCAACTAGAAATATCCCATTTTCAATAAAAGGCTTAAGGTATTTTTTTGCTTCTGAGTTAGATAATTTATACAATGCACTAAATTCTTTGATATGGCTTAATTTTGAGCATTCATTCAAGTCTTTTAAAGATGCTTTTTGAATCTTCATTTTTTCAGTATTATAATATTCCCCCTTCCCTTCTTTATCTTCTCCACCACTCCTTTGTGCTCCAGCTCCGCAATCATCAGGCTTATCTTTGCTTCTGACAATGGTATCTTTTTCCTTATGTCTTTTTGCGTTGCCCTTCCGCCTTCGCTTTTTATGATTTTTACAATATCATCAAGATCAGATTCTTCGGAAAATTCTGGGTCTTTCTTCTCTAAACTATATTTTTTATTAAACCATCTTTTCATGTAGTATTTGAAAGCAGACAATACAGCCAAAAATAATACAATCCATAAAATGTAATAATTATTTGAGGAAGAATCCAAAATATTTTCATTGACATCTATAGGATAACTGTCTTCTCCGCCAGTTTCAATCTCAGGAAAAAGTATTAAGTCAAGGACGTAATTTCCTTCTTGCCTTACAGTCACATTCTCATTTGCATAAGACACAACATAATTTTTTTGGTATTGCCTCGCTTCAATTTCATAAATGCCGTTAGCCACGTCAAAAGAATAAGTCCCGTTTTTTGCAATCATAAACTGATTGGGGGTTGTATTTATGCTGACTTCTGCATTCTTCGCTTCATTAAGGCTGAAATCATATACATTGCCGTATATTCTCGCAGCGCTGGCAGTATTAACAGATAAAAAAAATACTGCTAAAAACAGCCACATCCCCCATCTCATACGCCATGTTAACAAGAAGAGATATAAAAAAGTTTGTAAATATCTTCTTGTTTTTAGCGCTTAAAAACAAAAACCACGGCCTAAAAATACTGAATGAAGCCAATAAAGCCGAAATAAAGCCTTGTAAAGCTTTAAACTCACTAAAAATTCTCTAAAAAATCAGTAAAAAAAGTTTGTTTATAAAGAAGATGAACTTTACAAGCAACAGTTTGATTTTAAAATTGACAAAAACATAGGAGGAAAAAAATGAAACAGGAAAAATTGAAATTTGCCGCAGTCATGATGATTGCAGTGTTTTTATTCAGCCTTGTGCCGTTGGCATTTGCCGATGAAGGCTCAGATGATGCAGTAGAGGCAAGCGCAACAGCCTCTGCAGAAACAGATGATGTAAAAGTTGCAGTCACAACATCGGAAAGAGTGATGACAGCAGAAGAAAAGGCAAAACTCTTGGAATCAAAGGAAGCCATGAGAAAAGAGCAGGAAAGAATAAAGGCCGCAAGGGCACAATCCAAAGAAGCAATGGAGCAGGAAAGAGAGAAGCTTAAAGCTGAAATGGAAATTAAAAGAGAAGCAATGAAAGATTCCATTGAAGCCAAAAGGGAAGAAATGAAGCAGGTAAGGGAGCTTTCAAAAGAAAATCTAAAGTCCATGATGACAGAAAGAAAAGAGTTCATGGAAAAAATAAAAGTTGAGGTAAAAGAAAGGCACGATACCCTTGAGCTTGCAAGAAAAGCAAAGAAGGAAGGTAAGACAAACGAGACAATCAACAGGTACAAGGAATACCTTGTCAAGTCAGTTGATCACCTTACAGAAGAGCTTGAGCATGCAAAAGAGAATATTGCAGAAAAAACAGAGTTATTGGATTCAGAAAAATCTGAAATCACCACTGCAATAGACGCCCAGATAGCATCTCTTGCATCATTAAAAGCCGAAATAAGCGCAGCAACAACAAAAGACCAGCTAAAGGAAGTTGCAAAGAAACTTGCCGATTCAAGGGCAGAGCACTTTAGGAGATACTTCAGCTTGAGAGTCTTGTCAGCAAGAATCCAGGGAGAAGTAAACAGGGCAGAAGTTCTTGAAAAAAGGCTGGAAACCCTGTCAGAAAAGGCAAAGGCAAAGAACGTTGACATAAGCGCAGAAGTAGCATCATTCAATGAGAAGATTGCAGCAGCATCTGCCAAGAATCAGGAGGCAAAAGACAAGCTTTCAGAAATCATATCTTCATTGAAAGGCAATGCAGACAAGGAAACAGTAAAATCTGCAATGGATGAAGTAAGGCAGCTCTTGAAGGACGCAGCAGACTCGCTTAAAGAAGCGCACGATGTGCTGAAGTCAATTGTCAGCAAGATAAAGGCATCAGCCGCAACATCAGTTCTTGTTGAGGCAAGCGACTCAGAAGATGCAAATGCAGACTCCGATGCAGGAGCTACTGCATAATTTTTTTATTTTTATTTTTTAATATGGGAAAAGCTTAAATAATAAGCGATAATAAATCAATTAAAGAGGTATAATCATGAACAAAAAAACAGTGTTAGTATTGTTATTGGTGATATCGGCAATAATGGCGGCATGCGGCCAAAAAGCCCAGGTGCAGGAACAGGCAGCAGCACAAGAGCCAGCTGCAGCAGACCAGCCAGTTGATCTTGGCGGAGGATTATCAGATGCAGGAACGCTTGGAGATGACCTGAATGTGGATGACACATCAAGCGACACCGATGCAGCTTTAAACGAAATCCAGACAATCTGATTTATTTTCGGCAAAGTTTATAATTTACCTGGCTTCTTTTTATTTTTATGATTAAAATTAATGGCAATTATCTTGAAGGCGGAGGCCAGATAGTGCGCACTTCTCTTGCCATTTCCGCACTGGCGCAAAAAGGCTTTGAAGTTTCAGATATAAGAAAAGGCCGCGAAAATCCAGGATTAAAAAGCCAGCACCTTCACGGAATTAAGGCATTAAAGCAGCTGTGCAATCCTGAAGTTGAAGGAGACGAGCTTGGCTCATTAAGCATAAAATTCCTACCAAGAAAATTAACTGCAAAAAACCTCGACATAGACATTGGAACTGCAGGCTCTGCAACTTTGCTTATGCAGTCTCTTTTTCTTCCGTGCATTTTTGCAAGCAAGCCGATGACAATCACAATAACGGGCGGCACAGACGTCTCATGGAGCCCCTCTTTTGATTATATGGCAAATGTTCTTGTCCCGCAGCTGCAGAGGTTTGCAAAAATAGAAGCCAAGCTGCTGAAAAGAGGGTATTACCCAAAAGGAAGCGGAAAAATAGAAATAAAAATAAATCAAAAATTCAAATTTAACAGCTTCGAAAGCTTCGGTGAATTTCAAAAAAATCTGAATGAAAATGTGCGTCCGATAGAGTTGACAGAACAGCATCATTTAATCCAGATTAAAGGCGTTTCACATGCATCATCGGATCTTGAAAATGCACGCGTTGCAGAGCGCCAGGCGCATTCTGCGCAACAAATTCTTGCTGAAAAATATAATGCTCCCATTAAGATATCCTCAGAATATCAAAATACACCCTCAACAGGCTCCGGAATAACTTTATGGGCAATATTCTCAAAAAACAAGAATGATATTGATGAATTTAACCCAATCAGGATAGGCTGCGACCGTCTTGGAGAAAAAGGAATAAAAGCAGAGCTGATAGGTGAAGAAACAGCAAATTCCCTTATTGCAGAAATAGAAAGCAAAGCTCCTGTCGATAGTCACCTTGCAGACCAAATACTCCCTTTTATGGCCCTTCTTCCCAGTTCAAGCATAAAGGCATCAAAAATAACCAGCCACGCGATGACTAATGTATACTCCATAGAGCAGTTTCTCGGCAGCATCTTCAAAACAGATGAAAAAACAGGTATTATTTCTGTAAACAGCCAATAAACAACAACCTTTTTAAATCAAAATCTTATCCCAATGGGTAATATGGCAGAAAAAGCAGTATGCAGTGCATGCAAAAAGAGCATAACAAACACATTAGGGTCTACAAGATTCATGTGCCCAAAGTGCGGCAAAGTTGAAATCGTAAGATGCAACCATTGCAGGAAGATTTCTTCTAAGTACAAGTGCAGCGAATGCGGGTTTACAGGACCAAACTAAGATGGCCAGGATAGTTGTAACTTTTAAGATAATGCCGAACGATCCCTCTTTCGACTTGACGCAGCTTGAAGCAAGCATTAAGAAAGAAATAGTGGATTTTTGTGATTCTTCTGAATTCAAGGTAGTAATAGAGCCCATTGCATTCGGATTAAAAGCATTAAAGATAATGTTCCTGATGGACGAAAGCAAGGGCAGCACAGAAGCGCTTGAAAACAAGATAAGTCAGCTAAATGGTGTTGAATCTGTTGAATGCACAGATGTCAGAAGGACTATCGGGTAGCTTTCTTTTTATCTGAGAAGATGTTTATGTTGCTTGAAAGGAATACCCCTTACAGTACCAATGCTGCCATCCATCCCTATTTTTCTGATTGAGACGGTCCTTGCCGGTTTTCTCCTTGCTCTGTTCTCATTTAATTTTTTTGCTATTCTGGTATTGCCGCCGTGATAAGTATTGTGGTGCCCCTTTTTAGAGCTGTCAATATTTGGATTAAAACCTGCATACGCGATTTTTGGCTGAGCAGAAACTGCTCTCTCTAAACCAGTTGAATAAGTTCTTGTAGGGATATCCCAAGGATTAGGTATTCTTTCACTTACAACACTATTTTCCAATCCGCCAGGTATACTCAATTCTACAGGCACACTCGATGTCCTAACCAGTTCAAACATTCTGTTTAATTCATAGCCTAAAGCAGCATACATTAAATTTAAGCGTGTTTTGTAATCCAAATTAACCACCGCACTTGAAGAATAATGTTCATTATTTAAATCTTACCGATTCAGTTTAAGAATTTTAACAAGTTTTTCCATAGGCATATCACTTCTTATTCCCGTGCCTGCAAAATGCGTGTTTGAAGCCAAATAGCCTGATTTTTTTATTCTTTTGATAATCTCTTCTTTCTTCAGCATCAAATTTATTTTGTTTTTTTCAGCAATTTCATGCAAATCATAAAAACCAGAAGAATTTATTTTGGATTCTTCCTTTATTGTCTGAAGGAATTTAATTAGCTCTTTATTTTTATTGAAAATTTCGTTGTTTAATGATTTTTTATGCATTGCAGATGCAAGCTTTTCATCCCACAACTTTCCGAGCCACATTGGTCCAGCTCCATTAAACATTCCATGCTGCTTCAAAACATCATCAGCCTTATGCTTTCCTTTCTCGCTTCTTAAAAATACCCTCATATAATGCTCTTTTGCATACGAGAAAATAGGAACAAGCGCCTTGTCATACTGCGCCCCAACCAGCTGGATTTTTCTTATCAGGATTCTTAATCCCGTTTCGTGCATCATAGCATCTTTTCTAGGATTTGCCCAGTATTTCCTTTTGCATGCAGAAGGAAAAGTCCCGGCAAGCGCGCTTGTGTCAGTTGCAGTCACAGCCAAGATCCCGTTTCTTGCAATTCTTCTGCACGCCGCATCAAGAAAAGGATTCGGGGTTCCAAACGGGTCAATGTCAATATAGTCAAAACCTGAAGATTTCATCAAAAAAAGCGTTGCGTCTTCATTATGTATCAATACCTTTTTGTTATTCTTGATTTTTATTTTATTTAATTTAAAATTATTTTTTATTGATTTTATTGCATCGTTATTGTAGTCGTTGATTGAAATATTTTTTATCTTGTGTTTTCCAAGCTCTTTAAGAAATCTTATGCTTCTTATTCCGGATGCCGCAAGCGGGTCTGCAATCTGCATATTTTTGTTTTCAATGGAGTCTAGCAGCAAAACAGAAACATCCCTGTTAAATCCCATGACCGGGTTGTAGAAAACTCCCATCTCTTTGGATACTATTTTCTGCTCTTTTATCCTGATTTTTGCAGAGCCTTCCATCACAGTGTTTTCCATATCATGGGTTTGCTCGCTTTGCATTAAAATCTTTCCCATAAATAGGTTTAAAAACAATCTTTTCTTTCTTTAGGCTATGCTACGCCAATTGATAATCACGGTAATGGGAAACGTTGATGCTGGCAAAACACAGCTTCTGGATACAATTAGAAATACCGCTATTGTCGAGTCAGAGCCGGGCAGGATAACGCAGTGCATAGGATGTTCTCAAATTCCTCTTGATGTCATAAAAAAAATAAGCGGCAAGCTGCTTGAAAAGCTTAAGCTCGAAATCAAAATTCCGGGATTTGTAATAATTGACACGCCTGGCCACGCAAGCTTTACCAGTTTGAGAAAAAGAGGAGGAAACTTAGCGGACATGGCAATACTGGTTGTTGATGTCAATGATGGAATAAAAGTGCAGACAGAAGAATGCATTGACATACTGAAGCAATACAAAACTCCTTTTGTAATTGCATTAAATAAAATAGACCTGATTTCCGGATGGGTGCATAATCCAGATACGCCATTAATAGAGAACATAGCGAAGCAGAAAGAAAATGTTGTCATGATGCTTGAGAAAAAGCACTATGAAGTTGTCGGAAGATTAAGCGAGCTTGGATTAAGCGGAGAGCGTTTTGACAGGGTTGAAGATTATACAAAGCAAATTGCAATAATCCCTATTTCTGCAAAAACAAAGGAAGGAATGTCAGAACTTTTTATGGTGATGATGGGGTTATCACAGAAATTTCTTGAAAAAGACCTTGAAGTCAACATGGAAGGCCACGCAAAAGGAACTATTCTTGAAGTCAAAGAGGAGAAAGGCCTTGGGACAACGCTTGATGTTATAATTTACGATGGCTCTTTAAGGCAGAATGACACAATAGTAATTGGGTCTCTTAATGAGCCGATTGTCTCAAAAGTAAAAACCATATCAGAGCCCCTTCCTTTGATGGAGATGCGAGACAAAAAAGCAAAATTCACAAATGTAAAGCAGGTTTATGCAGCTACTGGCGTTAAGATATCCGGAAACGATTTTGATAAGGTCGTGGCAGGAATGCCGTTAAGAAGCTGCAAGCCATCCGAAGTTGAAATCGTGAAAGAAGAGATAAAAAAAGAAATTGATGAAGTCATAATAGAAACCGACAAAAATGGTGTCGTGATAAAAGCAGATTCGCTTGGAAGCCTGGAAGCTTTGATAAAACTCCTCAGGGAAAAAGGAATCCAGATTAAAAAAGCGTCAATAGGAGACATAACAAAAAAAGATGTTTCAGATGCCCAGGCAAACTATGAAAAAGACCCGCTTCAGTGCGCAATCCTCGGATTCAATGCAGAGCTAATGCAGGACGTAAAACCACCGCAGAATGTAAAAGTGATTTCCAGCAACATAATCTACAAGCTCATAGACGAATTTAGTTTGTGGCAGTCAGAAGAAAAGAAACGGCTTGAAGGAAAAGAAATGGAATTCTTAAGCAGGCCGTGCAAGATAAAACTATTGAGAGGATACATTTTCAGGCAGAATAATCCTGCAGTAATAGGGGCAGAAGTCCTTGCAGGAACATTAAAAGCAGGAATTCAATTAATGAAGAAAGACGGCGTTCCTATAACAGAGGCAAAGAGCATACAGAAAGAGCAGGAAACGGTGCAAAAGGCAGAGAAAGGAATGCAAATCGCAGTTTCATTGCCAAATGTCACAGTTGGAAGGCAGATACACGAAGACGATGTTTTGTATTCTGTCGTGCCTGAAGACCATTTCCGAAAATTCAAGGAAAACAAGAAGCTTCTGACACAGGAAGAGATAGATACTTTGAAGGAGATAGCGGAAATAATGAGGAAAACAAACCCGGTTTGGGGCATTTGAATTATCAATTAATAATTGGCGAGCTGGTTATGGTGCCAGCGAGCGTAAATTGTGTGAGGCGAAGCCGAACGGAAATAAAATAAAACTCATTGACAAAATCAATTTAAAAAATGCATTAACTAATAACATTAAACAACAAATCAATAAACTAATAATATTAAAATAATTAATCTATAAAAACAATTCAAATTAAACAACCAACAAAATGCCAGACTTAAAAATTCTCAACAGCAAAGAAATAAAGGGAATCTACAGCCTGATTGAAAATCAGTGGGGCGCAAAGCTGAAATTGGATTATGGATTTTTGCAGAACAATAAGGACCGTGTTTTTATCGTCACAAAAGAGATTTCTGTTTTGGATTTTTCAAAATTAAGGATAAATTCAGTCGGCATTTATTTCTGCGAAGTTGATGACAGGGGAATAAGATTGAGCATAGAAGGCAGCCAGATTGTTGGGGTTCATGCAGCAAAAAATATTGTTGAATTTGATGACAATGAATCAAGAAGGTGGCTTAAAGGCGAGGATATAGAGAAAGAATGCGACTGCAAAGGCTTTGTCATAATAAAACATAATAATGATTTCATGGGCTCTGGAAAATACTCAAACGGAAAAATTCTGAATTATATAGGAAAGACGAGAAGAATTAATTCAATGTAATTCTAACTGATTTGTTCAGTTCCGGGTGTTCTATAATTAGACAAATCAGATAATATGCTCCTAATAAGCGGCTCCTCTGCTGCCAAAATTTCATTTAAAGGGGGCGATTCTCTTACCCCAGTCATTACTAAAAGTTGCTTCAAAATTTTAGCAGCATCTTCTGGACTTGCAGAATCTTTTGTTACATTACTGCCATCTGCTCTACGTTGTGGTAAAACCACACTCACATGAGGAAAACCAAGCACAATAACACCATCACTTCCAACTCTAATATCAAAGTTCATATTGGTTAAATTACTTCTGTAAGTATTTACATGACCATAATTCCCACTAGGTTTATTTGTAGGTGTTTGTGATACAGTTTGATAAGCCATAGTACCTTACTTTAAATACACTATATATAAATCTTATGGTTTTGACATCCTTTTTTATATAAATTATATAAAAACAAAACATCTAAAATTAATACGGCCTGACTTCTATAAAGAAATTATTCTGGCCAAGCGCAAGTCCTAGCACTCTTTGGGCTTCTGCAATTGGACAATTAGCATCTCCGCTTGACTTTATATGGTCTCTCTTTTTTTTCTGATGGCTATGGTGGGCAGGGTCTTTTGAGTTAACTTCATTCCTATAATATTGAAAACTGTCAACAATCTGTATCTCCCTCAAAACAGCACAATGGCCTTTTGTAGTAACGCTAACTGGCATATGAAATGCCCTATATCCTGATTCTTCCGGTTTAGCGTAGTAATCTTTTGTAGCCCCTTCCATATCTTTTAGGTATTTAACTTTAGAGGCGCTGCGCCTTCCTATTGTTGGCGATGATTTAAGGTATTCAAATAATCTCGTTGCCTCTTCTTCTGTGTCTACAACTATCCTATTGGAAGCCCAATCGCGTATAGCATTCTTTTCGTGAATCTCTCCGAATCCAAGCCTAAAAAGCAATTTGTCAGCTAATGAAGCTTTAAGCCTGTAGCTTGTAAAAGGCATAATTCCAGATGCAGAATATCCTTCAAAAGAGGGAACACTTACTGGAGTCAATCCAACATGGCTAGTAGAAACAAGCAGCGGCACTAATGCAGGCATGTACACTTCCCCACCTCTTTCAAAACTTCTAAGAGGTGCATCTGAAATATAAAAGAATGCGGAGTTCTTTACATTAAACACCTCGAAGCCCCTCCCCATAAGCTCACTTAAATTTCTTGTTATATACCCTTGGGTCATATCGAAGCTTACTCTTGAATCTATTGTATCATTAGGATACTTCTTGTCAAATAGCATGTTAGGATTAATCCCTAAGTCAAATCCAAGCACACTATCTATACCCTCTCCTCTACCATAAAAACTGCCAGTAACAAGAAGAACAACCCTCCTCTTTTCTCCGCTTAATACAAGATGGTCCAAATCCTGTGCAGACGGATAAGTTGACCTATCGATGGCTAATATTTTTTTGTTAACTTCTCTTTGGACAGATTTTATATTAGAATCTCTGAATTTGGGCATTCTCCCATTAGCAATGCCTCTCCTTATACCAGCTACCAAATCATGTGTTTTTGTATCTTGACCAAAATAATTTCTCATTAAACTTGGTTCTGTTGGATTCTTTCCCATTTTAATCAGGCCTTCCATTTGCCCGTTTCATAGCATCACGAACTATTCTAGCAATCTTATCATCATTTGGAATGGTTTTAAACATGTCATCTAATCCGGGAGGCATTCCTAATCGCGTCCTTAATCCCGACATAAGCCATGCCATATAGTCAAGTGTTTCATACTCAATTTTGTATTGCGTATTCTCAATTTTTTCGCTTTCTTTGGTGTCCCTTCTGCTAACTAATGCTTCATTTAAAGTTTCAAGTAAAAATATCAATGCACGGTCAAGGTTGCCATAGCCAACGCCAGCTACTTTTCGGTAATTGACAGCTTCAACACCCTTTTCGAGTATTATAGTATGTTTTCTGAATTGATTGACTATGTTGTCTAAATTTGGTCCAAGCCTTGACGCAGTATCCCTTGCATCAGCGCATTTTACTACAGCAGGATCCAAGTCAGTTCCTGCATATTGCTGAGCATTTGACACATCCATAATCTCTCCTACATACTCCCCATAAAGTGTTGTTTTAATCCTGACAACAGTCTCTGAAGAAGACGGAAGAACCAATTGCGGGTCTATTTCTGCAAAATTTCCAAAAGAAACCCTCTGTATTAATTTTTCAAATTCGAAGTCAACAAATCCTTTTAGTTCTCTTGCTTTTGGTTTTTCATTGCCAGTTCTCCTTGACTCTATAGTTCTTACAAACTCTCTTATTGTATCTCCAACATATTTTCTTTCATCATGGCTTAAATCGGCTTCATGTCCTGGACTGTAAAGCGCATTCAAAGTTCTTTCAAGCCTTTTTAGTACACTTGTATAAGCCATATTGATATTGTGATTGTAAAAAGCCCCCCATTTTCTTGGGATGGCTCCATGATCAGATTTAATCCTTCTTACAAGATCCATAGGATCAACTTCAGACGCGTTCCCTGGAACAATTCTTGATTCAAAATGCTTGGCAGTAGGCCCGAATATTATTTCCCCTTTGTTTGTTACAAGCCCAAGGAGGGCATCAATATCCATCCCAGTTTCACGGGCTAATACGGAATCGATTACATCCATTATAACATAAGATGCTAAAAGAGAATAAGTTGTGCTTTTTTTCTTGGATAAATTTTTTCCTATATCTTCCGGCAAATCATGAGTCATTGCCAAAACCATCGCATTTGGCTCAAGCCAGAATCCGCTTTCTTTAAACCTGAACCAGGGAGATGTTGCAGTATCATTATAGTGGACCGGGGAATGATTTTTAGAATAATTTAGATTTCCATAGCTTAATGCATATGCGAGCAGTGAAGTTTTGAATAAAAATGGCACAGAATATCCCGTCTGATCTTCAAACTGCCTTTGAGAATAGAATCTGAACTGAGACATTCTTTGGGTAACTTCATCCCCGCTCACTTCATTTGGTTTTATCATCTCTTCAGTTTCCTATCTAATCTGTTTTTTTATAAAACTTCAATTAGCCCCTTGTTATCCCTAACTAGTGAATACCCCTTTAAAAAGCTTACCCTTTAAGCGCTTTCAAGAATTATCCTTATCTTATCATCGCTTTTCCTTAAAAAATCAACAAGTTTCCTGTCAAGCTCAAATGCAGCCTTATCAGCATTTACTGCAAAGGTTCTTTTTGACACAAAATCGGTTTTCCTTATGACAATTTCATGTTCATCATCAAAGTCCATATTAAGTTCAGCATTAACTTTTTCATGCAGTTTTTTATCAGAAGTCTCTATCGTTATTGTTATTTTTTTATTTGGGCAGTTTTTAATGAAATTCTTTAATTCTCCAGCATCAAAATCAGCATTAACACCAACAATACAATCACCTTTTAATGTAAGATTTTTGTCTTTTGTAAACTCAAGTGTATTCTTATGTGTTCCAAGAAGGTTCTTATGCCCAAAAGCATGAAACGAGTATTTCATTTTTTTAGCAAGCTCTGCAGATAGTCTTTTTTATATTGAAATCCTTTTCTCTTTGCAAGCTTCTCTATCCCGTTGACAAAATTGCTTCCATATTGAGCCGCTTGCTTCTTGCGCCACGCAAATTCTTTTTTCAGTCCAATAAACTCAGCAGCTTCTCTTAAAATTATTTTTTTCTGGTCCTTGTCTAGTTTTAGCATTGGGTGAACATTCATTGCAGTTTTTACAATATCTTTGTCAAGAAACGGAGCTCTTAAATCAAGCCCAAGATGCTTTGCGATTGCAAAATCTCTCGTCAAATCCCTTTTCCACATTCCCTTTAAACCATTCCAGCATTCCTTATGCAAGCCTTCATAGCCAGTTTTCTGAAAAACATCAGAATGCCTTTGATAGCCTGCAAAAAGCTCTTCGCTTCCCAAGCCTCCAAAAAGTATATTATTTCCGTCTGCAAGCGCAACTTTCCCGCATGCATACAGCACAGATCCCACGCTTGCCTTCACAATGTCAGCATCATTCAATATGGATACAGTTTCCTTTAGCACAGTTTCAAGCTCATCAAGAGTCAGCATTTTTACCTTGTGCGCCAATCCATATTCTTTTGCAACATCCTTTGCCCACACAATATCATCAGAATTTTCAATCCCGACAGTATAGCATGTGAAATTGCACTTAAGCTGCTTTGAAATGAATGATATCAATGAGCTGTCAACCCCGCCGGAAAGCAATATCCCGAATTTTGTAGTCGCTCTTTTTCTGACAGCCTCAACAATGGCTTTTGCAAGCTCTCTTTTTGCCCTTTCCTGATTGGTTTCAAGATTGTCAAATCCATTCTCCATCCCGGAAATGAATTTTATCCATAAATCTTCCGGAATGAGCCTGCCTTCCTTTACAATGCCTAAAGTTTGGGTCATATTACAGCATAAATTGACTTATTTTAAAAATTTATAGCTAGTAAATTACAATAATGCGAGCCACTGAGCGAGCCTAAAATATGGCGAAGCCATTAAAATTCTTTTAAATTAAAGCAGCAAATTATATCAATTAAATAAAACCAATTTTAGAAACAATTAAATATCATTCATTCATCGCAATTAGAATGGCAAAAGAACAAATAAATAAAGATGAGCAGATAGGCTTTCACAAGGGTGCGCTTACAACGCTTGCAAAAGAGCGCGAAGAGATGCTTAAGATTCTTTCAATTGTAGAGCAATTGATGCAGATGCACATAAAAAGCCTCAAGGAATTGGGGATAGACCTGCAGGCGCAGCAGCCAAAGGAAGCAAAGAGAAAGCCGATTGAAGACTCTTTAAGGTAACTACTTTAACATTTTATAAACTTCCATAAACTCAGGATACACTTCTTTTTTCTCAGCAGCGTTTAATGATAAATAGGCTTCCCTTGTCACAACATAATTCTTCTTTGCGCTGCCCATATCGCCTTTTGAAGCAGCCTCTTTTGTTTTTTGCATAAGGATTTGGAATTTTTCAAGCGAATTTTCAGAATCTTTCTTTTTTAATGCAAACAGATTTTTGAAAAATCCGGTTTTTCCCCCCTTTTCAGCTGTTTTATTAACCAGCTCGCCTTCTTTTTCAAGTTCATCTTCAATCAATCTTATTTTGTTTTTTAGGTTTTCCAGTTTTTTTGTATTATTTTGAATTTTTGCCTCAAAATCCTTAATCATTTCCGGAGCATTTTTCCTTTTTGACAATAATTCCTGCTTCTGGGCATTTAATTCAGCTGTTTCACTTTTAAGTTCTCTTTGCTTCTTGTTTATTTCCTTGAGCATTTCATTATCCTGCTTGCTTTCCCTCTTTGCGCGCTCAACAATCTCTGCAGAATAATCCTTAAGCCCTTCTTCCAGCTTGCTCTTCTCGACTTCCAGCTTTGCCTTGATTTCCAGCTTTTTCCATCTCTCTGCTTTTTTCCTTGAATCCACGCTTAAGGATTTCAAATCATCTTCAAGATCTTTCATCAGCTGGGATTCCCTTTCAGCAAGCTGTGACTTTAGTTCTTTTCTCCTGGCCTTTTCAGCATCATGTTCTGCGTCTTTTATGCTGAACTTGCGGCTCTTCAAACGGCCATCCAAGACAGATTTTTTATGTTTAGTCAACTCTTCAAGTTCTTTCTTCTTGGATTGCAGCATCGATTCAAGCTCATGCACTTTTGATTCATGATCAGAAGTATCGGATGACAATGAATTTATTTTTGATTTCATATCAGAAATATTTGATTCAATATTCTCAGCAGATGTTCTGTTTTTCTTCAGCTCTTTTTTCAGGTTCTCTATTTTTTCAGTCCTTTCTTTTCTTGTTTTTTCCTGCTCTCTAAGATCTTTCTCTTTTTTTCTCCTTAAGCTTTCTTCAATCTTCCTCTGCTCTTCTTCAGCTGCATTTCTTTTTGCTTCCTCATCTTCTTTTTGTTTTTGCTCTTCCCTTAGTTTTTTAATTTCTTCTTTTTTTCTTCTGGTATCTTCAACTTTCCTATTATTTTCTTCCTCTCTTTGTCTTTTGAAATCTTCTTTCCTTCTTTGCTCCTCTTCTATCTGCTGCTCTTCAGCTCTTTTTTCTTCCTCCTCCTGATGTTTCATCTCTTCTTCTTCTCTGAGTTTTTTTTGCGCTTCTTCTGTTTTTCTGGCTTCTGCTTCCTGCAGTTTGCGCCGTTTCTCTTCTTCCATCTGCTGTTTTTCCTGCGATTTCCTCAAAATCTCAGCTTCTTTCTGCTTTTTATTTTCCTCTTCAATCCTGTTCTTCTGCTGCAGGACTTCCTGTTTTCTGAGCTCTTTTTGTTTTCTTAATTCTTCTAATTTCTGTTGCTTTTCAGCAGCCTGTCTTGCTTTCTCAGACTCTTTTCTCTTTTTTTCCTTTAGGACTGCAATCTGTTTTCTTTCTTCAGGCGTCTTGTAAACTCCTATCACATGCATAATTCCAAGAACGCTTTCCCTGAACGCATCTTTCTTTTCTTCCCTTGCAGCAGCCTTCTTTTTTATCTCAGCCTCAATCCTTTTTCTTTCCGCTTCTTTTTGTTTTTCCTGCAGCTTTTCATCTTCTTTTCTTTTTTCCTCAACAAGATTATTTCTTATCTTGTATAGCTGCATCAGCTTGCTGTAGACCTGCCTCTGCTCTGCATTGTTAAGTTTCATGTAAATGTCTTTTGCTTTTATGTAGAACTTGTCAAGATTTTCAAAGTCTTTTTTATCGGCAGCTTCATCAAGCATTTTCATAGAGGCGTACAAAGACTTAAGCTCGCTGCTTGGCTTCATTAGCTCCTGCTCTCTTCTTTTTTCTTCCTTATCTTTTATCCCATCTCTTTTTCTTGACCATATTCTCATGCGCCCAAACAGCTCGGGAGTTTCTTCAATTTCCTCAAGGTTTTTCATTTTCTTTTGCTTGCCTTTTTGTATCATCTCCTTGCCGGATATTTTTTCATAAAGATAAGCTCCAATAAAAAAGTAAAAGTAAGCCATAAGCGAGAACAAAAGCAGGATTGTTGCAAGCGACAGTCCAAGGCACATTACACTATTCTTGCAGAAATTCACGAAGCTTGGTTCCTGGTCATTTAGGTCTATAACTTCAAACAGATAGCTTGATGTGCCTATAGAATTTCCAAATTTTGACTGGGCTGCAAAAATATAAGGCCCTGGCTTGAGGTTTTTTGGTATAGATACTGTCTTGAAAAAAGAAGCCTGTGTCTTCACAACAACAGTCTCGCTTTCAGTAAGTATCGTGTTTCCGCTTATATCCTTGACAAAATATTCAACATCAACATTTTCAGATTCTATACTTTCAAGATTAAACAGCCTGACTTCAATTGTAGTGTCCTGGCCTTGCCTTACCTTTCTTTCAATTGCAACTGGATTAAGATTCATATCAAAAAGAACATTTTTTGTCTCAATCTCAATCACTATCGGAATCTCTTTTTGCCCTTTCTCTGATTTTATCACAAGCTTTCCGATGTAAACTCCCGGCTGCTGTTCTATCCCTTCAGAAACAAAAACAGAAGAAAAATTTAGCCTTGCTATCTTGGTCTGGCCGGGCTTAAGCGTAAAGTAAGCAGAATCTGTCTTTACAAGGTCAGAAACCCCTTCAACTTCAATGGTTATATCGGTTGCATCAGCTCCAGTATTCATGACTCGTATATCTTTTTCTATAAACTCTTTTGACCTTACAAGGACTTTTAGAAGAATTTGGTCAGCATCAAAATTAAGTTCCCCATTCCCCTTCACTTTTTTTATTAAGTATGGCTTGTTTTGCAGGAAAAAAAGCATTCCGCCAAGAATAAGCACAAGAAGCAGAACCACAATCAGGAAAAACAAAGGGCGCCTTATTTTATGCTTTGGATGCTGGCGCGGATTAGTGCCTATGTAAACTGTTCTTATGCTTCCGTCCGGCCCCCTCATGTTCTCGTAATAATAAGGGCCGAGCTTTTTTCCGTGCCTGTGAATATAGCGCTTGAAAACCATTAAGCACCCTACTTCCGCACAGAATTACTATAGATAACACAGACTAAAATCACAAAGACCACACCTCTTTTTTGTAGTGTAACGGTAATATGGCTATTTTATCCTACTTCATTTAAATACATTTCGGTGGGTTTAGAACTATCGCTTGTGAATGTTTTTCCTGAACAATGCAAGATACACAAAAAGCACCATAAGGCTTGCAACAACCATCCCCATAAGAAGGACTATGTTCGGATTAAAATTAACTGAAGATCCTGTTTTTTCATTTACAACGGTGAAGATGTCGCTTGAAACTGCAAACAGGTTAGAGTACCTCATTTCAACAACAGCAATATAATCCCCTGGTTCCATAACTTTCGGAAGCTGGAATGTTTTTACATATGACATTTGCTTTTCAACTGCAAAAGTTTCTGATGTTTCATAAATAATCCCCCCGTATTTGTCTTTTATTATGTAAGTGGGGGTTACATCAATTTTTTTTGCAGTTCCTACATTAAGAAGAGTTATCTGCGCCTTCAATTCTGTTCCGGCATTTACTTTTTTGTATTCTACAGGTATATCGAGCTTTACATCAAAAAGGGACTGATCAGGGCTTATGTCAATTACAACAGACACGGATTTTGTTATCCCGTTGGCTTTAATCTTAATTTCTCCAAAGTAAGAGCCAACCCTCACCCCAGTTATTGTTGCATCAATCTGTTTTTCTTCTCCCGGCGCAAGCGAAAATAGCGAGTCCGGCAAAGAAACAAAACTTTCAACAGTCAAGACACCCAGATCGAAATCAAGATTAGAAGTTCCTGTGTTCCTGATTATTATAGCATTTGTTTTCGATGCTCCAAGTTCAATTGCTTCATGTATTGATTCCGGGCTTGCTGTGAAAGATGATACTTCTTTTTTTGGGACGCCTCCACCGCCGCCGCCACTGCTTGAAGCTGAGCTGCCTCCACCGCCGCCTCCCGCGCTGTCTGTTGGGCATGCAGCACTCTTGCACAGGCTGCTGCAGCAATATCCGCCTTCACATTGAGATGCAGAAGTGCATGGCTGGTTATTTGCCAGCAATATTGTATGAAAAAATCCTAGACTATTCGCATATGAAAAAGAGGATATTATGCTATTTATTATATCAGTCGCAACGCTTGTCTTGTAGCTTGTGCTTGCTGAGCTCTCTCCTCCGGCAGAAACTATCACGCTTTGACTGTAAGTTGACCCATTCAGTTTTTCAGCATAAACGGAAGGAAGCAATAAAAAAAAGAATGCCAGCAGTATAATTTTATATCTCATCAATCTATTATTTTGAAAGCTTCTTTTTCTTTCTTTCGCTTTTGCCACTCAATAATCAAACACAACTTTTAAATAATAGTTGATTTTAATCAATTAAATGGTAAAGGGGGAGTCGAAGCCAGTGTCATCTTATGCGCCTTCTTACACCTCTGCAAAGGATAATTCAGCAATGCATTATGCACTCCTGCTTCTGGTTATTGTTTCATTAATAGTATCAACAGCCACTCTTGTTTATGTCTATAAGATAAAAACTGCAGTTGTTCCTCAAACAATCAACCTAGAGGATTTTCTCAAAAAACTGACAGCACATGAGGAAATGAAGGGATTTGTGGGAGTTGCGCCTCTAAATGTCATACAAATCAACAACAATAATTTTGCAAACCTTCAGCAGCAGATAAGCGGGCTCGATATATCATATGTAGGCAGCTTTATTTTGCAGTACACTGACAGAATTGTCGTATATGATTATGCTAAAGATGAAATAAAAGGATCAGTTGCATTGCAGCAGCCAGATCAGGGCAAGCTGCCGGCAGACTTTGCAGCAAAGCTTTACAATCACCCAGAAACAAAAGGGCTTCAGGCAGAGCAGCCATCTGGCGGCCAGATTGATGCAGCTTCACTTGCAACCTTAAAGCAGCAGTTCCCTGAAGTATATGCAAATGCAAAAGTAGGAGATTTCCTTTTGAGATACGCAAAAGTTCTTGTAATCTATGATTACTCGCAGGACAAGATAGTCAACGCAGTGCAACTGGCTTAATATTTTAATTCTAAATTTTATTAACTTTTAATTGAGCCTTATCCGACATATTTAAATATTGAGCTCCATTAAGAAAAATCATGAGAATAAAAAACGCAGTTGTAGTTTACACTAACCCAACAACAAATGAGTATAAGCTTACGCTTGAGCACGTCAAAAAGACGCTTAAGGCAAATAAAATAGATTACTCTCTTGCAGATAGGGATTACCTTAAGGAATATCAATTCAGGCGCAAGGATATTGTTATAGCAGTTGGCGGTGATGGCACATTTCTAAGGGCAGCGCAGTTTGTCACAAAAAAGATTGTTTTTGGAGTTAATGCAGACCCTAAAAACAAGGAAGGATTTTTCATGAAATCCTCAAGGAAGGATTTTGCAGAAAAGCTGCAGAAAATAATCAGCGGAAATTTTAAAACAAAAAAACTTTCAAGGCTTGAAGCGGTAATTGACAATAAAAAAATTTCAAGCCTGGCTTTAAATGAATTTTTTATAGGTCCAAGAAAAGGGTACCAAGCTTCAAAGTACATAATAAAATTTAAGAATAGGGCGGAAAGGCAGAAAAGCAGCGGAGTTCTTGTAACGACACCGGCAGGGAGCTGGGCATGGGCAAGGGCATGCGGCTGCAGGCCGTTAAATCTCCATTCAAAACTTTTCCAGTATGTTGTGCGCGACCCATATGAGCTCAAGGTTTTCAGCAAATACCAGTTAAAGCACGGAATAATCAGCAATAAGGGAAAAATAGAGATAGATTCTGAAATGCTTGATGGGGTTATTGTCGCAGATTCTGTTGGAAAGGAATACGGATTTAGCAACGGCGGTAAAGTAGTCATAAGAATGTCAAAAAAGCCGCTTGAAGCAGTATGGTTCTAGGATGAAATTAAAAAATCTGGGCGAACTGGGCATTATTAAAAATATAAGGGAAAAAACACATACTCCCAATGAAGTTTTAATGGGCATAGGAGACGATGCAGCAGTTTTGGAATTTAACAAAAAACAGTTTCTTCTTTGCACAACCGATGCGCTTGTCGAAAACGTGCATTTTTCATTGAATTATTTTAATCCTTGGCAGATTGGCGCAAAGGCAATCGAGCAGAACGCAAGCGACATAGCCGCAATGGGCGGCATTCCAAAATATGCCGTTGTATCATTAATGCTTCCATCAAATCTTGATGTCAATTTTGTGGATAGATTATACGACGGAATAGGCAAAACAGCAAAAAAATACAGCACTTCTATTGTAGGGGGCAATATATCAAAATCAAAAGATATTATTGTAAGCATCTCAATGCTTGGCTTTGTTGAGAAAAAATATCTTGCGCTTAGAAGCGGTGCAAAAAAAGGAGATATTATCCTCTGCTCAGGTGATGTAGGAAAATCAGCAGCAGGCCTTGAATTATTGAAAAAAGGCAAGAAAGGAGAATCAATAAAAAACCACCTTGAGCCGAAGTGCAGGCTGGATTTGGCTGGAAAATTGGTGAAAATAGGGATTAATTCGATGATTGACATCAGCGACGGCATTGCATCAGAAGTAATGCACATATGTGAAGAATCGAAAGTTGGCGCAGTAATCTATGCTGACAAAATTCCAATTTCAAAAGACACAATAAAAGATGCTAAATTACTCGGAAAAAACCACTTGGATCTTGCGCTTTACGGAGGAGAAGATTTTGAGCTTTTGTTTACTGCGCCCAAAAGCAAAATAAAAAAGTTAATAGGATTAGGCGCATCAGTTATTGGAGAGATTACGGATAAAAAGAGCGGAATTAAATTAATTAAAAACAATAAAGAAATCAGATTAAGAAAAGGATTCGAGCATTTCTAAAGTTATCATTTAAAATCCTGTAAAAAACATTCCAATTTTTGCCTTTTAATAACATTTCTAAAATCTATTTTTTCTTTGAACTTAACAGCATTTTTCTTGCCTAATACGTGCAGTTGATAAGCATTCTGATTCCACTTTTTGCTTACAACGGATCTAATATCAAAAACAGAGTATAACAATTCTTTTAAGTTATCTATTACAAATTTATCTTTTTGAGTGAATTGTATCCTAATGATTTTATAGGCATGATTTGTAGTCTTACTAATATCGGCTTCAGCATCAAAAAAACCGCTTATAAAATTAGCTAAAAATTTCTCGTTTTTTAGTATCCATTCCGGTATCGCTATATGGTGTTTTCTTCCTATTGGCAATCCCATCTTTTTATTCATAAACCAATGAAGAACTTTGCAGGAATTTGCCCTTCCTATGTACACATCGCTATTCTTTCTTTTGTATATATTTAATTTTAAACCAAACTCCTCATAAATAATTTTTCCTATTAATTCAATCTGGTGAAGGTCTCTATCTGCATATACTATGTCATAGCCTGCTTTTCTCCTTCTTTCAAACGTTTTATTTGAATCTTCAAGATACCCATCCCCTAAATGATAGCCGCTTAAATAAGCCAAATCTTCATCAAGCTTATCCGGGCATTTAAGCCTGTGTATTGATCTTGGCACCCTCATAAAATTATTTTCTATGATAATCTGCTCCCCATAGGGGTAATCTCTACTAGAATTATCTTTAAAATTTTGAGTTACTAAACATGCACTATCCATGCTCAAAAGCATAAAATAACTACTTTAAATACCCTACGCGCACAGATGTCCAGTGGTAAAATAAGTGGAGGACGCGCTTAGAAATGGGCATAAACCGTCACATTTAGCTACCTTGTTCCTTCCTCAACTCTGTAACCCATAAGCACCAATGCTCAAGATTACCGCTGCATTAGGTGTGTTTTCGCACATTTCCTTCCAGACCTGACGGATTTTCAAAAACATCAGTCCTATGGGGCAAAGTCTCGACGTAGGGATCAAGACCAAATGCAATAGCCTATGCCTCTTTCCAAACTTCACCGCGCTTGAAGCACGTTAGCGCTAACAGGAGAGTGCTAACCTCCCGGCAGAGTCCTCCGGTGTTGTAGAATATATATTGATTTTAAAGCTTATCTATCAAATAGCCAGATGCCCGGCTATCTATGCACATACCCAAGAATGCAGAAAATAGTGATAATTACAGAGGATATATGCCATAAAGAATGGTAGGTGCTGTAATTATCTGAATTCTGCCCAAAATAAAAAAAGAATGAAATGGCAACAAATACCATTGCCATATAAAAATAAGGAGATTTGAATCTTGACAGATACACCAGCACCAGATTTGAGCCTATTAGCGCGAAGGCAGCAGCAGTATCGAGCCAGCTTAACATTTTTTCATCATAAATATGATAAATTGAAGAAATTATGAGAACAAATCCAATGAAGAAAATCATATAATATAATCTAAAAAACACTGCCATAAATAATGGAACGGCAAACAGCAAGTTGCTCAAAGTCTTGATACTAATTGGCATTTTAAATCATCCAAATAACAAAATACCCGATAATGCACCCAATGCTCAGCACAGGCATTGCAGGATAGAACTTGTTCTTCTGCCCTTTTATAAGAAGAAACAAAAGAGAAATTGCGGTGAACAACGGAATTATCAGTGTTTTCATAAACGCAATTGATTCAGGCTGCTGCAGCATAAGCCCTTTCATCACAACGCCTGCAAATATCAGCGTAAATCCGATATCCCCTCCTCCAAGCACCGCAACAGGATGCTTCGATTCAACCATCACAGTTTTTTTTGATTCTGCTCTTGAATGCGTCTTCACAGAAGTGTTATTGTCATAAGGTATCAAAAGCCCTGCAAAGACTTTGGATTCCGACTGGAAATTTGCGAGCTTTATCATGTGCTTTGTCTTGAAGACCGCAATGAAGTCATAAACAGAAATCAGAAGCAGCAGCATGAAAGCAGCGAAAACATTCATTATCGGCACAAAAACAGCAGCCAATCCGCCGTAAATAAAAATTTCAGATATGTTTTGTGTGATTACATTCTGCCTGTAAAGCTTAAGTAATGTTAGTATAATGGCAATTACCAATGCAATCTTTGCGTCAATAAAAGCTGCAAAAGCAATCGACAAAGTAAGAACAACGGTGAAGAAAAACCAAAAGCGCCATATGGCCGGCTTGTTGAACTTCACAAGAAGCAGTACAAGAACAGTCCCTATTATCAGTGAAATTGTGATGTAAACAAATGAAGACGATTTATTCTCAACTTCAGGCCTTTCAAGATTGTAAGGCAAGGGTTTCATAACAGTTTCCTGCTTTAAAGAACTCGCTTTGTGGTCAATGTATTTGTTGACTATTAACAAGCCGACAACCTGTGCAATCAGGAAAAAAAGAACAAGCAATATGGTTACTTTCCAGCCGTGCTTCATTTCATAAATCAACAAGTCCATATTAATAAAACTATGTATGGGACAATTAGTCAAAATATAATTTTGCCGTCAAGATGTCAAAAATTTCAATTTTACGAATATCACAAAAATCAAAGATTTTTGGGATCCCGAAAATGTATAGCATTTTCGCGATATAATAAATTTTTGAGCATGCTCGTAAATCTTCAATTTACGACATGTGAGCATTATTTTGTAAAACATTTAGCCAAAAGGAAATTATCGAAAATTTAGGAAATTTTCGGAATTCGAAAATCCTATGGATTTTCTCTATGCAATGGGGATTTTGGCAATAACCTATTCAAATTTCAATGCGAACGACAGCAAAATTAGCCTATCTAACACATTTATTATCCCCATTATATAAGTTATTTTACTCTTTATATAAGAAATATATACTTATTTAATAAGAAATTACCTATTAAATAGGATAAAAGTATTATTAATTAAGATAAAATTATTAAATTTTTAGTCAAAAACCAAATATTTATATACTAAATTCTTACAGAATAGGGTTTATACTAAACAAAATGGAAAAACAGGAATTTGTAGCTAACTTTAAGGATCTTTCAAAAGAAGACAAGCTGGAAGTCATTGCAGCATTTGTTGAAAATCTAAAAAACTCCCATGATATCTCTGCCGAAGAAATTCTGCAAAAAAAAGAAATTTTCATCCCGATTGGCATATTCAACAACGACAAGTTAAGCTGCCTTGAAAACACAGTAAAATACCTCAAAGAAAATTTAAACCTTAAATTTTCCAGAATAGCGAAATTGCTCAACAGAAGCGGCAAGACAATCTGGACGACTTACAGCAACGCATCAAAAAAATTTCCAGGTTCTTTTTCTGACTTATCAAGAAATGAAATGATTCCGGTTTCCATTATTTCTGACAGAAATCTGTCAACATTCGAAAGCATCGTTGCTTTTCTAAAATCAAAAAATCATTCCAATCATGAAATCGCTGTCATGATGCAGCGCGACGACCGCACAATATGGTCAATATACGACAGGGCAAAGAAAAAAATGAAAAAATGAAAAATAAGCTTAATAAAAAGGAAATTGCACTGTTTTTAACGGCTTTGATAGTTGCATCAGCTGCATTCTATTACTTCGGCCCGGCTATAACGGGCTTCATAATCAAAGAAGTTTCCCGCGAGATAAATCCCGGCCTTGTGATAACATCAAACGGGACTTATGAGATGAATCTCGGAGATGGAAGCTTAAAATCGTTATCATTGAGCGGAACTTTAAGCAAATACGGAAGCGCGAAAGTTTATCTTGAAAGCGGAAATGAAAGGTACCTTGTTTTTGACAGCAGTAATCTGGACAGCACAAACGAAACAAAAGGAATAATCAACCTGATTACCGGATTTGTTGCAGGCAACGATAAAAAAGAAAACAAGACAGATGACGAGGAAAAAAAATCAAAGAACAGCAGGCCGGAATGGGCCGGCCCGGAAGAATTTAAAGTAAACGGAACTGCAGTCATCAACCTTTCAAAATATTTTATTGATGCAGACAATGATGCATTGGCTTATAGTGTTTCTGATGAAGATGAAATCTCGCTCCATTTGGAGAACGGGCTTTTGTATGCTGAAGCGATTTTAAACGGGTCAAAAAAGAAATCAGTTGCTCTGGCTGCATCAGACGGAATTGCCCAGACTGTGCACGTTATCGGCATAGAAGTATCTATGCAGCAAACGAGCATCAATCACCCGCCTGTATGGATATCAGGCACAGAATCATTTATTCTGGCAGGAGCCACCTCAATCAATTTATCGGAGCATTTTTCCGATGAAGACGATGATGCGCTCGGATTCTCGGTCTCAGATGAAGAAAACATTGATGAAGCAATTGAAGACGGCATTCTGCATCTGGAAACAAATTTATCAAATGCCAATTTCACAGTTGAGGTAAGCGCAACTGACGGAAATTTTGCGGCATCGAAAAGCATTATAATAATCTCTCCGGCTCCTGAGGAAAATTCAATAAGCATTTCCCTTGGCTACAATACGGGAACTGTTTATGATGCAAATGACAACGGAGAAGAGGCAATAACCGGTGCTGTTGATGTTAAAGCTGATGCTTCTTTCAGCTGGCCTGTTGACTATTCAAAGCTGTGCACAAAATGGGAACTGCACAACATCGATGATGACACGCTGACAAGGTTCTGCAGCGGAAATTCAGAATGCTGCTCCCTGATAGATTTGATTCCGTCGTCTGACAATTGGGATGATGTTTATTATTCAACATTCAACAAGGACGGCGCTGGATATAAAAATACGATTTATGCGCAGGTGATATCTTACGATAACGGAACAAATGAAGTTGTAAATTCTGCAATAGAAAATTTAAGCATAATCTTTTACGATGATGTTATATCGTTTGAAGGCAGATGCGAGGAAACCTGCAGCATCTATGGATTAAACAAAAGTCCATATAAGCTTATTTTTGAAGTGGATGGCGCAATATTGAAAATAGACTCAATAAAATACAATATGCTTGAAGATGCTGCCAATGCGCTTCCGGAGCTCGTGAAGAACTTCAGCGGCATAAATATATCGTCATCATCACATGCAAGGCTTAACATGTCAGAATACTTTATGGATTCCGACGGAGACGAATTAACTTATGATTATTACAGAAACAGCGGCGTTCAGGTTTCATTTGCAGGCAGCATTGCAGCAATATCTCCTGTAAGTGATTTTGAAGGGACAATGCCGATGTTCATCACTGCAAACGATTCTGAAAATATTGTCCAGTCCAATATTTTTACTGTTTTTGTCCTGCCGCCAGAATTCAATCTTCCTACAGTAAACACAGCAAACGGCTCTTTTGAAATAAGGGACAGGTCTGACAATCAGCTTGCAGTTTTTGATTCGAACGGAATACTTAACATAAAGGGGGTTTTATTGCAGGATTTAGATTATACTCCTGGTTCAAATGATTTTGTTATCGAAGGATCAGGCGGATATTCTGCAGTCATTACACATCCTGAAGGCAACCTTGTAATAAAAGGAAGCATGTTTGAAAATCAAAACGAATTGGCTCCAACCCCGAAATCGTTTATAATTTCTGATAAAGATCAGCAGCCGGTTGCTTACTTCGATTCCATAGGCGATTTATATCTTAAAGGAACTTTTCTTGGAAATGTTGTTTTCAACCAAAGTGTAACTTAAATTTTAAATAAATAAACTACTCTGCCAATAACTGCAATATCTCCCAAGTTCTAACAATAGAAATTCCTTTATACTCTTTTAAAGACAGCAAATCTTCATCTCCACTAATAAGATAATCCACTTTTGCACTTTCTGCGCATTCAAGAAATTTGTTGTCTTTTTCATCTCTGCAAACTTTTATATCCAGTTTTGGAGAAATAACAAAATGAAAAATGGAAACGATTTTTTGTATAATCTGGTCTTGAGTTAAGCCGGCATTTTTCATAACTTTATCAAATTTCGGCCTTTTTATTACTTCTTCAACCTCTTTAAGAATCTCATTTGAAATGTATGCTCTTGCCCTGCCTTGTTCTATTTTTCTAAACAGCTCAGCTTCATTGCCTTCCCAAAAGAAAGCTGAAACAATGGTGTTAGTGTCAAGAACTAATTTAAGCTGCATTTCTAACATCTTTGATTGCTTTTTTTACATCTGATATGGTCAATCCTGCTTGTTTTGCTGCATCCCGTAATGGCTTTGCTATTTCATCAAATGTCTTTTTAATTGCAGGAGTTTCTATTTTTTTTAAAATTACAGTTCCCCCTTCTCCAAATACCATAAATTGGTCTGATTTTTTTATTCCCATCTCTTTTCTTAATGAAGATGGGATAACCACTTGCCCCTTTTCAGATATTCTGGTCAGTTCAACTTGCATATTAAATCACCTGTAGGATAAGTAAAACATATCTTACTTATATGCTTTTCGATTTACTAGTAAAACTAGTATTTTATAACACAAACTATCATTTTTATCATTCAAAATAGTGATTTTCTGACAAAAAACAAAGCAATTCAGTACAAATAATTATTTTCTATATTGTAAATATAGCTCAATTCTAACACAAATCGTAGTATTTATAACACAAAGTGAGTACTTTATCCATACTAAATGGAAATATTTATATATTAGTATACAAATTAGTATAAGAATAGCCTAATTATATGGATAACAATAATAAAAAAGGAGATAGCAGCTTTACCGGTCAAGAAGAGAAATTTCTAGTTGGCATGTTCAGCGAGATAACAGAAAAGCTGAAGCAGAAATACAATTATTCAAATGAGGAAATTTTTCAGCTGTGGAGCGGTGATTATTTTGCTGTTCCTGTTTCTATTTTCTCCGGAAAATTAAGCCCCGCAGAAGCCCTTACAAAACTGCTTAAGGAAAATTATGATCTAACATACAATGATATTTCTAAATTAATCGGAAGAAACGAAAGAAGCGTGTGGGCAAACTACAAAAGAGCCGCTAAAAAAATGCCCTGGCCTTTTGACATCAAAGAAAGTGTCACAGTCCCAGTTGCTATTTTTAATTCTGACAAAAGCATTCTCGAATCTTTAGTTAGTTACCTTAGAAATGTAAGGCAGATGCGCAACAAGAAAATTGCCCAATTGCTGAATAAAAATCCAGCAAACATCTGGACCGTTTACAATCGCTCTAGGAAAAAAACTGAAAATGCAAGCTAAAAACAAAATCTGGATTTTTGCAATTATGGTTTTGTTAGCTTCATCTCTCGCATTTGCTATTCCTCAAACATTGACCCTGCAGGGAAAATTAACAAACCAGGCCGGAGCATCACAGTCCGGAACATACAATTTTGCATTCAAAATATATGACAATTACAGCGCAGATGTTTCAGCTGCAGTTTATTCAAAGAATTTGTCTTTGACTACAGATGCAAATGGGGTTTATGATGTAATGCTGAATAACATTACATTGCCGTTTGATAAAGAATACTATCTTGGAATAACTGTCGGAGCAGATGATGAAAGCACGCCAAGAATTAATTTGACATCATCTCCATACACTTTTAGGGCAAATGTTTCAGAGAATTTGAATCCAAATCAAAGTTATTCAGTTTCAAGCATTAATGTCAGCGGTAATTTAACAATTGGATTATCATCAGCGCCTGCACTTTATGTCGACTCCACTTCAAACCTGATAGGAATCGGAATAAACAATCCTGCTTATCTATTGCAGATTGGAAATGTTGACAGGGCAGTAAATATTTCAAATGTTTTGTTTGTGAACGGAAGCAGCGGGAATGTGGGAATAGGGACTTCAAACCCAATTTATAAGTTCCAAATTCAAGGAAATTCTTCCTCTGATCTTATGGCAGAAATGATGAACCTGAATTCAACAGCACGCACATCTTTCTATGTTGAAAACAGCGGGGCAAAAAATATTGCCCTGCATGCTTATGGCGCTGACTCTGTTGCAACTGTATTTGGAAATGCTGCGGCAAATGCCGTGGCAATAACCGCTGGCGGAGGACCATCCAAAATATTTATTGGTGACACCTCAGGCGCCAGAGATATAATTTTCGGAGGCGGAAGCAATGAGTTCGTTCGGTTTGCTTCGTCAGGAAAGGTTGGAATCAATACAACAGCACCTGCTCAAACATTAACAGTTCAGGGAACCTTGAATGTAACTCCGCCAGGAGCATCAAACACAAGCTTCTTTGTAACCTCTGCAGGATTTGTTGGAATCGGAACAGCAAACCCAGCAAGAGTATTAACAGTAAACGGAAATACTCTGCCTGCAAGAATATTGCTTCAGAATAACAATACAGGATCAACAATCGGAGACGGGCTTGATGTTGTAGAATACATCTCCGGCAATGCAGCAATATGGAACTATGAAGCAGGCAACTTAACCTTTGCAACCAGCAATACAGAAAGAATGATAATAGATTCTTTCGGCAACGTCGGCATCGGAACGACGGCGCCTTCAGAAAAATTACACATCTATCGGAATGATGCGGTTGCTGACA
>JBBSWH010000005.1:0-132668 GCA_038046385.1 Nanobdellota archaeon | reverse complement strand
GGCGCAGACAGGCTAATAATAGATACGGGCGGCAACGTCGGCATCGGGACGACGACGCCACAAGGCACACTACACGTGTCTTCATCAGATACGAAACCAGCAGGGAGTTACTGGAAAACTATAATTCAAGACACTACGGCGCCAGCTACGGGTGTGGGGGGTGGTATTCAGTTCGCGGGTTACAAAAATACTCCTTCTTCGCTTGAGTTTTTCGCGGCGATTGATGGATATAAGGAAAATGCAATATTAGGGAATGCGGCTGGTGCGTTTCGTATTTTGACACAACCAAGTACTGGGTTGGGTTTGGTGGAAAGGGTTAGAGTTGATAGCACCGGCAACGTCGGCATCGGAACAACTTCTCCAGCAACAACTTTAGATGTAAAAGGAAAAGCCAACTTTACTGGAAACTTTTCAATAGGTCAAACTTCAAATATATTTTTTGTTGATAATACGTCAGGCAACGTCGGCATCAACAACTCAAACCCAACCCAAACACTGTCAATTGTAGGAAACGTCTGCCTTGACGACGCATCAGGAACAGCATGCTCGTCAAGAACAATACCGATGGGAGCGATGGAAGCAGATGGAACAATCTCGGGAAGCGCATTCGACCTTGCAGAAAGATTCTACACAGCAGATGAAAGCATAGAGGCAGGAGATGTTGTCATAGTTTCTGAAGTGAAATACGAGGAGTATCTTGCGGCATCCGTATTGGATGTAAAAGAAGATCAATTGAAAGAGCTGATGCAGAGATTAAACTCAAAAGACCCTGAAGCCCTTTCAGAGCAATTGGAGGAAATAGCAGACGCATATGCATTAAATATACAGGTTCCAAGCAAAATTACAGGAAACGTTATCAACGAAGTAGGGCTGGAAACTGACTTAAGCCAGATACTTGAAGAAACACCGGCGCAAACAGAAGAACAAGGGCTTAACGAGCAGCAGCCAGTGCAGGAAGAAGCCGTAAATGAAATCAGTGCTCCAATCGAAGCGCAAAACGAAATAACATCCCAAGCTCCATCAGAAATAACAGAAGAATTCACTTCAGCGTTTGAAGAAAAATTAAAGGAAAAAATAATAAAAAAATTAAAGTCAAAAGACACTTACATTGGCGGCTCAACAGGAAAGGACAAATTATTGTCCTCAAAAGTAGCTATTATATCAAAAACAGAAACAGAAAATGACCCAAGGATTGTGGGAGTCGTGTCATCAGACCCGTCATTCATCATGGGGTCTGCTTCAGACCACACAAGCGGAAGAAATGTTCCGGTTGCATTGGTGGGAAGGGCGCCGGTAAAAGTATCATTGGAAAACGGGCCGATAAAAGCAGGCGATCCATTAACTTCATCAGCCGCAGAAGGGTATGCGGTAAAATCAATAAGCTCAGGAAAGATAATAGGATATGCACTGGAAGATTACAGCAAAGAGACAAAGAACGGAAAAATCCTCATAATGATGCAGCCTGGGTGGTACACTGCCCCCGGCGAAGCACAAGGAAGCCAGGCAAGCCAAAATAAGAATGATTACATCTCAAAAGTAAACGGAAGCGTAATAATTAGGATTGGATAAATTTAAATAGAAGAAAATGATTTATAATTTAAAGTGAATTAAATGGAAGCCTTAGAAGATCTGGAAAGCAGGATAAGAATGATTGGAATCAAGATAATGCCCATTCAGATAGCAAGCATCAGATCAGGGGCTAAGATGCCGGCTGCATGGAATAATATGGAAAAAATAGGGGGAAAAATAAGCGGCAGCTGGCAATTAAAAAAATCCAGCTGGCAGATTATTTCAGAAAATAGAAGGTAAAAATGTACTGCCTAGATGCGAGCGTAATAACAAATTCTATTATCAAAAGCGAAGAGCACCATGAATACAGCAAGAGGCTGCTGCTTAAAATAAAAAATCAGAATATCCCTGTTGTATTGCCTGAAATAATAGTGCCGGAAGTGGCATCTGCGCTTTCTGCAGGGGCAAGAAATAGCAAATTGCCTTTGCAATTTGTGGCAGAATTAAGAAAAATACCTAATTTTGTTTTTGTTCCTGTAGATGCCGAGGTGTCAAATCTTGCAGCAAGGTTTGCGGCAGAGAAACATCTCAGGGGCGCTGATGCTATTTATGTCGCAATTGCTTCTATATTTAATGTAAGCCTGATAACCCTTGACAAAAGGCAAAAAGAGAAAGCAGCCGGCACTGTTAAAACAGCAACTCCGATGGAAGAATTGAAAAAGCTTTAGTTTAAATCATTTCATGCAGCCTGGATGGTACACTGCCCCCGGCGAAGCCCAAGGCAAAGGAAGCCAAAATAAGAATGATTTCATCTCAAAAGTAAACGGCAGCGTTATAATAAGAATTGGCTGATTAAATTTGCAATAAATAACAATCGTTACTTTAAAAAATAACGATAGTTATTTAAATAAGTAATGCATTCTCTCTAGCAGATGATATCCAACGGAAAAATAAAGCTGCTGGAAGCATGGAAAAGCAGTGTTTTTGCTGAGTTCGGAATAGCGGAAATAATGAGAATTTCTAAAAAAAGAAGCAAGCCGTGGGTTTTCAACGCTTTAAAGAGCATGGCGAAGAGCAGGCTTTTGAATTCCAAGAGAAAGGGCAACTCGGACATTTACAGCTTAAACCTCAACAATCCATTTTTAATTCAAGCGCTGCAGTATATTGAATCCCAGAATAGCTTAGATTTTCCGCAGATGGGGATAATTGAAGAAATAATAAACAAAGTTCCAATAAAAAATTATTGCTTAGTAGTATTCGGAAGCTATGCTGAAAATAAGCAAAAAGGCAGTTCTGACATCGATGTATGTTTTTTAATAGAAGGCAGGCAAATAGAAAAAAAACTCAAGCCATATTTCAATGAAATTAAGCTGCACCATGCTGTTAGCGCTGATGAGCATTACATAACTTTCAACGAATTTAAAGAAATGCTATTAAGAGATGAAGAAAATTTGGGAAAACAAATTTTTAGAAGCCATAAGGTATTCTTTAATGCTGATATCTATTACCAATTGATAAAAGAGGCTCACAAAAATGGCTTTAGGGCGTAAAGAAATTTTGTACATAGAACGGTCAAAGAACGAGCTTGATTTGGCTCAATCAATCTTCAAGCTGTCGACAGACAGCAAATTAAAGCTAGAATTTGAATTAAAGGAAGATTCAACATTTTTTAGCAATGTTATCAGTAATTCATATTATTGCATCTTCTATGCGGCAAAAGCATTATTGCAAATAAAAAATATAATAACAGAGCCGCCTGAAGAGCACAGGAAAACTTTGGATGAATTTGAAAAATTAGCGCTTTCTGGGGAGATTGATGTTGAGCTGTTAAAAATATACAGGGAGATTGTAATCAAGGCGGATGAATTATTGGGAATATTCAAAAAAGAAAAATCAAAAAGGGGAATATTCACCTACAAAAAGCTTCCTCAGGCGAATTTGGAGCCTGCAAAGGAAAGTTTGGATAATGCCGAGAAGTTTTTCAAAAATATTTATTTAATGCTGCAAAATAAAGAATAAAATAAATACAAAAATAAGCTCCAAAAGCAGTTAATTCAGGAAGAATTATAGGATATGCAATAGAAGACTACAGTGAAGAGCAGCCAACTGACAGAATCCTGGTATTTATGCATCCTGGATGGCACGTTGCACCAGGTCAGCAACAACAAAGCACACAATCCGCACAGAACGATTACATCTCAAAAGTAAACGGAAGCGTTATAATAAGGATTGGATAAGTTTAAATAGTTAAATTATCTTTAAGATGCAATGGCAGAAAAATATAATGTGATAGTTGAAGAGGGAGAAGATGGGTATCTAATTTCAGAGGTAGTTGGGCTTCCAGGCTGCCACACCCAAGCCAAGACATATGACGAATTAATCAAAAGGACAAAAGAGGCTATATCCCTCTATACGCACTCAAAGAAGAAACATGAGCCAAAAACCAAATTTTTAAGCCTGCAGCAAGTTGAAGTTTGATGAAGATTCCTTTAATGAGTGCAAACGAGATTTCTAAAATCAAAGATTTTTTGGTCCAGAAAATCTATAGATTTTCTCGGAATTGAGAATTTTTCAAATTTAAACTTTCCGAAAATGCCGCATTTTCGTTAGATTTAAATATTAAGGAGTCATAATAAGCTAAAATGGAAAAAAGATTATTGGACAGGATTGTTGTTAACCCCAAAATAATGGTAGGCAAGCCTGTAATAAAAGGCACAAGGATTTCTGTAGAGTTAATTCTCAAAAAACTGGGGCAAAATATCGACATCAAAGAAATTCTTGAAGATTACCCAAGGCTGACAGAAGACGATGTAAGGGCAGCTATATTGTATGCAGAAGCGCTTATGGAGAATACAGAGATTTTTCCGCTTACTCAGTAGAAAAACCGCTTAATATGGCTAAAATAAGATTTATTGTAGATGAAAATGTAGATTTTCCTGTAGTCAATTATCTCAGAAGAAAAGGCTACAGCACATCTTCTATTGCTGAAGATTATCCTTCATTGGAGGATATTAAAATTCTAAAAATTGCAGCCGACGAAAAAAGAGTATTGCTGACTAATGACAAGGATTTTGGCAATTTGGTTTTTAAAGAAAAATTAAAGTCATCTGGCTTGATATTGCTTAGGCTGGGAAACCAGTCATCAAGCGCTAAAATAAACGCTTTGGAAATTATAATCAAAAATTATAGCGATAAGCTATTAGGCAATTTTATTGTTATATCTGAGGATAAGATAAGAATCAGGAAAATATAACTCAATCATAAGAATCGGGTGAAACCTCATTTTTTGGTCAAGCTTTTTACTATGTAAAAAGGTTGTCTGGTAATCTTTATATAGAAATTAAAACATCTCTAATAATATGCCGCAAAAAAGCCAAATAAGCCTGTCCAAAGAAAAGCTCATCCAGATGGAAGAGCATGAGCACATAAGGTATCACAGAAGAATTTTTTATGTGTTTACCCTTATAATTATTCTGCTGGCAATCGGAGGAATTTTCTACCATAATATCGAGGGATGGAGATATCTTGATGCAGTTTACTTTTCAACATACACAATAACAACCGTCGGCTACGGAGAATTTGTTCCAAAAACAGACATAGGAAAAATATTCACAATATTCTACATTTTTACTGGAGTGTCAATTGTATTGTACGGGCTGTCGCTGATGGCATCTCATTTTGTGGAAGTAAGGGAAGAAGCATGGCTTGAAAGAATCAACAGGATAAAAATAACCAAGCCAAAAGGAATTGAAAGATTCAAGAATTTCTTCAGAAGCCTTTCTTTTGATTCTGAAAAACTCGTTAAAGAATACGAAGACCTCGAAAAAAGAAAATAAGATTATATTTACATAATTAATATTGCGGCTTTTCCCGGCAAAGACTGCTTCGCCTTTGCATCTTTCGACATTTCAGCTACAATAACTTCAATATTACATCCAAATTCTTCTAAAAGCCCATTTGAAGCATCATTCAATGCATGAAACTCCGCTTCCTGCCCTATCACGGTATGCGGAATTCTAGTCTCGTCATTAACAAGACGCGGAACAATCTTTGTTATCTCCTGCCCGTAAATTTTCAGGTCAGTTGACATTATTTTTTTTAGTATTTCTCCAACATTTCTTGTTTTTATCATTTCCTGCTTAAGAATCTGAATAAAATCATATTTCCATTTCTCGGCAACAAACAGCTTTATCCCATTAGGATTCTCTGTCTTTGTCAGCCTAAGCACTTCAACAATGTCTTTTCTGGTAGCAGAAATAAATTCTGCAATCGCCTCCGCCTTTTTGTCAATCATCTCTTCATTAAAGGAAGGCCATTCATGAACCGATGCAAAACCATTTCCCTTTATCCTGTGCCATATCTCTTCGCTTAAATGAGGCGTAAAAGGCAGCATCATGAAAGAGAGATTTTTTACAGCTTCACCAAGAACACCGGAATTTTTTTCTTTATATTTTTGCAAAATATCAAAATATTCCATTATTTTTCCGATTGCAAGCGAAAATTCAAACTTCTCAATATGATTTGTCACGTTTTTTATCGTAAGGTGCATTTTGCTAATTACATATTTATCTTTATCATTTAATTTATCAATATCATAATTCTTCAGCGAAATAGAATAAAGATTATCATCGACAAACTTGTCCACCCTGTTTAAAAATCTGAACGCCCCATTAACGCCTTTATCGCTCCAATCCAGTTCTTTTTCAGGAAGCGCTGCAAACAATATGAAAAGCCTTGCAGTATCGGGCCCGTACTTGTTGTAAATCTCTCCAGGGTCAACAACATTACCGATTGATTTTGACATCTTTGCCCCGTCTTTTATTACCATTCCCTGAGTTAATAACCTGGAGAAAGGCTCATCTATTGCAACAAGCCCCAAATCACGCAAAGCTTTTGTAAAGAACCTTGCGTAAAGCAGATGAAGTATTGCATGCTCAATTCCTCCAATGTACTGGTCGACTGGCATCCAGTACTCTGCGCTTTTTTTGTCAAAAGGCGCATTGTTATTTTTCGGCGAGCAGTATCTTAAGAAATACCACGAGCTATCAACAAAAGTATCCATTGTGTCTGTATCGCGCTTTGCATTGCCATGGCATTTTGGGCATTTTACATTGACAAATTCATCGCATGTTTCAAGCGGATTTCCTTTTCCTGTGAAGCTGCAACTGTCTGCAGAAGGGAGTTTTACCGGAAGATCTTCATACGCAACCGGAATAGTTCCGCACTTTGCGCAATAAACAAACGGAATTGGAGTTCCCCAGTACCTCTGACGGGAAACGAGCCAGTCCCTTAATTTGTACTGCGTTGTTCTTTTCCCGAATGATTTTGATTCCATCCACTCTGATATTTTTTCAACAGCGTCATTGTTGCCAAGACCATCAAATTGAGAAGAATTAACAAGGATTCCGTCTTCAATATACGCCATGTCCATTTTTCCTGCATCAATATTGTTTCCTTTTGGTGTTATAACTGCTTTTACTTCAAGACCGTATTTTTTAGCAAAAATAAAATCGCGTTGGTCATGAGCAGGAACAACCATCACAGCCCCGCTTCCGTATTCCATCAGGACATAGTCTGCAATGTAAATTGGAATTTCAGAGTCGTCAACAGGGTTTACTGCATGCTTTCCGATAAACAATCCATTTTTTTCTGAAGTTGCAGATGTTCTTTCAATCCTGCTTTTCTTTTTTGTCTCTATGACAAAATCATTCACAGATTTTTCATATTTTGTTCCCTTTATAAGATCAATAACCATTGGATGCTCGACAGAAAGCACAACAGCAGTAACTCCGAAAATTGTATCCGGCCTTGTGGTGAATGTCTGCAATAAATCATCGTTTTCCTTAATCTTGAAATTAACAAGCACCCCATAGCTCTTTCCAATCCAGTTTTTTTGCATTGTTTTTACTCTTTCCGGCCAATGCGATAATTTTTCAATATCCTGCAATAATTCTTCTGCATAATCAGTTATTCTGAAGAACCACTGCTCAAGGAATTTTTCAGTTACCTCGCTCTTGCATCTCCAGCACTTGCCGTCTTCAACCTGTTCATTAGCCAATACTGTATTGCAGGATGAGCACCAGTTGACAGCCGCCTTTTTCTTGTACGCCAATCCCTTTTCATAGAATTTCAAAAATATCCACTGATTCCATTTGTAATATTCTTCTTTGCACGTCACCACTTCGCGTTCCCAGTCATAAGAAAATCCCATCTCCTTCTGCTGATTTCTTATTGTGTCAATATTTGTTAAAGTCCATTTATCAGGCAGTATATTATGTTGGATAGCTGCGTTTTCTGCAGGCATACCAAAAGCATCGTAGCCCATGACATAAATGACATTGAAGCCCTGCATTCTTTTATACCTGGCAATTACATCCCCAATAGAATAATTTCGCAAATGCCCCATGTGGAGGCGGTTGGAAGGATAGGGCAGCATTTCTAAAATGTAGGACTTCTTCTTATTTTGATTTTCATTTGCCCTAAAAACCCGTTTTTCTTCCCATTTCTGCTGCCATTTTTTGGCAATATCCCTTAAATCAGCCATATCTTATAGTTTTCAATCTTGATTTTTAAATATTGTGCATTCTAAAGATATTTAAGCAACTTCAATCCAATTTCAAAAAATGAACCAGAAAGCGATAGGAGTCATTGCAATCCTTATAGCAGCAGTAATGTGGTCTTTAGAACCAAGCCTCATAAAATTCTCATACACAAATTCAGATTACCTGCACACAACTGCAATACGGGCAATTTTCATCGCCTTGACCGCGCTGGTTTATATATTCTTGACCGGAACAGGCAATTTTAAATTAAACAAAAAGCAATTTTCAGTCCTTGCGATACTTGCTCTTGTTGCGACTGTTTTTGGAGAATTGATATTCTTGTACGCGCTCACAAAAACATCGATTGTGAATGTTGTAGTGCTTGCCCACATGCAGCCGGTTTTCATAGTATTATTCGGCTATTTTGTGCTCAAAATAGACAAGCTCAATAAAATAGACTATGCAGGCATGGCATTAATGATAATTGCAGGAATGATGGTCACGACAAAAACCTTCCAGAACCTTATTTCATTTAATATAGGGACATCAACAGACTTGCTTGTTATTGCCTCAACAGTTGCATGGGCTGCCACAGCAATACTCGCAAGAAAATATTTGCATGAGCTTGATGCGGGCGTTGTAGTGTTTTACAGGTATACAATTGCTTCTTTGGTGCTTTGCGCTTATGTAATTGCCACTTCAAAATTATTCATTGCAAACATATATCAGGTCATTGCAGGCATTGTTGTCGGAATAGGCATCATAATGTACTACGAAAGCATCAAAAGAATAAAGGCAGCTCAGGCAGGCGCTCTTGAATTATCTGCACCGTTTTTTGCTGCAATTCTTGGCTACATATTTTTCAGAGAAACAATAACTATAATTCAGTTTGCAGGCATGCTTTTGATGTTTGTCGGAGTTTACTTTCTTTCAAGAAAAGAAGCTTAAAAAGTTAATTTATAACTTCAACATTCAATTTTTCAAACAGCTTGTCAAATGTGGCTATAAACCTAATCTGCGCAAGGTCCATTATTGCCTGGCTCATGCAGTCTGTGAAGCTGAAGGGATCTTTCGAAGAATTAAAAATTTTCAAAGCCGTGTCAAAAAGGTGCTTGTCTGCATGAACTATAAACAGGCTGTCAATAATCTGTTTTCCCAGCAACTGCGCTTCCTGTTTTCCTATTTTTCTAAGCGCAACAGAAACAGCTTCATCAAAAATATAATCTGAAATAATGGCCTGTCCATATTCATTTGAATTTATCACTTCTGACAAAGCCACTGCTCTTTTGTGGTGCACATCATCCTCATTGTAAAGGGCCAGAATGTAGCTGGCATCAAGAAAAATAGCCATCAAAATCACCCATAAAGCGCTTTATCTAATTCACTGCTCAAAAGCCTTGTTTTGGATCCGCCTTTTACGGATTTCCATTCTGTCAGCGGCAGCAATGGCTTCCTTGCATGCGCCAGCCATCCTTCTATGGCTAATGATAATGCAATGCCTACTGGAAGCTTTTTCCTTGCAGCTTCAGCTTTTAATTCACTGAATGCGTCTTCATCTATGTTTTTTATCGTTACTTGTATTTTTGCCATAAGGTAAAACAAGTACAACAAGTATTTAAATTTATCGCTCAGAATCCCTTATTGTTTCTTATATACTCAACAAGCTTTTCTGAAATAATCGGCTTATTGCCGTCTACAATATACCTGAAATCAAGCTCCACGCTTTCGTCTTCATCTATCTCTATTTCCAGCTTGTCCACAAACTTGAAATCAGAAAGTTTTTTCCCGTTAAGCATCTGCTTCGTTGCATAAACCGCAACATCAGTAGGCATCTGTGATTTTCCAAGGTTTCTTTCTTCAAACATTTTCCCAGAATTTTTTAAATCTTTGATTATTGTGTCTGTCCTTTTCTTTGCAGGATTGTCTCCAAGGATTCCACCAAAAACAAAATATTCAAAGTCTTTTTTGTCAGAAGCAGAAACAGTCTTTTCAGCATACTGCGAAAGCACGCATATCTTTTCAAAATTTAACTGGGAAATATTTTTTTCATAAACAGCCCCGAATTTTTTAAGTCTATCGGCATCTTTTTTATCAGAAATATTGGTAAAAAAAAGATTTTCCTTTCCTACAATCTCAGAAATGTGCTCGTACTCAATCAAACACCAGTCATAAAGTTCAGGCTCCAGATGCTCAATGATAAATTTCATTAGCTTTTCCGTCATTAAATTTTATAATAAATTTGCGCCCAATGCGGGGCGCGTATCTGTTGTGGCGAAGCCACGGAAATTAAATTTTTAGAAAAATTAAAACAACTCAAAATTTCTTGAACTGGGTTGCAATATCGATTAAATCAACATGTCCCAAGAACACGGCTCTGCAGCAGTATCTCTGCAATCCAAGCTCGTCCATCACTTTCTTGCGCTCTTCGCCTTTTGAAACCCTATCTACATATGATTCCCAAAGATGCGCGATAGGACGGCCACAAGACCAACAGCGAATAGGTATAATCATAGGTTCAAAGAAAGTTCAGACCCTTTTTAAAGGTTTCGACGTCTTTTTTCTCCAATTTTAATACAAGGTTTTACCAAGCTAATAAATCTTTTAGCTTCTAAGTTTCTTGCTAAAACCAGCCTCCATAAAGGTTTCCATTTGGGTTTTTGGCTAGCTATATTATAGATTTTAGGATGAAAATCCAGACTTTCTAATAGGCTTTTGATTAAGTACATCCATTCTTTTTTAGTGTTGCAGATAATTATGCTTGTTCTTGTGAAATAATACTCCTTGCTTTTGTAAACAGAAAGATGACCTTCACTCTCATAAAATCCCCTTAGGAAATCCTCAGGATATTTTTTGGATATTTTATTTATATGATTTATATCTAAAGATTCAAGCCATAGATAAAACAATTTTGAAGAGCATACAGTTCTCCAGTAGCCTCTGCTATGAAACATAGAGGGGTTTAGGTTTAGCTTCTTTAAAGCCACATGGAAGCTCTCACAAAATTTTTTATCTGACACTTCTAAGCCTATAGTATAAAAATGCCCTCTTTTGTAAGTCCAACCATCTCCTAAAATCACTCCAACAGCATAGGCTAATGTAGGAGACTCATCTAAAACTGGCTTAATTTGATTTGAAGGAGATTTCCACGAATGATATTCATTAGCACCTCGTGCATTAATCCTATACTTCTTGAGTAAAGACCAAATAACCCATTGGGAGCAATTATATTTTTTAGCAATTTCAATTGTTGACTTTTTTTCTTTAAGATATAATATTTCTAACTCCTCTTTTTTAATTTTATATTTTCTTTCATGTAGCCTTCTCCTAGCAATTTTATGTTTAATCATAATTCTACGCACAGTTTCTGGATTGCAATTGTAAACTCTTGCAATTGCTGATGTTGATAACCCTCTTTCGGAATACATTGAAATCAGCGATTTTTTTGATAATTCTTTCAAACAAATTTTTTGATTTCTAAGCGAGTTCATTTTTAATCACTGGGCTATTCTAGGTTGAGACTGCGTAAATGATTTTTTATGAAGTGAAAAATCATAATTTGGAAGTTGAAACATTGCTTAATGTGATTAAAAGAATGAGTTAATCAAAAAATCTGTAAGAATTTTACTTTACAAAGCTAAAAGAAAACTAAAAAGAATTATGTTATTACTTTAACGGTACGATTTTTGGACTTTTGCCCTTGCGTGGCCGTGCCTGTTTGGCTTTGATGACTCCTTCCTTCTTACATCTGCAACCAGCATGTTCCTGTCGTATGCGAGGAATGTTTCCCTCAGCTTGTCGCTTTTTGTAAAATCTACAAGAGCTTTTGCAATAGTGATTCTTGAAGCCTCTGCCTGGCTGTTTACTCCGCCGCCCCTTACCAGAACGTCGATGTCTATCTTCTTTGCAGCATCCCCGGCGATTATGATTGGCTCCATGAACTTTAATCTTAATATGCTTGGCTCAATAATTTCAATCGGAACTTTGTTGATTCTGACAATTCCGGTGCCTTGGCGTGCATTTGCCCTTGCAACTGACATCTTTCTTTTTCCTGATACGTTTATTGATTTCATTATTGTTTACCGCCGATTGCCCTGCATATTTCTTTTACTTTGATATAATCAGTTGAATGAACTTTTGCGATATTTGCAGATTCCACAACAATTGCCTTCTCGCTCTTTAAGCTTTCTGGAGTTCCGACGTGGCATTTTATATTTTTGTAAACTTCCCTTCCCCTTGATCTTTTCCATGGAAGCATGCCTCTTATTGTTCTTCTGACAAACATGTCTGGCCTTCTGTAAAGGAATGGTCCTTTCAAAGGGGCTTTTCTGTCAATCCTTACTACGTAATGGGCAAGGATGCTCAGTCTTTTTCCTGTTACAAGGGCTTCTTCGCAGTTTATTAAGTCAATTTTATTTCCCAATAAAGCCTGCTTTGCCACGTATGTGCTCAATCTTCCAAGTATTGCATCTTTTGCGTCGATTATCATGTTAAATTTCTCCGAAATTTGACAATTGAAAATTATTTATTTTCATATTTTTTATCCTATTATCCTGATTCCTTTTCCGGATGGATTGTCCTTGCTCAAATCAAGCAGTGAAACAACCTTTGCGCCTGTTTTTTCTATTTTCTCTTTTGCGCCGTCTGAAAAAGAAAATGCTGAAATTGTGATTTTGTGGTTTAGGCTTCCTGCTCCAAGAACTTTTCCTGGAACTACAATTATCTCGTTCTCTTTGGTGAATCTGCTCAGGCTTGATAAGTTAACAACCCTTCTTTGTCTTGTAGGCTTTTCCAAATCAAGAGCAATCCTTCTCCAAAGATTGACTTTCTGATCGCTGCTTCTCTTCTTCAGCTCCTCAATGATCCCAACCAAAACGCTGTTTGTTGGTCCTGTTACTCTTGCCATTTTTTTTGTTTTTTATATTTTGATTTTAAATGCGGGGGACGTGATTCGAACACGCGCACCCACTTAGGGACTAGCCCCTCAAGCTAGCGCATTAGACCAGGCTCTGCCACCCCCGCATGAGCGTAAGCGAATGCGGGTCAGCAAAAACCATGTTTTTGCGCTACCCGCGAAACGGAGTTGAACCTGTCTATCACTTTGCCTTATTTAGCTCCTCGACAAACTCATCAAGCATTTCGTCAAGTATATCTACTGCCTTGTTCATCATTTCTTTGCAGCTTAGCTGCCCGAATGATTCAACAGTGAAAATGAATTCTGTCTCGCTTGCTGACACTTTTACGTTCTTGTCAATCTCTGAAAAATCCAATGACAAGTCGCATTCCAAAACGCGGTCTTTGTTGATTACAAGTTTCCTGTCTTTTATCTCAAAAATGTTATTGTGATCAACTTCAATTATTGCTTCTGGGTTTTTTACATCTCCCGTTATTTCAACAATCGGCTTGTATTTGTAATAAACATGCCCCGGGCTCCATTTTGCGTGCTGTTTTCCCCTTCCAAGCACAGCTGTTGCCTCAAGCTCCAAGCTCTGACCTTTGATTAGTTTTACTATCGGCATTTCTGCAAAAACCGGCTTTACAGCAGGATCCTTGCTTTTTAATTCTGATGCGTAAACTGTTCCGATTTTTGCGGATTTTAAAACCAATTTTAATTGGCATCTGTTGCAGCCCTTGCCTTCACATTTGCATTTATCAGGAAGATTATATGATTTTAAGTCAGTCTTCAATGGAGTTAGTCCAAGCCTGTGCGCAATCATCTCATCATACAATATTGAGCTGTTCTTTGAAAAATCAACTTCTTCAACTGCCATCGTAGGAACTTCATCAATTACCAGTCTTCTTAATGTGTTTACATAAATTGGATTAGAGTCTTTAAGCAAAAAAGACAATTTTCCCTGATCCTTGTTGTTTTCAAGTACGCGTATTTCCATGGTTTAAACTCTCCTTCCCCTTCTTCCGCCCTTCTTTCTGCATCCGTCGTGCGGCAAAGGTGTTACTTCTTCTATGATTCCGATTCTTAATCCCATTCTTGATAATGATCTTATAGCCGCCTGTGCTCCTGGTCCCGGTGATGTTGGTCCATTATGCCCTCCTGGCGCTTTAATCTTAACGTGAATTCCTGTTATTCCTTTGTCCATTGCAGTCTCAGCAGCCTTTTTTGCTGCAATCATTGCTGCTGTCGGTGAACCTTCCATTCTGTCGCTCTTTACAACCATTCCACCCGAGCCGACTGCAAGCGTTTCTGTTCCTGTTATGTCGGTTATGTGGATAATTGTGTTGTTGTATGATGCGTAAATGTGCGCTATTCCCCATCTCTGCGGTCTTTGGTCCATTTTTATTCTTTAGCCTCTGTGCTCGGCTTTGCTTCCTTTACCGGAGCTACATTTATTGGCTTTACAATCTTTATCTGAGTTTCTTCACTTGTCGATACAAGATATGATGGTGATGTTACTTTTCTTTTTCCTACAATTATGTGCTCGTGAGTTATGAACTGGCGTGCCTGCATTACGCTGTTTGCTAATTGTTTTCTGAATACAAGGGTTTGTAATCTCCTTTCCATGAAGTTCTTCAATGTCAAATTCAAAACATCTTCTATCTTGGAATCTTTCTGCAATAATCCAAGCACGTGAAGCCTGTCAAGCAATTGTTTTTTTTCAACCTGTGACTGTGCTGTTCTTTTTCCGATGATTGTCTTTGCCCTGTTCAAGAAATTCTGAAGCATTGAGTTTGCTTTCCATATCTCGTACTTTCTTCTTAATCCGTAGTGCTTTAATAGAATCTTTTCTGCATCAATCCTGTCTTTCTGCCACGGATGGCTTGGCTTTGAGAATTTCTTTCTCTGTCTTTTTGGGTCGCCCATTTACTTCTTGCCTGCCTTGACATCTGTTTTTCTCTTTACGCCCATTACTTTTCCTTTGTTCTTTCTGAAGTTTGATTTTGTTCTTTGTCCTCTTACAGGCTGGCCAAGTATGTGCCTTACTCCCTTGTAAGATTTTATTTTCTTCATCATCTTTATGTCATTGTCCTGTATGAACGTTAAATTGGAGCCTGTCAAATGCTTGTCCGTGTTGCCTTCAGGGTCTTTCTTCCTGTTGTAAAGCCATGAAGGAATCTTGAATTTTGAAGGGTCTTTTAGAACTTCATCAATCTTTGCAGCATCATCGTCTGTCAAGTATCCTATCTTCTGTGTTTTAGGTATGCCTGATGCAGCGCAGATTGCGTTTGAGAACATGCAGCTTATGCCTTTTATTCCCGTAAGGCCATGGTAAACAGACTTATTTCCATTTAGGTCTGTGTTCGAAATTCTTACGAAATACCTCAATTCCTGTTTTGGTGCTTCTGTCATTTTGTGTAAAACCGAGAATTTAGCGTAAATTAACGAATTTTCATTCGCTAACCCTAAAACGCTAGGCATAACGCCTTACTCGGGCTATTCTTAAGATACAGGGATACGAGGACGGTTTATAAAGGTTACGGAATAAGTTTAAATATAATTAATAAAAATGGTACATAACATGGGACTCAAAAGATCTATTATTGATTTAGTTATTGTTTTATCAGCAGGTATAGGAATATACTTAGTTCTTAAAAACAATACTAATTTTGGTATTCTATTGATAGTAATCGCAATAGTTTTTAGTTTTTGGCGAAGTTTAGGCTATACAATTTTGAAAAAGATTGGGTTATAAAATGGATTTAGGATTACCGAAGCTTGTTAGGTATGACTTTTTTATCACTCTTATTGGGATAGGATTATTTGTGTTTGCATTTTATTATACAAATATTAATCCTCCTGATAAACCATTAAATTTAGATTTAGCATATGCAGTAGGTTTTCCATTAATCGTGTACGGCATGGGTCAAATGTATAACAATTACAAGCTTGATATGGAATTATTGACATTACAATCTATTAAACAAAAAAAAGAGATTATCAATAAACTTGTAAATCAAAGAGTAAAAATTATAACAAAAGAGCAACACGATTCTTTAAACAAATTTTTAAAGGGAGAAGTTTCGGAGTTAATAGATAAGAAAATCAAAAAATAATATCTAACTTTTCTTAATTGACCTCTTCCCACCTCAACAACAATCCCTATATGATTAGTCTGCTAGAATAACTCAAACACTAACTTTAACCTTAACTTTCCTTGCTTTCTTTCTTAGTTCTTCTAATATCAGCATGTCATCTATCTCAATCAATTTTTTTATTTTAGGATTGTTCACGTTTAATTTGAAAAGTTTGGCTTTTCCTATGGTTCTTGTAGGTTTTATTATTTCATTTTCAATTAAACTATTCCAAATTCTGTATAATGTAGCTCTACCTATTTTTGAGTTATTAGCCATGTCAGTTATAGAAAAATCCAGTTCTCTTTCTGTTAGCAAGTAATCTAATACTTTGATTGTAGGAGATTCTCCCATAAATTCCACGAATAATGATTTTGTTTCCATTTTAATTAACTACGTATAAACACATGTTCATACGTATGTGTATAGGCACAAATATTTAAATGTTTCTGTTTTGAGACAATATTGTCTCATAAATGGTAATATTTATATATCAAATCAGCATATCCATTACAAAATGGGCTTAACTGTTATTGAAATCAAGGCGCGAATAATAAGAAAGCTAGTTCAATGGAGAAAATGGGGCGGCTCTCATACTGAAAACATATTGAACGGCCTTCCAAATCATTTAAGGGGAGATAAGCTGACAAAACAGGCAATAAAAGAGTTGGAAAAAGACGAGTGGATATTGCCTGCAAAGAAAACCGGAGAAATCCATTATTCACTAAACCCGAGAAAAACAGACGAGATACTGGATTTCTATGAAAAATACTGCAAGCAAAACCAATAAAATTTAAATAGAAAAAATGCTAAACTGAATTTATGGTGAAAAAAACAATATCCACAGGCGCACTGCACAAAGTGCCAGCTGATTTACAAAAAACCCTTAAATCTTCTCCAAAGATGAAAGCAGCGTGGGAGGATATTACTCCATTAGCCCGCAATGAGTGGATATGCTGGATTACTTCAGTCAAAAAACCTGAAACAAGAAAACAACATATCAAGCGAGCATCTGAAGAGCTTATCAAAGGTAAACGCCGGCCTTGCTGTTGGCCAGGTTGCCCTCATCGTTAACTTCTTTCCATCTCAACAACCATCTCTATATGGTTAGTCTGCGGGAACAGGTCAAACATAGCAACTGATTTGATTGAATACCCTTCTTTCGCAAACTTAGGAAACTCTTTCTTGAATTTAAGTGGATTGCAGGAAACATAAATTATTGTGTCCGGCTTCAAATTCGTTAATTTTTTGATTGCAAGCAAATCCATCCCTGTACGAGGAGGATCATTAATCACATGTAAAGGACGAGAAATTTTAATTCTGTCAATTTTCTTGGCATCAAGAGCAATAGCCTCTGCATTTTTAATATTATTAACAAGAATGTTCTTCTTGGCGCATTCAACAGAAAGCGGATGGGATTCAATTATCGTGATTTTTTCAAAATCCATGCAAAGCCCGAAGTTTCCAACGCCACCATACAAATCAACCAAATGTCCCTTTTTACCATGTAAAATTTCTTTAACATAGCCAATCATCTTCTCCGCCATTTTGGAATTGTTCTGGAAAAAAGCCTGTGAATGGTAAAAGAACTTTTTGCCTAAAAACTCCTCTTCAAGTATCTCTTTTCCCTTCACAATTTTAAACTTTAAAGAAGTGCTGTCTTCTGAAAGATGAGGAACATATCCGACAACAACATTGTCAGCAGAAGTTCTCAGGCAAAATTGTGTTATGAGCTCAAAAGCCTCATCCCTTTGCTTTGAATCCTCATTAATGATAAATCCAATGCTTGAAGTCTTGGAAGCGCGAACAACAGCATATTTTATTGCTCTTGATATGTTTATGTCCAAAAAAAATATTCGAATTTCATCAAGCAGTTTATTCACAGTGCTGCTGGAAATAGGGCACATTTCAATTCCAATGACCTTGTTGGTTTTGCTCCTTAATCCAATGCAGTATTGGCTGAAAAGAAAATCCATTCTGTTTCTGTATTCAAACTCCTTGTCCTGAAACACTTTTACGCTTTCAGGAGAAATCTTCAGCATTGCAGCTATGTTCTTTACTTTATTCTGCAATTGAACAGAGTATTCAATGTGCTGCGTATCGCATCCTGCGCAAGTTCCAAAGTACTGGCATATAGGGTCTCTCATATACAGCAGAAATAACTTCTAGATTATAAACACTTTTACTTTTTCTTGAATTCAAGCGCGCATGAGTTCATGCAGAATCTCTGGCCTGTTTTTGTCGGCCCATCGTTGAAAACATGCCCTAAATGGCCTTTGCATTTCTTGCACAAAACTTCAGTCCTTGACATTCCGTGCGAAACATCTGTTTTTAGTTCGATGTTTTCCTTGTTTTTCGGCTCGTCAAAGCTTGGCCAACCGGTGCCAGAATCGAATTTTGCATTTGATGCAAATAGCTCATTTCCGCATCCTGCGCATGTATAGACACCGCCGTCTTTATTATGCAATAATTTGCCTGTGAATGGGGTTTCTGTTGACTTATTCCTTAGAACTTCGTATTGCTCCTTTGTGAGCTTCTTTTTCCATTCGTCGTCTGATACCTGTAGTTGTTTCATAGAAATTGCTCTGGTAAGGTTGCTTTTATACTTTATTCAAAATGTACTAAAAAGAAGGGAAGAATTAAGCTTAACTCATGTGACCAGTCATTGGCTCTGGTACTCGAACTACAACCTCATAAAGTGTTCCATCTAGGGTGCTTGCTGAAATATCCTTGCCTTTTAACGCCTTGACATCTCCTGTTCTAAATCCCCTAAGAAAGGCGTCGCGGCTATCTGAAGGAACAAGAATTGTCTGTCTTTCGGTTATACCCTCTCCTTCAATAGTAAGTTCCAAGGCTCCAGAAGGTGTATCAACTGCTTGGCTGATATGCCCTCAAGAAGGTTTGTAAGAATCTGAAGGAAGGCCTGATGATGGTCCAGCGTATATGTGCATTATGCGTGTAAGTCCTCCAGTTCTCCATCGCTGCGGTTGTTCTTCTGCTGTAGGAATAGCCATATTGTTTGGTAATAATAATCCCTATTTAATAATTATTATTGTAAATTCATGGGTTTAAAACTCCATGCTTTAGCATGAATTTACAATCTCGCAGACTTGCCTATTAATTACGAGGCACAATCAAAACCCCGACTTGTCGTAAATCAAAGATTTACGAGCATACGCTGAGCTTTGCTCAGCTATATTTAAGTCGGGGATTGTGCCGAGTGGCAAGTCTGTGTTATTTTAAAAAGAGGGCCGCGGGCGAGAATCGAACTCGCGCCACAAGATCCACAGTCTCGTATTCTGCCACTAAACTACCGCAGCCATAATAACATAGAATAAAATATGGGTTTTAAAGGTTTGCATCATTCTTTAGAATAATACTCTATCTTCAGCACAAACCTATACAAAATATAAGGCGCTACAAAGGCAGCTGCGTAAATAAAAGCAATCAAAAAAGGAATGTGATAATTCGATAATCCTAATTTAGCAACAACATCGTTTGATATTTTTGAAATTATAAACCCGCTTATCAAAGCAGCAGAAGGTATTAGGAAAGCGAGAAACACATGATGGCGGCGCTGCAGATGCTCGATGCTTCTTATCACCAATTCAAACACAAGTCCGAATATCAATCCCATTATAATTATGATAGAATAAAGTAAATAATCACGAAGAACAATAAGAAGTGGAAGTAAAGCAATTGAAATCGCAAAATTTGCCGTTACAATTATGACAAGAAGTATCCAGTAAACTCTTTTTTCAAGAAATATTGTATGGTCTGATTTATTCTCTTTTGCGTTTTTTATTATGCCGAGCGCTTTATTTATCTCTTTTTTATTCCATCCCTTGTTTTCAAGCCTTTTTGCAAGATTTTGCATTTTGAATAGAAATTTACTGCTCTTCTTTCTCCTCATTTATCATGCGCTTGACAAACGTCAAGAATATTTTAAGCATTTCATAATCTTCCCTAAGCGTGTCTATGCATACCTCGACAACTTCTCCCTTGTCAATTGTTGCAATCATTGTAACGTGCCTTCTGAATTCTTCCCTTCTCGTGTATTCTGCTTTGCTTAACTTTCTTAGTTTTGTGTAGATATTGATATAATTCATAAGCTGCGCATTTTCAGGAAACGTGCTCTTCAGCAAATCGCATCTTAATCCTGCATTTTCAGGAATGCTGCTCACAAGTTTTTTTTCCTGTGCATATTTTAATATAGATTCAAACCCGTAGCTCATGCAGTTTATTATGCGGTCAATCACGTGCTTTATGACGTCAACAGTTCTTGTGTACTTCAGGCTTACCCAGAACAGATGGTCTACTCTCTTTAACTCCTGCACTGCCAAATCGAATGATTCCTTCATTTTGAATTTTCTCCATACTTCGCCTTCAAAATGAAGGCCCCGAACGATAGTGAGGATGCTTTCATACCCCACCAGAATTTATTTTGATTGTAATTTTAAAATTGCCTCTGCAATATTACCTTTGTTTTCCTGCAAGGATTCTTCTGCCTCTTCTCTTGTGCAGTTCGCCTGCTCCATCACAGTTGCAACATCATCGTCGCTTATTTCAGGAGTTGAATCATTCTCAACTTCTTCAATGTTGCCTGTTATCTGCAATGATTCCTGTCCCATCATGTTCATCTTTGTCACATGAGGATCCCTTATCACCAAGTCTCCGTTTGCAGTCTTTATTATCACCATCTGCGCTTCTATCTCTTCCTGCTTTATGCCCATGCGCTTCATGGCTTTCTGCACGTCCCTTGGATTCATGCCGGGAAACATAATTTCACCTTATCCCTAGCAGCTTGTTGCCGAAAGTGTAAAGAAACATCATTATTATTATGACAACCACGCAAAACACTACAATATGCCCGGGCTTGAATTTTATCTTGCTTTTGTATTCGTCAAAATACCTTACTAATCCCCCCATTCCGGAAGGCATTGAAATTTTGTCTTGCGCCATTGTTAATTAAAATTTGCAGGGCCAGAATAAGCCGCCTTTTGTCAGGCCCTTGTGCATTATTGATAATGCGATAGCCTGTCTTAGCATTAAACTAAGCGTACTGGAACAATTGCTTGTTCGCGGACTTGCACCGGCCAGGACTCACCGTTTCATCCATTCTGCATAAACGTCAGCTGTTCTCAGCTCCTTCACAGGAGCCTTCGCGAGCTTCACCCTTAGATGCAGCGGTCTCGTTTCTGAGTGGTTGCCTTCTGTCTCCAAAACTCGCTTGTGCGAGTGGCCTTTTATGGTGGGCGGACTTTCCTCAGCAGAATAAGCCCTTTCGAGCCTTTTCATGCGCCGAAGCTAAGTACTAACCCTGCAAGGTAAAGTAGGGAAAGAGCCTATATAAATTTATTGAAAATATCTCTCTTTTTAAGAGATTTATAACAGAAAATCACTCTTTCCCAAAAACAATCAACGGCAAAGGCTGCTCCCCGCTATAAACAACCATCTCCTTCAAAACAGTAAATTTATTCGCAGAAGCATATTTCTTAGCCAATTCAACATTTTTTGTAATAGCTGCAATCTTCCCTTCTTTTGCAAGAATATATTCGCTTTGGTAAAAGAATTCCTTATACATTTTCTCAAGGTTTGCGCTTTTTGACGATGGCAAGCATGTCGCTATGCAATCAACCTTTCCTTTTTTGAATTTAATGTCCAGCCACTCAAGCTCGGTTCTGCTGAAGTTCATGTACTTGTCAACTCCGGCTATATTGGCATTCTTCCTTGAAAAGTCAATAAATTTAAACATGAAATCAAAACTGTAAATTTTTCCTTTCTGTTCTTTTATTTTCTTATCTTCTATTTTGAATAATTTTTCAAAATCAACATCCAATTTGAGCTTTAGAAAAGCAAACTTCTCTTTTTTGTAGTAGTTTACCGGAAAATTGCTTGCATTCAACGCAGCTTCAATGCACACAACACCATCTCTTGAAAAAGGATCCAGCATATCTTTTTTTTTGTCAAATCCGGCTTCCTGCAATAATGCATAAGCTATCGGTCCCCTCAAAGAGCCAGGATGCATATAGATTTTATACGCTCTTTTGTTCATCTCAAAACCAGCAAAATCAACCCCAAAATAGCAATGGCTGTTGATTATGTAAGCAAAAAATATTATTTCATTGTCCTTAAAATCAGCCTGCATCTTGTATTTTTTTGCAATATGCTTGGATGCAATCATCTCAACATCAGGGCTTGCAAAATCATGCGCTCCTATCCGGATGCACTCCACCCTGAAGTTTTTGCACGACGACATCCATTTTTCAAGCTTAATATCAAGCAGAAATTTTTCAAACTCAGCTTTAAAATTCTTGAATTCAAAATCTCCAAGATGATATAAAATTCTGTCAACAGACTGCGACCTATAGCACAACAAGCACAAATCTGATGTTTTTTTTATGTCAAACAGCACAGCTCCTTCCTTTTCAGAGTATTTTGCATTAATAATCTCTTTTATCTCTTTTGAAGCCGTGCTTTCAAGCCCTTTTGAAACTATTGCAATTCCTTTCATATAGCATAAGCAAGCATTTTTGTTTAAAAAAGTATGGTGGAAATTGGAGTTTTGCCATCAAAATGTGAGCATTTTCTATAAAGTGTGCAAGCAAAAAGGAAATTGCAATGGGAATTTTTGCATTAACTAAAACATTGCATGCGAACGATGGCAAAACCAATGCAAAAATCGCATAAATTTTTATAACACTGCGCTTAACTAATCCCTATGCGAAGAATAATCCTTGATACAAACTTTCTTATGGTGCCCCTGCAGTTTAAGGTAGACATATTCTCCGAAATACACAGAATATGCAATTTTCAATACAAGATTTTCATCTTTGAGCAGTCAATAGATGAACTTAATGCAATAATAAAAGAGCAAAAAGGAAAAGACAAGAAAGCAGCTCAGTTTGCATTAAAGATAGTTAAGTCAAAAGACATCGAAATTTTAAAGGCAGAAGGGGATTACGTTGACAATATAATAATCCAAAACCGTAAAGATGACGATATTGTTGCAACAACTGACCTCGATCTTAAGAAAAAGCTGCTTGAAAGATACATTGCCGTAATAGTCCTAAGGCAGAAAAAATACCTCCAGATATTTGAAAGAAAGCTTTATAAATGACGCATATTTCCTAAGTACCATAGCGATTAGTTGAAATCGCCGTTTTCGGTGTTAAAATGTTCTACAAGACAGAAATCAAGGACCACATAAGAGTACCTCCTGCACTATTCAACCTCCCATTGGAAGAGGCTGTGATTACCAGAATAAAGACAAAGTACACGGGATTTATCTCAAAAGATTTGGGAATTGTTGTTGACGTTGTCGGTGCAAAGGAGATAGGAGAAGGAATCATAATTGCAGGAGACGGAGCATCATATTACGAAGTTTCATTCGAGCTTTTGACATTTAAGCCGGAAATGCAGGAAATAGTGTCCGGAAAGATAAAAGACATAGCAGAGTTCGGCGCATTCATCAACATAGGCCCAATTGACGGCATGATTCACATCAGCCAGACAATGGATGATTTCGTTTCGTTCAGCAAGGACAAGAGCCTTGGCGGAAAAGAGTCAAAAAGAAGCTTGAAAGTTGGCGATGTTTGCAGAGCGCGAATCATAGCAATTTCGTTCAAAGACGTATTAAATCCAAAATTAGGATTGACGATGAGGCAGCAGGGTCTTGGAAGAGTCGACTGGGTAAAGGAAGACGGCGACAAGCCAGCAGCACAGGCTGAAAAAGAGACAAAAGAAAAGAAAGAAAAAAAGTAATCACAATCAAGAGAAAATAAAATGAAAAAAAAAGTATGCAAGAAGTGCAAGATGTTCGTTGATGGAAACGAATGCCCTATATGCAAGTCCAACCAGTTCTCTACAAACTGGCAGGGGAGGCTTTACATAATTGACCCAGTCAAATCTCTCGTTGCTGAAAAAATAGGCATGAAATCAAAAGGCGAGTATGCCATAAAGGTAAGGTGAATATGATGGATCTTAAAGTAACAAACAAAAACCACGAGCCATTGCTTTCAAGGACAATGGTCACAGCATCATTGGAATTTGATAATTCAACACCACCATACGCAGACATAATAAAAGCGCTTGCATCCCATTTAAAATCAGATGAGAAGCTTGTTGCAATAAGGACAGTTAACAATCATTTCGGAAGCAAGACAGCGGATGTTGTTGCTTATGTTTATGCTGACGAGGCAAAAAGGCAGCTTATCGAGCCTAAAATAAAGGTCAAGAAAGTTGCAGCAGAGGCTAAATAAAATGGCAGCACCACCAAAACCGGCAGCAAAGGCGGCAGGCAAATCCGGCGGCAAAGCAGGATCAAAAAAAGGAGTCTGGAACCTTTACACCAAGGCAGGCGACAAGCTCGAGAGAAAAAACAAGTCATGCCCAAAATGCGGACCTGGAGTGTTCATGGCAAAGCACGCAAACAGGCTGTATTGCGGCCACTGCAAATATTGTGAATTTACCAAGCAGTAAATTAAGAATTTATTTTTTTCTAAATAACCTTTAATTCCTTTCCAATCTTCTCATAAGCATTCAATGCTTCTTTCAAATCCTCAAGAGTATGTGCAGCAGAAACCTGATTTCTTATTCTTGCTTTGTCTTTTGCAACCATAGGAAAAACAATCGGCAATGCATAAACATTCTCGTCAAACAGCCTTTGCGAAAATTTTCTAGCAAGCCCGGAATCCTTAAGCATCACAGGGACAATCGGAGTCTGCGATAACCCGGTGTCAAATCCAAGGTCTTTAAGGCCTTTTATAAAAAATTCCCTGTTCTTCCACAAAGTCTTCACTAAATCAGGATTCTCTTCAAGAACATCAATTGCAGCAATGCACGACGCAACAACTCCCGGAGGATGCGAACCCGAAAGCAGCCAAGTCCTTGACTTGTTCAGGGCATACTCCCTTAAATTCTTGCTCCCGCTTATGTACCCTCCGACTGTTCCAAATGCTTTTGAAAATGTGCCGATTTCAACATCAATTTTTCCGTGCAGCCCAAAATAGAATGCTGCTCCCCTTCCATTTTCTCCAAGAACTCCGTCTCCATGGGCATCGTCAACATAAGTCATTGCATTATATTCCTGCGCAATCTCATAAATTTCATCAAGCGGCGCAATATCCCCGTCCATCGAAAAAACACCGTCTGTTATTATCATAATCGCTTTATAACTTTTCTTTGAATAATCTTTCATGACTTTTCTCAAGTCTTCCATGTTGCAATGAGCATAAACTGCTTTCTCTGCTTTCGACAGCCTTATTCCGTCAATTATGCTTCCGTGATTAAGTTCATCGCTGACAACAAGCCACCCGTCCTGCAGTATTGCCGGTATCAGGCCGGCATTTACGGCAAAGCCTGACTGGTAAAAAAGCGCGGCTTCTGTTTTTTTGAATTTTGCAATTTTTCTTTCAAGCTCAAGGTGCAGTTCCATTGTGCCTGATATCGGGCGCACAGCCCCTGAGCCTGCGCCATACTTCTTCGTCGCGTCAATTGAAGCCTGTATCAATTTAGGATGATTTGCTAATCCAAGATAATTATTAGAACAAAGAAGGATGACCTCTTTATTGTCGTAAACGCTCCTGTTGGAAGAGGCGCTCTGCAGCGTTTTCGGCGCCCAGTTTATGCTCTCGCTTTTCAGCCTTTCAACTTCTTCCCTGAATATTTCATCCGGTTTCATTTCAAAAATTACCTAATATTTTTTAATTATAATTCTGTGATTTTTGACACTTAAAATTTAACTTATTTATATTTTTATCACATAAACAATGGATAATTTAAATTTTATTGTTTAAGTTTCCTCTTTAAATTGGAAAGCATGTCATCTGTCATTGCGCCGATATTCCAGTCCGGTTTCCAATTCCATTGCTTTCTTGCTTCAGAATCATCCAGCGATTCCGGCCACGAGTCTGCAATTGCCTGCCTTCTTGGGTCAATTTCATAAGTAAGCTTAAAGTTAGGAATCCTTTTTCTTATCTCTTTTGCAATATCTTCCGGAGTAAAGCTCATTGCAGCAACATTGAATACCGCTTGATTTTTCAGCATTTTTACATTAGCCTTTTCCAAATCAACCAATGCTTTTATTGCGTCTGGCATGTACATCATCGGAAGCCTCGTATTTGGTCCAAGATAGCAAGGGTATGGATTTTTACTTATTGCTTCATAGAAAATGGCAACAGCGTAATCAGTTGTTCCTGCTGTCGGCTCTGTTTTCCAGCTTATTATTCCGGGAAAACGAACTCCTCTTACATCAAGCCCAAACTTTCTAAAATAATAATTGCCCATCAATTCTCCAAAAACTTTTGAAATTCCGTATATGGTTGTTGGCTTCTGGATAGTATCATCAGGTGTATCTATTCGAGGGGTTTCAGGCCCGAAAGCGGCTATAGAGCTTGGAACAATCAATTTCTCAATATTATTTAATCTTGATGCTTCAAGTATATTGTATAAGCCGTCAAAATTAACACTGTAAGCCAACTGGGGCTTTTGCTCTCCCAGCGAAGATAATATAGAAGAAAGATGGAATATTTTTCCAATATTATGTTTTTTTATTGCGCCGTCAATCTCATTAAAATTTGTGACATCAACATTGATGAAAATGCCGTTTTTCAGCTCTTCATTGGACTTCGTGCCAAGGTCTGATGCAATAACATTTTCATTCCCATACAGCTCTCTTAACTTCGGCACCAATTCTGACCCGATTTGGCCTGCTGCGCCTGTCACAAGAATTTTTTTCATATCGGAAATCTCCGCTTTTCGGGATTAATCTTCTTTTCTTTTAATTCCCTGGAAAGCAATCAAATCTTCTGTTGTTAATTTCTGCCTTTTTTTGATTTTCTCATTGATTTTGTCTTCCATGCTTTTCAAAAGAGATTCTTCATCATGCCTTCTTTTATCGATTCTTTCGCCTTTTATCTTGTCAAGCTCGCCCCTTATCTCATTCATCGGCTTGAGTTTTCCTTTCAGGCCGTCATTGGCATCGTGAAACTGCTTCTTAAGCTCAGAGAATTTCTCAAAAGCTTCTTTTTCTTCTGATCTCAGCTTGTCAATTTCTGGAGAAAGTTTCAGAATTTCCTCGTGCATTGTCTGGCTCATCTTTGCCTTTTCCTGCACATTCCTGTGAATGATGTTTGATTCTTTTTTCAGTTCGCTTAATTCAGATGCGACTTCCCTTATTTTTTTGCTGAAAGAATCAAGAACGCTGCAGTTATCATATTCTTTTCTAAGCCCCTTTATCTTTTTCATTATCTCTCTTTCCTTAGTAAAAGAAATAGCCTCTGTTTCAATCGTGAATTCCAGTTTTTCCATCTGCTGTTTTATCCTTGAAGGAGACTCCTTCATGTCAAGCGAACCAAGAATTGAATCCTTTTCTTTCTTTATCTTATTTAAAACAGTTGATTTTTCAGAAATTAGCTTGTTTAATTCGTCTCTTTTCACTTTAAGGTCTTTTACTTCCTTTGTGAAAGAGTCTCTTTTGTCCTTGACGTCTTTTATCTTGCCGATAAGCTCCTTTATTCTTTTTGAAGCTTCATCTTTTTTATGAAAGAAAGATTCTTTTTCATTATTTAAGGAATCGAGAGTACCTCTAAGCGAGGATACTTCTTCCCTAAACTTTTGCAGTTCTGCAACTAGCTCTTTTTGCTGTGATGTCATGAACTTGCTTTCCCTTTGTCAGCATAAGCTTATCCGAACAAAGCGCCAAGACCAGCTGCTGCAGATTCTTCTGATTTCTTCTCTTCTGCTGCTTTTTTGTTGTGGTCAGCCTTTCCTTCGTGCTTGTGCTCTCCGGATGCTGCTGGTGCTGCTGCAACCTGTGCAACTGCTGCTTTTTCTATAGCTTCTTCTATGTTGACTCCTTCCAAAGCTGCTACTAATGCCTTAGCTCTTGCCTCGTCAACTTTGACGTGGGCTGCCTCTAGCACTTTCTTTACAGAAGCTTCTTCAACTTTCTGCCCTGCTTTGTGAAGCAACATTGCTGCATACACGTATTCCATTTTGTTTACCTCCTAGTTAACTTAATTTATATATTTGCGGCCAATGTGGGCCGCCTAATTTTTGTCGCGAAGCCCAAGAAAATTATAAATTTTCTGGGCCCCGAAAATCAATGATTTTCGTGGGCGACGGAATTAAATTATTTTAATAGTTATGATTACTCTAAGTTTGCCGTTGACTTGACGCTCTTCATTTGCGCGTCAGCTTTTCCAACAAGCGTTTCTATTATTCCCTTTTCCAATATCTTGGCCTCAACTCCAACCGCTTTGGCTTCGTTGCTTGCCTTTCCTATTAAAACTGGGATTGTTAACTTTGTAGGATATGCTGCGAATACTGCAAGGTTGAATGACCATCTTGCTGCGTTGTTTAATCTCAGCTTGTACTCTTTCTCATCAACCGACAGTATATCTCTTCCGTAAATTATGCCGTTTTCGTAAACAGCAACAAGATCAAGGCCGACTTCCATTGGCTGTACACCAAGTCTCGTTAATATTTCTGCAACCTTTGGCTTGATTTTCTCGCCAGCTCTTGCCACTATGGAATCTTCTTTGATTGCAACTTTTCCGCCTTCAACTCCTGATTTAATGCCTGCCATTGCAAGCTCTCCTATGATTGGGCCAGGTGCGAATGAAGTTGATCCCTTCTGGACTACGATATCCCTTGGAGCAGTCTGCCCTGCTTTTGCAGGCGCAGGTGACTTGCTTCTTTGCAAGGTTCTGCTTAATTTGAATGGATTTTCTTTTGTAAATATCAAAGCCGGCATTCCGCCAAGATGGTTTTCAAGCTGCTCGATTCCCTTTTTTGTCGATTTTGCCTGTTCAAATGCAAGTTTTATCAGCCTTCTCTTGGTCATTGTAAGGTGGAAGTTGCCTCTTAATTGGGCCCTCATTGCCTGCAGCTGTGGCGCTGGCAAGTTTTCCATATTTACAATTCCGACTATAGGGTACTGGTTTATGAGTTTGACTAGGCTGGTTACAATCTCTTTCTTGTATTCCGCAACGTGAGCCTGTTCCATTTTACTTGTGCTCCTTTACAGCCTCTAGTTTTTCTCCAAGCTTTACCGGCTTGCCCATTGTAAGCTTGATGTAAGCGTCTTTTATGTTGTGCTTCTCGTTTGGAAGTGCGTGAAGTATTGCATTATAGATTGTCATTGCATTATCTGTTAAATGTTCCATCTTCATATCTTCCATCCCTATTGGGCACTGGATCAATGGAGATGTCTTTGCAGAAACTCTTATTGTCATTTGCAATTTTTCTTGCAATGGCTTCAAATTAGCATTTGGCGGAAATACTCCCCCTGATTTTGGATTCGGCATTTTTCCTCTTGGACCAAAAACACGTCCGAAAGCTGTTGCTATCTTTCCCATTATATTTGCCTGAGCAACGAAAAAGTCATAGGAGTTTGCAAGTTTTTTGATTTCTTTCTTGTCGCTGTATTTGACGAAATTATCTGAAGAAATTGCCATGTCAAATGCTGCCTTTGCAGACTGCTCCATTTCAGGGCCAACAAGCGCGCATATGCTTACTTTCTTGCCTCTTTGATGGGGCAATGCTATGAATAAATCAACTTGGTGCTCTGGCTTCTTTAAGTCCAAGCCCTTTAGATTTATGATTAAGTCGTATGTCTGCTTGAAATTCCTCTTGCCAGAAATGTCTTTGGCTTTTGTTAATGCTGATTGAATTTGTTCTTTTTCCATCTTTTCCCTCCTGTCGAAACAGTTAAGTTAACGGGTAAGCTTTAGGATATTTGGGCCATTTAAAAAGGTTATGGTTCATTTTATGCATTAATTTGAAGGTTAGCATCAATATGCGAAGGCATTTTACTAATGTAGATAAGTTGGCAGGGGGAAGTCCCTTACGGGGATGCCAACTAATTTAAGAATACAGATAGCCTGAGCCGATGCTAACCGAAACGAAGCCAAATCCCAGCAAATTTTCATCTTCCATAACCTTTATAAATCATAATTAAACTTCATGTCTTGGGGTGTGTGATGAGTAAAAAAAAGCCTTTAAACAAATTGCTTTCATCTAAGAAGTCTCAGAGTAATCTTATTGCTGAGCAATTGCAGGTAATCCCTAATCAATCCTCAAAGATTAAAATAAACCTCCTCAACAAGGTAAACTCTCCAAAAGACCTTAAGAAATTAAAGGTAGAAGAACTTCCAATTCTTGCACAAAACATCAGGGACAAAATCATAGACACAGTCTCTCAAACCGGCGGTCACTTGGGCGGTCCATTAGGAACAGTAGAATTAACACTTGCTGTTCATTATGTTTTCAATACCCCAAAGGATAAGATAGTGATTGATACGGGCCATCAGAGCTATACTCACAAGCTTGTGACAGGAAGAAAAGACAAGTTCCATACGTTAAGGCAGTATAAGGGGGTATGCGGGTTTTGCAATATTTTTGAATCAGAATATGACTCCTTTGGCGCAGGCCACGCTTCAACTTCAATTTCTGCAGCTTTGGGAATGGCAAAAGCGCGCGATTACAAAAAAGAAAATCACAAGGTTGTTGCAATCATTGGCGACGGCGCTCTTACAGCAGGGCTTGCTTTTGAAGGCTTAAACAATACAGGATACCTGAAAACAAGTATGCTTGTAATATTGAATGACAATCGCATGAGTATTTCTCCGAACGTAGGGGCAATTTCAAACTATCTTAACAGGATTGTGCTCAATAAAAGCTACTTCAAGCTAAGGAAGGGAACAAGAAATCTTCTTGAAAGAATTCCGGGCATGGGTGAAGAGGAGCTTGGAAGGGTTTTCAAGGTGCAGGAGCGATTAAGAACAATCACAAGCGAAGGATCATTCTTTGAAAGTTTAGGGTTTCAGTACTACGGGCCTATTGACGGCCACAACCTTAACGAACTTATACCTGCTTTGCAAAACATAAAAAATCTGGAAGGGCCGGTGCTACTGCACGTAAAAACAGAAAAAGGAAAAGGATTCAAATTTGCAAACGAGGACATCGATAAGTGCCACGGCATGAGCCCGTTCGACATCGAATCAGGAAAAAAACATCCGGCAAAAAGCAATATCATAACTTACACAGACGCTTTTGCAAATGCAATGATAAAAGTTGCCGCAAACGACGAAAAAATCGTTGCAATAACGGCCGCGATGAAATCAGGCACAGGATTAAATAAATTTGAGAAATTTTTCCCGGAAAGGACAATTGATGTTGGAATCGCGGAGCAGCACGCAGTCACATTTGCAGCAGGCCTCGCAATAAGCGGAATGAAGCCGGTGTGCGCAATCTATTCTACATTTTTGCAGAGAGCATATGACATGATAATCCACGATGTTGCACTTCAAAAATTGCCTGTTATTTTTGCAATGGATCGCGCAGGATTGGTTGGAGATGATGGCCCGACGCACAACGGACCATTTGACACAGCATTCTTGAGAATAATACCTAACATGACAATAATGGTTCCAAAAGACGAGAATGAGCTGCAGCACATGCTCTACACAGCCACACTCATAAATGGACCGAGTGCAATAAGATATCCTAGGGGAAACGGAGTCGGAGTTGCAATCGACCAGGAAATGAAAAAGTTTGAGATTGGAAAAGCTGAAATAATGAAAAAGGGAAAAGACATACTGATAATTGGAGTAGGCCAGATACTTTATGACGCGATGAGGGCATCAGAAGAGCTTGGCTGCAATGCTTCAATAATAAATGCAAGATTTGTAAAGCCTCTCGATGAAAAAACAATTATAGCATACGCTAAAAAATTCAAGAAAATAATAACACTTGAGGAATCAACCGTAACAGGAGGATTTGGAAGCGCAGTTCTTGAACTATTGGAGAAAAACGGAATAAAATCAGAGCTGAAGATGGTTGGAATCCCTGATGAATTCATCGAGCACGGAAGACCGGATATTCAGAAAAAACTTATAGGAATAGATAAAGACGGAATAAAAAAATCAATCTCGGAGTTTTTAGCAAAATAGTTTTATAATCTTTATAATTAATTTGCGAGCTGGTTATGGTGCCAGCGAGCTGTAAAGTCTGTGCGAAGCACGGAATTAAATTTTAAAATAAATAAACTACAAATAAAATGATTCAAGACACCATCATCAGAAGGAAATCCCGCAAAGTAAAAGTCGGAAAACTGTTCATCGGTGGAGATGCACCGATACCAATCCAGTCAATGACCACAACAGATACTGTTGATGCAAAGGCAACAATTGAACAGATTCACGGATTGGAAGAGATCGGCTGCGACATAGTAAGAGTTTCTGCTCCGACAATGGAAGCTGCAAAAGCTCTGAAGGAAATAAGGGAAAACATCAGCATCCCTCTTGTTGTCGATATTCATTTTGACTACAGGATTGCATTGGAAGCAGTAAAGTACGTTGACAAAGTACGCATAAATCCAGGAAACATCGGAAACACTGACAAGGTGCAGCAGGTTGTTAAGGCATGCAAAGATTATGGAGTTCCGATAAGAATCGGAGTTAACCTTGGATCTCTTGAGCGCGATTTGTTTGAAAAATATGGTTACAAGGCAGAAGCGATGGTAGAAAGCGCAATGCGCCACATAAAAATTCTTGAGGATTTGGATTTTTACAATACAATTGTTTCATTGAAAGCTTCAGATGTTCCAAGGATGGTGCAGGCATACAGGATGTTTGCAGCAAAAACAGATTATCCTTTGCATCTTGGTGTTACAGAAGCAGGATCAAAATTGCCTGGCGCAATAAAATCTGCAATGGGAATGGGAATGCTGCTTTCAGAAGGCATCGGCGACACAATACGTGTTTCATTGTCTGAAGATCCAAAAGAAGAAATAAAAACAGCAAAATACATTTTAAGATCATTGGGATTAAGAAACGACGGCGTTCAAATCACATCCTGCCCGACGTGCGCAAGAACAGAAGTTGATGTCATAAAGCTTGTTGAACAGCTTGAAGGCGCAACAGAAAAGATGAAAAAGCCGGTTCATATTGCGATAATGGGCTGCGCTGTAAACGGCCCGGGAGAAAGCAAAAAAGCAGACCTTGGAATTGTTGGCGCACCGGGAAATCACCTGCTGTACAAGCATGGAAAAATAGTCAGAAGGATAAACGACAGCGAAATCATGGAAGTTCTTCTGAAGGAGATTAAAGAGATTGCACAGGAAAGATGAAACACATTTCTATTTTAGGATCAACCGGAAGCATCGGCACTCAAACTCTGGATATTGTAAGGCAATTCCCGAATGAATTCAAAATTGTTGGATTATCATCAAACAAAAACCATGAGCTTCTTCTGAAACAGATAAAAGAGTTTAAGCCAAAAGCAGTTGCGATAATGGACAAAAGCAAGGTTGATGATTTGCTTAACTTCTCTCCGTGCCAAGTTTATTCGGGGATTGAGGGATTGAACAAGATAGCCACAATGCAGGAAGCAGACACAGTCATAAACTCTCTTGTAGGATCGATTGGAGTTGAGCCGACGTACAACGCAATAAGGGCAAAGAAGAATATTGCACTGGCAAACAAAGAAACGTTGGTGGCAGCAGGCTCGATAATAATGGGGGAAGCAAAAAAAAATCAAATTAATTTGATGCCGATTGATTCTGAACATTCTGCAATCTTCCAGTGCTTAAATGGAGAAAGAATAAATGAAGTTGAGAAAATAACAATCACATGTTCCGGAGGCCCTTTCAAAAAACATACAAAAGAGCAGTTGGAAAATGTGAATGCAAAAGATGCATTAAAGCACCCTACTTGGAGCATGGGCGCAAAAATCACAATTGATAGTGCGACGTGGATGAATAAGGGATTTGAAGTTATTGAAGCGCACTGGCTTTACAATATAGAATACGATAAAATAAAAGTTGTAATTCATCCGCAGAGCATAATACATTCCCTTGTAGAGTTTCATGACAAGTCCGTAATTGCGCAATTGGGAATGCCGGACATGAAAACCCCGATACAGTATGCATTGTCATATCCAAAAAGATTTTCAAGCATGCAGAAATCATTGAATTTGGAAGAGATAAAAAATTTGGAATTCTGGGAGCCAGATTTGGAAAGATTTCCGTGCTTAAAATATGCATACGAAGCAGGAAACATCGGAGGAACTTTGCCTTGCGTGATGAACGCCGCAAATGAAATAGCAGTTCATGCATTTCTTGATAACAAAATAAAGTTTTTGGACATTGCAAGGCTGATAAAAAAAGCAATGGACAGTCACAATACTATAAAAAATCCAAGCCTGAAGGATATACTGGAAACGGACAGAAAAACAAAGGAAGAAACAAAAAAAACAATTGAAGAAGAAATACAAATAAAAAATTAATCTCTAAAATGAACTTCGCAATAATCGTCGCAGCAGGAAAAGGAAAGCGAATGAACAGCAACACAAATAAAGTTTTTCTCGAGATAAACAATAAGCCGATACTTGCGCATACACTGGAAAAATTCCAGAGCTGCAGCGCAATAGATGAAATAGCCGTAGTTTCTCAAAAAATCAATTTCAAAAAAATAAATGAAATAAAAAAACAGCATACTCTCGGCAAAATAAAAAATATAGTTGAAGGCGGAAAAGAGCGCCAGGATTCAGTCTATAACGGATTAATGTCGATAAAAAAAGCCAAAAGCAGAGATATAATTCTCGTGCATAACGGCAGCAATCCCCTTGTAAAAGATGAAGAGATAAAAAATTGCATTGCAGCTGCAAAAAAACACGGAGCGTCTGCAGCAGCATTCAGATTAAAGGACACAATCAAAAGAACAAAAGGCAATTTTGCATCAGAGACAATCAGCAGAAAAGATGTCTGGCAGATGCAGACTCCGCAGTGTATCCAATATGGGTTATTTACAGAAGCATACAAGAACGCAAGAAACAAAAAAATAATTGCAACAGACGACGTATCGCTTGTTGAAGCTCTCAACAAAAAAGTAAAAATCGTTGAATGTTCCTATGAAAATTTCAAGATTACTACTCCGAATGATTTTGCCATGGCAAAAAAAATAATGTCAGATTTCAGAATTGGATTTGGCCAGGACAGCCATCATTTCACAAGTAATAAAAACAAAAAACTGGTTCTTGGCGGATATAAAATAAACGAACCCGGATTCGAGGCAAATTCAGATGGAGATATCATCCTGCATGCACTCTTTAATGCAATAAGCTCTGCAATTGGAGAAAGGGGACTTGGTTATTATGCAGACAGCATGTTCAAAAAAGGAATAACCGACAGCAAAAAATATCTTGAAGCCATTCTGGAAAAAATGAAGCAGAAGAATCTGTCAATAAACAATATAAGCATAATGATAGAGGCAGGAAAACCAAAGCTTGAGCCGCATACAGAAAAGATAAAATCATCATTGTCAAAAATCTTAGGCTTAAATGAAGGCAAAATAGGGATTTCTTATACTTCAGGGGAAAGATTAAGCTCTTTTGGACTTGGCAAGGGCATGCAGTGCTTTGTTACAGTCAGCTTGAGCTAAAAATTGCTTATTATGGCACTTTAAATTAGCAAATATTAATATAGGAAAAAGGCATCCAGACCTATATGGCAATCAATTCCTATGCAAAAATCAACCTTTTCCTCAAGATAGGCAAAAGGCTTGGCTCTGGATACCATAACATACAGTCTGTAATGCAGCGCATCGAATTGAGCGATACAATCCATTTTGAGCCGATAAACGAAGACAGAGTTATAATAGAAAGCACCAGCCCGGAGCTGGCAAGCGAAGAAAACCTTGCTTACAAGGCAGCTATAATTTTAAAGAAAAAATACAAGGTAAAACACGGTGTCAAGATATTTCTCGAGAAAAACATACCGCTTGAAGCCGGCCTTGGCGGAGGGTCAAGCAACGCAGCAACTGCCCTGATGCATCTTAATAAAATGTGGAGCCTTAAACTGAAGGAAAAACAGCTCATAGACATAGCATCTCATATTGGCTCAGATGTTCCATTTTTTATTGAAGACCAGGCTGCATTGGTTGAGGGCATTGGCGACAAGATAAAAAGAATAAAAAAGGCTTTCAGCATCAACATCGTTCTCATAAATCCAGGATTCCGTGTTTCTACAAAATGGGCTTATGCTGCATTTGACAAGGAGAAGCCTAAAATAAAAACTAACGCAGATATAAATGAGCTTATTAAGGCAATGGAAAGGAAGGACATAAAGGCAATCGCAAAAAACCTCCATAATGATTTTGACACTATTGTAACAAAAAAATACAAGGCGCTAAACGACATAAAATCAAATTTGATGAGAAACGATGCATTAAACGCATGCGTTTCCGGCTCAGGCCCGACAGTTTTTGCAATTTTCAACAGCATTTACGAGGCAAGGGAAGCATTTTTCAAGATGCAGTACGATTATCCATTTGTCTTCTTGACAAAAACAGTATAGTTAAGCATTCAGGGGTGGGTGCATATTATAATATTTGGCGAGCTGGTTATGGTGCCAGCGAGCACAAGAGTTTGTCCGAAGGACGGAAATAAATTTTTAATAAAACAAATTAATAACACATTAACGAATATCAATAAATAAAAAAATTCAATAAACTAAAAAATATCAAAATAATAAAAATATAATAAAATAATTTAAAATTAAACCCTAAATAAAAAATGCCAACCATAAAAGTAGCAAAGCACGCAGGCTTCTGTTTTGGAGTGAAGAAAGCAATAGAGATTGCAGAGGAAGTTGCAGGAAAAAATACAGAAAAAACATATGTTCTTGGCCAGCTTGTGCACAATGAAAGGGTTATCAACGACCTTGAAGGCAAGGGAATTGTTTTTGTTGACAGCATAAGCGAAATCCCCCAAAACGCAGTCACTGTTCTTAGAGCTCATGGCGAACCAGGAACAACTTACCAGATTCTTGAGCAGAAATCAATTACTAAAAGCAATAACCTGAACGATGCAACCTGCCCTCTAGTCACTTTGGTGCATAATGTTGCAATAAAATTGAAGAATGCAGGCTACGAAGTCATAATCTTTGGAAAGCACGACCATCCGGAATCAATCGGCACATCTTATCATCTAAAAGGCAAAGACACATTCATTGTGGAGCATGCAGAAGACTCTGACAGGATTGTTGATTTCATCAATAAGGCAGAATACGGCAAGTATGCTATAATATCGCAGACAACAATGTCGGTCTACGGCTACAAGAAGCTGATTGATGAAACAAACTCAAAGATGAAAAGCGGAAAGTTTGAGAATATCCCTTTGAGCATGAAGGAAACAAATGCAAAATACGCATGGGTTGACACAATATGCAATCCCACAAAACAAAGGCAATCAGATACAGAAGACCTTGCCAAGGAAAGCGACGTTGTAATTGTAATCGGCGGCTTGAATTCTTCAAATTCAAAAGAACTCCATACAAAATGCAAAGAGTTCGGCGTCCAGTCTTATTTCATCCAGTCTCAAGGCCAATTGCAGAAAGGATGGTTTGCCAGAAAAGAAAAAATCGGAGTCACAGCAGGCGCATCAACACCGGATTATCTTATTGATGAAGTTGTTGAAAGAATAAAAGAAATAACAAATTCTTAAAATGAAAACCCTTTACTTATTCGACATTGACGGAACGCTTGTGAACATAAACAAGCTGCATCTTGCTTCATACAAGTACGATTATTACGACGTTATGAAAATAAACGTGCCAGACTATATGATAACAAAGACATTCGGCATGCCTGACTCAAGCATGCACAGGCAGATTTTCAGGGAATTAAGCATTAATTATGACAACGCAGTTGCACAGAGGCTGATGCAGCTTCATCCTTCTAACTTTGCAAAAGTGCTTGGCCAGCACCCTGTGGAGCCGCTTGAAGGCGTTCTTGATTTTCTTGAAGCAATCCGCTCAGCAGGCCATTTTGCAGGCGTTGTTTCCGGCAACATGGAAGGAATTGCAAGGCTCATACTCGAAAAATCCGGATTGTCAAAATATTTTGACGTTTCGAGCTTTGACGACGGATTAAGCACAAGGGCTCAGATAGTCCAAAGAGCAATAGAACGGGCAAAATCAATGAAATACGATTTCGGAAAAATTATTGTCATTGGAGATACTGCATATGACATCGAAGCTGCAAAAAAATCAGGCGCATTTGCTGTTGGAGTCGCAACCGGAAGCTGCACTTTGCAGGAGCTTCAAAAAACAGCAGATTTGACGTTATCAAGTTTGAAAGAATACGGAAAAATAAAGGAAATGGCTAACTCTTAGTTTTTGAGTTATATACTCTTTTCAAAACCTGATGAAGCAAAAGTGGTTGTGAATAAGTAGGCTTGTCTGCCATGACTGCGCAAGTCTCTGGCCCGTGCCCGAAATCTGCATTTAGCAGCACATAATTCACTCCATCTTTGGTTATCACAATCAAAGTCGCATCATTTTTTTGGCTATGGAATATGTTAAACCCATTTATTGTCCTGACTTCAAGGCCGCCTATTGAAGCAGAAGGGACAGACGCAACTTCATCAAACATTCTTTGTGTGCCCAACCCAGAATAAAGCTGGCCGTCAAGGCTTCTGAATCCAAATCCTTTTTCAGACAACTGGGCAAAGAATTCTTGCGGCAAGCCTTCAAAATTGCCATCATTTACCATGCCTGAATGGGTCACAGCGCCGTCTATGCTTCTAAAGTAAGCCAATCTTAAATATTTTCCATGTTCACTTGCCTTTGATCTTGACATGGTAAAAAATAAAAAAAAGCGGAATTTATTCCGCGAAGAATCCCATTCTGTCAGCGTCGAACTTCCACGTCTCTGCCATTCTGCCTTTTCTCTTGTAATATTTTACAAGCTTGTTTATTTTTGAGGCTGTTATGTTTAATCCTCTAGCAGCAGTCTGGTCTTTCTTGTTTGTGACAATGTGCTTCTTCACAAGCGCGTATTTCTTGAACATAGCCTGTAAATCTTCAGGAATTTCAGCAACCATTTTCTTTTCCTCAAGAATTGCGTGAATTGACTTGCCGCACAGTGTTCTTACGCTTGGTATTCCGTAAGTATCTCTTAATAATAGTCCAATCTGTGATGCTGGCTTTCCTTCCTTGTAAAGCTTTCCGATAAGAAGCTCAACTTCCTTTCCCTTGTATCTTGTCCATGACGGATTTACCTTCTTTGCAGGCTTCTTTGACCCTGACTTTCCGTGCTTCCTTGAATACATTCTTGCCATAGTTCAACCTCGTGTTGTTTTAGTTAATATTAGGGAGAAATCACTTTCTACCCAGTATAGCCAAGCTTTCACCGAGCTATCTTTGTTATACTATATGGGATAATTATAGGGTTTAAAAAGGTTGTTGTTGAGTGAATTCTGTATATTCTAATTTTTATTTTTTGGTTTAAGGTACAACACCATTAAAACCATTGTTATTACTATTGCTAATCCTAATTTTATAATAATTTTTATTCCTCCTGAAAACATTTCTCCAAAGGAGTCTGAAATTATTAAAATCATACCAGCGATAACTCCTCCAACTACCCCTGTCCAAACCTGATTGTCGTTAAGTTTAATTTCTTTTCCCATTATTTTATATTTCACTCACTTCTTCTTCGCCAGCTTCTGAAACATTTCCATCACTTCAACCGGAAGTGCCATCACAACAGTGTTGGAAGCAGTCGGTCCAAGCCCGTCAAGCGTCTGCAGCGTTCGTAATTGCATCGCGCCTTTTGCTCTTCCCATTGTTGTTGCAGCCTGAGCAAGATTCTTTGCAGCATCCCTGTCACCTTCTGATTTGATAATTACAGCTCTCTTTTCTCTTTCAGCAGCAGCCTGCCTTGACATAATTCTTTTCAAGTCATCAGGAACTTCAACATCCTGCAATTTTATGGTTTGAATGTCCAAACCCCACTGGTCAGTTTCTTTGTCAACAATCTTGCTTATCTCTTCACCTATCTTTTGCCTTTCAGTCAAAACCATATCCAGGCTCATTCCGCCGACAACATCTCTAAGTGCAGTCTGCGCATACTGCGACAAAGAATATTCATAATCCTGTATCTTCAGGACAGCATCATCAACCTTTGCAACTTTAAAGAACACAACTCCGTTAACATTAACAGGCACGTTATCTTTTGTCATAACCTGCTGCTTTTCAATGTCAATCGTCCTTATTCTCAAGTCAACAATAACGATTCTTTGTATTATCGGAACAACAAGATTAAATCCCGGCCCTCTCATTCCGCTGAACTTTCCCAAAGTAAGAACAACTCCCTTTTCAAACTGGTCGATTATCTTTATAGAACTTAATACTATAACTGCAGCAATGCCCAATAAAATATATGTCCATACCATTTCAATGCACCCCAATAGCATGGTGTTTAAGGCAGAATAAAAGCTTTTCTATACCATCCACTGAACAAAATTTAATGCATATCCGACAAAAATAATTCCGAGTGCAACAATCCCGAAAAATATTGCTATTAGCTTCAGTTTCATGCTTCTTCTCAGTATGACTGCTTCAGGAAAGCTAAGCGCAGAAACTGCCATCATAAAGGCAAATGCAGTCCCCAAAGGAACTCCTTTATTGTATAATCCAGATGTAATCGGGAGCATTGCAGCGCTGCTGCCGTAAATCGGAACTCCAAGCAATGTTGCAATAGGGACCCCAAAAATTCCTGCCTTGCTTATTGCCGTTCTGATAAAATCTTCAGGAACTGCATTATGGATGAGTGCTCCAAAGAAAACTCCAACAATAACCCACAGGAAAATCTTTTTTGTTATATCTTTTGCCTCGCCAAATCCAAAGCCAACCCTTTCCCTGAAATTTCTGAATTTAACAATTTTTTGAGCCCTGTCTGCAATATCTTTAACAAGGTATTTTTCAAGTTTCATCCATCCGAGTATAATTCCGGCAACAACTCCCAGAAGAATGCCGATAAGGACATATATTACGGTTATTTTAACTCCAAAAAGGGCCAGCATAAGGACAACGAGATACTCATTTACCAAAGGAGAAGTAACTAAGAAGGAAAATGCAATCCCAAGCGGCATCCTTGCTTCAAGGAATCCCATAAAGATAGGGATTGACGAGCATGAACAGAAAGGGGTTATTGCCCCGAACATAGACGCAACAAAATGCGCAACAATCTTGCTCTTTCCCTTAAGCCAGGAATTGAGCTTTTTTGCAGATATGTACGACCTTAAAAAACCTATGATAAAAATTACTAAGAACAGCAGTATTAATATCTTGAGGGATTCATATACAAAATAGCTAAAAAAGCCGCTATTGAACACTTCACTTATTCTTTCCAGCATCTTTCATCTTGCAGCTGCAGCAGCTTTTCTTTTTAGCCTTGTCTTTCAGGTTTTTGTCAATCTTTTCCATTATTCTTTGAAACATTTTTTTCTTTTTCATGTAAATGGATAATTAACCAGTCTTTGTAAATGTTACCGTTTAGCTTCTTTTATATTTACACTATTTGTAAATTTCACACTATCTTCTTGCACTTCTCACTTTTGCAGTTGCACTTCATTTTAAGGTAATCTTTAGCATCAATCGAATAGTCTGTTGTAAGTTCTTCTCCCCTTTTTATGCTTCTAATCGCAATATCGCAGAGATTTCCTTCCTTTGTATTCGGATTACAGGAATGATTAAGATATTTTTCAGGAGACTGCGATACTATAAACTTCCCTTTGTAAAGCACAAGATATTTCCTATATCGAATAGGTACTTTTTTGGCTTCCTTTTTGCTTAACATCATGGAAGCATCCCATTTCATCACAACATCTCCTTTTCTAAAGTTAGAACCAGCAAATACACCTTTCCCCTGTATTTTTGATTTCTTGATTATAACGGACATAGTTTAGAGAAATATTGGTAAGGTATATCTAAGTATTGCCCATAATCAAGAGAAAATTAAAATATAGCCCCGGGCAGATTCGAACTGCCGCCTCAGCCTCCAAAGGGCCGAATCCTTCTGCAGCTTTATTCAAGTGACCGCTAGACTACGGGGCTATGAGTTAAACACTTTAGTGAATTGTTTTATATTCCTATCGTTGCTAGACCCAATCTCTTTATAAAATCTTTTGATTTCTTCCTTTCGAGAGATATAAATTTTAGTTCCGAATTGCGTTCTATTGCCACAAATTTTAGAAGGGTGATAGCCTAGCTTTATCAAAGCCTCTCTTGTATCTCTCAACAAAGTTATGTTTCTGTTCTCAAAATTAATCTGGAACAAGCCTGGCCAATGAGGCAGCATTTCATAAACGCAGCCATCGGTATCTATCAATCCCCTTATGCATGATTTAAGATATTCATTATTTTCCATAATCCAATCGGGTATTGTAACTTGACTTTTTATTTTGTTGCCGCTTTTTAATCCAATCTCAATTAAAAAATCTATAATTAGCCTACCATCAATTATAAGATAAATGCAATTTACATTTGGCTGTTTGTATGTCCTAGGCTTAACCATAAACAAGTCTTTGCACAAACTAGCCACATAATTTGTAAGATATTCATGATCTTTTATGTAATTTCCAGCTATTCTTAAAGAATAAGTTCCCACATTACTACCTTTTGTATAAACATGTAGGTTACCATCACCAAGAATTATGCCGACAAGCTCTGCCAATCTTTCATTCTTTTCGGGAAAATTGATAAGTTTAATACTGCCCCAATTCTTATGTTCTTTCAAATACTCTTCTTTCGTTTTCTGTATCATTTTAATCAACCTCCAAAGTTTCTAACCTTTTGGAACTTTGGAATTCAGGAAAAAGAGAATGTTAAGCGAAACTGCGTAAAAGGATTTTGATGTAATCAAAAGGCTTAATTTGGCAGTTTTGCGTGTTCTCTTTTTCAGTTTAAGACGAAGAATTAGTTTAAATATCTTAGGCAGGGATGTCCAGTGGTCATTTCCACATCTGCAGCGCTTCTTCTTCCATGAAGTGCATCTTTCCCGGTATTATCAAACACTGCACGGATTTTCCGAAATTATGCTTCAGCACATCTTTCACCATTCCGGCTTTTATCGATTGCGTCTCGCTTCCTACCCTTGCGCATCCAACACAGATTGTTTTTTCAGAAATCAGCTTTTCATTCCGTTTTAATTCAATCTTGAGCAGATACCGAAGTGCATCTCCAACACCCATAAACTGATTTTCTTCCGGATTAAGATCAAGCAAAAACAAAGTATGCAATCCAAGGCTTAAGTTTCCTTTCAAAACATCATAAGGCGTTTCAACATTCTCATTAGCCAAAGGAATTGAAGTTGTTTTCCCAAACTTATACAGCTGCAAACCGGTAACGCCGATTGCAGTCAGTATTGAAGCATTGTGAATAATAAAACACTTCACGTTTTCTTTCTTCGCCCTCATCCATAAATCAATATGCGTTGTTGCAGAAAGAGAATCTCCTGCAACCAAAAAAGCAACATTCCTTGATGCAGCATTCTTAATTATCTCATTATTGTCAGCTTCAACAAGCGTCCTTCTTGCCAACACTATTTTCTTTCCATACAACTCTTCAAGCTTCTCCTTTTTAACATTCAAAACAGAAGTATAGTTCTCCAGATAAACAACATCGCATTTCTTAACAGCTTCAAGGCCATTAAGAGTGATGTCTTTTTCGTTGTTAAGTCCAATTCCTATGAAATAAAGCGCCATAGATGTAGTATTATAACTTAATTTATAAATTTACAGGAACTTTAATTGGCATTTTAACTTTTGAATTTGGATTTAATACAACCAAGTCATACAATCCTCTGCAAGCTTCAACATCAATATTATGCAAACTTGGATTTACCACAGCAATGCTCAAATCATAGTCTCTCTTTACAATCTTTCTAAGATCCCTCTCTGGAGAAGACTTTCCGTGTCTGTTTGCAGGATCAGTCAATGTAATATTAATGAGGTAAGTATCCACAATGCTATAGTGCCCAAATTCTTCTGGTCCATTCAACACCCTAACTACACTATTGGCACTATCCCATCTTTCTTTTTGAACTCTTCTTGAAAAATGAGTTTTGCCATGATTGGCACTTCCGTAAACTCCTACAAAAACCGGTTTGTGAGCTACACCTGTAATCAATGTTATCATTCTACCTATAGCTTCTTCTGCCTGAACCACGTCTGCCAACCCCATAAGAAGGAGTAATAAACCTTCAATTAAAGTATTTTCTTATTAAAGTATATGAACCAATATACATATTTAACCCAAGAAATCTTTATAAATCAATCATGACATTGTTAATAAAATAAGAAAAGATTAATTATGAGTTTTTTTGGCGAAAAACTCAACTAAAGCAGCTTTTTTGGCGAAAAGCAGCTCAAATCGGACTTGTTTTGTACTATCTAGTTTTCTTGTACGTTAAAAACTATAAAACGGTTTTAAACCAGCTTATTGGCATAAGCTAATTCTAAATGGAGTTTAGTGGAGGGGCAATATAAGCATTTCGGTAATCCGATGTTTATGTTGTGATATATACAACCGCAATGGCTAGGGACAAAGGGGGAGATTAAAATGGACATCAGATTTGGAGAGATAACGCAACCTGTGGCAGCACAGACATTTGAAGTAGGACAGGCAAACATCAAAGTTATTGGTGTTGGCGGCTCTGGCAACAATATTGTGGGATGGCTCTATAAAAAAGGAATACAGGGAGCAGAAATAATTGCTTGCAACACAGACAAGCAGCATTTGAACATAATTGACGCTGATAAAAAATTCCTCATTGGGAAAAGTGTTACAAGGGGATTAGGCTGCGGTGGCTATCCTGAAAAGGGAGCTGAAGCTGCAAAGGAATCCTTGAAAGAAATGAAAGACAGCTTAAAAGGAGCTGATATGGTCTTTGTTTGCGCAGGCATGGGCGGCGGAACAGGAACAGGAGCTGCACCTATTGCTGCACAGCTTGCAAAAGAATCAGGCGCAATCGTAATTGGAGCTGTCACAATGCCGTTCAAGATAGAGCGCGCAAGAATTGACAAAGCAGAATACGGATTGCAGAAACTAAGGCAGGTAACTGACACAGTAATAGTTATTGACAACAACAGGCTTGTTCAGATTGCAGGAAATCTGCCAATACAGCAGGCATTTGCTGTTGCAAACGAGCTTGTTTCAACAATGATCAAAGGAATAGTGGAAACTATATCGGTTCCTTCACTTGTCAATCTGGATTATGCTGATGTAAAGGCAATAATGCAAAACGGCGGGGTTGCAGTAATCGGAGTCGGAATGTCCGATACTAACAGCAGAGTGGAAGAAGCTGTAAGAGGCGCTTTAGCCAATCCACTGCTTGAAGTTGACTACACTGGCGCAACCGGCGCATTGATTCACGTAACCGGCGGGCCTGATATGACACTTGATGATATCAACAGAGTCGGAGAGCTTGTCACAGAGTCTCTTGACGAAGAAGCAAATGTCATCTGGGGTGCAAGAGTTTCAGAAGACATGAAAGGCAAGATCAGTGTCATGACAATAATCACCGGAGTCAAGAGCCCCTGGGTTCTTGGCAAGGTTGATCATGCAAGGCCTTCAAAGGCGGCTGTAGCTGTAAGCGAAGAATTAGGAATAGAACTGGTAAGGTAAAAACTCACATTCACCCACAAGTCTTTGTGGTGAGATTGTTTCTTTGCCTTCGTTAAGAAAACCACCCCCAACGTTTTAATGACGAAGGCAAGCGGTGGCTCGGCAACGAGCCCCAATTTTTTTATTTAGAGCATAGAAATAATTCTACATTTTTACAATTAATAGGCGAGCAATGCAGCGAGCGTAACTTTTGTCCCGAAGGGACGGAAAAATAAAAACGACTCAATAAACGAAACACATTAACAAAAAATCAATAACGAACAACATTAAAAAATAAAATTCAATAAAATATAATTAAAAATTAATATTAAAGAAAATAATCAAAAAACTTTATTCTTTCTTCTTCTTGAACTTCTCTTTTATCCTGTGGACAATTCCCTTAGAGTGCTTCTTAGTAATTTTAGAAGTTTCTGTAGCAGCCTTCTTGAACACCGGGCTCCATTCACCAAGCCCGCCTTTGGGAGATTCCTGCCTGCCCCACCATCTCTCAAAGAACATCGTATGCTCAATTCTGTACTTTGGCGGCATTTGAGGCGTTTCATCCGCATAGCCTATTGTGACAATAGCATGAACATCAACATGCTCGGGTAAATTACACAATCTTCTAATTTCATCCTCATCAAAGGCGCCGACCCAGCAGGATCCAAGGCCAAGCGAATGCGCAGTAAGCAGCATATTCTCAATCGCAGCTGCAATTCCCTGCACCATGTACAGCCGTGTTCCGCGTGTGCCGTAAAACCTTTCAATCTTTTCCGGCTCTGCAGCAACTACAATATGCACAGAGGCGTCCTGCATCCAGTGCTGCTGCAAGCACGCTTCAGCAATGCTCCTTCTTTTTGCCTCATTCTTCACGACAACAAATTTACAAGGAAGAATATTTCCTGCAAAAGGCGCGTATTTGCCGGCTTGGAGAACTTCCACAATATTATCCCAAGGGACATCCTTCTCTTTGTATCTCCTTATAGATCTTCTTGTTCTTATGCAGTCAAAGACATCCATGTGCTAGCTTTGATTATTGTTATTTATATAATTAACTGAACCATGCTGAAGAAATCCCTATTTGATGATTAATGCAAGCCCAATTATTATTATTACAATGGCAATAAAGCAGGTTACAGCAATCTTCAATTCTGACATTCCATTCTCATTATTTTGTTCCATTTTATTTGAGTTATCCTGCTGATTTATATTATTATTGCTCCATTTTTGGGAATATTCCCTTTCTTTTCATAAGCCAGTATACAATAAGCACTGCCGCCAGAGTTGAAGTAATTATAATCCATAATTGGGTGTGCCAGTCCAGATGCTCTGCAATCGGCGTTCCAAAAACAGTTGCTATGGTATTTGGAACTAAGAATGCAGTTCCGACCAATGCCATCCATACTGCAAGCATGGAAAATCTGTTGTTGAGCATAGTCAGCTGGTTGTTGTAAATGCTTTGCATCACTTCAAGGCCGGATGCAAGCACCGTTGACATCTGCTCACTGATGGAAATCTGCCTTGTCAAGTCTGTGCTAAGCATGCCGACTTTTTGCAATATCACAGAATCATCAGTTATAAGTTCTGCATCTCCGTATCTAAGATAGTGTATGACATCAAGCGATGCCCACAATGCCTCAAGATATGAAATCAAGGCATGCTTCATCTTGTATATATCGCTTCCAAGCTCCTTCCTGAAGCCGGTTGTTTCAATAAGGTATTTGCTTATCAGCTCTCCCTGCTCCTGTATAGACCTTATCCCGTCAAAATTTCTTTCATTGTTCTCGTCAAGTATTCTTATCAGGACAAGCGATATCTTGTCAGTAGCTTCAAGGTTTTTTGGAACTTTTTTGAAGAAAGTTACAGCATATCTTGCGAATTTTAAAAGTCTTGTTACGTGCTCGCCGTGGATAGTGATTATCATGTTATTTTTTATCAGGATAATCAGCTGGTTTATCTCAACTTCAAGCTCAGTCACCTTCACTGCCGGCAGCAGCAATCCAAGCTCTGTGACATTGTCGTCATATCCGGAAAACCTTTGGGACATCAGCTCATCAATTGTTGATGTTTTGAATCCAAGCAAAGAGCATACTTTCTTGCTGCCTTCTTTCAGATTGCTAACTTGTATGTTAACCCAGCAGAAATCAGAGTCATTTATTGTAGGAATCAATTCTTCAACGGTCCCTTCGACTTTTACAGTGCTGCCGTTCTTCAGCATCGCAACGCAGAAATTAGGAATAGCAGTAGATGCAGGCACCTGCGGCACTACAAAATCAATCTGAAAATCTTCCTCTTTTTTTATCATTTTAACTCCAGCTTCATTATCTGGCTAATCTCGTCTTTTGAAACAGCGCACCCGTTGAGCTTTACACCCCACAAGACACTTTCCAGCAATTGCGCTCTGGCATTTGGCAGCTTTGTCATATAAGTGTCAAGTATCGAGTGCTCAAATGCAATTGCCACAAGCTCCACAGATCTTATGGTTTTTACCCCTTTTGCAGATGCTCTGAATTCTTTTAAATTACTTTCGTTTACGTCTATCCTTGTGTGCAGGTTTTTTTTAAATATCTCTACTAGGTTTTCAGGGTCTTCTATAAGAAATCTTGTTGTTTTCTCGTCTATCACAATGGCGTCTGCCTTTATCTCAATGGCTGCAGCAATAACAGACATTTCAGCATAATGCACTATTTTCATATAATTTTTGTATGCCTTGAAAGTTTGATTTGCCTTGTCGAGCAAAAGCGGAGTTTGCTGCCTTACCATTCCGCTGTCTATGACATCAATAACGCCTTCTTCTATAAGCTTCTCAACCTGTATAGCTTCAAACTTGAATTTTTTTGTTTCAAACGGCTTGTCAACAAGCTCTCTTTTTACAGCGTCTGTTATGTAGAATTTTCCATTGAATTTTTTCTTTAGTGGGTCCAGTATCCACAACAGGTTGTTTGTTGCAAGGCTTATTATCGGGCCGGCATCAAAAATTATTGATTTCATGAAAACAGCCCTCTTGCAAATTTTAACCTTTGGGATACATTAACAGGCTCGCTGATCTGGTCCATAATCATAGTCTTTCCAAGGTAATGCATCAATTCCCATTGCGATATTCCAAGCACTTCAGCAGCTCTCGCGACAGATATTCCGTGCTCGCACAATTTACAGCCTTTCTTTATCTGCGCCTGGTTGATGACTTCGTTGATGTACATCCTGAGCTTGTTATCAACAGTTCTTATGAAGCTGAATATCTCTTTTATTGACTTCCTGAATCCTTCGTCATTGCCGTTTAATAAATTAGCAATGCAGGACTCCACCATGCCAAAGACCCTCGCATAGTCAAAGTTCTGCTGCCTCTCTATTATCTTTGACAGCGCATATATCAAAACTGCTACAGAAACAGAATCCTCATCCTGGAAAACGCTCGCATTGTGTATGACGTGGTTGCTCAACTCTTTTAATTCAAGAAAATCAGTATCATTTTTTATCTTTATTATCTCAGATAATCTGGTGAGTACGCTTAGGATATCCCTTTTTACTATGTCGTGCATTAAAAAATTCTATTTTTAATATTATTTAAATCTTTCTTACTCTTTAATGAATTTGGAGAAATCAGATAAATTTTTCTGCATCTTTTTGTCTGCAATCTTCTGATAGGGCGCCCAGCTCTTCCTGAAAATCTCGGGAAATTTATTGTGGTGTTTTTTCAAGAACTCAGACGTTTTTGGATCAGACATGTACCCGCTTCCAAAGTCAATTCCAATCTGCTTTTTTATTTTCTCGATTTCATTGTCCCTTGTGACTTTTGCAAGAATCGAAGCTGCGCCGACAACAGGATAATTAACATCCGCCTTATGTTCCAAAACAAGCTTCACCTTTTTGTTGTCAAGCTTTTCTCTTATGTATTCTGTGTATTTTTTTATGTTCGGGCTCGGAGCATCAACTATTGCCTTTTCAGGATTTAGTTCATTTAGTATTTTTACAGAAGTGTTTGCTTCAAGCCAGTTTAGGTTTAATCCACCTTTTCCAAAAACAGCATCATCTATTTCATCAGGCTGCACAATTATTATCTTGTATTTTTTAGAAATGGATTTTATTTTGTCAAATAGGTCTTTTCTTTGGAAAGGGGTTAGCAGTTTAGAATCTTTTACACCGATAGCCTTGAATTTAGCCTCGTCTTTTTCATCTATCAGAACGCCGGCCATCACCATAGGGCCGATTAATGGACCGCGACCAGCTTCATCAATACCGCAGATTATCATAAAAGCTGTAGAACGATATTGTTATAAAAGCTTTGTGAAGAAAAGTAGCGGGGGGAAGACTTCCAGACCAAATTAATGGTTTTTGAACTTCCGACCTTTAACCCCAGCTTTAGAGGCTGGTATGGGTGTCTAAGGCATTTCGATGTGCTTATGAGCCTTCCGCGGCTGCTTCTTATTCATAAGCAACCTCATCGGGCACTCCTGGCTGCCCTACCCCGCTATAGCATTTAGTATAAGAAGTCGTTTTATAAAAGTATCGAACTCAGTTCGAACTTTTATATTAGAAAATCTTTGATTTTCTTCATATAAAGGTTGCTGAATAAAAATTAAATTCAGGATTTTATTGGTAATACTAGTGCAGCATGTCCTACTGTGTCATTATTCGGCGGATAGAATGTCTCGCCTTTATATCCAAGAGATATCTGCCTCCCAAATCCTGGTTTCATTCCACCAGGACGCCAAAGTGCATATCTTCCTGCATCATGAATGCTTACAAAATCAAGCAACTGCAGTGCCAATACATACTGGCTTCTAAGCGCATCATCATTCAAAGCTGCCTTGAATATTGGATGATTAAATAATTCTGAGCCATTGAATTTTCCGCCTTTTGCATCCAAATAAGACGCAAGTGATAAAGAGGAGTAAGACTTATCAGCCATATTACTTAGAGTTTCATCGCCATAGCGTATTCCACCATCTGATAATTCTCCTTCCAATGCTTTTTTGTAGTCAATAGTTCTATCAAATTTATTTCCATCGGCAAAGAAAATTTTATCTTGATTGTCATCAATCCCCCTTACCATATGCGTTGATGCAGTCAATCTTTCCTGCCATATTCCGAATATTTCAGGATATCTTACAAATGCTTTCAGGATTCTTCCAAGCATTGCTTGGTCAATGTCAATCACACTATCGAGTTTGCAGATATGACTTATTGCAAACATATCGCTTAAATTAGGAACCATTTCAAATAAATAATCAAGTGCAATTACTCTTGCAGTGGCTATTTCTCCCAGTGTCGCAATCCTTTCTGCATTAGGGTTAAACAAATCAAGCAGCCCGCTTGGATTTGACGCTTTTATTATCCTGCTCTCAAGCCCTTCCAGTCTGACTTCACAGGGAGCAGTACTATAAAAATTGTCCATCCATCCTATGAGGTTGACATTTTTTCCTATACTATCTGTCATCATATAGTAGTAAATATATTGATAGATATATCAATATTCTTATCCAAAAAACAATTAAAATGAAAAAATTTATAAACAAAATTTCATTTTAACCAATAATATGAAGAAATATTCATTAGACCTGTTGGATAGGAAAATATTATACGAGCTTGACATAAACAGCAGGCAGCCCTACAAAGAACTGGCCAAAAAACTGCGCATAGCCAAAGAAACAGCAAGGTTTCGCGTAAACAGGCTCATGGAAGAAGGATATATAAAAAATTTCATAACAACAATGAACATATCACACCTTAATAGGTTCTACTATAAGCTGTTTTACAAGTTCCACAAGACAAATCCAAAAATTGACGGCGAAATTATTTCCTTCATCCAGAATTGCAAATCAATAGCATATTTTGCAAGCACTGAGGGAAGATACAACATCACATTCCTTATTCTCGCAAAGGACATGAGGGATTTATATAAATTTTTGGTCCCATTCAGGGAAAAATTTGGGGACTATATTCTAGAGCAGGAAATTCTGACGATGCCTGCTGTCCACAGGTTTAACTTTAGGTTTTTTTATGAAAACGGCAAATTGCTGCATACAAAATACCCAGTGGAGCTGAAAGAAACAAATCTTGACGAAATCGACTATGCAATAATAAAGGAATTGGCTAAAAATGCGCGTATAAGCCTCATAGACTTAGCAAAGATAACTAAAACAGAAACAAATGTGGTCAAATATCGCATTCGTAAATTAAGAAATGAAAAAATAATTGGAACGCATGTGCTGGAGATAGATTTTGAGAAGCTCGGGCTGCAGCATTTCCAGATTAATTTCAGCCTGAAAAACCATTCCATGCTCGAAAGCATGATAAGCTATGCTTCACAGGATGATAGGGCAACATTCGCGACAGTGACATTGGGAAGATATGATCTGGCTCTGGAATTTGCTGTTGAGACAATGAAGGATTTAAGATCCATATTGAATAATATCAAAGAAAAATTTTCTGAATCTATTGTGGATCATGACATTTTTATCTTATATGAGCATAGCGTAAATTGGTTTCCATTGGAATTAGAAAAATCTTGATTATAATTCAAGCATCTGCACTAATTCTTCCCTTGAAACCTGCATTATTTCTCCTGTTTCAATCTTTCCAAGCGACACTCCCCCGATTGAAACCCTTTTCAGATGCACTACTCTGTTTCCTATTGATTCAAACATCCTCTTAACTTGTCTTTTTTTCCCTTCTGTTATGGAAACATAAATTTCTTTTTCTTTCACAATTCTTATTTTTGCAGGCTTTGTCTTGTACGGCTCATCTTCCAATTCAATTATTATTCCCTTTTCAAGCGCAATTGCGTCTTTCTTGTCAATATTCTTTTCAAGAACGGCAAAATATTTTTTTGTTATCTCGTGCGCAGGATGCATTATAGTATCAGCCAGCTTTCCATCGTTTGTTATTATCAATAATCCTTCAGTGTCTTTGTCCAGTCTTCCGACTGCAAACAATGAATTAACGTGCTTTTCATCAACTTTTGATTTTAAAATATCATAAATTGTTTTTTCGTCCTCTGATTTCTGGCAGATTAACCCTGCCGGCTTGTTCATCAGAAAATAAAGCTTTGAAACCTTTTTTATTTTCTCATCGCCGCACTTCACGAGAGTTTTTTCCGGATTAAAGAAATAATTAGGGATTACAACAGCTTTGCCGTTTAATGTGACTTTGCCTTTCTGTATTGACTCAACTGCATCGGAAACTGTTGCAAACTTCCCAGTCTTCATAAGATACTGCTTTAGCGATATTTTTTTTGACATTCTATTGCCCCTTAATAGCCCTTTTCAGCTTTGGCCAGTGATCCTCATCAAGTATGTACCCGACGCAATTGCCGCATCCGCACTTGCATTCATGATGGTCTCCTCCTTCGAAGTCATAGCCATAATTATAAGTTATCTCTTCCCCTTTTTTTATCCTTCTCTTTGACACTATCCATATCTCCCCGTTTTTTATGCTTATCCTGCAGTTTGGATTGCACGAATGGTTTATGTATTTTGCAGTGTTGTACTCAAAGCTCCCGTCAATGTCCCATTTCTTATCGAGTTCAAAGACATAAACAACTCCGTATTTTTTGTTTTTTGCTGCAAGCTTATCCTGCAGTACCTCTCTTTTTGCCCCTTCTGTCTTGTCTATTTTTTCTCCAACATATTGCAGTACTTTAATTCCTTTTGGCACATCTTTCTTTGCAAAAATCCCGTTGTTGTGGATTTTTGACTTTTTCACAACAATATATTTAGAATTAGTTTTTTTCATGAATGTTCTTCTTTCTGGCTTCCCCTTATATCCACAATCCTGCAGTCTCCGTTGAAATTTATAAAAGTCACAATCAATCCCTCTTTGAAATCATCCATTATTTCAGGAATTGCTTTTGCTTCCATCACTTCATACGAAACAAGATCCATTATCTGCACCTTGTCGTTGTTTTTTGATATCACTTGTCCCTGTTTTCTTGTTATGTCCAAAATATCTACTTTATCAGTATGCCCCAGTATGATTGTTTTTTCTCCCCTGCCTTCAACTCCCTGATAGAAAATCTTGAGCTTGGTGTGTGAATGCGTTCCGACAGCAACAACCTCTTTTCTTGTAACCCTCATAGGCTCGTTGTTGTGAAGAAAATACTTGCCCTTTTCCAGCTCTGTTGCTACTCCCATTTTATTAAAATAAACGCCGAGGGGAGGATTTGAACCCCCGGATCCTTTCGGACAGTGGATTTTTATAACACTTACTCCAAAAAGCGTAAGCCTAGCAATCATACGGTTTCTTTTCAGAAATCACCGCAATACCAGGCTATGCGACCTCGGCATACTGGTAAGTACATCTAGTCCATTTATAAATGTTATTTGGATTAATGTTAGGTTCTCTTTGCGCCGACAGTGGCGGTGCTACGGATTTTTCCCTGTGAAAAATCCTACTCGCCACTCCGTAGGAGCCGTCCCTCGGCTCGTCGCACGCCACGTCGGCGCTGGCTTGACGGGGGACGCCCCATTCGGGGTGCAAATTGGTTACTACCAATTGCACACTTGAGCTTTGCTCAAGTTGTGTCAAGCGAGTCACGTAGTGACGACAGCCGCCGATAGTGGCGTTTGAAATAATCTAAATTTATGGCAAACCTTATAAACAAAAATATCATAATCCAATAAATGAAAAAAGAGCTTGTATTCTTGATGATTTTATTATTGATTCCTTCAGCCTATGCGCAGTGGTACTACAGCAGCCAGACTGTGACAGCAGATGTCAAAATGGCTTCTCAGATAGAGATTGTCAAATTAACTCCTAGTGGTTATGTTGAAAGCGCAACCATAAACCTGACATTCTATCCAAAGGAATACAAGAATCAGGAATTGCTTAAATTTGAAACAAATCCAAAAGCAGAGCAAAACAATGATGTTTTGCAGTTTCAATGGAAAAGCCCAGAAGACAAAATAAGCTTTAATCTTAATGCGCAGGTAAAGACCACAAACAGCATAGTCCAGATAAAAGAAAAAATACCGTTCCCAATACAAAAGCTTCCTGATGATATCCTTCCTTACACAAAGCCGAGCCCGACAATAGACTCAGACGACCCTGAAATAATCAGGCTGGCATCGCAGCTTGTTGAAGGCGAAGACGATTTGTACAGCGCCGTTTTCAAGCTGGCTGGCTGGACAAAAAACAACATAAACTATAACCTAAGCACGCTCACAGCAGATATAAGCCAAAAAGCGTCTTGGGTGCTGGAAAACAAGCAGGGTGTTTGTGATGAGTTGACTTCTCTGTTCATTGCAATGGCAAGGTCTGTTGGAATACCTGCAAGATTCATATCCGGCATTGCCTACACAAATTCAGAATTGTTTGCAGACAGCTGGGGGGCGCACGGCTGGGCAGAGGTTTATTTTCCTGGCTATGGGTGGGTTCCTTTTGATGTCACATACGGCGAGTTTGGATGGGTAGACCCAACACATCTGAAATTCAAAGAGTCTGTTGATTCTGATGATCCGTCAACATATTATCAGTGGCTCGGAAAGAATGCAGACTTAAAAGCGAAAGACATGGAAATTAAAACAAGCCTTGTCAGCCATTCCGGCACATATACCATTCCATTAAAAGTCAGCATAACTATACTCAAAAAAGCAGTTGCACTCGGCTCTTACAACCTCATAGAAGCAGACATAGAAAATACAAACAGTTTTTACTATGCAACCGAAGTTTACGTAAATGAGCCAAAAGAAGTCAAAATAATGGGAGATGGGGCAAAAAGCATCCTTCTTTTGCCGTTCGAAAAAAGAAAGGTTTTCTGGATAGTGCAGGTAAGCAGCGCTCTCGATAAAAAATATTCCTATACTTTTCCGGTTGCAGTCAGGACTCTTGAAAACATTTCAGATGAATCAAGTTTTGTCGCCAGCGTGAGAGAAGATTATTTTGATATTGAAGAGATGCAGCAGCTTGCAAATTTATTCGAAGACGAAAAGGAAAAAAAATATTCTGCAAATGTTGAACTGGAATGCGCAGCCACAAAAAATGAGTTTTACCAGTATCAGAATGCAAAAATACTGTGCAGTGCAAAAAACAACGGGAATGTTTTCTTAAGCGGCGCAAGCGTCTGCTTTGAAAACAAATGCGAAAGCCTTGATCTTGGAATCTCCCAGTCGGCAAATTTCTCTTTTGGCATAGAAAAAAGCAAGACAGGCTACAAAGAAATTCCTGTCATTTTGAAAAGCAGCATCGTCTCAAAGTCATCCTTTGTCAACTTTACAATAAAAGACATTCCTAAGATAGAAATAGAAAACCTGCAGTATCCGCAGAATGTTTCATACAATGAAAACTTCACAATAATTTTTACTGCTGCAAGAAAATCCTCTTCATTGCCGAAAAGCGCTGTGCTGAAAGTAACAAGAAACGGAATAGAAACGCAGTGGGATCTTGCAAGGCTTGAGAATGACCGCAAATTTAATTTGAATTCAATCGGAAAAGAATTGAAATACGGAAAGAATGATTTTAATGTTCAAATTCTGTACACAGATGACACAGGCAAAAAATATGAAGCGACAAAAGAATTATCAATTGGCTTGTGGAACGCGAGCATTCTTCAAAGAATCCTTTTGTTCATGAATGTTGATTCGGATGATAGGTGGATTTTGCCGGCTATATCAATAGGGATTGCAGTATTTGTTCTTCTTTTGTTGTTTATGTTTAGAAAAAGAACAGCATACTAGTTATTTTCTATATCAAAAATTGATAAATTTTTAATCTGGCAAATATTTATTTGCCATAATGTAAACAATTAAAATTATTCAATTATTCTTTTATTATCAATATAGTAAATAAATTAAATATCCAAAGTTTTATATATGTGCATAGTCGGATATAATGCATGGATGAGACAGTTGCAGACAGGATTGTTCCGGATACTTCTGTAATAATCGAGGGCTTGTTGTCTGACAAGATAAAGAATGGAAGCATCAAAACAACCCAGATAATTCTTCATGAAGCCGTAATTGCAGAGCTTGAACATCAGGCTAATATGGGTAAGTCAATAGGATTTTTGGGGCTTGATGAAATAAAAAGAATCAAGCAGCTTTCATCAGAAAAAAACTTCGAGCTTTTGTTCAAGGGAACGAGGCCAAAGGCAGCAGAAATAAGGAACGCTTCAATCGGAGAAATTGATTCATTAATTCGGCAATTGGCATATGATGAAGATGCAACTTTAGTCACATCTGACAAAATCCAAAGCGAAGTCGGGCTTGCACGCGGTATAAAAGTATTGTATTACAAAAGATCAGAAAAAGGATTAAAAAAATTAAAGCTTGAAAAATTCTTTGATGAAACAACAATGAGCGTGCATTTGCGAGAGAATGTGCCTCCAAACGCAAAAAAAGGAACTCCTGGCAATTGGGAATTCAAGCAGCTAAGAAAAGCTCCATTGAAACAGGAAGAAATACAAGATATCTCAAGAGAGATAATTGAAGAATCAAAATTAAGAAAAGACGGCTTCATAGAAATAGAAAGGCAAGGTTCTACAATTGTTCAGCTCGGAAGTTTTAGAATAGTAATCACAAGGCCTCCATTTTCCGACGGATGGGAAATCACTGCAGTAAGGCCGGTAAGAAAACTCGACCTAAAAGATTACAATTTAAGCGAGAAGTTAATGACTAGAGTTGCAGGTCAAGCAGAAGGTGTTCTTGTTGCAGGCGCGCCAGGAATGGGCAAGACAACTTTTGCGCAGGCTCTTGCAGAATATTATGCTTTACAAAACAAGATAGTGAAAACAGTCGAGTCTCCAAGAGATTTGATTTTGCCGGAAACAATAACTCAATACTCAATTTCCCATGGCGACACGCAGGAAATCCATGATGTTCTTCTTCTTTCAAGGCCCGATTATACAATATTTGATGAAATGAGAAACACAAAAGACTTCCAGCTTTTTGCAGACATGAGGCTTGCAGGTGTTGGGATGGTCGGCGTAGTTCACGGAACATCCCCTGTTGATGCAATCCAGCGATTTTTAGGAAGAATTGAGATGGGAGTTATTCCGCAGATTATCGATACTGTGGTTTTCATAAAGAATGGAGCAGTATTCAAGGTGCTTTCACTGAAGATGGTAGTAAAAGTCCCGTCGGGCATGACAGAAGCAGACCTTGCAAGGCCGGTTGTCGTTATAAATGATTTTGAAACAGATAAATTAGAATATGAAATTTACAGCTACGGCGAGCAGACAGTTGTTGTGCCGGTTCAAAAAGGATCAAGCAAAACCGGAACACATAAGCTTGCAGAAGCAACAATCCTGCAGGAATTCCATAATTATTCAAGAAATGTTGAAGTGGAAGTTTTATCCGACAATAAATGCACGGTTTATGTCCCTGAATCTGATATTGCAAAAATCATAGGCAAGCAGGGCGCAAACATCACGAAGATTGAAGAAAAGTTGGGCATTGGAATAGACATCAAAAGCATCGATGAAAAATATGAAGTCAAGGGCGCTGCAAAAGACCAGGCAGAAGTTCCTTTTGAGATCAGATACAAAAAGAACCAGCTGATGATAGAATTGGGAGTGGATATGCAGAATCGCGATGTGGATATTTATATTGGAGAAGAATTCCTTCTTAGCGCAAAAGCCGGAAAAACCGGTGTAATAAAAATAAAGAAGAACAATAACATAGGCGGAAAGCTTGTTGATGCTTTAAACAATAAAAGCAAGATAAGGATGGTAATCTGAAATATTTAATTAGGTGTTTATTTAGTGAATAAAATAATCAAATGGATATTAATTATTTTAATAGTGATTATCTCAATATCTTGGATTATCTATATTTCTAGCAAGATTTTTTTATGGTTTTCGTTTTTCGGGCATTGCCAAATAAAAGAAAAAACAATTTCTTTACCAGAGTTTTTGAAAGGAAGAACACTATCTTTTGACGATCCTGTTTTTTATTTTGAGGGACTAATAACCCTTCCTGGAGCAAAAACTGAGCAAAGAATTAATAGATCCTTATATTATTATAACCTTTCTGAGTTCGCCTTTGTTGATAACACCATTCATCTCAAAAAAGTTCCATCAGGAATGAAGTTCAATGTTATCAAGAGTTATATAGGAATCAAGCCAGACTGTTTTATAGATAATGTCGGTACAGACAATTATTTGGTTTTGAAAGATACAAGTGGACAGGAATCCGTCATTAATTATGATAGCTTAGTTTGGTGGGATAGTGATACCCAATCCATACAATCTAGAAATTTGAGTTTATATGAAAATGGAAGGATTATAGGGAAGGTTAGAAATATAGATAGAAAATTAATTCCAGAATATAACTAACACAATTCTAGAAACCTTTCTATAAGCAATCCTGAATACTCTTCATTGGTTCCAGGATTAATACAGGAAAGCATGACCGGATAATCAAAGAAGATTTGCTGTCGCCGGAAAAACCGGTGTAATAAAAATAAAGAAGAACAATAACATAGGCGGAAAGCTTGTTGATGCTTTAAACAATAAAAACAAGATAAGGATGGTTGTTTAGGCGGCTATTGCTGCTACTCTTTCTTCTAAAGGAACATAAACCCCACCCATTTGTCTCAGTTGCCTTGCTGTGTTGAAGAAAGCAAGCAATTTTAAAATCAAGAGACAATTAGTTTGAGGGTTTAAAGTATAAATTAATCATTTTTCTTATGTAACCAAAAGATTTATTAAGATGTTTTAAAAATTTTTATTTAAATTGTTACAAAAAGATGCTAGGGTAGCATATTATTCTGCAGAATTTGGACAGGAAGGCCTTCCGTTTGGAGGAGGGCTAGGCATTCTCGCAGGTGATGGTGCTAAATCATTTGCAGATTTGGGTTATCCGGTAGCCTGTGTTGGACTTCTTTATAATAGGGGCAATTTTCATCAGAAATTATCAGCTGACGGGTGGCAGACAGAGGAATACGGGGGATTTGACCCAACCGGAAGGATGACTTATCATCCAAAGATAACTTCAGTCCCAATTGAGGGAAGAGATGTAAAATTGAGCGCATGGGTACTTCCGATCGTGGGAGTTACAGGCAGTGTTGTTCCGTTAATAGACATTGATACCAACGGCAATAATGAAGGTAATTGGGATAATGATATTTGCGACGTTTTGTATCCATCAGAACACCTATACTGGCGCTTAACCCAAGAACAAGTTTTAGGCAGGGGCGGTGTAAGGGCACTGGATGCCTTAGGCTATCAAGATATAAAAGTGCATCATGCAAATGAAGGCCATGCCGCTTTAGCTGGGCTTGAGCTTATAGCAAAATATGGAAGTATTGAAGAAGCACGGAAGCATTTTGTGTTCACAACTCACACTCCAGTACCTGCAGGTTTAGACATATTCTCAAGGCAATTAGCTGAACAAGTATTGGGGGAAGGAATGCCTTCTTCAGATTACATGAATTCATTGACCGGAACAAGCGATCTCAACATGGCAAGACTTGCTATGGCACTTGCTTCACAAGCTTTTGGAGTTTCTCCATTGCATGCTGAAGTATCAAGATATATGTTTTCTGATTTTCCGAATATGGGCAAATTGTATAGCATAGACAACGGGGTTCATCTTGCAACATGGGCTTCTTCCCAGGTTCAAAAACTGTATGATAGCTTGACAAACAGAGAATGGAGACTGCATCCTGAAAGGCTTGAAAGAATACTGGAGTTAACTGAAGATCAGGTTTTGAATGCTCACAGATTATCCAGAGAAAATCTAGGGCATTTTCTAAATAATAGTCAGAGCATAAGGGGAAATGCAGACTACGATTCAAATAAATTAACAATAGGCTTTGCAAGAAGATTTGCAACATACAAACAAGCTACCCTTATTTTTGAAGACTTGGATAGATTAATTAAATTAGGAACAGATGTGCAGTTTGTATTTTCCGGCAAAGCCCATCCAAATGACAATCCAGGAAAAGAGGTTATACAACAAATATTCAATTACATGAAGGAATTAAAAGGAAAAGTTCCTATCTGGTTTGTGGAAGATTACGATATGCAGGTTGCAAAATATTTAGTAAGGGGTGCTGATGTCTGGCTCAACACTCCGGAGAGGCTTTTAGAGGCGTCCGGCAACAGCGGAATGAAAGCTGCGATAAATCTTGTTCCGCAACTCTCTATACTTGACGGCTGGACTGTGCCGCAGGAACCTGTATCTGGATATACATTGCCTAAAGGGTTAATAGAAGGAGTAACCGGCTGGGCTATAGGAAGGCTGCCGGGCAGACAGGATTTTGTTGAATTACTGGGGCCTGACGGAAGAAAAAAAAGAGATGAAGACAGACAGATTGACACATCTGATTTATATGGAAAACTGGAACACGTAATAGTCCCTCTTTTTAAAAATGATAAAAGAGCATGGGCGAGAGTCATGAGAGCGGCTGCTGCGCATAATGCCCCATGGTTTAACAGCCACAGAATGGTTAGGCAGTACTTTGAACAGGCTTATAGTCCTTTATTGGAAGAAAATCCCGCTGAGTAATATAAGAAACATTTTTATACATTCTAAATTAATTTAGTTCTATGTTAGACATAAGATTCATACGCGAAAATCCTGAAATTGTAAGGAAAGATCTTCAAAAGAGAAACGACAAGGAAAAGCTTGCATGGCTGGATGATTTGTTAAAATCAGACGTTGACTACAGAAAATTGCTGCAGGAAAACCAGAAGCTAAGGCAGAGAAGAAACGAGATAACAGAAGAAATCAATGTTCTTAGAAAACAAGGCAAGGACTTCAAGGAAAAAGTGCAGGAAGCAAAAGAGCTTCCGGAAAAAGTAAAGCAGAGCGATGAGCAGCTTGAAAAATTAAAAACAAAAGTAGAATATTACATGATGCGCCTTCCAAACATTCTGCATGACAGCGTTCCAACTGGAAAAGACTCAGAAGACAACAAAGTTGTCAAGACTCACGGAGAAAAGCCTAAGTTTGACTTTGAACTGAAGTCTCATGGAGAACTTTTGCAGGAGTTGGGACTGGCGAATTTTGAAAAAGCTGCTGAAGTTTCCGGCCATGGTTTTTATTATCTTATTGGAGACATCGCAAGGCTTGAGCTTGCGCTGACAAATTTTGCAATAGACCTGCTTTCAGAAAAAGATTACACAATGATTCAGCCTCCTTTGATGATGCGGCGCAAGCCGTATGAAGGCGTCACAGATTTGAAAGATTTTGAGACAATGATGTACAAGATTGAAGGGGAAGATTTGATGCTGATTGCAACATCAGAGCATCCGATTGCAGCCATGCTGATGAACGAAGTTGTCGATCCTGAAAAGCTGCCTTTGAAATTTGCCGGCTGCAGCCCTTGCTTCAGAAAAGAATTGGGAAGCCACAGCATTGACACAAAAGGAATTTTCAGAGTTCATCACTTCAACAAGATTGAGCAGTTTATCTTTTGCAAGCCTGAAGATTCATGGAAATTCCACGAAGAGTTGCTTGCAAATGCAGAAGAGATATTCCAAAAACTTGAAATCCCTTACAGAGTTGTTAATGTATGCACAGGTGACATCGGAATTGTTGCTGCAAAGAAATATGACATTGAGGCATGGTTCCCCCGCGAGAATTTGTACAGGGAAGTTGTTTCATGCTCAAACTGCACAGCATATCAGGCAACAAGATTAAATGTAAAATACAGAAAAGACAACGAAAAAGAATATGTCCACACTTTAAACAGCACCGCAATTGCAACAAGCAGAGCTTTGCGAGCAATTATTGAAAATCACCAGCAGAAAGACGGCACGATAAAAGTGCCAAAGGTTCTGCAGAAATATCTTGGAAAGAAAGTTATAGGAAAAAGAGAGAAATAAGGGAATAAATGGCAAAAATACATTGGATTGTCTACATGCTTGCAGGCTTCCTCCTGTCTTCTGTGTCATGGAAAATAAACTATGATAAATTTTTATTCTTTTTTTATGTCGGAATACTGTTCATTCTTATCGGGATAATCAAAATGATTTTTTCTTCCGGAAAAAAGGAAGAAAAGCCGTTGCACCATCAAACTCCTCAAACCATGCACAGGCAACCAACCCATCAAAATAATCAAAGCATGAAAAGGTGCCCTTACTGCAGCAACTCTGCAAGAGCGCATGACAATTTCTGCTCAAGGTGCGGAAGAAGGCTGAATTAATTTATTTTATTTCTTTTAACAAAAATTTATAAACCAAGTTTAAGTTTCAGCCTATATGGCATTGTTTAAGGACATTCTGGCAAGCAACGAGACTCTTTTCAAGAATGACATAGCTTTGGAGTTTGACTATCAGCCGAAAATAACACCTTACAGGGAAAGGGAGCAAAGAATCGTAGCAGAATGCATCAAGCCGCTGTTCAATGAAAAAAGCGGCAAGAACGTTTTCATTTACGGCCAGCCTGGCGTGGGAAAAACAGTATCATGCAAGCAGATAATTGTTGAGCTGGAAGACCAGACAGACGATATTGTTCCGATTTATGTAAACTGCTGGCAAAGAAACACGACTTTCAAGATACTTTATTATATCTGCGAGAAGCTGGAATTTAAGTTCATACAGAACAAAAAAACAGAGGAGCTTTTCAGCATTGTTAAGCAGTCACTTAACAAGAAATCCGTTGTTTTTATTCTTGATGAAGTTGACAAGCTGGAAGAGCCAGATTTTATTTACATGATTCTTGAAGAGATTTACAGGAAAACAATTATTCTTATCACAAACTACAAGGAATGGCTGATAAACCTTGATGAACGCATAAAATCACGATTAATGCCGGAAATTATAGAATACAAGCCATACAATCAGGAGGAAACAAAAGGAATTCTGAAGCAGAGAGTCCAGTATGCTTTCCACCCTGGAGTGTGGGACGATGATTCTTTTGAATTGGTTGCTAAAAAAACATTTGAAATGCAGGACTTAAGGACAGGGCTCCATCTGATGAAGGAAGCAGCCCACATTGCAGAATCAAAATCATCAAGAAAGATAATCCTTGAGCACGCGCAGCAGTCACTGAAAAAGATAGAAGAGTTTACTATAAAAAATCCTGAATCTCTGGAAAATGAAGAGCATATTATTCTTGATACAATTAAAAACAACTCAGGAAAAAGAATAGGGGATTTGTTCAAGCTGTATCAGGAAAACAACGGCAAGCTGGTTTACAAATCCTTCCAAAGAAAAATAGAGAAGCTGGAGAAGAGCAAGTTCATAACCACTGAAAAGACAGAAGGCGGATCTGACGGCAACACGACAATCATAAAATACAAGACAGAGAAGAAATTGACGGATTTTTAATATACCTCAAATAATTTAAAATTATTATATTCCTTGTGTGAAACCTTAACATTTTCAATTTTTGAATATCCGGGATTATTTTTAATAAAATCAATTAATTCATTTATTTTTTTCTCGCTTCCTTCTGCCACAACTTCAACATTTCCATCATTTAAATTCTTGGCATATCCTTTCAATCCAATCTCTATTGCTTTTCTTCTTGTGTTCTCGCGAAAGAAAACACCCTGCACTTTTCCAGAGACAATAAGATGAACGCATCCCATTTCCTATGGTAAGTTATTTTCCTATATAAATCTGCACTTATCTATTATTTTCAATAAGGAAACTAACCACTGGACACTGGACATCTGTGCGTGTGAGGTATATAAACCAATTCTACTCTTAAATCCATTAGGCAGGGAAAAAACCGCAGCCCCCACACGCGGTTTTCCTTGCCAATTAATATCAAAGGTGATACAAATGATGAGATGTGTAACATGCGGAGCATCAGTCAAGCCATGGTTTGAAGAGTGCTATCAATGCCATGGAAATCCACTAAGAAATTCATCAATGCCGGATCCAATCGTGGCAAAGAACTTCATGAAGGATATGGCTATCAGTGGCTGGAGATAAAAAAGAAAACCGGATAACCCGGCATTCCAGAAAACTAAGACCTTCATAGAGAAGATTAGTTTACTGATATTTAAACTTTATGCCGCGGTAGGATAACTCGGTATTCCGGGAAACTAAGACCTTCCTGCTCGAAAGAGCTTCTGGGTTCAAATCTTGGAAAGGATTAATCCTTCTGGGTGAATGTCGAAAATCATAGATTTTCGAGCACCCCAGCAAATCTTCGATTTGCGTGGAATCCCAGCCGCGGCGCCCAATAAAAAACAAAAAAGGTGAAGTTGAGCAAAGCTCAACAAACCTCTTCGTAAAAACTCAGAGGTGACAAAAAATGGAAACAAGCAATAAGTTCATTGAAGGATTATTCCTTCAGCAGATGAAAGAATTAACAGCAAAGACAAACAAGCAATTAAGAAGCTTTGACGCGCAGTTCAGCGGCGTTCCAATAAAACATAAGAGGTGATTTAGATGGAAGAAGAGATGATGTATGATGAATTTCAAGAAGATTTTTACTCTTCAAATTTCCTTGAGGAATCAATGGATGATGACGAAATAAGCGGCATTGAAGAAGGGTTCATGAGAGGCTATTTAAGATAGCCATACGCAACATTTTTATATTCTTTTTCTTTTCATTTTTTTATGAGGGTAATAAATTTTGATGAGGTAAATCTTGAAAAGCAGGAAATCATTGATTCTATAACAGAAGGAAAAATATTTATCTATCCGACAGATACAATTTATGGCATCGGGTGCAACGCGCAGGATGCAGAAGCTGTTTCCGAAATAAGAAGCATAAAATCACGCGCACAAAACCCTTTTTCTGTAATCGCTCCATCTGTTGAATGGATAAAAGAAAACTGCGTTGTTGAAAAAGAAGCGGAAGCCTGGCTAAAAAAACTTCCTGGACCATACACTCTAATCTTTAAGCTAAAAAAAGACTGTGTTGCAAAACAAGTCAATCCGGGATTAAAGACGCTTGGAGTAAGAATTCCTAAGCACTGGATAAAGGATATTGTTGCAGAGGCAAACGTTCCTATCGTTACAACTTCTGTCAACAAAACTGGGGAAGATTACATGACTTCTGTCGAAGACCTTGATGATGAGATAAAAGGAAATGTTGATTTTGCCCTTTACGAAGGCGAAAAAAATGGAAAGCCAAGCAAGATAGTAGATTTAACAGGAAAGGCGAAGATAGTGGATAGATAGTAAAAATTTCCAATAATCTTTTAAACAAATATCCTCATTCTAACCTTATGGACATCAAAAAGTTAAAGATACTCGCTGCAGGTGACATTCACGGCGACACACGGCATGCAATGAAGCTTGCAGACCAGGCAGAAAAAGATAATGTTGACCTTGTCGTATTGTGCGGAGATTTGACATACCAAGAATCATCTACAGAAGGGATTATAGGTCCGTTCATCAATAAAAATAAGAAAGTAATCCTCATTCCCGGCAATCACGAGACTGTTGCAACAGCCGATTTTCTGGCAGAGTTGTACGGAGCAACAAACCTGCACGGATATTCCATAAAACACAAAGACGTTGGCTTATTCGGCTGCGGCGGCGCAAACATCGGATTGTTCCAGCTAGGTGAAGATGAAATTTTTGAATTGATAAAAAAAGGATATGACAGAATAAAAGACTCAAAGACCAAAATTTTAGTAACTCATGTTCATCCATCTGGCTCATTGATGGAAAAATTCTCAAATATATTTCCTGGGAGCGATGGAGTCAGAAAGGCAATTGATGTTTTCAAGCCAGATATTCTGCTATGCAGTCACGTGCACGAGGCAGAAGGCATAGAGGAAATGATTGGAAATACAAAAGTCATAAATGTCGGCAAGAAAGGAAAAATAATAGATATTTAATAACGCAGATTTGCTAAGCAAATTGCGGGATTGAAAATTTATACTGATTTATTAAACTATAGAGAATTTTGAAAAACCATCAATTTGTCAAAATTCTCTAAGAGAACTTTAAATCTAATATATAAACCAAATAATTTATTCAAAGTTCTCTATAAATTTTCAATAGAATTCTAAATTACGTTTTTTGGCTTTGCTCTTAACTTGAGCCTCTTCTTCATCATCCTCATCTTCAGGCTTCGTATCCATCTTTTGGATTTCTTCAGGGCTGAAAAGCTCTGCAAAAAGGTCCTCTGTTGAGTCTGATGATTTGGCTTCTGTTATTTCTGGAACAGGTTGTGTTTCAGCAGAAACAGATTCTGATGCAGCGGGAGTTGAAGAATCTCCAAACATGTTGACAAACGCATTTTGAGATGTTTCAGCAGCGGTAGATACGATAGGTTGGTTAGTAAAAACTTCCGAAGAATCGCCAACAATATGCTGGAGCATTTTTATGACTTTCCTTATCTCATCGTGCGAGTCTTCCTTGGTGTTTATCTCGAGTTTCATGGTTCTGACTGGATAGTTGTAGCTTAAAAATCTTGCGGTTTTACTATGGTTAGCAGCCTAAGGTCAAAATTCATTCTGGAAAACTATAAACTGAGTTCAGAGGGACGGCTCCTACGGAGCATGAACGATACTTAAACCAACAAATCAAGAATTTTGAAGCTGCTAACTCATTTAAACACTTTCTGCCAGTTCATATAGATGCTGTTGGCAACTTCCAAAGCATCCATCTTCTTTATCTCGCTTATCTTATTGTAGCTTTCCAGTATGAAAGCAGGCTCGTTCATTTTGTCTTTGTAAGGGCTTAAGTAAGGTGAATCAGTTTCGCAGAAAAGCTGCGTTATCGGCACGTTTTTTACAATATCCTGAAATTGCTGCGCCCTGACAACGCTTGTCGGAATCGTGATATACCATCCGTTGTCCGCTATTCTTTTCACAAGCGATTTCTTGCCGCAGAAGCAGTGCATCACCACTTTTTTTAGCTTAGAAGATTCAATCATCTCAATGCATTTCTGCTCTGCTTTTCTGGAATGCACCACAATCGGCTTTCCAATTTGTTCAGCAAGCTTCATTACTTTTTCAAAATCTTCCATCTGCTCCTTGCTTTCTCCGTCAACAAAATCCAACCCAACCTCGCTAATTGCAACAATGCTGTTTTTATTCTGCCTTATGAAATCAAGCTCTTCATCAACATTATAATCCCACAGCTTTATCGGGTAATCTCCGCTGTCAATATCTTTCTTTAAAGCATTTCTTGGGTACAGCCCCATCCCGCACTCTACAATATCGTATTTTTTAGATATTTCAAGGCATTTCCTGTTTGTTTCCGGATTTATCCCATTGGTTACAATATGGCGAACTCCAGCATTCTTCGCCCTTCTTATTACTTCATCCAGCTGGCTAACTAGAAGATGGTGGTCTAAATGTGTGTGTGCGTCAATGAAGAGTGCCATTTTATGCATTATCTATACTAACATTTAAATAATTATATGAAAACCAGATGACTATGAAGAACATATCTTTCAAGAGGAAGGCAAAGGAGAATTCCATAAACATAAAGGAAATTAAAAAGATAAAAGGCTTCCAGCTAAAAAAAGACCTAAAAGTAAATGAACTTCTTGAAAACTACAATTCAATCGGATTTCAGGCAAGCCACATAGGAAAAGCTGTTGATATTCTAAAGCAGATAAAAAAAGACAAAGCAGAACTGTACTTAGCATGCACATCCAATATGGTTTCTTCGGGATTAAGGGAAATCATAGCGCAGCTTGCAGCAAAAAAGCTTATTGCTGCAATAATAACAACAACAGGCGCAATAGAGGAGGATTTCATAAAGACAATGAACGATTTTTACCTTGGAAGCTTCAATGTTGATGATGAAGTTGTGAAAAACAACGGCATAAATAGGCTGGGAAATATTTTTGTCCCTGACAAAAACTATTGCGACTTTGAAGATTTTCACATGAAGTTCATAGAAAAGCTGGTAAAGGAAAAAAACATTTGGAGCCCTTCTGAATACGCAATGAAACTTGGATTGGAATTGAAAGACGAAAATTCTGTTTTATACCAGTGCGCAAAAAACAAAATACCTATTTTCTGCCCTGGATTTGTAGACGGCGCAATCGGCGACCACCTTTATTTTCACAATCAGCGTGGCAAAAATAAAATTGTAATAGACACTGCAGCAGACATAACAAAATTTTACAACATGCTCCTTCAGCCGGACAAGACAGCAGGCATAATCCTCGGAGGAGGCATTGCAAAGCACCATCTCATCGGCGCAGCTATCCTGAGAAACGGCCTTGATTATGCAATTTACATACAGACAGGCACAGAATACGACGGATCATTGTCCGGAGCAAAGCCAAAAGAAGCAGTCTCGTGGAACAAGCTTAAATCAGAATCAAAATCAGTCTGCATAGAGGCAGATGCGACAATAGTTTTCCCGATGCTTGCGTTAAGTATGGTTCAAGATTAAATTTTTTAACATGCGATCAAAAAATAACGTTCATTTGTTTGCCGCATCATTTACTGCAGCCCTGATAGTTCTTAGAATTTTTCTTTATTTATACCCTGGCGCTAATTTTAGTATTGGGGGGTACAACATCCATCATCTGTTTACTGGCGCTATACTTCTGATATTTTCCACTTTGTTGCTTGTGAATAGGATCAACAATAAACTAGTTATTATGGTGTCTGGAATAGGGGCCGCTTTGATTGCAGATCAGATTATCTATCTCATAGCAACAGACGGAAGCGATGCAGCATACCTAAGCGCAGTTTCATTAAACGGGGCAATAGTTCTTGGAATTTTGATAATAATTATTCTTTATGTAATTAATCTTTTTAAAAGAAAATAACGCAATTCTAAATTATATACTTTAGAATGCTCCTCAAATCTTTCCCTTCTATTACAACATCAGCAGCTTTCTTAAGCTCATCATGGCTGCAGTTGAACGCAATCCCCAACCCGGCTTCCTGCATTATCTTGAGGTCATTCAGGTAATCTCCGACAAAAACACACTCTTCAAGCTTTAATTTTTCTCTTTCAGCTATTTTTTTCAGCGCAAGCGCCTTTGCTTCCATATCAAATTCAGTTGCTTCAATGCTTTCAATATGCCCTTTTTCGTCAAAATGAATTTTGCTTATGAAAACATCATCAAAAATCTCTTCGTAGTTTGGTATGAAATTTTCAAGAAGCACATTCAATGATCCAGATATGACTGCAAGCTTCATTCCGTTTTTCTTCAGCTCTTCCAGAGTTTCAATTGCGCCTTCCATCAGCTTCAATTTGTCAAGCGCTTTCATGAAATCCTGCTTTTTTGCATCTTTTTCCTTCCACATTCCTATGTCATGCTCCGCCCATTCCATGTAGCTTATTTTTCCGTCAAAGAATTTTTTCTTTGCATCCTCTCTTCTATGCTCATCAGTCTGGAAATAGTCATGAAATAATTGCCACGAGAATTTTATGTTGTCTATCAAAGTGCCGTCAACATCAAAACAAACTAGCTTGTATTTTTGCATCTTAAGAAAAATTATTTACAGCACCTGTGAAATTCGTTTTCCATGTCATAGAAAAGATTGCAGAACTTGTGAGTTGCTATCTCAAGCTCTTTTTGGCCTTTTTTTGTTATTTTGTATTTCTTCAGCTTGCCTTTTCCTTTGACTTCCTCTATGAAGCCGTTCTCGCTCAAGGCTTTCAGAACTGGATAAATAGTGCCAGGGCTTGGCTTTGTTCCCTTTCTTTTCTTAAGCTCCTCGCTTAACTCCTCTCCTGACATATTGTTTTTCCCTATTAGCTTGAGGACAAGAAAGCTAAGAAAACCCTTCATCTCACAGCACTTCCTCATATTAGGGTAAGAATAACGAATCCTATTTATACTTTTCTTAGATTGGTATATCGTACAACCGATATATTTAAATATTAGTATCGCATATCCAATATTAGAAATAATCAATCAAACAATCGGAGGATACGAAAATGGGATGCAATGAAGAAAAGTGCTGCGAAACAAACGACAGCTGCTGCGAAGACAGCAAATGCGGATGCGAAAACGAATGCAGCTGCGAAAGCAACAATATGGCTACTATGATAATGGGGCTTGCCAATGAGGCATGGTCAAAGCTGATGAAGGAAAAAATGAAAGCCGCTTATGAAAAGGCAATCGGCCCAAAAATGGACCGAATGGCTCAAGTAGGCGTTGAAGCGTGCATTGCATACTGGAACAATCAGATGAAGGATAAGGCATCATTTGCAGAATTTGAGGAGAAGCTGAAGAAAGCAATGATGTAATCATTTTATAGCAAATCACACGAATATTCATAGCTTTCCGTTGTGATTTGCTTATTAGGAAATAACAAATACATACGAAAATTAAAGTTATTTCCTATAGTTTGGTTATGCGGCAGGAGAAGACCCTCTTCCTGCCAACATAACTTTATAAATCAGCATAAAATAATCAGATAAAATTAAATTAATAAAATTGTGGTGATAAAATGGAATTCGAAAAAGTAGTAATGGGAAGATATGCAGTAAAGAAATTCGACGGAAAAAAGGTTCCTGAAGAAAGGGTAAACAAACTTAAAGAACTCATAAGATACTCTCCGAGCTCTTACAATATACAGCCGTGGAAAATCAAAATAGTAACGGATCAGGCTACAAAGGAAAAATTAGCTCCAGTTTCATGGAACCAACTGCAGATAACTACATGTTCTCATTTACTCGTGTTCTGCGCAGACAAGGATGTTGCAGGCAACATAGACAGGCTTGAAAAGCTCATGATTAAAAATGGAATGGATGCCGCAGGCGCCAAGCAATACGCTGACATGATGAGATCATTTGAAAAAGGAATGGACGACCAGAAAAAGCTTGCATGGGCTCAAAGACAGGTTTATCTTGCTCTAGGCAATGCATTAAACGGGTCAAAAGCGCTCGGAATAGATTCTTGCCCAATGGAAGGATTTGATTCAGCAGCATACGCAAAAATACTGGACCTCCCAGCCAATATTGTGCCGACCGTATTGTGTCCGATAGGATATGCAGCAGATACTTCAAAGCCAAAAGTAAGGTTCGATGAAAACGAAGTTTTCATATAAACCAATAATAAACATTAAACTCAGAGGTGAAAAAATGGTAGGAAAAGGAAAAGGGTGCTGTTAAGTTTTTTTTTGGATAAATTTTTTTCTTTTTATTTTTTAGCGCGTAAAGAATGCGAATAATTAATAAATAAGGAACGAATAATACATACAATGCAAACCTCATTATTGATAATCCCTGCAATTGGATTTCTTCTTTCCCTATATTCATTTTACGTTGAAAGAAAAACTTCAAAAGACAGCAGCTACAAGGCAGTATGTGACATAAGCGACAGGATGTCGTGCAGCAAGACATTTACAAGCGGCTACGGGCATCTGTTTTTTGGAATATCAAACGGACTGGCCGGAATGGCGTTTTACATTCTGGTAATTACACTGAACATTTTCGGAATGACTAACATAATATTTTACCTTTCAATATTATCCCTGATAGGTTCAATATACCTTGCCTATATGCTTAACTTCAAGGTCAAGACAGTATGTATAGTATGTTATTCCATCTATTTTGTTAACATCCTACTTTTTATCTTCAGCTACACTGCAAGATAAGTATACTGGCAACAAAATCAAAAAATACTCTTTATAGAAGTTCCACTGAACTGATTACTTTGGACAATCTCCTTCTGACCAGGATATGACTTTTTCATCAGAGCATGCAGTGCATGAATTGGAGAAAGTCTGGGCGCACGGATATTTTATGCATTGTATTTTTGCAGGGTCAAACCATCCGCATGCAGGCCTGTAATCCTTCGTGCACATTTCTGGTCTTTGGGCAGGGCAGTCTGTTACCTTCAGTTTAGTTTCCGGAGATGTTGTTTTTAATTTGCACCCGCAGCCGCATTCATCTTTGAAATATTCCCTTTCCTGAGTGCACATAAATCTTATGACAGAACACTCATCTTCGCTCTTTCCAACGTATTTTGGCTCTTCTTTAGTGTAATCACAGCCGGAATTCGGAACTTCTGGGCATTTTTCAAACTCGCAGTCTGGTGCAATCCTTCCGACATATGTCCCATCAGGGCATGCCTTTGCGTCCATTGTGCACGCTGTTTTGTCTTCCTGCGCGCACCCAATCAGAAATAAAACTAAAGCAAATGAAACTATGGCAAATATTTTATTTTTCATATAAAAAACATATTTTTTTCGCAAATATAAATTTAACTGTTAAATTAAGGCAGAAGTATTGCGCTTGCAACTACAGTTGTCCACAAGCCGTCTTTGTTGCCCTCGGCAGACTGGCATATATTTATTGTCTTGAATATGTGGCCGCTGGCTTTGTATATGTCTTCCCTTTCTTCCCATGCCTGGTTTGGGTCAAATTCAATTCCGAGAGTGGTGGCAAGCATCGTCGCTGCAAGATCTTCTGCATACTCTCCTGATTTTTTTGCAGTTTCTCCATAAGAATGATGCTCCGACAAATAGCCATAATTGCTTGTATCTTTCGGAACTGCAACCCCTATAGAAGAGGCTATCAGTCTATTGGGCTCATTAGTGTCCAATCTGGCCATAACACAGAAAACTATCTCACCCGGATTAAGGTGGGTCAATCCCTCATCTTTTGGTATAATCTTGCAGTTTGGCGGTAAAATGCTGGAAACTGTGACAAGATTAAATTTTTCAATGCCTGCATCCCTTAATGCAAGCTCGAATGAGGAAAGCCTATCCTTATGGACCCCAATACCTTTCGTCATAAAAATTTTGCTTGGAACCATTCTGCTTAATATGCAGAGATACTATAAATAATCTTTGGTATTGGGCTTCTTTAACAATAAACTATATAAACTGCCAATTCAGTTTTATAGTTATGTATGACGTAATAACTGTTGGCAGCGCAACTCTTGATGTTTTTGCAAGGACAAGGTTTTCTGAGATTATCAAGATAATTGACCCAAAAGGAGAGACTGATTTGCTTGCATTCCCTGTTGGAACAAAAATCCTCATAGACGAGCTTGATTTCACAACAGGGGGCGGAGGAACAAACACTGCTGTTGCGCTGGCAAGGCTTGGCCATAAAGTGGGATTTGTGGGAAAAATTGGAGATGGAACAAACTCAGAATTCATCCACTCTTCCCTCAAAAAAGAAAAAGTTGACTTGTTGTGCAGCCGCGGAAAAGGAAACTCCGGGTATTCTGTCATACTTGACAGCATAGAGCATGACAGGACAATACTTGCCTATAAGGGCATCAACAACGATTTAAGAAATGCAGATGTTCCTTACAACAAGCTTAAGGCAAAATGGTTTTATTTTGGCGCAATGATGGAAACATCATTCAAGACTCTTGAAAAAATTGCTGTATTTGCAAAAAAGAACAAAATAAAGATCGCTTTTAATCCTACATCATATCTTGCGGAAAAAGGGAGCAGATATCTTAAAAACATACTCAGCAATACAGAGCTTCTTATCCTGAACAAAGAAGAGGCAGAAACTCTTGCAGGCAGCGGTAAAATTGAAGATGTTCTGCAAAGGCTTCATGGCTTTGGACCAAACATAATTGCAGTCACAGACGGAAAAAATGATATCCATGTGTCGCATGGCAATCATATCTATACTGCAAGGCCTCCATCTGTAAAAGTTTTGGACTCAACAGGCGCAGGAGACGCGTTTGCATCTTCAATGCTTTCCGGTATCCTGAAAAAAAATGACATAGAGTTTGCGATAAAGCTGGGCATAACAAATTCATTATCCGTCATAACCCATTACGGCGCAAAAAACATACTTCTTTCATATCCTGCAGCGCTTAAGTCAATGAAGAAGCTGAAAATAAAGATTAAAAAGAAAAAGTTATAATTATTCTAGCGATATAAGCACATCGTTGCCTTCAATCTTTACTTTATAGCACGTTACATTAGGGCCAGGCATTCTTGCATTCTGCCCGTTTTTGACGTCAAACTGCCAGCCATGCAATGGGCAGGAAACAACATTTCCTTCAAGCATTCCTTCTCCCAAAGAGCCTCCTCTGTGAGGGCATGTATTGCGGATTGCGAAAAATTCTCCGTTTACATTGAACAGCGCAACTTCATTGCCGTCAACTTCAACAACCTTGCACTCTCCGTGATTCAGTTCATTTACATTTAAGACTTTTACAAAATTCATTCAATTCACAATAGTTAGTTTTCCGCTAATATATTTAAATTTTCTTGTTGGAACTATAAAATCACAAGCTTTATATGGAGAAAATCAAAGATTTTCTAATTTAAAGGTGTAACATTTTTAATTTTCGATACCTTTAAATAAGACAAAAAAGCAATTTAATTCAAGAGGCGATATTTTGGATAAAAAAAAGAGGTTTATTCTATGGTTTAATGAGCTTTCAATAGAAGATGTTCCTCTCGTCGGCGGAAAAAATGCTTCTTTAGGGGAGATGTACAGAAATTTAACTTCAAAAGGAGTTAGAATTCCAAACGGATTTGCAGTAACGGCATACGCTTACAATTATCTTCTTGAAAAGGCAAAGATAAGGGACAACATAAAAAACACGCTGAAAGGGCTCGATACAGGAAACATGCATAACCTCTCCGAAAGGGGAAGAAAAGTGCGTGAAATAATATTAAAAGCAGAGTTTCCAAAAGAGCTAGTAGAAGAAATAACAGCATCTTACAAAAAACTGTGCAAGGAATATGGTCCAAACACAGACGTTGCAGTAAGAAGCTCTGCAACAGCAGAAGATTTGCCTGATGCAAGCTTTGCAGGCCAGCAGGAAACTTACCTTAACATAAGGGGCGACCACGCCCTTATAGAAGCATGCAAAAAGTGTTTTGCTTCATTATTCACAAACCGCGCAATTTCATACAGAGTCGATAAAAAGTTTGACCATTTTAAGATTGCATTGTCAATTGGAGTGCAGAAAATGGTTAGGAGCGACAAGGCATGCTCCGGAGTAATGTTCTCAATAGACACAGAAACTGGTTTCAAGGACGCTGCTCTCATTACAGGCTCTTACGGACTTGGAGAAAATGTTGTTCTTGGCGCAGTTAATCCAGACCAGTTTTATGTTTTCAAGCCGACTCTGAAAAAAGGCTTCAAGCCGATTTTAAGCAAAAAGCTCGGTAGCAAAAGAATAAAGATGATTTACAGTGACAAAGTTAAGCAAACAACAGAAAACGTAGAAGTGCCATATGAAGACCGCTTCAAATTCGTCATCAATGACAATGAAATTCTGAAACTTGCAGAGTGGGCATGCATAATAGAAGATTATTATTCCAAGAAGGCAAAAAAATTCAAGCCGATGGATATGGAGTGGGCAAAAGATGGCATTACAGGACAGCTTTTCATAGTGCAGGCAAGGCCGGAAACTGTCCAAAGCCAGAAGAATTTCAATTTCTTTGAAGAATATATACTAAAAGGAAGAAGCAAAATCATTGCAACAGGATTGAGTGTTGGAAGAAAAATAGGAGTTGGAAAATCCCATGTGATAAAAAATGCCAATGACATCGGAAATTTCAAGCAGGGAGAAATTCTGATAACAGAAAAAACAGACCCGGACTGGGAGCCTATTATGAAAATTGCATCTGCCATTGTAACAAACAAGGGCGGAAGAACAGCGCACGCTGCAATAATAGCAAGAGAGCTCGGAATACCTGCAATTGTCGGAACAGAGAACGGCACAGAGCTTATCAAAAACGGAATTGATGTCACAGTATCCTGCGCAGAAGGGGAAGTTGGAAATGTTTACAGCGGCAAATTAAAGTATGATGTAAAAAAAACAGACTTAAGAAAATTAACCAGGCCAAAAACAAAAATAATGATGAACGTCGGCAACCCCGACAGCGCTTTTGAATTCTCATTCATTCCAAATGACGGTGTTGGATTGGCGAGGGAGGAGTTTATCATAAGCTCCTACATAAAAGTGCACCCTCTTGCGCTGATGCATTACTCAAAATTAAAGGATAAGAAAGTAAAGGCAATAATTGACGAGCTTGCATATCCTTACAAAAGCAAGACTGATTTTTTCATAGAAAAGCTTTCACAGGGAGTTGCAATGATTGCAGCCGCATTCTATCCGAAAGATGTTATCGTAAGAATGTCCGATTTTAAGTCAAACGAATACGCCAATCTGATTGGCGGACATGATTTTGAGCCAAAAGAAGAAAATCCAATGATTGGGTGGAGAGGCGCTTCAAGATACTACACCGGCAATTACAGGGAAGCTTTTGCTCTTGAATGTTTGGCAATGAAAAAAGCAAGAGAAGAAATGGGACTTACAAACATAAAGCTCATGATACCATTCTGCAGGACAGTTGACGAAGGAAAGGCAGTTGTTGCAGAAATGAAGAAATACGGGCTTGAAAGGGGAAAGAACGAGCTTGAGATTTATGTCATGTGCGAAATTCCAGCCAACGTGATTCTTGCAGATGAATTTGCCAAGGTATTTGACGGATTTTCAATCGGAAGCAATGATTTGACGCAATTGACGCTTGGTTTGGATAGAGACTCTGAACTTGTATCGAGACTGTATGACGAACGCAATCCTGCTGTCAAGAGAATGATTTGGGAAGCAATTCACAAATGCAAACGAAATCATACAAAGATCGGAATTTGCGGACAAGCGAGCAGCGATTATGAGGACTTTGCGCTATTTTTAGTACAATGTGGCATAGACAGCATATCGTTGAATCCGGATACTGTCATTAAAACTACAATGGCTATAGGCAAGTTAGAAAAGAAAATACGTAAAAAGCGATAGCCACTGGACAAAATACCACTGGACATTCTCGTGTAAACTATTTAAACCAGTAATCAATACTATTTCTGTTTCATTCAATACTTTTAATCACCTTAAGTATTGTCTCGGTTGCCAAATTAAGCCTTTTGACTTTGTCAAAACTCTTTTACGCAGCCTCAACACAGTAAAACTTGGTGATTTAAAATGAACTCAACAAAAATTACAACATTTGATTATCTGAAGCAGTTTAATAGAATACACGTTAAGATTACTGACAGCTTTTTTGGCAGGTTAAAGAACGCAATTGTAAAAGAATATGGAATGGAAAAATTTAGCAATGATATTTTAGGGGTTAATTACAACACTTTTAGATCAGAATTTACTCATAATATTTACCATCCTTTCGCAAGAGTCCTAAAAATCACTGAAATTCTTGGCGTAGGTCAAGAAGAAGTCTACAACAATGTTCTAGGCTTTTATCATTGGGGTTCGCACGATAAATCTCCCTTAGTAATACCTACAGAATTGCCTATTAATGAATTCTTCGTTGAAGGTTTTGCTTTATACTTTGCAGAAGGCGATAATGGCTCAAACGCCAAGCACAGGCCAAGAAAATTCAGGTTTACAAATTCAGAGCCGTCAGTCATAAATTACATGATAAAATGGCTTAATACACACTTACCGGCTAACGATTCTTATGTTGATGTTATAATACCGCGTGGCATGAAAATTATTACTAAAGACATTAAAAAACTGATAAATCATCCTATTTTGAAATTCAAAAACGAGGACTACAACAAGCTTGTAAAATATAAACTTTGCTTTAACAATGCTTTAGCTATTGATTTGGTTCTTTCTCTAGAAAACACAATCAAGGATTTATGCTCCAGAGATCCAAAGTTGGCAGCAGCCTACACAAGAGGGATGATGATAGGCGAAGGAACTGCCTATTTTGGCAAAAGCCGGTATGTAAGAATTGAAATGCGCAATGAAAAGGAAATCAAGTACCTTCACAGGCTTTTGGCAATGCTTGGCTATGACTGCAAGCCTCTTTTAAGAAGCACAAGGCACAATATGTGGAGCCTTTATATTGGAGCCAAGCAGCTTGATAAATTTGCAAAAGAGATAGGCTTCGGAGTTCATGCAGAAAGGCAGAGGATACTGGAAAAAGGCGCTACCAAGGTTTTGAGAGTTAATCAGTATGGTTAGCATTATTTAGATTAGGAATAAAATTTCTTTAAAATGCAGGTATCATTATTTTTTTCTTGCTAGTTTTATTCCAAATAAAGCCGCAACTAAAAATCCTATTATCCCGGCAATTATTTTATCTATAAAAGGGAACCAAGATGTTTTATACCCTCCTTCAAAATCTATATAAAAGAAATCTCCTAATGATAGTTCTCCTAAATTCCAAACAAAAATTTTCTCATTAGGGGTTTCATAAATACTATTTGGGGCAGGTTCAATTTTAGTCAAGAATGGAGAATAATCATAAAATATTGATTGAGAATATTTTGGAATTTTAAACTCAACTCTCAAATTTTTAACTTCATCAAAAGTGACTATTTTTTGTCTTATTGCGAAATTTTTGCCATTCCAGTATCTAGATATCGGTTCGTGAAATTCAATATAATCAGCAGCTTTTGCATTAACATAAAACCCTACAGGACCAAAAGAATAACGAAAAATTTGCTTCCCATTTAACGTTATATTTTCTATTTTTACTTTCTGTTGAACTCCATCAATAATGAGAGGGTATCCAAAACTATCTACAACATGAGGATCATTAGAATAAAAATAATCATCTGAAGTAAAAGAATAAGGCTGATTCACTCCTCTTTCGGTTGGATTAAAATAATAAGACCTTAATATCCTCTCTGCAGATCCATTAAGACTAAGTACTAATATATCTGTTTTGTCTTTATATGGTTCTGAGGCAAATTTAACTCCTAGAGATAGAGGAATAATACTTATAAATAGTATTAATATAACAATAATCTTATATTTATTCATATAATTACATTATCTAAGTAGTTTAAATAATTTATTGATAAATTATAAATCAATACGATTGACTTAGCTTACCCTCACCATCTTTCTCGTTAAGCTCCTGTGAACATAATCAGAATATTCAAATTCTATCTTGAATCCGTTTTTCTTAAGCAGTTTTTTGTAGTCAGCATAGCTTGGGAAAACTATAACTGCCTTTTTCTTTATTTTTTTCCTTAAATTTTTCAGAAACTCAGAATAAAACTCCTCCAAATCTTTTACAAAATCTTTTTTCTGTATTTTTTTGTTTATCCTGTGCGTCTTCAATGATTTTCTATCCTGCTGTGAAACAGCATTTGAATTCAACCCATAAGGCAAGTCTGTTACAAGACAGTCAAATTTATCCGTAATATCAGCAGCATCTTTTATTTTTATTTTATAGTTATTATTTTTATAATGCTCAAGATTGGCGATGCACCCTTCTGCCATTACTTTATTTATGTCATAGCCAACAGATTTTATGTTCATTAATCCTGCTTCAATAAAAAAACCTCCGGTGCCGCAGAAAGGATCGAGAAGAATCTCATTTTGCTTTATTCCTGTAAGATTTATCAACGCCCTTGCAATCTTCGGATGCAATGAACTTGGATGCGGAAAAGGCCTCAGATGAGATTTACGCGATTCAAAATCCTCATTGTTTTCATATTCAAGAACGCCGCAGTAAGCTTTATTTTTTGCAATTACAACTGCAATCAAAGTTTTTGGATTCTGAAGGCTTACTTTTGGATTTTTCAGCTTATCCCAGATATAACCGGCAAGTTTTCTTTCAGAGAAACTTTTTAAATTATTTATTTTTATTATATCTTTTTTATTTGATTTATTATCAATGAGTTTTTTATTTATTGAGCTATTATTGTCTAAATTATGAACACGTAAGCAGAAATCCTTTTTGTAAACAGAATCCCAATCAAAATTTTTAATTGAATCAACCAACTCATTTGTTTTGCACTCAAAAAGAGCTTTGTAAACTTGTTTTGTTAGTGCAAGTCTCTGAAAACTATCTGAAGGCTCTAAATCAGCAATCAAAACATGATTAATCAGTTTAACACTCTTAGCATCAAACAAACTCAAAACTTCCTCTTTCCCAAGCCCGATATAATCCCCTGATAAAAATAAAAGGTGTTTCATTGAATAAACTAATCAAGAACTAATAATAAATCTACCTTTTCTTTTTCTTGCCCTTAACATCCCTTAGCTTCTTGTATGAAAGATAGATTATGATGAGCAATTCTGCCAATATAACCGCTGGCTTTACAAACCTTCCAAGGTACTGATAATACCTGAAAGTGCCGAAGAACAGTGTAAACAATCCCCCCAGCATAAAGCCGGTTGCAATCCACTCATTCAATCCATCGGAAGATGGAAGCGATAATCCTATCCCAATCGCGACAAGCGCAAGTATTGACGATATTATAAAAAAGTAAAGGTTGTATCTTTGGTTTGAAGTATCAAAATCTTTCTGGCAGTAATTGCATTCCTTGAATTTTGACTGGCATCCGTTTGAATCATAAGTATATTCTGGATAGCCTTTTTCATCATAGCAGCTGTTTGCCTTGTCCTGTTCTATCTGGCTCAAAACTCCGCAATTAAAGCCTACTGGAGCCACTGCATAAGCCTTTTCAGGAGTATACCTTCCTTTGCAAAAGTCTTCATATCTCGGAGAAGGATAGACTGCGTCTATTATTGCATTGACAAATATCGCATACAATACGGCAATCACAAATATTATTGCAACCCTCCTTAAGTCAATCATTTTAGTTATTATATATTATTACTATAAAAATTTATCCTATATTTTCATCTTCTTTTCCATATTGAAACAATAATTATAAATATAAGTAAATAATTATCATTTCTATGAAAAAAGGACGCCCGGTAAAATCAGAGATAAGGCAGAATGTTGTCGAGATACTCCATTTCATAAAAAAAGCATATGGGTATGAAATCTACAAGATTTACGTTGCAATATTTCCAAAAGTCACATTAAGAAGCATTTATTATCATTTAAGGAAAGGGGTTTCCCTTGGCGAATTTGAAATCAACAAAGTTGAGAAGACAAAAGGTGATTATTCATGGGGCACAGAAGCTGAAAAGATATATTACGCTCTTGGTCCAAACGCAAAGCCTGCAATCAACGACCGTGTTAAAGAGTATGTTGAAAGCAGGCAGAAACAATAATTCTATCGTAAATTTCGTGCATTTGAAATTTTCAATCCAGCAAAATTACCTATTTATTACTAGCAATTTTGCGTTATCTAAACAATTTCAAGAACCCAAACCCTGCTGCTATGTTTATAAAAATTATAGCAAGGAAAAACATCCCAATATAATACCAGTATTTGTTTCCCTTCTCAACGCCGAAAAACTTGTGCATTGCAAGCTGAAGCATTCTTCCTCCGTCTAATGGGCCAAGAGGAACAAGGTTAAACAGCCCAATTCCAAGATTAAGAACAATCATAATAACCATAAGCCCGTACACCCATATCAATGCATTCGGAACAAATTCACCGTATCTTGCTTTGAAATCATCATTTATTTTTGTGCTCTGCCCGAGATATGCTCCAAGATATGCACTTGTTTCATTGTCAGGGTTTTTTCCAAGTGTTATCTGATAAGACGATTTATCTGTTTTTAGCGTTACAGCATCTCCTGGTTTTTTAGACTTCAAAACCATGGAAAGATTATCTACATATTCAACAGGATTGCTGTCAATCTGCTGCACTATCTCGCCAATCTGCATACCGGATGCTTTTGCAGGAAAATCACCCTTAACATAATCAGAAATAACGACCCCATTAGGAACAATCATCGAATCAATCTTAGGGGTTATTGCAAACATTGCCCCAATTAACAAAAACGCAAGCACAATATTCGCCAAAGGGCCTGCTGCAAATATGCTTAACTGCTCTTTGTAAGGCCTTTTCTTCAGTGTTTTTTCATCAGGCTCGACAAAAGCAGCAGGAATTATTGGAACAAGCAAGGCAAGAAATGCAAATCCAGAAGATTTGACTTTTATATTATTGGCGCGCGCAATTAATCCATGGGAAAATTCATGCACAACAGCAATAACAAATATTGAAATTATCCAGTAAAAGAAAGGAACATAAAAAACACCCTTTGCCTTGAACGGCAAAACCAATCCAACGCCTGAAGAAGCTGCTGGTTTTGTAAACAGCATAAAAAGATTTTGGATTAAGCTGAAGCTTATCAAGGCCATTCCAATAAATCCGATGACAATCCCAAAATATCCAATCCAAACAGTCAATTTTCTGTATTTAGACGACCATTTATCCATCAAAGAAAGTCCCAATTTGGTCCTGTACATTGAAAAATAAAGAATATAGGGAATAATCTGTTTTGTATCAAGCTTGCTTCTGTTTCTATAAAGCAAAATCCCAAGAATCAAAAGAAAGATTATAGAAGCTATTGACTCAAAGTCCATGTTTACTTCTTCCTTACGGCCTTGAATGCCTTGCTTCCGCATCTGCGGCATTTTATCTTGCCCTGTATAATCTTCACGTTAGGTGATTTTCTCTTTGTCTTGCACTTTCTGCAGACAAAAACATTCCTAAACTTTCTTACCTCAGCTTCATGAAATTTAACCATTATTATTCGCTCCCTTTTACTTGTTTTAGTACTCTGTCGCCCATGATGTTCCAGTAAAGAATAGAGCATCCGTCAACAACCTGCCCTTTAAGCTCATCCGGAATTTTAAGATCAAATGTCTCGTAAGTTTCAGCATCCATTACATTTGCCATATTACCCTGCACAGACAATACCTGTGCGCTTTTCTTGCCTATTATAGGGACTTCAATGGCGTCATGCCCAGGCATTACAACTATTCTTTTTCTGTCATCAATCAGGCCAACAGCAGAAAGTTTTACTTTAGAGTGCCCGTGCTTGCCTGGTTTTGATATTTCAACATCAACAACCTTGCACGCAACTCCGTCAAGTACTATTGAAGTGCCTTTTTGAATCTGGTTTGCTCCGATTGATTTTGTGTCTGCCATTTTTCTTATAGTTTACCTTTCATTTTTCTGTTTTTAGCGTTCAATTGCGAAAATGCAGACATTCCGAACGCCAGTGAGATTATGTCTGCTATAAATGTTAGATATTAACATACTTGGGTTTTGCGCCTGATTTATAAAGATTATGCTAGAATTTAATCTTTCACAGCCAGCTTTATGTCTTCTGCCTTGACTGTCTTCCTTCCTGCATGAATCGCGAGCTTGATAGACTTGACTGATATTTCGTGTGCAATCTCTTCCAATGCATTCTTCAATGCAACTTTTGCCTTGTCAGAAACCCTTTCTGCCCCTCCCTGCTTAAGGAGTTTCTCCATTGCAGCCAAAGGTAGAAGTTTGTTTGTCATAATCCCGATTAACGAGAGTGGCTATTTAAAGGTTTTGTATGTACTATAAGGCAACGGATAACAAATTATTTAAAACATGCATGGCTTGTTTGAGCTATGTGGATTTTAAAGTTAAAGCTGATGCATAAAGACTGCCATATTGTCCCAAGATGCGAGAAATTCAAAGTCAACAGCTACGCTTATCCGACTTCCAATTACAGCAAAAATGGAAGAAAATATGTTACTGCAATCCATTTCCTGGAAGGAGAGGAAAAAAACAAAAAAGCATTCATAAGGGACTTAAAAAAAGACAGAAGGATAAAAAAACTGGAAATATCCGGAAGCATCTACAGCTATGAAGTCGATTTGGGAAAAGCAGGCGAGCATGTCCAGCTTTACCACAGCCCTGAAATGTTTTTTGTCGCTCCTGTAATAAACTCCAGAGACGGGTTTGAATACTGGAATGTTGCCGCTTACGACAAGAATATACTGATGAAATTTGTAAACTCCCTGAAGAAGCACATGGATTACTTTGAAATGCTTAAATTTCAGGATGAAAAACTGAAAGAAATATATTTTCCAAATGTCCTGCCAGAATTATCATTAAGTCAAAGAAAAGCAATAATCCTTGCATATCAAAGGGGCTATTACACTTACCCGAGAAAAACAGAGCTAAGAGTGCTGGCAAAAGAAGCCAAAATATCTCTTGCAACCTTTCAGGAGCATTTAAGAAAAGCAGAGATAAAGTTATTGCCATTCATCATAAGAGAGATGAAAAGCTGATTCTATAATACCGAACAAGTTCGGGTAAAAATTTATGTAACCCTCGGGCTTTACTGAAGATTAAGCAAAATGGAACTAGCAACTGCCTTGGAAAAATCCTTAGAATCGAATCCTAATGTAGTTTTGGCCTCCGCCCAGAGATTTACTCTGAGAGACCGATTAAAAAAAATCAGGAAAACTCATGGAGATCCAATGCTTGTAGCTGAGGTATGCCGTGACTATTTTGCGGAGCGATGGAATTTTAACATTGCCCCTGCAAATGAACTATGCAGTATTGAAGAGCTCAACCCCTTTATGGATAGTCTATTCTCTCCAGCTTTTGAGGCACTTATAAGGAATTTATTCCCGCAATTCAGCAAAATGGAAAGAATGAATTTTTATAATTTATACCGGAACATGAGCTGTGGATATTTTTCGTTTGAAGAGACATTTGGAAAAATTAAAGTAGAACCAAAAGCTATTAGCACAGATCCGGCAGACTTGGCAGAAATCGTCGATAGTATAGGGGCTTTTGGTTTTGAACATGATCTGAAAAGGGGGATAACGGTGTGTATCTATCCAAACACGGCAATGGCGCTGCATTGTCCAATGGGATTTGTGGGAAGCGCAGATGGCTATCTAAACTTTAGGGGGTCAAACACAATTCATGTTCGGCCTATCCCTCCCCAAACCATAATTACTTACCAGGGCAGCACTATAGGTTTTTCTTATAATGAAGCTGAAACTAAATTAGAAGATAAACTGGCAGTCACTATTCAATTTAAAGATGGAAAAACATCCCAAATTCTTCCTTTGTCCTCTGTACGGAGCTCAGATTTTTCAAGATTAGCAGGAATTGATCAGCAAGACACAAAAAAACCAATTGGTTATTTAAAAGATAAATTATCAGCTTGGGTCGCAAGAGCATCACACAGTTAATCAAAACCCAAAAAACCCGAACCTATGCTTCCTAGCAAGCTTCGAAACTTCCTTCTCCACCAAATCACTATTTTCAAACTTTGCTTCCATTTTTTTGAACTCGGGGCTGTGATGCAAACTTCTTCCGTTCTTGCTTTCAAACTTGAACTTCTTGTGCAGCATCTCGTGGTACATTATGTAATCTAATAAATTTTGTTTTGATTCCTGAAAAATCGTGCTTATTGTTATCAGGTCAGATCCATAATGATAACTTCCAAGTTTGCTTGTTGAATCATTGCCCCATTCCAGATTTGGAATATCCATCATGCCGTTAAAGTAAGCATCATTCACCCGATTAAAAGATTCTTCCAGCAAAGGATCGCTTTTTGTCTTAGGTATTGCAACATGCACATTCTTGAGAAAAAGATTATATAATTCCATGTTCATTGTTTTTTTCTTCTTGTCCTTGATTATCTTAAGCATCAACTCCTGCACTAATCCAATCTGTATGTCTCTGCTTATCTTTCTCCACTCTTTGCTTAAGTTAAATGTAATATTATAGCCATGCCTTCTGACATTTGCGTTGTAAGCCTTGAATTTTCCAGAATATTCCAAAAAGAAATTGTAACTGCTCTTTTTATCAGGATACAACTCTTCGTATGCCTCTTCAACAAGCGATGACATGGAGAAAATAGGTTAAGTAAGCTTAAAAAAGGTTGTGGTTTTAAAAGTAAAACAAGTAGATTTTTATCTCCAATTATAACTATCTTGTTATCCAAACCACTTACTAAACCAAGATTTTATTGATGAAGCTACAGTTTTAGGCTCTTCTCTTTTTTGTTCTTGTTTTTGAGGCTCAGATTGAGTTTCTTTTGGTTTTTCATTTGTTGGTTTGCTTTGAGGATTTGGTTTGTCTGTTCTAGTGTTTTGTTGTGTTTGAGATTGTTGTGTAATCCCAGGTTGAGATTGAAGTGTATTTGGTTGTTGGTTTAATTGCTGTTGTGTTTTTGTTTCAGTAGAAGTTGTGGAAGATTTTAATGCTTCTAACACAAAATTGTATGCTTGCTTGCATCTATCTGGAACTCTTAAACCTGAATGGTCACATCCCGTATCCACTACAAAGTTTTTGTTGGCTCCTTTAAGAGACACACTATTAATTGTTACTAACCCATCCCATTGGGTAGTTCCAATAGTATAATATCTGATTGGTGGATAAGTTTCTTGTATGTTAAGATCATTCAAGACACCTTTAGGATTATTAGGAAACATATCTACTTGACCGAGTGGGCAGAATAAAAACGAGTCATTATCATTCTTATACCAACAAGTGTTTAATGACAAACCTGTAAGTGCTGGAGATATGCCGTGATTTGGAGTACCTAACATTATAACTTTATTGATTTCGTCAGAGGCATGGTTTGGTACATATTTAATATAATACCTTGTGACTATGCCTCCTAGACTATGGGAGATAATATTTACTTTTTGACTTTTAGTGCAACTCCTAACTTCATCAATAACCTTACCTAATCTGTTAGCATAGTCACCCCAATAAACGGTATCTTCTATGCAGTTAGTGTAATATGACATCCTAACTGATATGGGCTTATTATTTTGCCAATTACTTGGACAACTTGTAAATTCATTACCAATCTCTCCAGCATTTACATAAAGTCCATCGTCCTCTAACTTCTTTTGCATTTCTTTAAAATCCAATAAAGAATCTTTCCTTAGATTTCCATCGCATATAGTTCCGTTGTATACCTTTTGATTCAAATTAATGCCATGCACAAATATAATTGGATATCCATCACTCACAAAATCTTTAGTTTCAGAAATTGATTGTACTTCTGTTTCTACACTTCTGCAAGATTGAGATTCAATTGGCTTAGATGTAAAATCGCCACAATTGTTGTTATCAGTACATAATCTAGTTTGTTGGTTATTTACACAAGCATTCCATCCTCCACAATTCCAGTTTGGTTGGCAAATTTTACAATTACCACTCTCACATCCATAACTACAATAATTAGAACTAGAAAAGCTACAATCAGAATATTGATAGACTTTATTGTTGTTATCTTTACACTTCCAGCCTTGTTGACAAGTTATAACTTGTTGTTTTTTAATACAAGCATTATTGACACAATCATAACCAGAAGTACAATCTGAATTGTGGTAAGCACACCCTAAAGGTTGATTTTTTATGCACTGATTATTCGAACAAGTGTACCCAGTTGTACATAGCGGATTATTATAAGAGCATCCTGTCTGAGTTTTTTGAACACATTGGTTATTCACACAGTTATAATTAGAAGGGCAAGAAGGATTATTATATGTGCAACCTGGCGGAGCTCCTGAGCAATCTCCAAAATTGTTGCATCCCCACTGACAAAATTTTATTTGTTGCTTGCTACAATCTGCTTTTTGAGAGTACACATAATTTCCTTCGCATATATTCCCCTCATTGCATTGTTTCACACATTGGTTATTAACGCACTGATATCCAGAGCCGCATGGTGGATTATTATTCGAACATCCTGAAGGTAAAGCACATTGCCCATTTGAACAAATAGAAGGACTATCACAACCCTCATAATTAACAATTTTTAAGCAGTTATCAATTCCTACTGGCTGACAACTTTGAATTAAATCCGTTCCTTTGCACCATTTTTCATTTTGATTAACACACTCATTACACATTGCTGGATCAGAGGCTAATCCTAATGAAAATTTACATGAGCCGCCGCTAAAACCAAGATTTCTTATCGTGTACCCATTTGGTAAATTCCATGTCCAACCTTGCAGTAGTCCATGCAAATCACCATTGATTTTGTAATCTGCGATTTGCGAATCTGGATTTCCATTATAACAATTAATTTCAAAATGATCTTGACCTATAGTATAACCTTTTGTCGTACCTATTGGCAGAGAATCAGATACTATCCCTAAAGATATAGGAACAATTAGTAATGATAGGATAATAAATACAATATTTCTACTTATAATTACCCCCATAAAAGCTTAAATGTAGTTAATAATATATAAAATTTCCTACTTTCATAACAGATTATTTTTTTAACATAAAAAATAAATTATATCTTACGTATGAACTTCATACCTTAATATAGCAGCCACTTTCCCCAAATCACGCAATTGAACGCCTTCCCTTGTCTGCGTTGATATAATCTTCACAATTGTTCCAACCGGCTTGGCAGTATTCTCAAATTCCTCAATTTTCTCATCGCTTAAGTCTTCTGACAAAAGCATTATGTCAACAGTCCCCATCTGCAGTTTTGACATGACATCTGCTTCTCCATAGGCAACCATCTTCTGCTTTGTGGCCAGCATTTCAAGAAACCTTCCAACAATCTTTTTTTCATCAGTCACTTCTTCTGCAGCCAGCAAATCCTGGCTTTTCTCCAGCAGTTCTTCAAGTCCAAACTCGCCAGTATAGCTTAAGTCTTTGATGCCTATTATTTTTTTCTTGACTTCGTTAGTGATAAAATTCCCTTCCACAAGGTCATATTTTGTAGGCCCAGGGCCGCCAACTATAATCCCTTTCAGCCCTTCCATGGTAAGAAACGCTTCTTTCATATATTCAGCAACTTTTTTGTAATGATCCTTTGCAGCGCCTTCTATCAAACGCGAAAACCTCATTGCAGATTGCCCTCCTGCTTTAAACTTGCCGGGAACTTCTGAATGCGTCTTTACAAGTGGAATTATGCTTTTTCCTTTTAACAAAGCAATATTTGCATCCCTTCTGTCCATAACAACAAGCCCGTAAACTTCCTTCACATCCAGCATGTCTCTTACAATATCCAGCTGGAACTCTTTGTCGCACCTGTAAATTCTTGTTTTTAATGGAACAGGCGGCTCAAGGCTCCAAACTTTAAAATCCTGCGCTCCCTCTCTTTCTGCAACATTTCCGGAAAATACAACAAGCCCGTTTGTCGGAGTTCTTTTGAAAAGCTTAAGGTGCTGTATCATCCTTTCAAGCGCATCTGTAACATTCTTCCTTGTTCCGGAAGATTTGATGTTTGACGCAGTCCCCTGCTCCTGCGCAAGATGGTTGATTATCTTGTTGATATCATAATCCTGGGGAATATAAACACTTACCAATTCTGTATGGCGCCCTCTAAACTTTTCAAGCTCCTTGATGAACTTTTTCAGATGAAACCTTTCAGATTCGTTTAGTGCCATATTAGTATTAGAAACATGTTTTATATATAAAACTTAAGCTATTTTTTCGACGCAACAACACCAAAATGAGCTTTCTTAATATTACTAAAACCAGCTTTTCTTAACCTTAGCATTACATTTGCAGCAAGGTCAATATTCCTGTTTTTTCCGCCGGGATTGCCTGTGTAATGATACAGTTTTCCTTTTTCTTTTAAGACTCTGAAAACCTCTTTATAGAAATCAAGCGAGTAAAGTTCTGTTGCAAGCGTCAGCCTTGGAGGATCATGGATTACAATATCAAACATACCACTCTTAAACAACTTAATTTGTTCAAATACGCTTGTATTGATTATACTTATTTTTTTGTTATCAAACAGCTCTTTTGACCATGGGTTGTGCATCGCAACCTCTATTATATTAGCATCTCTTTCACAGGTAAAAACAAATTCAGCGCTTTTTGATGCCATTATCGCCGTATATCCTAGTCCCATGCACGTATCAAGCACAAAACCTTTCACAGGCATTATGCTCTCGAGCTTTTTCTCAGTATCCTGCATTGGAGTCATGCTTTTTGTCACATGCATCCTTATGCCGGATATTTCAACTGTGGGTGCATCTGATGTTGGCACGAGCTTGTAGAACTTGTTTGTATCATCAGAGAAAAGCTGCGCCTTCAAAACAGAATTATCCTTTACAATAAAGCAGACCGCATCTTTCTTAAGCGTTTTTTTCAGCTGCTCTTCATCAACTTTCTGCCCATCCGGAAAGGCAAAATAATCCCCATCTATGGTTACTTTTGCTTTTGTTTTGCCGAGGTCAAGAGATACATCAAGCGTTTTTAATCCGGCTTTCTTTGCGCCCAAAAGCTGCCTTGCTTCATTATGAGTTATTATCATCTTAATTCCATTTTGTGTAAACCGAATTTGTTAAAATACTATGCGCCGACAATGGCAGTGCGACGGTTGCCTAGCAACCTGCTCGCCACTCCGTAGGAGCCACGACTTGAAGCGAAGCTTCAAGTGTGTAATTGAGCTTTGCTCAATTTGCATCCCTCGGCTCGCCGCACGCCACGTCGGCGCTGGTCGGACTGGGGACGCGCCCTACGGTCTGTCCGACGAGGAGCGAAAGCGACGACAGCCGCCGATGTGGTGGCGTGCGGCAGTCGTTGCAATATTATATGACATTTTCAATAAACTTTATAAATATCTCCCTATTTCATTGTTCTAATATGGTTTTGGGTTTAGTTATTTCAATAAGCATTCTGGCGCTGATTTTCGCTGCCTGGCTTACAAGGCAGATCCTGAATAAAGACTCCGGAACAGAGGAAATGCAGGCCGTTTCTAATGCAATCAGGACAGGAGCAGAAGCATTCGTCAAAAGGCAGTATACCACAATCGCAGTCCTCGCAATAGTTCTTTCTGTATTAATATATATTGCATATGCTGCCTTTGGCAAGACAGATATGGGTTGGAAAACATCTGCTTCATTTTTAATCGGGGCATCAACATCAGCATTTGCAGGCATCTTTGGCATGTGGATATCAATAAGAGCCAATGTCAGAACAGCAAGCGCTGCAGGAAGAAGCCTTAACGAGGCTTTTGTTGTTGCATTAAGGTCAGGCGCCATAACTGGAATTGTTGTAGTAGCTTTGTCATTGCTTGGAGTTTCTCTCGTTTTCAACTGGTTCAGCGCAGGATTAAAGCCAACTGAAGTTCCTTTCTTAATCGTAGGTTACGCATTTGGAGCATCTTTTGTAGCTTTATTTGCACAATTGGGCGGCGGAATTTACACAAAGGCTGCCGATGTCGGAGCTGATCTTGTCGGAAAAGTTGAAAAAGGAATCCCGGAAGACGATCCAAGAAATCCAGCAGTCATTGCAGACTTGGTTGGTGATAATGTTGGAGACTGCGCAGGAAGAGGCGCTGATTTGTACGAGAGCACTGCAGCAGAAAACATAGGCGCAATGATTCTCGGAGTGGCGTTGTATCCTTATTTTGGAATCAACGGAGTTGTTTTCCCGCTAATAGTTGGAGCATTCGGGCTGATTGCAAGCACTATAGGAGTCATGTTTACAAAATTAAAGAACGAAAATGAGCATCCAATGAAAGCCCTGAATAGGGGATATTATATTGCGAGTGTCTTGTCTGCACTTGGATTGTATGCCGCAACAAAATGGATATTCCTCGACAGCTGGACATGGTTTTTCTACGCCGGATTGGTTGGGCTTGCAACAAGCATACTGATTGTGAAGATAAGCATTTACTATACTGAATCAACATACAGGCCAGTCAGGAGCATTGCAAAGGCTTCTGTCACAGGGCACGCAACAAACATAATCTCCGGATTCGCAGTTGCAATGGAAGCAACAGTATTGCCGGTTATTGTTTTGTCAGGCGCATTGCTTTTGTCATTCCACCTTGGTTTCTTAAGCGGAATCGAAAGAGGCGGATTATATGGAACAGCTGTAGCAACAATGGGAATGCTTGCAACAGCAGCATACGTCCTTGCAATGGACAATTTTGGCCCAATCACAGACAATGCAGGCGGCATAGCATCAATGTCAAACTCCCCTGCTGAAGTCAGGAAAAGAACAGATAAGCTTGATGCAGTCGGAAACACAACAAAAGCATTGACAAAAGGATACGCAATCGGATCTGCTGCACTTGCAGCGTTCCTGCTTTTCAGCGCATATCTTGATGATGTTGCAAAGCACACAGGATTTACAGTTACAGTCGATATTTCAAAAATCACAGTTTTCGTCGGCGCATTGATGGGCGCAATGTTAATCTTCCTTTTCAGCTCATTTGCAATAAGGGCAGTTGGAGACGCAGCTGGAAGCATTGTCAATGAAGTAAGAAAGCAATGGAAAGAAAAGAAAGGAATAATGACCGGAAAGCAGAAGCCGGATTATGCAAGAGTAGTTGACATTTGCGTAAAAGCTTCTTTGAAGGAAATGATTCTTCCGGGACTGCTTGTTGTCGTTGTTACTATACTTGTTGGCGTTCTTTTAGGATATGAAGCAGTTGCCGCTTATTTGATGGTTGCCACAATCACAGGAATTTTGATGGCATTGCTTTTCAACACAGGCGGGGGAGCATGGGACAATGCAAAGAAATACATTGAAGAAGGCGCCCACGGCGGAAAAGGCTCTGACGCTCACAAGGCAGCAGTCACAGGAGATACTTTAGGCGACCCATTCAAGGACACAGCAGGACCATCACTGCACGTTTTAATCAAACTTCTTGCAACAATAACATTAGTTCTTGTTCCGCTGTTTGTTTGATTTCTCGGATAACTTTATATTTCAATTCCCTTAAGTTATCTCTATGCCCAAGAAACGCTACTACAAGAAGCCTGCAAAACAATTAGAGATTGCAAAAAAGCGAATTTCTCTTTTGTTCAGCATGGCAAAGGATTCTTTCAAAAAAGATTCATCCATATCAAACAAGCACATAGCCATGGCAAGAAGGATTGCCATGAAGTACAAAATCAAGTTTACATCAAATCAAAAGAGAACAGTTTGCAAGAACTGCTACAAATACCTTGTTCCGAGCGTAAACTGTAGGGTAAGGCTGCATAAAAGCAGGCTAATCTACTATTGTTCTGGCTGTAAGCACTATACACGGTTTCCGGTAAAGTAGTTTTTTTCTATAGTGAAAATAATTCATTTTAGCTATACCGATAGAAAACTTTATATACCAGTTACATCACTACTAAGTAACGAATAATAGGGGGGATTGGTTTAAAATGTGTTTAGCTTGTTCAATAGCTGAGGGGGCATACTCTAAGCAAGAGAAGCCTGCAATAGAATATCAGCCTAATCAGAGCTATAGCAATCAATCATACTAAAATGGAATCAGAAGAATTATTTTTGGACGAGGATATGGACCAGATAGAGAACATGAGAAGCGCAAGGAAAAAGCTTAAGGACAAGGACTTTGCAAAGCTCATCAACAAGAGAGATTTATCTGGATTCGAAATGGATGAGATTTTCTGCGAATAAATCGCAATAATTTTATTTTACCTAGATGGCAAGCTTAAACCAGAAAGCTAAAGTTGCATCGTTGTGCGCTCTTGTAGCTTCTGCTGGAATCGCTTCATATGGGAGACTTGCAGATTCGAGAAATCTGTCAAGATATCTCGATAGGGGAGAGATGCAAACAGCTTCTTCTGAATTAAAAGGAGACCAAATTTCTCTTGCATTTGTAAAAAAATACAGCAACGAGATTGCTTCATCTTCAAAACTTTATGGAATTTTTCCAGAGGCAGTTGCAGCGCTTATAATGGCGCAAAACCACGACAGGCCGCGTTATGAAGACTGGAAAGATAATATTGCATTAATGCTGAATTTGAATAACCCTTCTCTTGGCCCGGGCCAGGTGAAAGCTGCAACAGCGGCAGGCCTTGATAAGATGTTTCATCCCGGCCTCGAAAGAGGAAGAAGAGAATTTGAAGAAATATTGGCAGATCCGGAAAGAAATGTTAAATATGTTGCAATGGCATACAGGGATTTGCTGGACGAGCAGAACAGGCTTCCCCTAACAAAATCAGATTCATTATTTAATGCAGATTCTGCATTGAACAATCCGCATCTTCTTGCAGTGGCTGCATCAGAATATCAAAGAGGCCCGTCAAAAAAACAGCTTAAGGAAGCGAATCCTAATCAGTTCGGGAAGATTTTCCTTATGTATCTTGTAGCAGCAGATTTTAGCGCAATATTTGGACAAGATTCAAGGGTTACAGATTCACATCGTCAAAAATACATGAACTATATTATACAGCGAATTCTCAAATAACTTTTTAAACCACATATTCTTCCTATTTGATATGGACCAATACGACCTTGAATTAAGCAAAGTCATTGAAAGAATCAAGAAAGATAATCCTAAGATGGTCTGCGTGCAGCTACCGGACGGATTAAAGCCAAAGGCAGCTGAAATACAGGAATCAATAGAGAAAAACACAGGATCCTCTGTTGTCATCTGGATGGGCTCATGCTTCGGCGCATGCGACGTTCCTTTGCAGGTTGAAAGATTAGGTGTTGATTTGCTAATCCAATGGGGACACTCCACGTGGCGCGGGACTTGGTATTAAGATTTTAAGAAACATTTAAAAGCAAAATAATTATTTCATTCTTATGAAACCCAAAATATTTCTCGCAACAGATCATGCAGGCTTTGAGATGAAGGAATTCATGAAAAAAGCGCTGCTGAAAGAAGGTTACAACGTCATAGATAAAGGAGCATTAGAATACGACAAGGAAGACGATTATCCTGACTTTATAATTTCAGCCGCAAAAGAAGTTTCCAAAGACAAAATCTCAAAAGGAATAATCTTCGGCGGTTCAGGTCAGGGAGAGGCAATTTCAGCAAACAAAGTAAAAGGAGTCCGCGCAGCAGTCTACAACTGCAATAACCTTGAGATAGTCAAACTCTCAAGAGAGCACAACGACGCCAATATTCTTTCAATCGGCGCAAGATTCATGACAAACGACCATGCTTTTGAAGCAGCAAAAATATGGTTATCAACATATTTTACAAATGATGAAAGGCACGTGAGAAGAATTTCAAAAATAACAAAAGCTGAAAAATAACAAAATGGAGTTCATCAACTATTTTTTTGCTTCTATAATCTCTTTTCTCGGGCTTGCCGCAGGAATATTATTGATAAAAATAGCGCCTGAAGAGCAGAAGCCGCTCAAGAAATATTTTGAGATATGCAGAAAATCTATATTGATTTTAATATTCCTTTTTGCAATATTAAATTTTTATAAAAATAGCGTTTATTTGGTAATCACAATTGCTTATGGCCTATTTGTCTTTTTTGTCGAATACAGCCTAAAAGACCAGATGAAAAAATCAATCATATCATACGGCCTTTTTGGCATTCTTTTTTACCTAAGCTCAAAAAACCAGATTTTTTTCCTGATTGAATCGAGCTTAATTTTCATCTACGGAATTGCAGCCGCATCTCTTCTTTACACCAAAAAAGAAAACAACCGGTACAAATTGATATTCTACAACACCGGATTTATTCTGCTTGCAAACCTTCTTTATCTGATTTGACTACCATTTCTCGTCTCTCATCTTGAGCCAGAAAGCAAGGTGATTGGTTATTATATGCAGCGCAAAACTCAATAATATCGACGTAAAAAATATTTTTAAGTTTATTTCAAAAAACAGCATTGTGAAAATCAATGCCCCAATCACAAAATCAGTTTGGTCAAATGGTATGAACTTTGCTCCTGGTGCTATATTCACTCTTCTTTTGAAAAAGCTTTTTACAGCATCCCCTATAAGAGCGCCGCTTCCCAGCAAAATGCCCAAAAGCAGCCACTTGTCATAGTCAACAACTGCGATGCCGGCAAAATTTCCCGATTTATAAATAAGAAATTGAAAATATGCAATTATAATTCCAAACAAAACCCCGAAAAACAATCCCCTGAATGTCTTATGATTTCCAAGTATTGGCTTCCCTCCTATTTTTTTTCCGAAATCGATAGGATAATTAAGAAAATTCACATTTTTTACAATGACCGGTGCCATGTTCGCAAAATATGCAGGCAAAAGAAGGTAAAAGCATTGTGAAATTAGCACAAACAAAGTTTCTGTCATGCATTAACTATAAGATATTTATTTAAATAGTTTTGCAAAAATTCAGATTGTTGACAATTTATGCGCTAACTGACGGGAAAATTTAATATATTTTTCTAAGATAGCTTAATATCCCTCCAAAAGCCCCGAATTTTATTCTTCCGCATGGTTTTGTTTTTTTATTTTTTATAGCATTTCTTAAATTTCCGTCAAAAACAGTGCAGCCTGTCCCGATTTCAAAGGAGAAGTGCGCATCAGACCCTCCGGTTTTTGCCATTCCGAGGCGTGAAGCTTCCAAATCGGCCTTTTTATTGTCATATGGGAATAACATCCTTGCGTTGAAGCATTCAACAGCATCAGCAATATTTTTTATTTTTTCAAGCGGCATCTGGAATTTATGGTCATGCAGCATTGTTCTCCTGAAAGGGTGAGGTATGACGATTAATGCATTCTGTTTTTTTGCTTCTTCAACCACCTTGTAAAATTCAGTTTCATAAACCTTTTTCTCAAGATAATAAAGAAGAACATCTCCTTTGTCAGTGCTTATCTCTTCTCCTACAATAACCTCAAAATTCTTATTCTTGTTTAGCTTCTTGACTTCCAAAGCGCCTTTTATCTCGTGATGGTCAGTTATTGCAATGCCATCCAGTTTTTTCTTTTTTGCAAGTTTCAGAATAGTATCTGGCTTCAAGTTACTGCATTTTGAATAATGCGTGTGCATGTGCAGGTCGTATTTCATCATTTTCAGAAAACTATTTAAGCCGTTATAAATATTTTGTTTTATGAAATTTCATTTTAACATTCCTAATAGAATAACTCTGCTAAGGGTGGCATTGATACCTCTTTTTGCAGTAATCCTTCTTGTAGACATTCCCCACAAGCCTTTGCTTTCTGCATTTATCTTTATCATGCTTTCTGTTTCAGACGCATTTGATGGATATTTTGCAAGAAAAAAGAACCAGATTACTGAACTTGGGCAGCTGATAGATCCTATAGCGGATAAACTCCTTATATCCACTGCTCTCATTTTTTTGATAGGCAATGGAGTTGAACTTTGGATGGCCATGGCCATAATATCGAGAGAGATAGTAGTTACTGGAATAAGGTTTTACTTGATACCTTCAAAAATAATTGTGCCTGCAAGCTTTTTTGGAAAGGCAAAAACAGTCGTGCAAAGCATTGCGATAGTCTTTGCGTTGCTTCAGCTTCAGTTTGCATACCCCATGATGATCCTTGCAGTGATTATCACATTGGGGTCTGGAATAGAATATCTTATAAAAATAAGAATCAAGACAGGAAACAAAATAGTAAACTTGCCTAATCTTATAACTCTTTCAAGGCTTTTGCTCATAATCCCTTTTGCATATTACTTTCTTAATTCAAAAGTAAACATCGCATTGATTATTTTTGGAATAATCACATTAAGCGACAAGCTTGATGGGGTTTCAGCAAGGGTCATGAACCAGATGACGGAATTTGGTAGCTTATTTGATTCTACCTCAGACACTATTTTTATCCTGACAACTCTTGTGATATTCATTTACGCAAAATATGTAACGGGTTTTTATGCAGCCATGCTTATTTTGGCAATATTGCTGATAGTTTTGCTCAAGGCATATAACCTAAAAAAATACAAGAGGGTAATAAAGCCGACAATCAGCACTGTAAACGTCGGGCTTGGATATGCTGCCATACTTGCCTTGCTGATAGACTTCGCCTACAAGAACATATTTTTGATGATAGTGATGGCGTCAACATACGCAACACTGGCAACTTTTGCATACAAGACCTTTTCAAAAAAATAGTCACAATCTCTTTATTCTGAAAGAAGAAACCATTAGAATTCCTAACACAAGGTAAATGTAAGGGTAAAATTTTATCGGGGAATTAATGTAGTATGCTGCTGGAATTATTATCCCGTTCAAAGTTATAGGCATGCCCTGAAAAGAGCCTTTCAAATTCATTATATTGTATCTTGCAAGCCTCAGGATTCCGCAGAAAAGGAAAATGGCGAGAGTTATCATCCCGAATGTTACCTTAATCTGGCTGGCGCCAATTGCATCCTGCATCAGGCTAAATCCAAATATAGCAGGAGCAACTCCAAAAGATACAGTGTCCGCCAATGAATCAAGCTCTTTCCCAAACTCATTTTGCTGCTGCATTACTTTTGCTATTTTTCCGTCTAAATAGTCAAAGGCAACTGCAATAAAAAGAAAAAACGCTGCATAGTTAAAGCTGTTTTCTATTGAAAAAACTATGCTCATAAGCCCAATGGCTACGTTGAAAAGCGTGAACAAATCAGCAAGCTTAATAAGCTTGATTATCCTGAAATCATCCAGGTCTCTTTTTTTTCTTGTAAACCTGAATTCGGATTTTATCAGCGCATAGGCGCCGGATGCAACCGTAAGTATAAGCGCAGCAGACATCAGGTACCAGTCAACCTCATTGTTTATAATTGGGGGAATAAGCGACATTATCTGGAAAAAATAACTTATCTTGCCGAGCACAGTCGGCTTGAATTCCCTTCTCAAGTCCCTGTAAATCAGTATAGTGCCCCCTATCACAGTAAGCATGTCCCTTGCAATGAAAATCAGCGCAGCCCAAAAAGGGATTATTCCTCCAAATGCAAGGGCAATTGCAGCTATATTCACAATTAATTTGTCTGCAAAGAAGTCAATCACAGAGCGAAGCATTGAAGGATAGCGTTTTGCTATGAAAATATCAAAAAACCCGATTAAAGTTGCAAGAATGAAAATAAACAGAGATATATTTCTTTTTTCGGATATGATTGCAATACCCACAATAATCGCAAGAATGCACCTTAACCAGGGTATTGTGAAAAATATTTTTTCCTTTTTAATTTTTATTGCCATTTTATTGATGCAATTATTGTCTCGCCTGCCTTTACTTTCTGGCCAAGTTTAACTTTTATTTCAACATTTTTTGGAAGCATTAAAGTAGCCTGGCTTCCAAGGGATATCTTTCCTATCTTACCGCCTTTATCAACCTTGTCATTCTTTTTTACATGGCAGATTATCCTTCTTGCAAGGAACCCGGCTATCTGGATGACCTTGACTTTCATCTTTTTATTTTCTATAAGAATCTCATTTTTCTCATTCTCGAAGCTTTTTTCTAGGTTATACGCCCTGAAAAATTTGCCTTTTGAATGCTTTGCATAAACCACTTTTCCGCTTATTGGGGCTCTGTTTATGTGCACATCCAAAGGAGACATGAAAATAGATATTATTTTGCATTCTGGAGCAACATCCTTTGAATAAGATTTTATTTTTCCAAGGAAACCTTTGTTTATTCTTACATTGTTTTTTGCCGTGTCTATTATGCTTATAACTTTTCCATCTGCAGGAGAAACAATATTGTTTCCTTTTGGAATTGTTCTTTCAGGATCCCTGTAGAAATTCAGCAGGAACGAGATAAGAAGCAAAAAAAAGGTGACTATGATTATCCAGATTATCATGATAAGTGGTATTTTTAGCTGGATTTAAAGCTTTTTGTTGCCGTATGCCCTCTTCCAACCGCGCAGCCAAATCTTGCCTAAAAGCTTATAAAACAAGATGAATGCCTTTGCTTAATGGAATCAAGCGAAATTTATTTTCCTTATGAAAAAATAAGAAATGTTCAATCCGATATGGTTGCCGACGTGCTCAATTCTCTTGAAAAAAAGAAGCACATCATAATGCATGCTCCAACCGGAATAGGAAAGACAATTGCTTCCCTCGCCCCTTCTTTGCCTTTTGCAATGAAAAAAAATCTTACAATATTCTTTCTCACATCAAGGCATACCCAGCATAAGATAGTTGTCGACAGCTTAAAGCAGATAAAGCAGAAATTCAATATAGATCTGGGATGCGCTGATATCATAGGCAAAAAAGCAATGTGCCTGCAGAATAATGTTGAGATCATGCAGTCCGGCTCATTCCACGAATACTGCAAGTCATTAAGAGATGAAAACAAGTGCGAATTTTATACAAATACCAGAAAACAAAATCTTCAGCCGACTTTTGAAGCCAAGGAAGCCCTTGAAAGAATGAAGGAGCCATTGCATGTGCAGGATGTCATTGAAATAGGAAAAAATATGTCCCTGTGCCCATACGAGCTCGCAGTATTGTCAGCTTCAGACGCAAAAGTCATTGTTGCAGATTATTATTACATGTTCAACACAAGCATAAGGAATAGTTTCCTTTTGAAAGCAAAAAAAGAGCTGCAGAACTGTATTCTTATTGTGGACGAAGCCCATAACCTTCCGTCAAGAGCAAGGGAATTATTGACGCAGAGCACATCAAGCAATCTAATAGAGTATGCAATGAAAGAGGCGCAGAAATATGAATATCCTGAAACAGCTGCAAACCTGCATATTATAGAGGAAGCGCTCTTTGCAGTTGCAAAAGATATTGATTCGGAAGCAATCATAAGCAAAAATGATTTTGTAGACCAGATAAACAAGATAAAAAATTATGACACTGTTGTTTCAGAGCTGCTTTTTATTGGAGAGGACATAAGGGACAAGCAAAAGAGAAGTTTTGTTTTGAATATTGCAAAATTCCTCGAGGCATGGCTTGGGCCTGACAAGGGCTTCGGAAGGATTGTTTCAAAATATTCTGACAAGAAAATAAAAATAAACCTTGCTTACAGGTGCCTTGACCCGTCAATTGCCACAAAAGAAGTCTTTGATAATTGCTATTCCTCAATACTAATGTCAGGCACTTTAACTCCAACAGAGATGTACAAGGACATTCTTGGCTTAGGGAACAATGTAATTGAAAAAGAATACAAAAGCCCGTTTCCAAAGAAAAACAGATTAAATTTGATTATACCAAAGACAACAACAAAGTTTGTTGAAAGAAGCCACAAGCAATACAGTGAAATTGCTTCTGTCTGCAGCGATGTCATAAAGATTGTAAACGGGAAAACTGCAATATTCTTTCCAAGCTATGACTTGATGCAGAACATCAATGAGCATCTGAAAAAAGTGTGCAATAATCCGATCTTCATGGAAAAGCAGAGGATGATAAAAGAAGAAAAAGAAAATATGCTGGCTTCATTCAGAAACCATTCCGGAAACAGTGTCCTTCTTGGGGTATCAACAGGCTCTTTTGGAGAAGGAATAGACATGCCGAATGTTCTGAAAGCTGTGGTTATAGTTGGCTTGCCTTTGCAAAAGCCGGATGCAGAAACTAAACTGCTTATAGAATATTATGATGACAAATTTGAAAGGGGAGTTGAATATGGGTATATACTTCCTGCAATAACCAAATGTTTGCAGAATGCAGGCCGCTGCATAAGGTCAGAAACAGATAAAGGCGCAATTATATTCTTAGACGAGCGATATACAAATCGCAATTATTACGAGTGCTTCCCCTCAGAATGGGATATGGAAGTTGAACTCAATTATGAAGATGTTCTGAAGAAATTTATTGGATAACTAAATTAGTGAAAGAGTTCTTTCGACAACAGGTTCTTCTTCTTCGCGCACTATTTCATCTACAAATCCAAGTACACTGTAGTGTTTACTATCTAAATATTTTTGAACTACTCTTTCTGCAGCTGTTATACCTTCTTTTGGCACAATGCCTAGATTCTGCAATTCCATATTCACAATGAGAGTTAAAGATCCGAACTCTTGGGAAGTTAAAATATTATTTGTGCCAGTAGCTCCAATATTTCCTAAATACTCTCCAATAACATCAGTTACTGGTTTTTGTATTATCATTTTTATTACATACCCTTGCATGCCGTTTGGCAATTTATCTACTTCATTTATTCCCTGTTGCGTTAATATCGTGCCAACTATACCTTCACTCATCTTTATGAGTAATGCTGCCTTGTTTTTAAAGCTAATGTACCTTATTTCTTCGATTTATTTTCCTATACGATTCACTCATAAATTCATTAATATACTTTTTACTATACTAGGATATAAAAGCGAAATATTTATATACTAGCAGTGCTTAATCTATTAAAATGGTGATGTTGTTCGACAGGTTTAACTTACCTGAAGACATTTATGAGGTTGTATTTGCGACAAAGCAGCAGGTCATCGTGGCCAAACTGCTCATAGAGATGATGAAGGAAAATGGCGGAGAAATCGGCAAAACTGAGATGTCTTTGTTCGCAACCAAGCTTCATGATGGCAATTTGATTACAGATTTGATAGATGAACCGCCGTACAAAGGCAAGAAAGTCAAGGTTTCATACAACAAAAGGCAGTTTTACGACAGGATATTAACGCCTATGAAGAGCATGGGCATCATTGATTACGACCTTTACAAGAAGACGTACAAAGTATCTGACAAGTTCAACAAGGATCTTCAGCACATCGGACTGATGTGGATAAGAGAAATGAGAAAACCATCAAAGTCGGTAATGAGGTGAATCACGCTTAATTGGCTCCCTGTAAAAACGATTTCTTCTCAACCACCCCCACGTATAAACCGTATAATAAGGGGAGCCAAATTATTTTTCATTGATTTCTTTTTTGTTAAAATTCTAGTTATAACAATTTAATTTAATGGGCCCAAGGAGAATTGAACTCCTGCTACAACCCTGTGAAGGTTGTGTCATTTGCGGTCACGCAAACACAGCAAATTGTATTTGCGTGGTAGCCACTAGACCATGGGCCCGAATTTTGTTAGAATTTGTTCATACTTTTAAATTTATCAAATCCCCAGCGCCATCCTTGCGTCTTCTGACATCTTGTCCGGTCCCCACACTGGCGTGAATGTGATTTCAACTTCAACTTCCCTGACGCCATCAACAGAGGAAACATGCCTTCTGACATCATCCATCAATTGCGGGCCATAAGGGCACATTGGCGTTGTAAATGTCATCAGAACTTTAACCTTACCGTCAGCAATGTCTATGTTGTATATCAATCCAAGGCTCCAAACATCATAATTGATTTCAGGATCAACAACTTTCTTCAGAACTTCAATTATTTCGTCTTTTGTTGCCATTTTAGTTAAGAACTTCAATAACTGCTTTAATTCTTCTGTTCGGCGCTTTTTCGCATTCTTCAGAGCAGCTTGCCTTATGAGTTAAAGCGCATTCTTCGCAGCATAAAAACAGTTTGTCGCATGCAATATTATGGCAGTTGACATAGTTTGCATCAGAACCGCACCATCTGCATTTTGTAAGTTCTTCTTTTTTTGTGTTGAATGGAATTGCAAGCCTGTCGTCAAAAACAAAGCATTTTCCTTCCCAATAAGTGTCGGGGAATTTATTGCCATAGTCAAGAATGCCTCCTTTTAGCTGCTGCACATCACTGAATCCGTTCTCTTTCAAAAATGCAGATGCCTTTTCGCATCTTATCCCTCCGGTGCAGTATGTGACTATTTTTTTATCTTTAAATTCCTTTAAAACATCAACAGCATTAGGCAAATCCCTAAAGTTTCTTATTGGCATTGGAACAGCGTTCCTAAACTTGCCGATATTCGATTCATAATCATTTCTCATGTCAACCAAAATCAAATCTTCATTGGCATCAAGCATCTCCTTTAGCTGTTCAGGCGTTACAAATTCAGCCGTATTCTTTAAGTCAACATTCAATCCGGAATTAACGATTTCTTCCCTTATCCTGACAAAAAGCTTCCTGTAAGCGTGTTTTTCTGACAAAGTGTCCTTGAAAGTTACATCATCAAACAGTTTATTCTTGACAACTTCTTTCTTATAAATATCAACATTCTCTTTTGTGCCAGCAACACAGCCGTTTATTCCCTCTTCACCGAGTAATATCCTCCCCTTTAATCCAAGCAAATTGCACAACTCAATCTGCTGCTTCTGCACTTCTGCAGGATTTTCTATTTTTACATACTTGTAGAATGACGAAACAACTTCCATAACTGCATGTAACAATTTTTTGTTTAAAAACCTTGTCATAAAATGCAGTTTTGTCTTACATTCAATGCAAACGATGGCAAAACCAATTTAAACCGCCAATTATTCTACAATCCAATGAAAAGATGCGAATGGTGCGAATCCGGCGATTTAATGCAGGAGTATCACGATAAAGAATGGGGAACTCCTGTTCATGATGACAGATTACTGTTTGAATTCCTGATACTTGAAGGCGCCCAAGCCGGCTTAAGCTGGAGCACTGTACTCAAGAAAAGAAAAGAGTACAAAAAAGCTTTTGACAACTTTGACCCAATTAAAGTTTCAAAATACAATGAAAAAAAAGTCAAAGAGCTTCTTTCAAATTCCGGAATAATAAGAAACAAACTGAAAATAGCATCAGCAATAACAAATGCAAAATGCTTTCTTAAGGTAAAAGAAGAGTTTGGAACATTTGACAAGTATATATGGCAGTTTACAAATAATAAAACAATAACAAACCATCCAAAATCATTGAAAGAAATCCCTGCAAAATCACCTGAATCAGATGCAATGTCTAAAGACCTTCTAAAAAGAGGCTTTAAGTTTGCAGGCTCCACAATCTGCTACGCCTTCATGCAGGCTGTTGGAATGGTCGATGACCACATTGAAACTTGTTTTAGAAAAAAATAATCAGCCTAAAAATCCTCTGATAAATCCAGCTCTCGTTATGTTTTCGGTTAATGTAGTATACTCTTTCTTTTTCAAATTTTCAAGAATTATTGAAGTTACTTTATTGTGCTTCTCATCAGGCTCATAATCAGCCATACTTTTTATTTTATTGATTGATTTTACAATTTCGTTAGGGAATATCTTCAAGTTATTTTTGTTCAAATACTTCAATGAGTCTTTCAAATCAGCTTCAAAATTTGCATAAACATCTTTGATGTAATCAATATCCTTTGAATTTAAAACATTCAGCGACAATAATTCTGGCGGAAGACCATACGAATAAAGGGATGCACAGAATGTTATCGCGCGTGGCAATTTTGTGCCTTTCATCTCCCGCGAATATCCAAATAATCCAATGTGCAGTTTTCTTTTTCTTCTCGAAGGAATATAGGGCACTATATTGTTAATCTGGCCAACAAGCAGCTTGACCTGCTTCTGATATTCTTTTGTCAGCTTTTCAATTATCGGCAATAATCTTTTCTCATCAACCTGCACCGGCTTGCCTGCTTTTGTCCCATTCAAAAATTTAACAGCCTTGTTGACGTCATGTATATTGTAATCATATTTGAAAGCAGACTGCAATGTGTAAGTGTGTATGCTTGGATATCCTTTAATACAGTTCTTTATGTTAGTTGGCTTGAAGTTTCCCCTGAATGGAGCAGAACCGCATCCTAATATCGGCAGAATATCAATAGACATCTTTTCCTGCACTTTTCTAAGCTTCTGCAATGACACCTTCAGCATCAGCACAGTTGCAAGATTCCCGTAATTCAGCGCAGGATCAGATCTTGCAAGCCACACTCTTTGATATTCCTCAACTTTTTCTTCTTTTAAATAATTCTCAACAATTTTGTCAGCATCAAGTATTGTGTCGTTCTCCTCTATCAGCGGAATCATTCTTAATGATTCTGGCTTAAAGTCGCCTATCCAATCGGATATTTTCATGCCATCAATCTTGTGGTGCTGCTTCCCCACAACATGGTTCCTGTAATATTGTGCAATCCTCACAAGCTCTTTATGGCTTCTTGTCATCGGCAGAGCAATCTCAAATATTGGCGCAACTTCTTTATCATAAAAAAGATTGGCTGCATCATAATTTCTTGGGATGCTTTCAAGCGTTTCCAATAATATTTTGGCTTCATTCTTCTCAACAGAAGGATTGGGGACCCTTAAAGTAAGCGCTATATCTTTTCCAAGCGTATTCTTCCTGAAATAAGGCTCGTACTTGCTTAATAATTTCTTAACAACAAAATTATCAACCTCTTTTCCCTCACAGTCCCACAGCTGTTCCTTGCAGTGTATGTGCGAATATGCATAGAAAACTTCTTTGACTTCATCTTCCCCCCCTAATTCGGGATTGTCGGAGAAAAAAGGAGTATGTACATTGTCAGGATGCTGTGTTGACATTGTCCTTGACACATTGTGCTTTGCCATAATAAAAAGAATGAATACTCAATTTAAAAAGATTGGGTTTTCAATGCCCGCCAAGATAAATATGCTGTATCTTTTTTGTTTTCAACAACGATTTATTGCCGCTCAAAGCCACTTTTCCGTCCTCAAGCACGAATATTTTGTCTGCAATCTGAGTAGCCTGTCTTGCGTTCTGCTCAACCATCAGTATTGTAACTCCTTCTTCATTGATTTCCTTTATCTTTCTGAATAACTCTTTCATTATCTTTGGGGCCAGCCCAAGCGAAGGCTCATCCAATAAAAGCAGCTGCGGATCTTGCATAAGCGCCCTTCCGATTGCAAGCATCTGCTGCTGCCCTCCGGAAAGGGAGAATGCATAATCATTAAGTTTTTTCCTTAAGTCTGGAAAATGCTTTTCCAGCACTTCTTCCATTTTTTTATCTACAAGCGTTTTTTCCTTTGTAAGAAAAGCACCCATTTCAAGATTTTCTTTCACAGTCAGGCTGCTGAAAACCTGCCTCCCCTGCGGAACATAGCTTATTCCAAGCTCGATAAGCTCATGAGTTGGAATATCTGTGATGTCCTTATTTTTATAAACAATTTTTCCATTGTAAATATCAATCAAATTAAAGATGCTTTTTAGCACAGTTGATTTCCCTGCGCCATTTGGCCCAATCAGCACAGCTATCTCTCCCGGTTTTACAGCAAGATTCACTCCATCAAGTACTTGCATCTTCCCATATCCTGATTTTAGGTTTTGTATGTTTAACATTTTAGTTTTTTAATTTTTATTATAACAATTTTTATTCAATGTTTATTTTTTAATGTTATTAGTTAATGAGTTTTGTTTATTGTTTTTGTGATTTTTATTTTTCCGTGCTTCGCACAGACTTTTGTGCTCGCTGGCACCATAACCAGCTCGCCTATTTATTATAATCATTATTTCCCCAGATAAACCTCTAAAACCTTTTTGTCTTTCATTATCTCATTTGGCTTTCCTTCTCTTAAAACACTGCCTTCTGCAAGGACAATCACTTTGTCGCTTATATCCATCACAAAATCCATGTCGTGCTCAATAAGCAAAACAGTTTTCCCTTCTTTTCTTAATTTCTTAAGTATTATCTTTAATTCCTGCCTTATCCTTGGATTAACTCCTGCAGTAGGCTCATCAAGCATCAAAAGGTTATGCGGCATCAATAATGCCCTTGCAATCTCCAGCAGTCTTTGCTGGCCGTAAGAAAGCTCAGAAGCAGTTGTATCGAGCGGCTTGTTAAGGTAAACACTTTTAATAACATCTTCCATCTCTTTTTCAGATGCTTCTTTTGCCATAAGCAGGTTGTCTTTTATTGACATATTCCTGAACACTTTAGTCAATTGAAAAGTCCTGCTTATCCCGAATTGTGCGATTTTGTAAGCAGGAAGCCCTGCAACATCCCTGTTTCCAAGCTTTATTGATCCGGAATCCGGATTCGTTAATCCGCTTATTATGTTAAACACAGTGGTCTTGCCTGCGCCGTTCGGCCCGATAAGCGATGTGATAGTTCCTTCTTCAACATTAAATGTACATCTATCAACAGCCTTAACACCCCCAAAGCTTTTTGAAATATTCTTTAATGAAAGCATCATATGTCCACCTTGCCAAACATTCCCCTCGGTCTGAATATCAGTATGACAATCGATATCCCCATAAAAAGCATAACCCTCAAAGCGCCAATTATTTCCGGGCTTATTGCAACAAATCTCAGTGACTCATGTATTGCTTCCAACACAAAAACGCTGATTATAGTTCCTTTTATAGACGCAACTCCCCCAATAATGAGGAAGGAAAGTATTAGCACGAAAAACTCAAGGTCAAATATAGTGGGATCTACAAAATTAATATAATGAACAAACAAGCTTCCCGCAATTCCTGCAAAGAATGTTGATACTGAAATGCTTAAAACCTTGTAAAAATAAGTGTTCTTCCCAAGAATAGCTGCCGCAGTCTCATCATCCCTTATTGCCTGAAAAATTCTTCCGGTTTTTGACTTCACAATAAGATTAATTATAAGAACACAAATACTGCAGATTAATAAAACAAAAAGCATGTAATAAAATTTGCTTGATATTATGCTTGGCACCCCGGGCAGTCCCAAAGCGCCCCTTGTCAGCGATATCCAATTTCTTGATACTGCAATCGTCATAAACACGAGCCCCAAAGTAACCACCTGAAAATAATCTCCCTTCAAACGAACAGTTATTGCAGCCATTATTGCCCCAAAAACTGACGCAATTATTCCTGCTAAAATCATTGCAGCATACCAAGGCATCCCATTTAAAGTCAATAATGCAGAAGCATACGCTCCGATGCCGAAGAAAGCCATATGCCCAAGATTCACAAGCCCTGTAAATCCATAGGCAAGATTTAATGATGTGACTATCAGTATGTAAATCAAAGAATATGTAATAATTGAAACAAAATAATCAAGAATCATCCCGCAACCTCACTCCAAAAATTCCCTGCGGCCTAAGCAAAAGAAACACAAGGAGTATGGTAAATGATATAACATCCTTGTAGCCTGAAGGCAAAAACCATATCCCTATGTTTTCAACAACCCCTACTGTCAGCCCGCCGATTATTGAGCCCGGCACAGATGTTATTCCGCCGACAACAGCGCCGATGAATCCTTTTACTATAACCAGCACCCCCATCCTCGGATACAGGTTCTGCTCGAGCCCCAGCAGAATTCCTGCAAAAGCCCCTAAAACAGAGGCAATAACAAACGTGAAAGTGTAGATTTTTTCAGGATTTATTCCTATAATCTGCGCAACATCCTTGTTGTCTGCTATTGCGCGCATTGCCTTCCCGAGCCTTGTGAATTTAAGAACAAGCCAAAGCGCAAAGAACAAAACAATTGATGAAGCAATAATCCATATCTGCAGCAAAGTTATCGTAAACATCCCAAAATCATAAGTTTTGTTTGAAAAAGGTATTGTCTTTGCACTCGACCCAAAAAGCGCAAGAATCAATGAAGAAGAGAACATAAGCAAAACAATAGATGTTATAAGCAATGTCACCGGAGTCGCTTTTCTCCTTCTCAATGGCCTGTAAACAATCCAGTTTGTTATCAAAGCCGCAAGAATTGATACAATTACTGAAAGAATGCCTGCAGTAACATAGCCAATTTTCATGGAAGTGAAAAATGCAAAAAAAGAGTAAGCGCCTATTGTCATTATCGCGCCCTGCGAGAAATACTGGAACTTGAGAACATAATAAACAAGCGAGAATCCAGAAGCCGCAAGCGCATAAATTGCCCCGGCAATCAGCCCATTGACCAGCAGCTGCGGCAGTATGTCCGTGAATGGCATTTTTTTAACCGGTTCTAACCAGTATTTAAGCTTTTTTCAAATTAAGGTTAGCATCAATTCGCGAAGGTGTTCTATTTTTACATCTAACATGATAGGGGGAAGCGAATTGAGCAAAGCTCAATTGCTCACTTGAAGCTATGCTTCAAGTCGAGTCCCTTACGGGGATGTCATGTATTATACTTATTGCAGATAACCTAAGCCGATGCTAACAAAATAAAAAAAAGAAAAAGGGAGATTATCCCTTGCTCGGAGTTGCCTGTGCCGGAACTACAACGCCGTTCTTTACCTGCTGCACAGAGTACTCCATTATCGGATCTCCGTTCTGGTCCATTGTAATCTTTCCGGCAGCACCGTTATAATCCTCAATAGCATAGAAATAATTTTTCAATGCTTCGCTGTCGTAGCCGTTCTTTGCAATTGCGTCTGCAATCAGGTATACAATGTCATAAGCGCCGGCCATGTATCCGGGGAATGGGGCTTCTTCATTTGTCTGCTGCCTGTACTTTGCAAGCAGTGCAGCTGCCTTTGTTCCTTTCTCATCAAACTTCTGTTCAATTCCTATAAGGCCTTCCATGTCTGCCCAGTTTTCCTTGACAACATTCCTTCCTATCAAAACTTCAGCTGTTACAAGCTGTGCAGTAACTCCTGCTTCCCTAATCTGCTTAATAAGCAAAATTCCCTTTGGAGGAGTCTGAGGAACAATGTATATCACATTAGGTCCGGCTGCCTTGACTTTTGTAACCTGTGTCCTGAAATCAGCGTCTTCCGGATTGTATGTTTCATCAGCAACAATTTCTCCGCCAAGCTTGACAAAGTTTTCTGCAAATACTCTTTTCAAGCCCTGTGCATAGTCAGTGTTTTCTGATATTATGGCTGCTTTCCTTGAATTTAATTCATTGAATGCATAATCAGATGCAACCGCTCCGGCATAAGCATCGCTCGGAGCAGTCCTGAAAACAAAATCTCCTGCTTTGGTTATATCCGGTGAAGTTGCGCTTGGAGATATAAGCAAAACTTTATTGGCTTCTGTTATCGGCGCTGCTCCAAGAGTCTCTCCAGAGCATACTCCTCCTATTATGACTTTAACATTATCAACGCTGATAAGCTTCTGGGCTGCTGCGTTTCCATCCTTTGGATTGCACTTGCTGTCCTCGTAAATAGGCTCAAGCTTTTTTCCGTTGACTCCGCCTTTTGCATTTACCTCATCAAAAGCAATCTTTAATGCCTTCTGGATTGGCAGGCCAACAGAAGCTGCGTCCCCTGTCAAAGGAGCCATGACCCCTATTTTATATGAGCCCTGCGTATCCTGCGCCGGCTGCTGCGCCTGCTCAGTTTGCGAGCATGCTGCAAGCAAAAACACAGAAATAATAAACAAAACAAAAATTGACTTTTTCATTTTATCAGCCCCCTGAGTTGTTATTTTACCATACTCAAAACAGGGCGTATTTAAACATTTCTGTCGGATTTTAGTGATTTTGTGAAATTATCTGTCATATTTTCCAATATTGCGCAGCCTAACACGTTCAATTTCATGCGGCCCCATTCCTGGCTCTAAAGGAAACACCGGCTGCGTCGTATTGTCTGGAAGCAGGCACATCATAAGAAAATACTTTATTGCTTCCTCTCTTAGTGCAGAATCTGGATGCGTAAGCCTTGAAGGAAGCGCTGTAAAGTCTAATGACTGGAAAAGAACTGGATTTGAAATTAATGCTTCTCTATAATTTCTGCCACTTTCTTCCCTCCAGCCTGCATTTCCTGGAATTCTCCACTTTGAAATATGCGGCCTTGGGATTGCTCCATAACTCTCTGACATCGACTTTGCAAAGTCATACGCTGCGCGAGGGTCATTTTCGCTTGTGTTTACATGTCCAAATACCATCAATGCCTCAGGTGTTATCCCATAATCCTGCCTTGCAGATCTTATTGCTTCGATGCACATCCTTTCATTCTGTCCCTTATGGTTGTTTCTCCATGCCTCTTCTGTCCCCCCATCTACACCAAACCCGACAGTATGAAAGCCAGATGAAACTATCTCTTCAATTGGACTAATTGCATTTTTTCTAGCATTTAGGAACGAATCTACTCTTGAAAGCCCTCTTGTCACTATTTCAAAGCCAGGATTTTCTCTTCTGATATCTTGAACTATATTTGCAAATTCTGCCAATGCACCAGGAGTTTGGAATACATCCAAATTAGAGAGGTACATATTTAATTCATTCATCCCCATTCTTCTTGCCCTTCCTACAAGATATTCCAAATCTGCTCTTATAATTTCAGGGCTCCTATAAGACTCAATCACTCTGGAAATATCCCCAGTAACCGGATCTTTAAATGTTCTGGATGCAGCGCAAAAATCACACGCTTTCTCACAACCCTGGGAAAGATAAAATCCAAATTCTCTTGATAGGTACATCTTCATATCTTTATCCGAGATTCTTTCATATGCCGGAATCAAAGAAGTGTTTCTTGCAGAAGTTAAGCTTCTGGTGTCTACTCCAAGCACAGACGCCAAGGTTGTGTCATCATTTCCGTTATGTGCAGAATTTCCAAAAAGCCTTCTTAATTCCTCTGGAGAAAGCCCGGATATTACCTGCCCGCCAAGAATATATTTTGCATTTTCTGCTTCCCTGCTTATTTCATTCTGAATCCTTATAGCTTCAGGAATGTAAGGCGCTCCAAGAAGATTAATTCCTATATATTCAGAAGTTATATTGCGTGGCCTTATGTTTTCATCATGTATTTCTACATCCACTCCTGCGGCAATTAATCTTGCAGCTGCTGTTAACAGTGAAGTTGGCATGTACACATGCCCAATAGCTTCCTGACTAGCAGGAGGTGCATAATTGTGCCTTGGTTGGATTAAATCTATTTTTGTCATCCGTACCACTCCCCGGATCTTAAAGAAGAATAGATTGACTGCCTGTTGTAGCCAGTAGCTTGTGCTATCCAAGGCACCAGCATAGTTTTTGCATTGGTAGAAGCTGCAATTGGACACGGCCTCATTCCATCTCTTATTGCAATGTAAGGATGATTGCTGCCTTGTCTGATATTGATTCCAGGCAATTGGCTTAGCAATCTGATTATGTCCGAGATTCTTATTCCATCATTCGTTCTGTTTCCTGCCATTTGTTACCACCAATAAATAATAACAGATTAAACATAGATATTAAACTTTGTACTATTTTTTAACCATTTTATAGAAATATTTATAAATAAAAACACATATCGGTTAATATATGAGTAAAATTCAACTAGATACAACCGATAGAAAAATAATTGCAGAACTTGACAAGAATTGCAGAATCTCAAATGCCCAGCTTGCAAAGAAAGTTCACAAGTCAAGGGAAGCAGTAAAATACAGAATCCAGCAATTGCAAAAGGATGGTGTGCTTCAAGGTTTTATAACTTCAATCAACCCAAATAAGCTAGGCTATTACATGTTTAAAGTTTATTTAAAACTGGAAAACATACCGAATGAAAGGGAAAAATTCTTTGAAGAGCTGAAGCAAAACAAGGACATTTACTGGTATGGCATTTCTGACGGAGTTTTTGATGTGGTATTTGCGTTCCTATCAAAAAGCATCCCGGAATATTTTGAAAAAATAAACACTCTGCTTTCAAAATGGGAACATCTCATTGTAAGCAAAGTGCTTGGCACAATGGTAGACACAAGACAATATAATAAAAAATTTTTCACAAATGAAAAAAATGCAGATTGTGTAACATTTGGAGGCGATGTCGTAGATAACAAAATTGATGAATTGGATTCAAAAATTCTCCTTATACTGGCAAATGAAGCAAGAATCCCACTGACAGAATTGTCAAGAAAAACCGAATCCACAATAGAAATCGTAAGGGGAAGGATAAGGAAATTAGAAGAAAAAGGAATAATCTTAAATTACAGAATAGCAGTCGATTTCAACAAATTAGGCTTGGAGTTCTTCAAGGCAATAATCTATTTCAGAAAATTGTCAGACAAAGACGAAAAGTCCCTTTTTGAATGGATGAGCCAGCATCCAAACTCTCTTTATTACATCAGAAGCCTTGCTCCTTGGGAAGTAGAGTTTGAATTTGCAGTTGAGAATTACCAACATTTCAACAAAATAATAAATGAATTAAGGAAAGCATTCCCTCATGTTATCAGAAATTACGAACATCTTATAATGATTCATGAAAGCTGGATGCCTGCTTATCAAGAAATATTAAAAATAAATTCAGATTAGGCCGATAACATTAGTTAATCCAATTCAAAGTTTATCTTCAAACTCCCTCAACAACCTTTTTCAGCTTTTCTTCCACCATCACAGCAACTTCCTTCAGCTTTGGATTTCCAAGTTTTTCCATCTGGACAGTCGGCTTTATTGCAGCAACAACTGTCTTGCCGTTTTTGGAATAAACTATCACGTTGCACGGGAGCATCAGTCCCAAATCCTGCTCTGCCTGAAGCGCCTTGTAAGCCATCGGAGGATTGCATGCGCCTAATATTGTATAATCATCAAAATCCACATCTAACTTCTTCTTAAGAGTAGCTTTGACATCAATCTCTGTCAGCACTCCAAACCCTTCTTTCTGCAGCTCTTCCCTTGTTTTTGCAACCGCAGCTTCAAAACTCAATTTTGTTTCTTTTTTTATCTGATACATTTAAATCACCTACAATCTCTTATTTTTTAATAATAATGAGTTTGTCACAACGCTGACTGAGCTTAATGCCATTGCCCCTCCTGCAAGCATGGGGGATAAAAGCATTCCGGTAAGCGGATATAAAACTCCTGCTGCAATCGGAATCCCCATCACATTGTAAAACATCGCCCAGAACATGTTCTGCTTTATTTTTGACATTGTAATCCTGCTTAACCTGAATGCAGCAGGCACATCCATCAAATCGTTTCTCATCAGAACAATGTTTCCAGTTTCAATCGCAACATCTGTTCCGGAACCCATTGCAATCCCGATATCTGCCTGTGCCAGCGCAGGAGCGTCATTAATCCCGTCCCCCACCATTGCAACTTTCCCCTTTTTCTGGAGTTTTTTCACATAATCACTTTTGTCCTTTGGCATTACCTCTGCAAATACATTTTTGATTCCGACTTGTTTGGCTATCGCCTTTGCCGCCCTTTCATTGTCTCCGGTTATCATATACGTCTCTATTTTCATTGAATGCAGCTGTTTTATCGTCTCAACTGCTGAATCTTTTATTGTGTCTGCAATTGCAATGATTCCAAGCACATTCTTATCAGAAGCAAGCATCACCACAGTTTTTCCCTGATCCTGCAAAGAATTTATCTTATTTTTAATTTCATTTGACAGGCTTTTTTTGACCAGCTTGCTGTTCCCAAGATAATACTTTTTGTTTTTGACTGAAGCGGTTATGCCTTTGCCTGAAATTGCTAAAAAACCAGACGGACTATCCAGCTTAAGGTTCATCAATTTTGCCTTATTAAGGATTGATTCTGCAAGCGAATGCTCGGAATTTTTTTCCATGCTTGCTGCAATCTGTATTATCTCCTTCTCGCCGGATTTTAAGGATATTATGTCAGTCACTTCCGGCTTGCCTTTTGTGATAGTGCCTGTTTTGTCAAAAATCACGTGCCTGACTTTGTGCGCATTTTCCAGAGAATCCCCTCCTTTTATCAGAATGCCTTGTTTTGCTCCAAGGCCGGTTCCGACAAGTATTGCAGTCGGCGTCGCCAGTCCCAAAGCGCATGGGCAGGCTATCACAAGAACAGACACTGCATTGATAAGTGCAAATGTAAATGTAGAAGACAATAGGTAATACCAGACTGCAAAAGTCACAATAGAAATAACAATAACAATAGGGACAAAATAAGACGAAACATTGTCAGCAAACCTCTGTATTGGGGCTTTTTTGGCTTGTGCATCCTCTATCAATTTGATTATATGCGATAATGTAGTGTCAGCCCCCACTTTGGTTGCCTTGAACCTGAATGACCCGTGTTTGTTAAGGGTCCCTCCAATTACTAAACTCCCTTTTGCCTTGTCAATCGGTATGCTTTCCCCTGTGACCATGCTTTCGTCAATTGATGAATTGCCTTCTGTTATTATTCCGTCAACCGGTATTTTTTCTCCTGGCTTTACTATTATGATATCTCCTGCAGCTAACTCATCGACGCTCACTTTCACTTCTTTTCCTTTTTTTACAACAATTGCAGTTTTCGGCGATAGTGAAATTAGCTTTTCAATTGCTTCCGACATCTTGCCTTTGGCTCTTGCTTCCAGCCACTTGCCCATCATTACAAATGTTATAAGGACCGCGCTCACTTCAAAATACTGGACGTCGCTTTTCAAAACGAAAACTGAATAAACGCTGTAGAAATAAGCCGCGCTTGTTCCTATTGCAATGAGGCTGTCCATGTTTGCGTTTTTGTTCTTAAGCGCTGCAAAGGTTCCTTTGTAGAATCTCCATCCAATCCAAAATTGCACCGGTGTGGAAAGCAAAAAAAGTATTATAACTGCATAAGGCACCATAATTCCAAAATAAAGCATGCCGTCTTCCATAAATATCATTCCAATCAGAAAAGCCGGCAATGACAAAACAAGGCTTATGAGAAAACTTTTCTTTAATGACAGAATCTCTTCAAGTTTCTTTTTCTTTTCCTGCTGCAAATCTTTTGCTACTGAGGCTTTGTAGCCTTTTTTCTCTATTATTTTTATCAAATCTTCTTCTAAAATATTTCCGTCAAAAGTCACATTTGCCTTTTCCGTAGAATAATTTACAACTGCACTCTCAACTCCTTCAGTTTTGGTTAGTGCCCTTGTGATTATGTTTGAGCAGCTGGCGCAGTGCATCCCCCTTATAGAGAAAGTTACTTCTTTTTTCATTTTTTTATCCCCCACAAGCCGGCAAATAATAATGCAGCAGTCAAAATCTGGATTTCAATTCCTTTCAATGGAAGCGTTCCAAAAGTGAATGAGATTCCCATTAAATCAAGCATAAATGGAAGGATTCCTGCAGCGCATATTGAACAGACCCCGGTTGCCAATCCACCAAAAGTTCCTGCACAGGCCAGGGTTCCCTCAACTTTGAGATTTTTATGCTCTTTATACCTTATGTAAAGGTATACTGCATTTGCCGCCACAAGAGCAGCAATTAAAACAGACAAAGATACGCTAATAACAAATTTGCCCCAGTTTATAGTCTCCAGGTAGTACCCGATAAACTTCATGTCATAAAAAAAATCGCTTAGGTAGGCATTCAATAAGAAATATCCAAAAAATATTCCGAATGTCCAGTATAAATAAGGCTTTTTGAAGATTATTTTCATTTTATTCAGCTATTATTCGACTATTATTGTGCCGCTGCCCATTCCCATGGAGCATGCAAACGTGAATCTTCCTTCTTGATCAGGCATAAAATCAACATAATTTTTTCTTTGGGAAAAAACCGTAGAAACTCCTAGTTCAGGAATCTCAAAAGATCTGAAGCAGCCCTGCAGTCTTGTAAGGTCTCCGTAGATTCTTGCAGGAACTCCCAGCTTGAATTTCATCGTTGCAGGCTCATAATTGAATTTCCCCCAGCTTAGTGTTATGGCCTGCATTCCGTCTACAATTTTTGCTTCTGAATTAGAAGACTGGGGAGAGATTGGCGCATTGGAAGAGCATGCCGTGATAAATATGGCAAGGAAAAACAATAAGGCTGTTTTTTTCATTTAAATCACTCTTGCCAGCCCGGACTTTGGGGCATAAACCATAATCACCAGAAAAACAGCCATTACTATTATGCTGGCTGCAATCAGCTTCCACAGCTTGACTTCATCTTTTTTGGTTTTTTCATTGTCTTCGACAAATTCTTCAAACAGCATGTAAGAAAGGCCAAGCATTACTGCAATATTTATCAAAAAGAAAAACGGCATGAACCAGAGTATATGGTCTGCGAACATCATGACCCCTATCATGCCTCCCATTGTCCCGCCCATCAGCCCTGCCATAACTCCTTCAAGAATACCCATAATTCCGCAGCATTTGCCGTTGTAAATCCCGACAATGACTGCTGATAGCATCCCGGCCATGCTTCCTATAAAAATTCCGTTTGTTGCCCCTATTATCGTCCCAATCATAAGCCCGGTCTGCATGCCGAATGTCATCCCGATCATCATCCCGGTCATTGAAGTCACTTCGCCTTTGTATGACCTGAAGTGCCACATTGCAGTGCCTATGCTTGCTATTGAAATCATAGTATAAAATGCCCACCAGCCGTATCTCTGGAGAAAATCAGGCACATTTTTTAAAAAAATAAGATATACTGCTGCATTAAAAACAAGCAGGCAAAACAGGTTAAACAACAAATAATTCAGCATTCTGTATTCCAGCTCATACTTGCTTTTGTTTTCCCTGAAGTCCCTCAAGCGCTCCTTAAAATTTTTTCTTATAAACGGCTCAAGCGAAGCCCTGAATCCCTTGCTGCGTATTATTTTAAGAATCATCTCGACGCTTGATTCGCCACGGTTGTACTCAAAATCAATTGATTCTTTGTTTATTTCAAATTTTACAATTCCTTCAGCTTTCTCAAAACTCCTTTTAAGGAGCCTTGCGCAGGAATCGCATTCAATGTCCGGGCAGTAAACTTTAACGTGCATTACTTCACCTTATATCCGTTGCTTTCTATTTCTTTTTTAAGCTCATTAAAATTCCCCGAAAATTCAAAGGAGGCTTTTCCAATTTTTTTCTTATCATCAACTTCTATTTTTATTGATTTTGCGCCAGAATCGCACAAAATGTCATCTACAAGCATTTTGCAGCTCTTGCAGTGCATTCCCTGTATTGAAATATTGTATTTTGTCATTTTAATGGCATATCCTGCTGCAGTGGTTTTTAATGTGCTTGTTCATAAGCTTAATCAGCGGCTTGATAGTATCCTTATTTAGTGTGTATATTCTTTCCTTGCCTTTCTGCTTTACAGAAACAAATCCGCAGTGCTCAAGCCTTTGGAGGCTGTGTGATACTGTGGACTGCTCATATCCTGTCTTTTTGCAAATGCTTGAAACATTCATTACCTCTTTGCTGAGCGCCTCTATTATGTCTATCCTGTGCTGGTTGTCCAGCGTCCCAAAAAACGTTCTGTATGGCTGCCTTAATTGAGTTTTCATTTTGCTTTAATAACATATGTTATTAATAACATATATTTAAAGCTTTTGCTTAGTTCCAAGAAAACTGTAGGTGCAGCCATAGTTTCTGATTTAATGGGTTGTGAAGCATTGTGGCAGATTATCAGCTTTGCTTCTTTAGTGGGCTCCACAAGTAGGCACACAATCATAAGAATACAAATGTTATTTTTATCCTAACTGCTAAGTTTATTCAACAAAATTTCCCATTCTTTTTCATCAAATGCGCCAATTGCGAAGTATGCTATGGTTCCATTACTGCCTATTGCATATTTTGTTGTTGTTTTTGTTATTCTATAATCAATAAGTATTCTTTCCTGCCCCTGGGCAAATATTGTTTTTTGCAGTTCCGGGTATTTTTTCTTATATTCCCTAAGTTCAAGGAAATCTTCACTCAAATCAAGGCTTATTGATATAAAAGTTATATTATCTTCATATTTCTTGTATACTTTTGATAATGCGGCATAGTCCTTTGCGCACCATGGGCACCAAGTTGCCATAAAATATACAATAACTGGCTTTTTCTGCTCAATGAAATCATATAGCCTTACTGGATTTCCTTCTGTAGTTATTGCAACAAAATCCGAAGGGGCTTGGCCAACTCTGGTGCCGATAACTTGCACCTGATTCAGGTTTTGATAAACTGTTGTTGATTTTTCTTCAAGTTTGCCATTGCTTGAAAATTCATAGATGACAAAAGCCAATATCAATGTGATAATTGCTGCCAAAAAATAGCCCGCATTCAACTTTCTAGTGATTTTTGGCATAGTCTGTCATGGATGTTCTTTGCTTTATTAGTTGTTGGTATGCTTCATCTCCATAGCTTACAAAAATTCTATCATTGATTTATATTATTTATTCCAAACATGTTATGCAGCCAGCAAAATCCCAAAAAGCTTTCAATTAACGCAATCCAGCCAACAAGGAAAATTATCCAATTAACCCACTCAACGCTGTATTGCGGAGCCCAAGGCCCTAGCCACCAAAAAGCCAATCCAAATCTCAAAACTCTGTCAACTGTACCTAAATTTTGTTTCATTTTTATTACCTCCATTATTGTGAGACCGTGAACATTGTTGCCATTCCGGCTTCAAGATGCTCTGCAATATGGCAGTGGAGCATCCATTCTCCAGGGTTTGAAAACTCAATAAGTATATCCACATTTTTTCCCGTAGGGACAAGGACAGTGTCTTTCCATCCTAAATTTTCATTTTCAACTCCGTCAACACTTAAAACAAGGAACTTTTGCCCGTGCAAATGCATTGGATGTTGCATCGGGTGCATGGAATCTTTGTCGTTAACAAATCTTATTTTTTTGATGTCTCCAGCTTTAACTTTGTAATTATTGTCCATATTTGCCTTGCCGGTCAAAGCATCAACAATCATCCATCTTACATTGTTGGCTGTCGACATGGAATTCATCATTTCATCATGCCCCGTGTCTTCCCATTCTATGCCTTCATTGCTGGCTCTGCTTTCCATCTTCCCCATAGATTCTTGATTTATTTCTAGATTGAAAATATAATCTGGCTCAGAAGAAAAATATCTTCTAAAGGGCGCTATTGAGCTCTTAATCTCTTCATTTTCCTTTAATTCATAAAATTCATCATTAACACTTCCAGAAGCTTCGTTGACAATAACCTCTCCAAGAATGTAGTCTTTATTGGGAGTTCTATGGATAATTTTGAAAATTCCTGCTTTGTCAAAAAGAACTTCTGCAGTATATCTTTCACCTGGAGAGATTATAATGGAGTTGGCAATAGATTCTTTTTCATATTTGCCAGAATCGCTTCCTACAACCTTCAGCTTATGATCTCCAATCATAAAATTAAATGTCCTTATGTTTGCAGAATTAGTCAAATAAAATCTTACAGATTCTCCTTTATTTGCATTTAATCTATAGTACGTTTCCCCATTCACAAGCATCACATTTCCAAACCTGCCCATTATTGTGAATGTTGCAAACTGGCTGTTGAATGGCTCGATATCATTGCCATTCATTTTTATGTCATCCAAAAATAAAGCAATTTCATTATCCACTTTATTGAAATAATCCTTGTCTTTTGGCTCAACTAAGATATTGCCATACAAACCAAGTTCCTGTTGCAAATCTTCCCTTATGTGCGGATGATACCAGTAAATTCCTTCGTCTGGAAGCCTGATTTCATAAAGAAAGCTTTCCCCTGGCTTCACAGGCTTCTGGCTTGCCCCATCAACACCGTCAAATTTGTTATCTAACCTTATTCCGTGCCAATGGATTGTTGTTTCCATATCGATGTTGTTTGTAAAATTAACATAAATTAAGCTGCCCTGTTTTGCTTTTATCAAAGGGCCAGGCATCTGGCCATTGTAAGCATACATCATTATTTTATTGCCATTTATGTCTTTGGCAATAGGCTTAGCTTCCATTTGAAACGCTTGATTATCCTTTAACTCAACAATTCTTGATTGCTCTGCTTCTCCCAGCCCGGAAACGCTTCTGCCAATCGGCTTCACTTCAGAAATCTCTTTTATAGGCATCATATGATTAGGCATTGAATCATCAGTCTGGCTGCAGGCGGTCAATATTATGAGCAGAGAAACTATCATAATTACTGCAATTTTATGATTTAAATTTATATTCCTCATTTTTAGGATTTCCACTCAAAAACTCTTTCTTCAATGTTGGGGATTCCAACAATTGTTATCTTGAAATTTTTTAAATCAGAAACGCTGTTAAAAGCAATTATGCCTGAGTTGTGATGCCCGCTTAATGCAGGGGCAGACAATGGCTGGATTTTTTTCCCGCTGTATTCCAGCGTTGTTATTTTTTTCAGGTCAAGCTGGCTTAAGTCAACAGAATGCGTGTTAATCGCAAAATCAACAAGAAATTGCCCATTAACAATCCCTTTTGGCGTTAAATCAACCTGAACATTTCCATCATCCGTGCCGCCGGTGGATATCAACCCGAATCCTTGGGCATTATTTTGGATGTTGGGTGCAGCTGCCGGCTGATTATCAACCATTCCTGCAAAAGTGTATGCTGCAATTGCAATCACCGCTATCAGTAATCCATAAATTAAATAGTCAGTTTTCATGACATTTCATTTCTCTTCTTTCTTTTATCATTAAAAATATTCCATAAGCAGCTATCAGCCCCCCAAAAAACCAAAAGAATATAGAGAATTGCTGTACTTGAGCAAATGGCGTTCCTGCAATTATTATTCCTGTATTCATTATCACCATATTTTTTGAAATGCATTTTTTGGTTTTGTAAAGGATAAATGTAGTTATAAGGAGCAAAACTGCTATTGTCCACATCGGAATAGCAATCCTTGTGAGAAACTCAAGCGGCATGCCGATTATTGTTATTCCTATAAGGCCAAGAAGCGCAATTATTCCAAGGCACACGCTGTGGCATATCTGCCACGATCCAAGCACGCTTGCGGCGCCTGAAACGCTTCCAGTTGCTCCAATGATTTTTTCCTTGAGGTTTTTCATATTCATTTAGATAAAATCAACAGCTTTTTTTATCTTTTTCTTGATATCCTTTTCAATTATTTATCTGCATCCGGTTAATTCAGACAATCTATCAAACGTCTGCACGTTTTCGTACCATTTGCCGCCTATAACCCACGTTGGTGTTTTTCGTATTCCCTGCAATTTTGTAAAATCCTGATAATTTAAATATTTCCAAGAATTTCCAAACATCGCTCTTTGCGCCTGTGTGTATTTGCACCAGTCTATTGCCCCATAAACAACAGCCCCTTTGGAAGTAAGGCACCTTGCAAAATTATCATAACGCCCGGGTTTTGCTGCAGAATAAGCAGAAAAGGATATCAGCACAATAATAATAGCTATTGCAATTGCACCATAGATTTTCCATTTGGATTTTTTCTGTTCTGGCTCAAATTGTTTTTGCTTTTCAGTTCTTTGCTCAAATTCCTGTTGTGCTTTGTGGCTTTCCTGCCTTAGCCCCTCTAGCTTAAGCTTTCGTTTTTCTCTTTTTGAGAGTTCCATTTTTAATCTTACAAGTTAGCATCCACATTATTGAAATCTGCTACAGGCGTGCTTTCATAATCTGCCATTGGAGCAACCCCACATCCACCGCCGACATATTGGCCCTGCTGGCCTTGCGCTTGCTGATTATAATTATTATAACTCCCTTGTTTGGATGCGCATCCTGCCAAAAAAACGCTAATAGCCAATATTGCAATCAACAAAACTGTTTTTTTCATTTATACCGCCTCCGTTTGAATTTTTTTATATTTAAATCGTGCTATCGCATACAAGCTAACAGCAACAATAATCAGGGCGATATATTGAGACGGAGTTAATCCCAAAAATTTTGGGTCCGTAGACTCTGCCCTGAAAATATCCAAAAACAATCTTTGGATTGAATACAAGGTTATATATGGCCAAAACAAGAATCCATCAAAATGGCTTTTTTTCTTTAATAGATAGATTATTCCAAGGATTGCAAAAAGGCCAATTATCTCATACAGAACAACCGGGTGCCTTAAAGCATTATCCATGTATATTGCCCAAGGCAAATTAGTTATTTTTCCTGGGTGGCCTCCTGTAAGGTAATCCCCTGCTCTTCCAAATATATGGCCAATAATTAGGGGAATTGTAAAAATGTCCGCATAAGCCCAGAAACTAAGATTGCGCTTTCTGAGGTAGTAGTATCCTACGATGATCGCTCCAATAATCCCTCCAAAGAATGCAAGCCCACCTTCCCATATTTTGAAAATATCGAAAAAATCAAAAGACACGTCATTAGGCCAGTAAAATAAAACGTAAAAAAGCCTTGCTCCTATAATGCCGCCAAAGAGAAGGTACAAAGCAATATCATGAATCACATCTTCTTTTGCATTTCTTTTTCTGGCTTCCTTCGCAGCAATCTTGATTGCAATGAAGGCTCCAAGCGCAAACATAATCCCGTACATGTTGACATGAAAAGGACCTATCTGCAAAGGTGGAATTATCTTGTAAGGAATCATTTTGAAGTTTTCCTTTTCAATTTTCTTAGCAAAAACACAGCAATCGGCAAGGCAGCAATGGCTATCCAGGCTATAGTTGGCATTCCTGCAATGAATTTGTTAATAGATGCTGTCAAATTGCTCATGAAAATATTTATGGAAGTCTGCATAGCGCTGTTTTCCATTGCAAGCTTGCCGGCCTGCGCAAGATAGATTATGAAGATTCCAAGCAATAAAAACATCGTTCCTGAAATCATTTCAGCAATTGTTATTGTGACTTCTCTTCCGGCAATCCTGTAATTCACGCCTTGGCTTAGCTTCTCAAATTTCTTTGTAAAATCAAATTTGTCAAGGAATGCTGCTATCAGCAGCAAAGGTGTAATCATTCCGATAACATAGGCAAGAGCGTACATACCTCCCCAGAAAATTGAGCCTGGCAGTATAGACAATGCCATGACCCCTGCAAGAACCGGGGCGCAGCAAAGCGTTGCAAAAGCAGAAAATATTCCAAGAATGAAAACAGACACCGCGCCTGTTATTTTTGTTTTCGGATGCTTTGTAAATGATAAAGAAAAATGCAATCCCAGCAATATGGATGCTCCAAGCATTAATAGGAAAATTCCTCCAACTATGAAAAGCCAGTCATGGCTCTTGCTGAACAAAGTCCCGATGCTTGCAAATCCAAGCCCAAGCGGAAGAAACACGGCAAGCAGTCCCAAAAAGAAAACAAGTGTCATTGCAACAACGGTTCTTTTCTGCCTGAAAATTGAGCTAAGGTAAGTTGGCAACAGGACAGTTATGCAGCATGGAGCCAGCAATGCTGCTATTCCTGCAACAAATGCTGTGATAAAAGATGCTATTATGAATGTCGGTTCCATTTATTAGCCTCAAAGTTTTGCCAATTCTGCAGCAAGCTCATCATTTCTTATTGCCATTGACGGATCATCTTTTGTGTATCGTATTATTCCTTCCCCGTCAATTATGAAATAAGTGTGCCCGGGATAAGAGCCCTTGTGCATCGAAGATGCAAGGAAAATAACATCATAATCCGATGAGGCTTTTTTGGCCGTGTCAAAAAGAATATTTGATTCTGCCATTTGAGGCGCTTTCTGCATTATTTTTTGCCATTGCGCCGGCGAATCAACAACAATTGACAGTGCAACTGTGCCATCTGAATTTAATCTTTCATCCTTTGAAAGCGCTGCAATCTGATTCCAGCACGAAGGATAGCACATGCTGCCTTCGCTGAAAAACAAAATCACATTTTTTCCTTTATAATCGCTTAATTTGACAGCAGCTCCTTCAATGCCCTGCAGTTCAAATTCAGGAGCCTGCTTTCCTACTGCACTCTCAAAAAAACCGCTTGATTTTCCCTGAACAGGCTTATGATGATCAGCCATCGAATCAGTGTTAGCATCGCCATTCATCATCCTTGTTCCTTGCGTTGCAGAAATGTTATTATTGTTAAGCACAAGCGAATACATAAAAAATCCGAATGCCAGCAATACCCCAAGCGTTGCATAAGCATATGATTTTTTTATCCGAAACGTGTCTTCTTCCATTTTAATACCTTTAGTATCTTGACTGTTTTTGCTGCAGCGTTAATCTGCAAGCAGCCGTAGTGGCATAAGTGCAAATTTTTTATCTTAACCTATCCAAATATCTTCAAAAAATAAAAACCGATATATTCTAACAGCACCCTTTTGTTTTTCCTTTTCCCATATTTTCACCTCCGGCCATTTTTACATTTATCCTAGTGATTATGATTTTTCATCATGAGCGTGTGGCTTAGCATGCATGCAAAAAATAATGCAAATACGAGCAGATTGCTGCTCCTCCATCCAAGATAGGAGCTTCTAGCAAGTAGCATTATTACTGGGACGATGCACAACAGAATCATGAAAAAATGGCTATGTTTTAGATTATGAAAAAATCCATCTTTCGTTTTTGGCGGGTGATTCATCGTTTTACCTTTGAATTTTCTTTTTCATCTGCTCAAACTGCTTTTTTTGGATTTCTCCTTTAACATACCTTTCCTCTAGTATTTCTATGGGCTTTTTTTTGTCAGATTTGCTGGATGCAAGCCCAAAAATCAGCCAGATAACAGCCAGCCAAAAAAGTGCCATAAGCACAAATCCAAAGCCCATTCCAATTCCCATATAGCCGCGGCCCATCATCATGCCGCCCGACACAAGGAGCAGTATAATTATGACAAGTGCCCATCCATACGATTCATTGTTCATCTTATTGTCCTCCTGATTTTTGCTGTGCTTTTGTTTTCATGTGCGTTATTATGCAGTGTGCTTTCAGTATCATGCAGTTGAAATATATAGGGACGTTTATTAATGCGTTATTAAGGAAAAATAAGGAGTTGTCCTTCGTAAAGCTTAAAAAGGGCAACAATGAAATTTGGTTATGATGAACTATCCTATAGTGCCTTACTGGTTTTATGGCTACAATTCTTTTCTTGAAATGATATTCTTTGTAGTAACTCTTCTTGTAGGGGCCTATGCTATCCACATTTATAACTTATCAGGCCAGAAGCAATCAAAATTGTTTGGATTTTCTTTTTTGATGGTTTCATCATCTTATTTCATCCAGTCATTTTTGAACTTCGCTGCAAGCTATTCTATGTCAGACGGGTGCAGCATGCAGACAATGGCAGCGGCGCGTGGCTTCAATATCCTTGGCGTTTATGCGCATATGATTTTATTTCTTGCCGGGCTTGTTACAATTGTTTATATGACGCTAAGGAGAAAAGATGCAAAAATGTATGGAGTGATGTTAACTGCAGTTATGCTGGTTTTGCTTTTAAGCTCCAATAAGCTGTACTTTTTTTATGTAATCTCGTCAATGCTATTGATTTATATATCATTTTACTACCTAAGAAATTACCTTAAGAACCGGAAAACCAATTCTCTCGTAGTTTTTATTGCATTTTTGTTTTTGCTTTTTGGAAAAATTCACTTTATATTTTCGATAGATCATGGGGCATTTTATGTAGCTGGTCACATTCTTGAGCTTGTTGCTTACTCGTTGATATTGATAAACTTAATTGCCGTAACAAGAAGACAATGAGCAAAAAAAGAGAAAGGCTGCAGATAATCTTCGACATCCTAAGTGTTATTAAAGAGAAGAACGGAAAAATAAAGCCGACTAATATTCTTTACAAGTCAAATCTTTCTAACAAGATGTTATTAGAATATATGAATGAACTGATACAAAAAGAGTTTATAGTTGAAAATAAAATCAATAAAAGCAAAACATACTCTCTGACTCAGAAAGGATTTGATTACCTTAGCAAATACCAGATGATTGCAGAATTTACCAGCTCTTTTGGATTAAACGAATAATCATTTAGCAACAAGAAAGAATATTCTTAATCTGTATTCGGAAACTTTCTTGGCAGTTTTGAATGCATTTTAACCCTAAACTATCTTACTTTTTGCTTTTGCTCAAATTCCAGTTTAATTTTTCATCTATAATCTGCTTGTAGACGGAATAAGGCTGAGATCCTAAAATTTTGGCAAATCCTGTTTGGTCATTGCCTATAAAAATGGTCGGAGTGCCTGAAACTCCAGTGCTTACTCCGGCAAATATGTCATTATTAATCTCATTGGCAAAGAAATTATTTGACAAGCATGGGCTGAATTGCTCCATGTTCAGCCCTATTTTTTCTCCATATTTTTTGAAGATATTAAGAAGAGCTTCCCTGTCTTTAATCCCTGCCCAGCTGTCGCCAGTATATGCATTGTCAAACAATAAGTCATACATCTGCCATTTCTTTCCCTGCAAATTTGCGCATTCGCTTGCCTCGGCAGCCGGGTATGCCTGAGGATGGTCGCTTGATACGAAATCTCTGAATACATACTTGGCCTTTCCTGTCTCTATATATTCTTTCCTCCAGATTGGCTCAATTTCTCGGTGCAATTCTCCGCAAAATTTGCACATGAAGTCGCCAAACTCAATAATGGCTATAGGGGCATCAGCATTTCCCATGATGGCATCATCATCAATTAATGCATTTTCATTTCTGTCTGTCTTGGATTTAAGCTCCAGATTTTCTGTTGTAGAGTTACCATTCATTTTTATATATGGTCCATTCAGAAAATAAATATAGAGTGACAAAATAATAATCACAAAAAGTGTTATCGCAAATGCGTTTATTTTTAATTTTCTCCATCCACTAGCAGCTCTTTTTTTGTTTTTGGCCATATCTTTAAACATTACAGGTTTTGTAGTTTTTAAATTTCTTTGAATTCCAATAAATAGAGAACAGCAGCAGCAAAATTCCTGCGAATCCGAGTTCCAAGCCATTGAAAGGCAAAAATGCCAGAATGCCTGCAAATCCAATAATTGATAAAATGCTTATTCCGCAGGATGTGCAGCCAGAAGCCATTATGCTTGCAATCGTGCCGCTGGAGCTTAACCCGCTTTCCTTGTAGCTGACATTTTTTATATTCCTTATTTTGATGAAAAGCAATGCTAAATTCAGGCCTGAAAGCAATGATGCAGTTATCAAAAGCATTGCGCCAAGCAAAGAATTATTTGTGAAAAGCCCGCCAAGAAGATTGAAAGCCAAAGTAATTCTATCAAATATAGTGTATGCAGGAGACATGCCGTCTAGAATCAAGGATGCGTTCATAATCAAAATCGAAAAGGATATCATAATAAATCCCCCAAATAAAGTAATGAAAATATGCAAGGGGCTTTTCAGTACAATAATTAAAGAATATTTTACTGCATCTAGTTTTAAGCCACCTAAAAATTTCATTGGAATTTATTTTTTAACCTATAAAGCATGTAAATCCCTATAAGGAAAAGCGGAAAGCTAAGCAGCTGCCCCATTGTGAAATATTGGAAAATAAAACCAACCTGCTCGTCCGGCTGCCTGAAAAACTCAATAAATGTCCTAAGAAGCCCGTATAAAGCAACAAAAGTCCAGAACATAAAGCCGGAAGGCAGTTTTCTGTCTTTAATGCGCCACAAAACGCCGAATATAACGAGGTTCTTCAGAGAAGCATAAATCTGAGACGGGTGCCTGCATCCTTCAGGCAATCCCTGCACAAAAACATTTTTTGAGTAGTCAATGCACCATGAAACATCGGTTATTCTTCCAAAAAGCTCGGCGTTCATGAAATTTCCCATTCTTCCAAGAGCAAGCGCAAGGGCAGCAGGCACAACAATTATGTCTGCAAGGTCAAAGAAATTTATTTTTTTTTCCCTGCAAAAAATCCAAGTGGATACAGCTAATCCGATAATCCCTCCGTGGAAGCTCAGGCCGCCGTTCCAGACAGCAAGTATATCGAGCGGATTCTGTAAATAAAATGGCAGATTATAAAACAGGATATATCCTGCTCTTGCCCCGGCAACTACCCCAATTATCGCATAAACCAGAAAATCAGCAGCGTCATCTTTTGTAAACTTAATCCCTTTAATCTTTGCAAGATAAGGCATAAGATAATATAGCATAAGGAATCCTGCTGCATAAAAAAGCCCATAGTATCTAATCTGAAAAATTCCGATTCCGAGCAAAACCGGGTCTATGTTGTGGTAGAACATCTCATTTCATCTCCCTCAGTATTCTGTAAAATGAAATTCTGTTAACAAAAATTACAAAATAAAATACAAGATATGAGATGATATACTCTGCATTCGTAAGATAAGAATATGCACTAAGGTACAAAGTATAATTTTGAGATGTGAAGCTCCTTAAAGCAAATCCAAAAATTAAAAATAGCGCCCATAGTGAAATTCCTGCCAATGCAAATGCGCCGATCTGTTCTTTGTAAATATGTATTTTGCTGAATGTAACATTAAACCCGGCTTTCAGTGATTTCTTCAATGAAGCCCCCTCATAAAACAAAGAATGGGAAATGTTTATGGCTGCGTAAAGAAGCAATGAAACAGGAATTCCTAGCAAAACAAATGCATAGGGCCTGTAAGCTTCTTTTACTCCGCCCAATACTGCGTTGAAAATTAGGAATGTAGGCAGTATTATAATTATGTTCATCAGGCAAAAATTCCATAATCTCGCAAATGAAAAAGATTTCTTCTGAAACAGCGACTTTACTATCTCAAGCAGGGAATATTTGAAAAAAGAATAGACAAGTGTCATCAGAAGTAAATATCCAACTGACATAAGCAGCACCAAAAACAAGAATGTTTGCGTCTGTGAAGGGGTTATTTTTGAGGCAATGTACTCGAACAGCAGCGGTATGATATAATAGAATGAAGCAAAGAAAGAAACATCAAAAAGCAGCATCAAGCCGGATTTTCCAATATTCGCTTTTGCAATCCTTAAGCTTTCAAAGAATTCAAGATTCTTAAAGCTCCATTTAAGTTTCATCATTTATGATAACTAAAGCGCTTATATAAAACTTTCCAACCTCAGGCGTTATTGAAAAGTTGAAGGTTGCCATCAACATGCGAAGCTTATCAAAATAGTGAATTGGGCATTTTTCGGGGTAAAGCAAATCCCTAGGATTTGCGTATGCTCAAAAATCATTGATTTTTGACATTCCAGAGAGAAAAATGCAATCCAACAATAAGGTTCAAGCTGAGCGATGGCAACCCGAAGCTCAAAGCTGAGGACTTTTCAATAACGCCCAACCGCAATCTTTAAATAGGCAATATATTATAATCTAATATAAACTACATAAAATCATATAAAATACATTTTATAATATAATTGATTTATGAAAAAGCCAATAAGCGCGACAATCGATGAAGAATTGATTGAATGGATAGGCAAGGAAGTTCTTAATCGTGAAAAATACAGGAATAAGTCACATCTCATAGAAATTGCGCTGCATAATCTGAAGAAAGGGGGCAAAAAATAATGGTTCTGTTCGGAGAGTCCAAAAAACCCTTTACTTATGAAGTCATAAAGGAAGGGGAAGAAACAATACTATCGGTAGATATGGAGCAGTATCAGCATATCCCCTCTCTTGAAGATGATCCTGTATGCATGTCAAGAACAGTGGACATTCTTTCAGAAGCCGGCATTGTGACAAAAATAATTTACATGCAGAAAAGAAACTACGAATATGACTATTCTCAGACGTCAATGATACAGGAGATAGCAAGAATATATTCCCAGCTGACAAAAAGAAAAGATATTCTTGGATATACGACGCTGATGAACGATCCGAGATATTCTAGATGGTCTCCGCAGTGGTATTCTACAATACAGAACATCACTGCAGATTTATTGAAGCGCGATCCTATAGGCGCCTATGTTGAGCTTAGAAGGGTATCGAGGGAAGAGAGAATAAAAATTGAAAGGTCGCTTGACGACGATTATGTAAGGTCAGCGCAAAAATATCTTGCAATACTCCAGTACCTTTCGGCGCTTTTGGACAAGACAAAGATTATTGAAAATTCCAGAAAGTACCTTTCAGGCTACAGAATCGGAGACCGTTCTGTTTACAGGCGCATCTTAACCCCGGACATAAGGCCGGATTTTATTTTCACAAAATTGATGTCGACTTTCCCTGCCGACGCAGAGGAAGTAGATAATTACGAAATTGGCAAGAACACAGAAGTCACAATATTTGAATTGCAGGACAATGTCCAATATCTTTACCATCTGGATCCTCCGGAATTCAAATTAAGCGAGGAGAAATATGAAATTCTGGACACTGCAAGAAAAATAATGGCAGAGCACAAGCCTACAAGGCAGGAGTTCATCGACCCTGAAAGAATGCGCCAGGTGTTTTATAATATTGGCTTGGATTTGATAGAAGAGCTTGTGAGCTACAGGAACATCAAGCTTTCTTCAGATGAAGTGGATGAGATGACAAAAATTCTTGTAAGGTACACTGTGGGCTTTGGATTAATAGAAGTGCTTCTGCAGGACGAAAAGATACAGGATATATCCATAAATTCTCCAATGGGAGAAACCCCGATATTTATAGTCCATCAGGATTACGCAGACTGCAAAACAAACATAATCCCTACAGCGCCAGAATCCGAATCATGGGCTTCAAAATTAAGGCTGATTTCAGGAAGGCCGCTTGACGAAGCAAATCCAATACTAGATACAGAATTATTTTTGCCTGGAGCAAATGCAAGAATAGCAGTTGTTGCACCCCCATTGAATCCTGATGGTCTTGCATATTCATTTAGAAGACACAGGGACAAGCCATGGACACTTCCTTTGTTTATGAAAAACAAGATGATAAGTCCATTGGGGGCTGGGTTGATCAGTTTCCTTATAGATGGTTCAAGATCATTGCTTGTTGCAGGAACAAGAAGCGCAGGAAAAACAAGCCTTCTTGGGTCATTTCTTGTAGAATTAATGAGAAAATACAGGGTTATTACAATAGAGGATACTCTTGAACTTCCGACAAGTTCACTTAGAAAATTGGGCTACAACATCCAGCCGATGAAAGTTGCAGCTGCATTATCAAAAGGATCTTCTGAAGTGCCTGCAGATGAAGGAATAAGAACAACATTGAGAATGGGAGATTCTGCTTTGATAATCGGAGAAATAAGAAGCAAGGAAGCGCTTGCATTGTATGAAGCGATGAGAGTTGGCGCATTGGCAAATGTAGTTGCAGGAACAATACACGGTGACTCTCCTTATGGTGTTTATGACAGAGTTGTCAATGACCTGCAGGTTCCTAAAACGAGTTTCAAGGCAACAGACATTATTGTTGTCACAAATCCGGTAAAAAGCGCAGACGGGCTTCACAGATGGAGAAGAATAACGCAAATAACCGAAGTCAGGAAGCAGTGGGAAAATGATCCTATTCTGGAAAAAGGTTTTGTTGACCTGATGAAATATGACTCTAAAAAAGATGAATTGCTGCCTACAGACGAACTTCTTAATGGAGATTCTGAAATCCTTAAGGCAATTGCAGGCAATGTAAAAGAGTGGGCGGGAAACTGGGATGCTGTCTGGGACAACATACTGCTGCGCGCAAAAATTAAGGAAACGCTTCTTGAATATTCAAATAAAATAAACGATCCAAGCCTGATAGAAGCAGAGTTTGTCATACAGAGCAACGACCAGTTCCACAAGATATCAGAAAAAATAAAGGAAGAAACAGGAAATTTGGATTCAAAAAAAATATTTTTTGAATGGAATGACTGGCTGAAACGCCATGTCAAGAAAATGGATTTTCACAAGTCGCTTTAATAATCATATTATCAATAAAAAAGAGGAGATAGATTGGAAGGCAAAAAAAAGAGTACAGATACTTTTCAGAAAAATAGCATTTCAATAATTAAACTTATATTAAATAAATCGGGAATCAGGCTTTTTGTGATTGCATTTTCTTTGAGTATACTTCCAGTTGTTTACGCAGACGGCTGGACTTCGTCCCAGCCATCACATAACACATTGTATTCAGACACAATAACAAGCAGGACAGATGCCTCTTCTGTCA
>JBBSWH010000004.1:0-76457 GCA_038046385.1 Nanobdellota archaeon | reverse complement strand
GCTGAGCTTTGCTCAGCTATATTTAAGTCGGGGATTGTGCCGAGTGGCAAGTCTGCGTTATAATAAAGAAAGATTTTTATCCTTAAAGTGAATTTTTAATAATATTCAAATGGAAAAAACAAAAGGATCGTGGGCTATCTGGTTCATCGGCCTGCACTGCTCAGGAAAGACCACAATAGCAAACAGGCTGGCATCAATTTTAAGGCAGGAAAAAAATCATGTCGTGGTTTTGGACGGAGATGAAGTCAGAAAAACAATATCATCTGATCTTGGCTATTCTCTAAAAGACAGGAATACCCATATGAAAAGGATAGCTGACCTGTGCCATATAATAACAGAGAACGGCGTATTGTGCATAGCGTGTGTTGCTTCCCCAACTCATGAATCAAGGGACTATGCAAAAAAAATACTTCGGAAAATAACAACAGTTTATGTAAAATGCCCGATTGATGTTTGCGAACAGAGGGACGTTAAAGGGCATTACAGAAAGGCGAGACAAAATGAGGAAGGATTTGAAAATTTTCTTGGAGTTACGCTAAAGTTTGAGGAGCCGGAAAATCCGGATGTGGTGCTTGATACGGATAAGCACAGCATTGACGAATGCGCCACGAAGCTAGTGGATTACCTTCACAAAAAAGGAATAATAATAAACTAAATGCCGAAACCAGGTTATATCAAATGAAACAGAAGAAAAACAATAGCAAGGGCAGCATAAGCAAGAAGCAGGAAAACTGGCTGGCAAAATATACTTACAGGCAGATTGCCAATCCAATAGCAGTGCAATTGGCCAAGATTAATATGACTTCTGTGCAGATTTCAATATTGAGCATAATAACATCGCTGGCTGCATGCATATATTTTTCATTTGGACAATGGAAATTTCTAGCTGCTGGCTATATTTTTTTCCAGCTAACCATCATACTTGACCATATTGACGGGGCAATCGCCAGGCATACCGGCAACCAGACAATGGTGGGCAGCTGGTTCGACAAATTCAGCAATAAAATACACAGGTTTTTGTTTGTTTTTGGAGCAACTTTGGGTGTTTACAAAACAACAGGCGACCCAGTTTATTTGATACTTGGCAACATAGCCGGCTTTATGTGGATTTTTGCATCGTACATATCAGAAACAAAGAGGGTATTCTTTAAATTCAAGGAAGACGCGACTTTATTCGGGGAATCGAGATATAAATATATATTCCCGTTTACTTTGATTGTGAGCAACATCTTCGGGCTTTTGATACTTATTGGCAAGCCGGTTATTGCATTATGGTTTGTGGCAATAGTCAGCATGAATGCCTTCCAGCAGATATATTCTGCCCATAAATATTGGTCTAAAGAAAAATATATTAAGCCCTAAATATTGTTAATTATCGGCAAACCATTCTACGGTTTTTTTTAATCCTTCTCTCAATTCTACTTTTGGCTCCCACTTAAGAAGTTTCTTTGCTTTAGAAATATCAGGGCATCTCTGCTTCGGATCATCCTGTGGAAGCTCCTCAAAAATAATCTTGCTTTTGCTTTTTGTAAGCTCTTTGATAATCTCAGCAAACTCAAGAATAGTATGCTCTTCAGGGTTTCCCAAGTTAATAGGCTCATTCAAATCAGAAATCATAAGCCTGTAAATGCCGTCAACAAGATCACTTACATAGCAGAAGCTTCTTGTCTGGCTTCCATTTCCATAGACACTTATGGGCTTATTCTTCAGAGCCTGATTTATGAAGTTTGGAACAACTCTTCCGTCTTCTTTTCTCATTCTTGGGCCGTATGTGTTGAATATCCTTACTATCTTTGTGTCAATCTTGTGGATTCTGTGGTAGGCCATCACAAGCGCCTCTGAAAAGCGCTTGGCTTCATCGTAACATCCCCTTATTCCTATTGGATTTACGTTGCCCCAGTAAGATTCAGGCTGCGGATTAACAAGGGGATCTCCGTAAACTTCAGATGTCGATGCGAGAAAGTATTTTGCCTTTTTTGCAAGGGCAAGCCCTAAGGTGTTGTGCGTTCCCAGGCTTCCAACCTTTAAAGTCTGTATTGGTATCTTCTGATAGTCAATCGGGCTCGCAGGGCTCGCGAAATGAAGCACAAAGTCCAAAGGCTCGTTTATCACGAGGTGCTTGCTGACATCATGGTGTATGAACTGGAATTCTTTTCTTTCCCTAAGATGGCTTATATTTTTTAAGTCCCCGGTAACAAGATTGTCAACTGCAATAACCTTATACTTTTTGTCAAGAAGAAATTCGCATAGGTGACTGCCTATGAATCCAGCGCCCCCGGTTATCAATACAGTTTTCATTTTGTTTTATACTCTTTGTCTGCTTTTTGAAGCTGATCAATGCTCCCTATGTCATACCATTTTTTTTCTGTTGTGAATGAATAAACAGTTTCTCTTTTGTGAAGCCATTCTATAAAACTTCCGGTCTTGTCAGGATTGTTCCCCTGCTCTATATATTTTTTTATCAATGGTATTGCTTTTTTAGGGAAAAAATATATTCCTGTTGAAGCGAGCGTTGACTTTGGAGAGATTGGCTTTTCTTCAAAATTAACAACAATATCATTTTCCACTTCAACAATGCCATACTGCCTTGCCAGCTGCAAATCTTTTACATCGTATAAAACTATAGTGCTTGACTTTTTTTTCCTGAAAAAATTTAAAGCGTCTTTAAGGGAAAGCTCAAATAAATTATCCCCGGCTATAACGAGAAAATCTTCCCCTATGCTTTTGGCGCTGATTACATAGTTAACATCCCCGAGTGCGCCAAGCCTGTCTTCATTGCTTTTTGAGCCGTCGTTTACTATCTCTATCGGGGTTTTTGCATCAAACCCTTCAAGCCATCTTTTAAAGTGATTTTCAAATTTATTATTTGTAACAATGCAGATTCTGCTTATATCGCCTGCATCCTCTATCTTTTTTATTATGTGCTCAACCATCGGCTTGCCGGCTACTGTAAGAAGCGGCTTTGGGATGTTCTCAGTAAGCGGGTAAAGGCGTGTTGCATACCCTGCTGCCAATATTATTGCTTCCATTACACTTCCCTCCTGCCGATGCTTATGTACCTGAATCCATGTTCTTTCATTTCATCCGGGCTGTACATATTCCGTCCATCCACTATAATCTTATTTTTCATTAAATCTCCTATTTTTTTGAAATCCAGCCCGCTAAATTCATTCCAGTTAGTCAATATTAAAAGCATATCTGTGTCTTTTGCAGCATCATAAGGGCTATTGCAGTAAACAATACTTTTTAGGAAGGATTTTGCATTTTCCATTGCTTCCGGATCATATACCTTTATTTTAGCCCCTTCTTTCTGAAGGTCGCTTATTATATCAATTGAAGGGGCAAATCTCATGTCATCAGTATCTTTCTTGAACGCAAGGCCGAGGACACCTATCGTTTTTCCTTTGACAACCCACAAAGCCTTTTCAATTTTTTTTACAAAATGCTTTTTTTGAAAACTGTTTATTTCCTGCACCGCTTTCAGCATCTTGAAATCGTAGCCCAGTTTTTCTGATATCTTGATGAAAGCTTCTGCATCTTTTGGAAAGCAAAAACCACCATAGCCGATGCCTGCATTCAGGAACTGGCGTCCTATTCTCTTGTCAAGCCCCATTCCCTCTGCAACCTTTTCCACATCTGCGCCGGCCAATTCGCATATGTTTGCTATTGCATTTATGAAAGAAATTTTTGCTGCAAGAAAAGAATTTGAAGCGTGCTTTATTATTTCAGCGCTTTTTATATCTGTAAATACTATATGCGCCTTAAGCGGCTCGTACAGATTCCTCATCATGGTTTTTGCCCTTTCACTTTCAGTGCCTATGACTATCCTGTCCGGATTCATGAAATCGCCTATTGCGCTGCCTTCTCTCAGAAATTCAGGGTTGCTGACAACATCAAACTCAACTTTATGCACATTGTAGTCTTTTATTGACTTTGCAACCTTTTCACCGGTTTTTACAGGGACAGTGCTTTTTTCAACAATCACCTTGTAAGAATCCATCACTTCTGCTATTGTCCTTGCAACATCTTCAACATAGCTTAAATCAGCTTCTCCATTTTCTTTTGGAGGGGTTCCAACGCATATGAAGATGATATCTGACTTTTTTATTGCATCCTTTAAATCCACTGTAAAATGGAGTCTTTCCCTGTTTTTTATTACAATCTCACCTAACCCGGGCTCATAGAACGGTATCTCTCCTTTTTTTAGCTTGTCTATCTTATTTTCATCTATATCTACGCAATAAACGTCGTTGCCAAGCTCTGCGAAACACGCTGCTGTTACCAGTCCGACATACCCTGCGCCTGCTACTGCTATTCTCATAGCATTCCAGAACGGAAACTTATTTAAATATCTTACCCTTATCCTACTTTATCGTACCATGTCAACTGTTCCGTCAGTTGAGTGCGGGAAACTTTTTGTGAAAAAGTTTCATCAAATGTCAAAAATCAAAGATTTTTGAGCACGACCGAAAATGCAAAGCATTTATCGGCGAATGTGCCATGAATGGCACGGAAAAGCCAATTTAATTCAAAAACCCAATAAAATGTCGAAATCAAAAATATCAATAACGATAAATGAGAAGATTTTGGGGGAGATAGATTCCATCATAGACAATGTGTATATAAGAAACAGATCGCAGGCAATTGAGCATCTTGTTAAGAACTCACTCGGAGAGAACAAAGCTGCAGTAATCCTCCTTGGCGGCGATGTAGGTCACCTGAGAATATCCAAAGAAGAATACAGGCCAACTGCAAAAATTAAAGGCAAGAGTGTCATAGAGCTCGCACTGAAAAAACTCAGGGAGAGCAGCTTTAAGACTATTTTTATAGTTGCAAGGCACGAAATCCTAACAAAAATATTTGAGATGGTTAAAGACGGAACAGACTATGGCGTTAAGGTAATTTACATAGAAGAAAAATCCTCAAGAGGAACTGCAGATTCGCTCAGGCACATCAAGGGCAAGATAAACACGAGCTTTCTTGTGGTTTATGGGGATGTCATATTCGACAAGATAAACATAGAAGAGCTCTGGAATGACCATATAAAGCAGAATTCCATGGCAACAATAATGCTGACAACATCATCAAAGCCAAGCGAGAAAGGCACTGTAAAAGTAGAGGGAACTAAAGTCCTTGCTTTTACGCAGAAATCAAAAAAATCAGATATTTATCTTGTGTTTTCCCCGATATTTGTGACAGAGCCGCAAATGCTTGAGTATTCAGGATCAAGCCTGGAGCTTGACATATTCCCGGAGCTTGCGCAGAAAGGAATGCTAAACGGGCATTTAAGCTCTGAAAAGGAAGTCCATATACACAGTTTAAGTGATTTGAAGAATTATCAGAAAAATTAGAAAAGGTGGACAGCTTTCCCAGGCTCCCGCACGGAGTGCAGTACGACTGGAAACGGAGGCTTGTTTAACTTCCGAGTTCGGGATGGGATCGGGTGAACCAGGCCCCTATGGCCGTCCATGTATTGGGATACGATGACGCTTTAAAAAGGTTACGGTGGGATAACGTAGACTTGCCACTTGGCACAATCCCCGACTTAAAAGTCGGGTTTTTGATTGTGCCTCGTAATTAATAGGCAAGTCTGCGGGATTGTAAATTCGTGCTAAAGCACAGGGTATCAAACCCACGAATTTACAATAAAAACATAACCTTTTTAAACAACTAAAAAGAGAATTTTACCATGCCAATAGACAGCGGAGTAATAGAAACAGGGGTAGACAAACTAGTCAATCTTATAAAAAATAAAGGCAGAATAGCTCTTGCCGATGCTGCCAAGGAGCTTGGAGTAGGCGAATCAGTCATACAGGAGTGGTCGGATTTTCTTGAGGAAGAGGGTATAATCAGCATAGAGTACAAGCTGACAAAGCCGTTTTTAGTTGAGAAGAAAATAACCAAGAAGGAAGTGGAGTCCAAGGCAAAGGAATTTGAAAGCAAAAAAGACATTTTTGTAAGGAAAGCAGAGGTTAACTTAAGCTTCCTGGAAAAACAGGCTGAAGACATTAAGAAGATAAAAGAGGACTTTAACAGCTTTAAGGGAGATATAGGGGTGGAGCTTGATGAAGTAAGGGAAGATATGAAGGAATTGGATAAGTTCCACCAGATGAAGCAAGATCTGCAAAAACAGCTCATGGAGCAAAGAAAAGATGCAAAATTAAGAATTGATGAATACTCAAAAGACATAACAAGAGAGCAAAAAAAATATGAAGAGATATTTGAGAGCATAAAGAAGGAAAAAACATCGCTCGACAAAGAGAAGGCCCAGACAAAATCAATCACAGAAAGTGAGAAGATGCTTGGCCAAAAGCTCAACGAATTCAAGTCAATGATAGCGGATATTGAAAAGAAAATGTCAGAGGAAGATTCATCAATAAAAGATTCTGAGAGCCACATAGAAAAACTCAATAATGTAATGGAAAACATAAAGAAAAAATTTGACGAGGAAAGGGGATATATGGATGCCCTGATTCAGAAAAGCAAGGAGCAGGAAAAAAAAGTTGATGATCTCCAGGACAGCATCCTCAAAAAAATGGCAAAAAAGAATGAAGATGACTCCAAAGCCAGCAATGCATCCAAAAAAATCAAGGAGTTTTTTGACAAAAAAACAGAGATAATGAGCCTAATGGAAAAGGTCAATAAGGACAGGGACGATTTAGAAAAAAGCCTTATGGATCTTATAAAAAAGGCAAAATCCTTCCAGTTAAGCAGCAAGGGAAGAGAGGTTAGCAAGGAAATGGCAAGCCTTGAAAAAAAGTTCAGCGAAGTGGACAAGAAAAAAAGCACATTCGAAAATGAACTTAAGAAGCTTACTTCATTTTTCAAAATCTGACATTATATAAAAAAAGAGGTGTAAGCATTGCTTGAAAGATTCAAGATAAATAAGGGAGCTAGCAAGCATTCTGATAAACATACTGGTAAATTAAGCATGCAGGATCAGGTTTCCGCAGCACTGCAAAAAATAATAGATAAGCACCAGCCAATCATTCCTTCAGAAGACAAAATCCAGCATTCTGAAATAAAAAAAGAGGATATTCTTTCAACATACGACTTTGTTTCTGAATCAATACCGATAACAATAACCATACACAAGAAAAAAGGAGAGTTTATCCCGCTTTATAATGTCTCAATATCCAGCATAAGCAAGAATACAGAAATAATCCTTGAAAAGATAAGGGAAGAATTAACGACACAGGTTAATCTCGGAATGGTGGATATTCTTTCAACAAAAGACACCGGTATAATAGAGCAGAGATTCACAGACACGATAACTCATTTGATATCCAAGCATTTTCCTGATGCAGACGAAAAAACTGCAAGTTTTCTGACATCTTACCTTATACAAAGAAGCCTTGGCCTCGGAAGCATTGAAATTCTGATGGACGATGAAAAGCTCGAAGAGATTGCAGTAAATGACGCAGAGGAGCCGGTTTGGGTTTATCACAAGAAACATGGATGGCTGAAGACAAATATCATGCTGTCCAGCGAAGACCAGATAAGGCATTATGCAACAATGATTGGAAGAAAAGTCGGAAGACAGCTTACAATACTTGAGCCGCTGATGGACGCGCACCTGAAAGGCGGAGACAGGGTCAATGCAACTCTTGAGCCGATATCAGTCAAAGGAAACACAATAACCCTTAGAAAATTTGCGGCAAAGCCCTGGACAATAACGGATTTCATCAAAGACAATACAATATCGATAGAAGCTGCTGCGCTTATATGGCTTGGCGTGCAGTATGAGCTTTCCACACTTATAGCGGGAGGCACAGCATCTGGAAAAACGTCAATGCTTAATGTTGTTGCAAATTTCTTTCCGCCTAACCAGAGAATAATAAGCATAGAAGACACAAGAGAAATCCAGCTGCCAAAGTTTCTGCACTGGGTTCCTATGATTACAAGGCTTCCAAATCCTGAAGGAAAGGGAGAGGTGGCAATGCTTGATCTCCTGGTAAATTCATTAAGAATGAGGCCTGACAGAATTCTTGTCGGAGAGATAAGAAGGAAAAGGGAAGCAGAGGTACTTTTTGAGGCAATCCACACCGGGCATTCAGTTTATGCGACTGTCCACGCAAATGACGCATACGAAGTTGTTACAAGGCTGACAAATGCGCCAATAGAGATTCCAAAACTGATGCTGCCTGCCATTTCTATGATTATTGTCCAGTACAGGAACAGGAGAACTGGCGCAAGAAAGACATTCCAGATTGCAGAAATACTCCCAAATGCAGAGCCAAATGTGCTCATCCAGCTGGACATCAAGGCAAACAAATTCAGAAAAGTGTCTGAATCAAAAGCACTAATGAAAACAATTGAGCTTTTTACAGGCCTGACAAGGAATGAGATCAAGAGAGCATTAATTGACAAGGAAAATGTCCTTAAGTGGCTTGTGAAAAATAACATAAATACAGTAGACGGGGTCGGAAGGGTCATGGCAGAATATTACACCGACAAGGAAAACCTGATGAGCCACGTTAAAAAGAATAAGATGCTAGAGGCTTAATTCAATGGAAAGAAAAACAGGGATACTTTTTCAGAGGATGTCCAAGTTTTTCCCTGCGCTAAAGCTCAAGCTCAAGCAGGCAGGCATGGCCGACAAGCCTGAAGATTTCATAAAGAAAACATTTGTTTCTGCAGTGTACATGACGATTGGATTGCTCACTGCAATTTTCCTCCTCATCGCAAAAATAGGCATTTTCAAGCCAGTATTCCTGCTGTTTTTTCCAATAATATTTTTTGTCATGTTCTCATATATGCTCAAGCTCCCTGATTCAAAGATACTCAAGAAAGAGAAAGAAGTGGCAAAGGAGATAGTTTTTGTCGGCAGGTTCATAATTATAGAGCTTGAATCGGGAGTTCCGCTGTACAATGCGATGACAAACGTGTCAAAGAATTTTGGAGTGACTGGAAAATACTTCAAAGAAGTGGTTGACAAGATTGATCTTGGAACAAGCATGGAAGATGCGCTCAATGATGCAGTAGAGTTTGTTCCGTCAAACGACTTAAGGAGAATACTGTGGCAGATAATCAATTCCATAAGAACCGGATCAGACATAGCCAAGTCATTGTATTCTGTCATAGAAAACATAACTAAAGACCAGATAACAGAAATAAACAAATACGGCAAAAAACTGAATCCATTAGCAATGTTTTACATGATGGTTGCAGTAATACTTCCGTCTCTTGGCGTTACTATGCTGATAATATTATCTTCATTTATCAAGTTTGAGCTAAGCCTTACAATATTGATGGTGCTTGCAGGAGCGCTTGCAATTGTGCAGATTATGTTCATCTCACTTGTGAAATTTTCAAGGCCCGCTGCAGAATTCTAAAATGGACTTCAAATTTTTTTTCAGGAAGCATGAAAAAGAGAATAATCACAAACAAAATCAGGAAAAGAAAGATAATGAAAATCAGGATGCCAAGAAGTCTGAGGACAAAAAACTGAAGGCACAGGAGAAAAAGCAAAGGCTAAAAAGCAGCATAGAAAGAGCCGGATTTGACATAAACACAAAAGAACTATCAAAGATATTCTTTAATGCGGCAATAGGAATTAATCTTGCGATTTCTCTTTATCTTGTGTACTTCTTATCATCGAATTATGGCATAACCTGGTCAAAGATTGCAGCATGGATGCTACTGGTTTGGGTTTTTGTATTTCTATTTCTGTGGTTTGCAATCTGGATTGGGTTCTATATTCTGGTCGACTACAGAATTTTCAAAAGAAAAACAGATGTTGAAGAAGTTCTGCCGGATTTTCTGCAGCTTGCAGCTTCAAACATAAACGCAGGAATGCCGATTGACAGGGCACTGTGGTATGCAGTAAGGCCTAGGTTCGGTGTGCTTGCAAAAGAAATAGAGATGATTGCGAAAGAAACAATGGCTGGCGTTGATTTAAAAACGGCTCTAGAGAGATTTGCGGCAAGATACGATTCAGTCACGCTTAAAAGAACAGTGAACATGATAAATGAAGGATTGGAGGCAGGGGGAAAAATAGGGGAGCTTCTTAACAGGATTGCCGATGACATACAGCAGCAGAAGGCATTAATGAAAGAGATGTCTGCTAATGTCACAACTTATGTAATATTCATAACATTTTCAACAATAGTTGCTGCACCGTTTCTTTTTGCGCTTTCAGGAGTATTGATAAATGTGGTGCAGGGAATAAGCTCATCTTTAGGGGGGAATCTTGATTCAGCTTCCAGTGTCGGAGTTCCGATAAGCTTTTCCGGCTCAGGAGTTTCAATAGGAGATTTCACAATATTCGGATATGTTTCTCTTGGACTGTCGGCATTTTTTTCTGCGCTGATGATATCGGTAATAAAGAAAGGAAATGTAAAATCTGGAATTAAGTATATACCTATATTTATGGCAGTTTCTTTCCTGATATATATGATTGCCCAGAAGATAATGAATATGGTTCTTGGTGTTTTTATTCAGTTTTAGGAATTATTAATAAAATGTTAAAATTGCGATGTTTTGCTTGTAGATGATTTATTCTTCCACTGCATCAGCAATTTTCTTTTTCTTAGGCTCCTTCAGCTTCTTTGTGATGCCTATCTTTTTTTTGCACTTGGTGCACTCAAAGATATATGATGGGACTCCTTCAAAGGTCTTTCTTTTGTATTCTGTTGTTGTCTGGCCTTCGTTGCCGCAGTGAGGGCACTTGTAATCCACGTTAAGCACAAGCCCGGACTCTGCCTGTTCGGTTGGCTCTTCATACCCGCAGGAATTGCACTTGCAGATTTCTGCTTTTTTGTCTATCTTGCCGTTTTTCTTCATAGGCTTTCCAACGGCTCCTTTTTTGCACTTAGGACACTCTTTCCTGAAGGCCCAGGCTATTGCCCTTCCGGAGCCTATCGTTCTGTTTGTAAAATACACACAATCTTCCACACTGCTTGGCATTTTTAATTCCATTTTAGTTGTAACCTCTTTCTTTTTTCCATGCTATAACTGCATCGCTGTAAGTAATTTTTTCTATTTCCTCATTACTCATTAGCTTTTTGCTTTTGAATTCCTGCCTGTAAAATTCCAATGTTTTGTTTTCAGTGCAGAGATTGTTCATTAAGCTAATATCTTTTTTTGCCTGCTTTTCTATTTCATAAAACGTTGCGTTGAGGAACAATGCGTTTTTTTCTGAAAAACCAAGCGAAGAAGCTTCTTTAGGGTATTCATTGACGATTTTTCTGATAACGTCAACGGCCTCAAAAGCCTTCAATGCAGATTTTTGCCTTAAGTCAGCAGATTCAAGTATCAGCGGCCTTGGCTTACATGAAAAACCTGACGCAGTGCTCCCTACAGTGCCATACTTCTGGCTTTCAGAATACAATTTTTCAGCTTCAAGGTTCAAAATCCTGTAATTCAAGACATAGCTAAATGGCTTACTGCCTGCGTTTAAACCAGAAGATTTCAGTTTTGACATCTCATCAATCATGGCTGACATTTTTTCCACGGTGTCAGGGTAAGTTTCCATTGTTGTTCCGTATTTTGAGTTTATCTCATTCAGATTTAAAACACCCTGCTCAAAATCCTTTCCAGGGGCGCAGGCTACAATAAATACTGCCATCAGAAAAAATAATATCTTTTTCAAAAAATCACCATACTTTGAGAAATATCTCCTTTATTTATTCTTTTCGCTCATATCTGCATTACTATCGAGAGATTTATATCAAAAACAGATTTTATAGAAGATTCTATTCCCTTTTTCAAGGATTCAATATTTGAAAGGGTTTTTTCTGCATCAATGCTTATCTTACCGTGTTCTATGTTCATTCTTTCTATCCTAAGATTTGCGCTTTCAAGATTGTCATTTAGCTGCCTGAATCGGTCAGCAACTCCTGAAGAAACTATCTTATGGTCTATCTCCTTCATCTCAGACTTGAACGAAGAATATCTATCTGAAAAACCTTTAAGGAAAACCATGTCCATTTTTTTTATTGCTTCAAAGGATTTCTCTTTTTTCTTTTCATCAACTTGGATTTTGTTTTCATTCAGCATGCCTTCAAGATTTTTCAGCGCTTCTGCTATTTTGAGATCCTTGTCATTTGAAAGCGCACTTATTGGGTCTTTTAAGTATCCTAACACCATCTCTTCGTGCTCAAAAACAGTATGCGAGTATTTTCTTAGCGGCCTTTCAAGCATGGAAAAATACTGAATTATCTGGTCTTCATCGCTGTAGGAAGAGCTCATTTTTGATTTTTTTTCCTCGCTAAGCTTCAGGAAGTTTTCATGTTCCTGGCTCTTGCTGAATCTTTCTATTTCTGCAAGTATGCCGTTCTTTTCCCTCTCTGCAATTTCCAGCCCTGCACTGGCGTTTTTTACATCAAGCCTAAGGTTAAGCCCCTGCTTGGCTTTGCTGTTCAGAAGCTGCGCCTGCTCTACAAGCTTTTTTACTAAGACCAGCTTTTCGTTGCTAAGCTCCATTTTCAGCTCCTTAAAAAGAAGGTCAAAATTTTTCAGGTTTTTGGCTATTTTGCCGGATTCATTTGCAAAAAATTCTTGAAGAATCATATAGCTCCTCAATGTGCCTGTGTTAAGCTCTTCTATGAGCTTTTCAAATTCTTTGCAGAACTCAAGAAGATAGTAATAATCCCTGTTGTTAACTTCCATCCTGCCAAGGAAAGAGTTTATTGCCTTTATGTACGCTTTTCTGTTGCCTTCCATGTACTGCTTTGCTTTGAATGGTATGTTTGGATTCTGCAGGCTTGCATTTTCCAGCACTTCTATGTTGAACCTTGTTCTCTGCAGCTCTTCATCAACTTTCATAAAAATATCTTTTGCATGCTGCATTGCCTCTTCCATCAATGGTTTTGAGCGCTCATTGAGCCAGGCTTCCAGTTCTGCAAGCTGAAGGTTAATCAACTGCTTTTCTTGCGGTTCTTCTTCCTTTTGGAAGATTTTTTTAATAAAATCCATCATTTTATACTCTGATTGGGCATCCTGAATATAACTTTTACTATTTTAGAGTAGATGTACCTAAATATGTCTGCACAACAGCAGCCAATACATTCAAAGATACAGATACATTTAAAAAGCCAAAACTTTCCCTTAAGCTTTGATAATAGCTGCTCACTGGGGCTGTAGGGTAGCTTGGAACATCCTTTCTGGTTTGGGACCAGAAGACCCCGGTTCAAAAAAGCGTTTTGCAAAAACCCTTGGGAAAAGCATGCAATGCATGATTTTCAATCATGCGGAACGATGTAAGACGCTATGAAAGTCCGGGCAGCCCCATTCAAAAATATTTAACAACAAAATGGCAAAAACAGAAGGAAATCTAGGATCTGTAAAAAGATTTGGAGCAAGGTACGGAAGAAAACCAAAATTGCAATTTTCTAAAATAGAGGCTGAGCAGAGAAAAAAGCACAAATGCCCATACTGCAACAATGTCACTGTAAAGAGAATAGCCGTAGGGATATGGCACTGCAGGAAGTGCGAAGCAAAGTTCACAGGAAAGGCTTATTCTGTCACAAAGAAGATAGTGGTGAAAGAAAAAGAAGTAATGGAAGAGAAGCCTGTTGAAGAGGAAACAACAGAACAGGAAGAAGAAAGCACAGAGGCGGAATAAATGGCAGAATACAAATGTTTTGATTGCAACAAGAAGGTTGCAACAGATTATCTCAGAAAAAGAATAAGATGCCCGTACTGCGGAAGCAAAATACTTTTCAAGCCAAGGGGCGTAGGGACAAAAGTAAAGTCCAAATAAACAGAACTTATTTTATTTATAACTAAAAATGGAAGTCTCACAAGATACAGAGCAGAAGATAGGGCAGCTTCAGATGTTTGAGCAAAGCCTGCAGAGTTTTCTTGGGCAGAAACAGCAGTTCCAGATGCAGTTTGTTGAGATTGAGTCTGCTTTGAATGAGCTTGAAACTACCGATAAATCTTATAAGATCGTTGGCAACATAATGGTTGAAGCCGACAAAGACGAATTAAAAGCCGATTTAGAGTCAAAAAAAGAAGTGCTTGAATTAAGGATGAAATCCATAGAAAAGCAGGAAACCCAGATAAGAGAAAAAGCATCTGCACTTCAGGGCGAGATTATGAAGCACATGAAGAAAGAGTAAACATGGCAGAACAAATAATTGAAGTTGACGCAATCATCCACAACCTGAATGAGCTACAGGAAGACTCGACTGTTCCTAGAAATGTAAGGGCAAAGGTGCAGGTTGTTATAACTGCAATGAAAGAAGAAACTGAAATCCAGATAAAGGTCAGCCGCGCTTTAAGCGAGCTTGATGAGCTTGCAAACGATGTTAATTTACAATCCTACACAAGAACACAATTGTGGAACATAATCAGCATGCTTGAAAAGTTCAATTAACCTTATATGAAATACGCTCACAACGTAAAAATATCTGTTTTTTCTCACGAGAACGAAAATAAAGAATCTAATTTTAATGCCTTTCTTGAATTGTTTCCTTTTAACCTTGAAAAGAGCAAGGTCAAGGTTGAGAAGACAAATGCAGAAGGTGTTAGTGAAAATAAAATAGAGATTTTGGAAGTCAATCTCGACAGGCAAAAGCTCGTGAATGATCTTCTTTTTTCATTGGTTTCTAAAATAAAAGATGTTGACAAGTCAATGATAATTTCGCAGCTTGAGTCAAGATTGGATTCAGGTTTGCATTTCTTTTTAAGGATAGACAAGGAAACATGGATAAATGAAAGAAAAATCATGATTACAGATTCCGGAAGCTGCTTCCATATGAGAATAAGCGTTGCTGCCTTTCCAAAGAAGAGAGAGATTGCTCTTAAGCTGATGAAAGAGTTGTTTTCAAAAGAAATATAAATTATACCGATTATCTATTATTATAAATAATTGGCGAGCTGGTTATGGTGCCAGCGAGCGTAACTATTGTGAGGCGAAGCCGAACGGGAAAATAAAAATATGATCCAATAAAATAAAACTCATTAACAAATAACATTAAATAATAAAAATTAATAACTAAATCAAAATAAAAACATCAAATAAAATCAACAATTAAAAATGCCAAAGATAAAACTAGCGCCTTCGATATTGTCTGCTGACAAGATAAAGATAAACAGCGAGATAAAACAGGTTGAGGAATATTCTGATTTGATTCATGTTGACATAATGGACGGCATATTTGTTCCGCCAACAACAATTGATGCTGCATTTGTTTCCAAGATAAAAACAAAAGTTCCGCTTGATGTTCATCTCATGGTGCACGAGCCATCAAATTCATACATACAGGGGTTTATTGATGCGGGCGCTGCTTCAATCACAATCCATGTTGAAGGATGCAATGATCCTATGAAGCAGATTTCTTATATCAAGAGCAAAAATGTAAAGGCTGCGATTTCAATAAAACCAAAAACTTCTGTTGATTCTATCAAGAAATATCTTGACCATGTTGACATGGTGCTTGTGATGACCGTAGAGCCAGGATGGGGCGGACAATCTTTTATTTCAGAGATGATGGACAAAGTCAGAGAACTTAGAAAATTAAATCCTAAGATTGACATTGAAGTGGACGGCGGAATCAATCATATTACTGCAGCAATTTCGAAGGATGCAGGCGCGAATGTGTTTGTAGCAGGCGCTTACATTTTTGGAGACAAGGACAGGGCCGCTGCTGCCAAGAGACTTCTTGACAGTTTGAAGAAATCATAATAAACCTTTTAAAGCCGTCGGGGATACTTGTTCTATATGGTTTATACAATTGTTGACTGCTACACAGACGAACCTGCCGGACTTGGAGTCCCTCCATATCTTGGCACTTATCCAAGGTATGTGGCTGGATATTTGAATGAAGAAGTTAATTATCTTACTATTGATGATTTAAGGCTGTGGAAGAAGAATAATGGAGTAATCAAAGAAACAAAACCGCACCAAAAAACAGACATAACAACATATAATTTGACTTCTAATTACAAAGATGTTCCAAAAATTCTTTCAGAGACAGACACTTTAATCATTGTGCTTGGTGTTCATGTTCCCGGCAAATATCTTTCTGCAATACCCGGCACTTTGCACGAGATAATTCCGATGATTCAGGATTTGAAGTGCGAGAAAATACTTACAGGACCTGCTGTGTTTGGAACACAGCTGTTTGGCGGCAAGTTCTTTGAGAAAGCTGATCTTTCTGTGTTTAACAAAGTTTCTTACGAGATGTTTAATTTTCTTTACAAGGATGTTGGAAAGTACGCATTGAAAGGCGCTTCTATAATCAAACAGATTCCTGACCATAGGATGATTGAAATCGAAACAGGACACGGGTGCGATATAGGGAAATGCTCGTTTTGCACAGAGCCTTTGAAGAATAAGGTTGAATTTCGCGCAAAAGAAGATGTTTTGAATGAAGTGGTTGAATTTTACAATCTTGGCGCTAGATTCTTTAGGCTGGGAAAACAAACTTGCTTTTATACAATACCTTATGCTGCTGAACTGCTTGAAGAAATTCATAATAAATGCCCCGACATTAAAGTACTGCATCTTGACAATGTAAATCCTGTTAAAGTTGTAATGGATAAGAAAAACGATTTTAAAATAACAAAAGCAATTGTTAAATATTGCACGTCGGGCAATATAGCTGCGTTTGGCGTTGAATCTTTTGACATGGAAGTTGTAAAAGCTAATTCTCTTAATACGTCACCTGCCGTTGCGTATGAAGCAATCAAGATACTTAATCAGTTTGGCGGCGAGAGAGGAAGCGACGGAATGCCTAAATTCTTGCCGGGGATTAATATCATATTTGGGCTTCGCAATGAGACAAAGAAAACACACTTTGAGAATATGTCATGGCTTAAGCGCATTTATGATGAAGGATTGATGCTGCGTCGTATTAATATACGTCAGGTTGCAATCTTTGAAGGAACTTCATTGTTTAATGAAGGCAAAGACAAGTTCTTGCGCAAGAACAAAAAGATGTACTGGAAATGGCGAAATGAAATCCGCCAGAAGATAGACTGGCCAATGCTGCAAAGGGTTATTCCAACAGGAACAGTCTTGACAAACTGCTGGGCTGAAATCTATGATGGAAAAACAACTTTTTGTCGCCAATTCGGAACATATCCTATAATTGTTGGTGTAAAGGGTCGTATACCATTGAAGCAGTTTTATGATTTAGAGATAACGGGACATATGCTAAGAAGTATTATTGGGAAGGTTGCGGTGGAGAAGAGAGTGGGAGTTTAGTCAACTATTTTCTTTTAATAAACTATACATACCCTTTAGTAAGAAAATAATCCCAAAAATTATTGCTAAATAAGCTAGTAATTGATAAATAACTCCTACATTTTTATAAATTCCTTCTTTAACAATATAAAAACCTTGAACTAACCAGAAGAAGTAAGTAAACATGAAGTAAAGTCCACTTAGTATAAAATTTTCAGACAAGTGTCTATATCTCATTGCTTCATCGCTTAAACCTTCTTTTTTAGCTTGATTTATAAAAGTGGCAATTGCAATAGAAAAAGCGCCTAAAGTTAAACCTGTTATAGATAATTTTGATGAGAATTCTAAAATAACATTTTTATCTGGGTTGTCTAAGTAATTCATAACTCCTATGATTATTGTAGCAACAAAACAGAAAAAAAGCAATTTTGGAATATACTCTTTTATCTTTTCGATAACTGCCTCAAATTTCTTATTTTCTATGACACTCTTCATCCACGAAGAATTGATAATTTTATTGTAAACATAAACTGCAATGATTATTCCAACAAGTATCCCTAAGTTAGTTGATAGTTCTATCCAATTTATTTGAATCATTTATGTAGTCTTTATTTTTTACTATTTAAATTTATACATCCAAACCCTTAAATATAATAATTTAATTCTGCGATGAAGGTGATTTATCATGAAACAAGGCGATAAGGTAAAAGTCCATTACACAGGAACGTTAAGCGACGGAAAGGTATTTGATTCATCGGAAGGAAAAGACCCGTTGGAGTTTGAGATAGGAGCAAAGCAGGTTATTCCGGGATTTGAAAACGGCATTAAAGGAATGAAGCTAAACGAGGAAAAAACAATCAAGATAGTCCCAAAAGAAGCTTACGGAGAAGCACAAAAAGAATTGATAATAACAGTTCCAAAAGAAAAATTCTCACAGGAAGTGGAAGTTGGCGGAAGACTTATGCTTAAAGGACCGCAGGGACAGACAATACCTGCAGTCGTGGCTGAAGTGACAAAAGACATCATAAAAATAGACTTGAATCATCCGCTGGCAGGCAAAGAGCTTAACTTCAAAGTTAAGGTTGTAGGCATAAATTAAGCTAAAGCTTTTTAAATAGAATTTTTATCCTTTTAATTATGCCCCTGTAGCTCAGCAGGTAGAGCGTATCGCTGTTATGATTTATTCAGAGAGACGATAAGGTCGTCAGTTCGAGTCTGACCGGGGGCGTTTTTTATTCTCAACAAGCTTTATAAATCGGCATAATTTCTTCAAAACTACGGGCCCGTAGCTCAGCTTGGTTAGAGCGCACGACTGATATCATTCAGTCTGATATCGTGAGGCCATGAGTTCAAATCTCACCGGGCCCATATTTCAATTCCTTAAAAGAATAAGTATATCCTAAACTTCTAATGACTTTGTCTAAAAAGACATTCAAAGCCATGCTATCTGGCTTAGTAAGCTTTATTGAATACATGATGTTGTTGTGGTATTTTTCTCTCCTATCTAAGCTTGAACAGGGATTGTACCTAAATCCGGCCAATAAATCATACATATTTCTAGCCAATCTGGCAGATGAAACAGTAAAAACAAAATTATTTTTAAGATATCCATCACTTAATGCTAAACCCAGCAAGCATCCTTCACGAAATTCTTTTGGATATGCATTAGCCCTTTTCCTTAGCCCTACAGTATATGTTTTCTTCTTTTCATCATAAACAACATAATCATGAATGAATTCAAAAATAAACCTAGAGCTGAATTTTATATAAGCGCTTTTCCTGTGCCTTTCCTTAAACAATGAAGTATTCTTATTAAAAACTAGGATTATGAGATCTTTGACAAATTTATTTAGGTTTACATCATCGCTATTTGTGCATATTTTGATAGTGTAGCTATGCCCATCTTTGTACTGAGTTCCATCACCCATCCAAAGACCAACATAAACCCCAATTAATCTCTCATCATGGGTTTTTAATTCCCTGACGATATTTTGTTTTCTGATTAAGTGTTTTAAAGTTAGATATTTGTGTGCTGACCCATTACTCACAGGCATTCTTTTTATTACAGCCCTAACACTACCATGTTCTTTATACAATCCACAAATCTGCTCAATTTCCTCCTGACTTAACGCTTTCATATTAGACACCTCCAAAGTTTCTGACTCTTGGAACTTTGGATTTAAGTAAAAAGAGAATTTGAAGCGAAACTGCGTAATAGGCTTTTGCGTCAAAGACCAAAAGACTTAATTTAGCAGTTTTGCGTGTTCTCTTTTTCAGTTTTATAAGTAAATCTCCTTTATATATCTTAGGCGGAGATGTCCAGTGGTCAAAATCACATACTATATATAGTGCTCCGGCTTTTTAGAATCCATTATCTTATAACTCCTATAATCACTATTAAATAATTCTTTGAAAAAAGAATCTCCATTCGACAAAAATCACCAAAATCTATTTTAACTACCACAAAGTTTAAATACAAGTTAGTATTCTAAAATAACAACACTTTCAGATTTAACTTAAATGAAAAATATGCGGAGGGGTAAATAATGGTTTTTAACAAAGGTCTTGTTGTTTTATTGATAGTTTCTATGTTTCTATTGAGCAGCTGCGAGGTTTACCAGACATTTTCAGGCACTACAGGTAACGCTGTCAAGGAAGATACTGATAAAGAGACCTCTCAGGAAACAACAGATACCTCTGAAGAAACAGAAGTAACTGAAACAGAAGTTGTTCCAGAAGAAACAAAGCCTGTTGAAGAATCAGTAGCTGAAGAAACTGCTGAAGAAATTCCAGTTGAAGAAACAAGCGAAGCACTTCCAGTAGAGATGCCAAAGGAAAAGGCAGTTGTAATACTAGTTGAAGAAACAGAACTTGTCAATCTTGTGCCAAAGGCAGAGGACCCAGACAAGGACAGCAAGCTTGCATTCACATTCACATCACCATTAACCGAAAGCGGAGAATGGCAGACAACATACGGAGATGCCGGAGAGTACACAGTAACTGTTACAGTATCAGACGGTGAATCAACAACATCAAGAGATGTTTTAATCATAGTTAACAAGAAAGAGGAAGCACCAACAATAGACTCTTCAAACCCAATCGAGAGCGGGCTTGTGGCTGACGAAACACAGTCATTGGATTTCAGCGCAGAGTCATCAGACCTTAACAGCGACACGCTTTCATATGAATGGAAGATTGACGGATATGCTGTGGGCACAGAAACACAATATACTTACCAGACAACCTATGATGACGCAGGAACACACACTGTCAAAGTTGATGTGACTGACGGAATATCATTAGCAAGCAAGATATGGTCTGTTGAAGTAAAGAATGTAAACAGGAAGCCTGTGCTTGAAGGCATTGCTGACATAAGCGCAAGCGAGACAGACACTATAGTAATAACTGCTCTTGCAACAGATGATGACAACGATAACTTAGAATACTCAATAAGCGAGTCAAGGTTTACACAGGAAGACAATGTATTTACCTGGGAAACCGGCTATGACAGCGCTGGAACTTACACTATTGTTGTAAGCGCAACCGACGGTCAGGACACCACAGAGCACGAAATAAGCGTGAAAGTGGCAAACGTGAACAGGGCACCTGTCATAACAGAGATTGTGCAGAAATAATTTTACAAAATACGGCAAATTATTGCCGTCTTTTCTTTTATTTGGGGGATAAATGAAAAAGAAGCTAGCTTTACTTTTGATTGTATTCTTAGTAATTCCTCTTGCCTATTCTGCGACAAAGTTCGTGATAGATGAGACGGAGAAGATAGCAATCGCTCCGAAAGCTGATGATCCTGATTCTGATTATATATCTATTGAGTATTCATCCCCCTTAAATGAAAATGGAGAATGGCAGACAACTTATGGAGATGCAGGCACATATAATTCAATGGTGACTGTTTCTGACGGCCAGATAAGCACTTCTAAAGATATTCTGATTGTTGTAAAAAGAAAGGAAGCAGCGCCTTCTGTTGACTCATTTCTTCCAAGGCAGGATTCAATAGCAATAAACGAATCACAGTCAGTAGATTTTAGTGTTATTGCATCAGATGCAAACAAAGACGAATTAACTTACAGGTGGTATTTTGACAACAAGAAAGTTGCAGAAGGAAATGAATATACTTACGATTCAACGTACAATGACGAAGGAACGCACAGGATAAAATCAGTTGTTTCAGACGGAAAACTCGAAACATCAAAAGAATGGCCAGTTGAAGTCAAAAATGTAGATGTGCAGGGGATTCTTGATGAAATCAAGGATGTGGCTGCAAATGAAAATGAACTTGTAAAGATAGAAATTCCAGATTTTGAAAAATATGGGCTGGCGTATACAATCTCAAAGCCATTCAACAATAACAATGAGTGGCAAACTACTTATGACGATTCCGGCATTTATGATATAAAAGTGCATGCTGAAGGAAAGGGATTTTCCGGCAGCAAGACAGTGGTAGTAACTGTCAATGATATTGACAGGCCGGCAGAATTTGCTGAACTAAGCAACCCGGTAGTTAATGAGGGTGATGAGATAAAAATAACTTTCAAGGTATCTGATCCTGACGGAGACAAAATAAATTTTGAAGCAAAAAACCTTCCGGAAGGGTCATTGCTTGACGGCAATGTATTTACATGGACACCAGATTATGATACAATACAGAAGAACAGCTTCTTCAACAAGCTTCTTGGAAAATTCAGGATACTCGGCAAGAGCTTCTATCCGCAGTTTATTGCAGTTTCAAACAAAAACCAAGTGGTGCAGAATGTCATAATAACTGTTGTTGACAAGAACAGGGCACCTGTGATAGAGCCGATGGACACAATAATTGCAAAAGAAGATGAATTTGTTACACTTGAACCAAGAGCTTATGATTTAGACGGCGACAAAGTAACACTGCAATTTTCCGGATACATTTCAACTGCCGCATTCAGGCCAACTTATGATGATTCAGGAGACCATGAAATTACTATAACTGCAAGCGACGGAACAGAACAGGCATCAATCAAAGTTCCTGTGAATGTTGCAAATTCAAACAGGGCTCCGGCTTTAGATAAATTATCGGATATTGTTGCATACGAAAATGACGAGATTGCAATGCTTCTGAATGCAAAAGACCCAGATGGGGACAATGTAAAATATTATTTGGAAAACCCTCCGCAAGGAGTCAATATAAAAGACAACGCATTCATATGGAAACCAGCATACTCTGTTTTAAGCAAAGGACAGAAACAGGTTTATAATCTTGTTTTTAGCGCAACAGACGGCTCGCTTGATTCAAAACAAATCATGAAGCTAGAATTAAGAGATAAAAATAGGGCGCCAAGAATTGCCAATGCAACAATAAGCGTAACTGCACGCTTGAACAAGCCAGCATCGATGTCTGTTGTGGCAGTTGACGATGACAATGACCAGCTGGATTATACTTGGGACTTTGGCTTTTTTGACAAATACAAAGGCACGCAGAAGCATCAGAGAATATTCACAACAAGAGGCACAAAACAGGTTAAAGTAATTGTAAGCGACGGCATTGACAAGACAGAGCAGATGATCAATGTAAACGTAGTTTAATCAAAAATCTTATAAACTTTGATTCTTCTTTTTTTATAATGCCTAAGCAAGTTAAGATTGACGACGAGTTTGAAAGCGGAGCTATTAATCTGGCGCTTGACACTTTAAAGATAGGCAAGCAGGCCATTGTTTTTGTAAACACAAAAAAATCGGCAGAGAAGACAGCAGAAGAAATATCAAAAAAAATAAAATCAACAAATGAAACTCTTAATCTGATTGCGGAAGATGCATTAAATGCGCTTCCGAAGCCGACAAAACAGTGCGAGAAACTATCGTTCTGCATGAGAAAAGGGATTGCATTCCATCATGCCGGCCTGACACACAAACAAAAAGAGATAATAGAAGAAAATTTCAGGAACAGCACAATAAAAATAATCTGCTGCACCCCAACGCTTGCTTACGGGGTTGATTTGCCAGCTTTCCGGGCAATAATAAAGGATTTGAGAAGGTATACTGTTCACGGATTATCATGGATTCCAGTACTGGATTACATGCAGATGTCTGGCAGAGCTGGAAGGCCGAATTATGACAGCGAAGGCCAGTCAATTGTCATTGCAATGACTGAGGGCGAGAAGGAAAAGATAGAAGAAAAATATCTTAATGGAACCCCGGAAGATATATACTCGAAGCTTGCTGTTGAGCCGGTTTTAAGGACATATGTGCTTTCATTAATCGCTGCAAATTTTATCACGACAAAAAAACAGCTGTTTGGCTTTTTTGACAAGACATTCTATGCGCACCAGTTTAAGGATTTGAGAAAACTGCATTCAACAATTTCAAAAGTGATTGACATGCTGGAAGAGTGGGAGTTCATTATGCGTTCCGGCGATGAATTCACGAGCGCAAATGAAATAGATGATGAAAAACTGAAAGCAACTTTAATAGGAAAAAGAATTGCAGAATTGTATCTTGATCCTTTGACAGCGCATTTTATAATCACGTGCATGAGAAATGCGTCTGACAAAAAGATAAATGCGTTTTCGTTTTTGCAGACTATATCACACACGCTTGAGATAAGGCCTATGCTTAAAGTCGGTATAAGAGAATATGACAAGATACAGGAATTTTTGCTCGAAATGGGCGACTATATCCTTGAGCAGGAGCCCTCAATGTACGAACCGGAATATGAGGATTTTTTGAATTCTGTCAAGACTGCTTCGATGTTTAATCAGTGGATTGACGAGCAGGATGAAGAATTTTTGCTTGAAGAGTATAACACGAGGCCAGGGGAGTTGCGGGCAAAAGTGGACATAGCAGACTGGCTTTTGTACTCGACAGAAGAGATGTGCAAGATGCTCCATTATCAGTCTTTGATAAAAGAAATCATAAAACTAAGATTAAGATTAAAGTATGGAGTCAAGGAAGAATTATTGCCCCTGATAAAACTGGAGAATATCGGAAGAGTAAGGGCGAGATTGCTTTTTAGGAACAAATTAAAAGATATAAAAGATTTGAAAGCTGTAGATTTGTCTACCTTGACTCAGATTATTGGAGAGAAGACAGCATTAAATATAAAAAAACAGCTTGGACAGGATGTTGCCTTAATTCCTGAAAATAAACGCAAAGGCCAGATTAGCTTGAGAGACTGGGAGGGGTAATAATATGTTTATGGAGGAGTACCCTTTTCTTTTGCTCCTCTTTTATTGGCATACATAAAAGCATCAGCTTTTTCCAAAATACCCTCATAATTATCATTATCTGATAGCACTCCAAAATTCATTTTGATTTGCATGAGTGGATTTCTTATTCCCCTATTATATTTTTTAATATTAGAATTTATTCTTGCCATAACCTGATTTGCGGCTGCTTGATCCGTATTTGGAAGCAAGACGCAAAATTCATCTCCTCCAAACCTTATTACATAATCTGTTGGCCTTACACTTTCCATCATTAAACTTGCTGTTCTTTTTAGTATATCATCACCAATAGAATGGCCCAATGTATCATTAACTTTTTTGAAATCCTGCAAATCCCCTACAATGACTCCTAAATAAGACTCTTTCTCAGAACCGCTCCTTTTAGCTCTAATAGCCCTAGCGCTTTCTGTAGGAAATAATTGCCTTAAATAATGATTTTTCGTAAATGCGCCAGTTAATTCATCTTTTATAGCCTCTAAAACCTCGTTAGTTACATCTACAAACCCTACTTGGACACCTTCTACTTTTTCATTAGCACCTTTTAACGGCTCCATCCTTATATTGTAATAATGCTCACTTTTATCATCCCTTACATATACAACTCTTCTAGATTGTTTTGCCAGTCCACTGCTTACACATTCTTCAAGGAGAGCGGCTTTTTGATCTTTTGCTTCAAAGTTATAATCCCCAAATAAATTTCTGCCATGTGGATTTTCTTTTCCATAATAAGCCTGTACAATTTTTGAAAATTGACTATTGGCGTAAAGTATTGATCCATCTACCCCTGTAATGACTACTGCTTCTTGCAACCCATCAAGAACTTGTTTTGTAGAGGGATTTGACAGGTTGTTTAATAAATCATCAAGTGCCATAACAAACATCCTTTTTTCCCTATTTATAAATCTTTCTATTTTGTTACTATAGGTGAGTGGTGAAATTGATATCTGAGAAGCTTTATAAAAAAGCAGTTTCTACCTATATATTAATAGTGTCCCTCTGGTATAACGGATAGCACATGAGCTTGCGGCAGCGAAAATCCAGCAATTTCGCTTGAAAACAGCTTAAGATCGGGGTTCAATTCCCCGGAGGGGCGTTTTTTATGATTTGAAAACAGGTTCTCCTGGATAAACTACAATGCCTTTTTCTGTTATTTCAAGGGCAGATGTTGAAGTAGAATGTTTTGATCCGCGCATCTTTATTATTTCTATTGCTCTTGTCCTTAAATGCTCCTTCTTGAAATTATACATCCACGTTATGCTGTCAACCTCAAAATCAAGAGGAGAACTTGTATGCGTTTCAAGATCATGCTCTGCTATAAGCAATGAAGTGCATCCCCAATCTTTTAGCATCTTAAATAATTCAAGATGGGCTTTTCTTTTGCTTAGTTCATCTGTATAAAGAACAGAATAAGCTGTTGCTGAGTCAATTACAATTCTTTTTGCCTTGATTTTTTTTACTATGCTGTATTTTATTCCAAGGGAGCTTCCATTTGATATGTCGCTATCCGATGGGGAGGGTTCTATATCAATGGGCGATATGTTTATTATTGCTATTTTCCCTTCTTTCTCAAGCTGCTCAATGTCCCAGCCGAAATTTTTCATGTTTCTTCTGAGGCTTTCAGCATCCTCCTCAAATGAGATATAGACTCCCGGTTCATTGTGCTTTACGGCTCCGTTTATTATGAACTGCATTGCCAGTATGCTTTTGCCGCTGCCAGGGCTTCCGCTTAGAAGATTCATGCTTTTTCTTATGTATCCGCCGCTTAGAAGCTCATCGAGGCCATTTATTCCAGTAGGAACTCTTTCTTGATCATTAGCCATGATTTATCACAGAAATTCCGCTATTTAAATTGTTTTCTGATTTTATTGGATAAATTAAAAGCTTATCTTGTCAAGTATCTGATGCGCGTTTGAAGAATTAAGGTATTTTGCAATATTTTTTTCTCCTATCTTTGCCAAAATCATTGTTTTTAGAAACTCTTTTTCATCATTGGAAACGCGCGCAATCCTGTCAGCTTCTATCAGTCCAAAAGGATACCCCATGAAGACAGGATCATTACAGCATGATGATACATTACTAATCGTTTCATCAGCATTCTCTTTTTGTGTTTTTAATACTTCTAGCCTGAACACGTGGTTGGATTTTTCATGGAACTTCACAAAGAAAATTTCTGCTTGGTGGTTATCACTTTTTATTTCTGCAACTGGATGATACTGCCATTTTTGCGTCGTAGCAATATCACTTAATGCGGCGCTTAAAAGATTTCCATTGTCTGTAAACAATGCGCTTGTCTTGCTTAAAGCACATAGCACAATATTATTTTTTGTGCAGGATTCATAAAGTGCATCAAGGTATTTTTTTTCATTGACCAAAGTGCACTGGAGGTTTCCGTCTATAACTATAATCTCGGCAAGCATATCATCTGCAACATTTTTTGCCATGTTTAGCTCTGCAAACCTCCTTACTGCATTAGGGACATTTTTTATTTCTGCCCTGTTGACTCCGTTTTTTAAAGTTTCATCCATAGAATTAAATGAAATATTTTTAATATCAAGAAAATCAGGGTTAAAAACGATCGGTTTGTAATGTATCTCTTTGTTTTCTTCTATGGAACTTACTAAAACCATACTTTCTGATTTTTTTCTGATAGTTTTTTCTCTGTTTTTCAATACAATGCAAGATGTTCTTATCATGCTCAATGAAAAGTTTGCAGAGCCAATTATTTCAGCATTTCCCCCATCAATGAATGCAATGCTTTTTGAATCAATATCTTTTATTTCGTGAAAATTAGATTTTTCAATCTTAAAAGGAGTATACTCTTCAGAAGAAAATTTTGGATATGTCCCTTTGGAAAACTCCTTGTTTTTTAACGACTCCAGAACCTTTGCTGCAATTTCTTCGTACATAACCATAAAAACCATTTTCTGTTTTTAATATTATCTGTAAATCCAGCTAAAATTATAGAATTTTGCCCATTTTGAAAAGATTTTTATAGAATTTGCAGAATTCAATAGTTTATGTATGAGTTAATCATCACAGAAAAGCCGGCTGCTGCTCAGAAAATAGCAGAATCACTTACTGATGGAAAGGCGATAAAAGAGGTTAATCAGGGCGTTGCTTACTATAAGATTACCCATGGCAAGAAGGATATTGTTGTTACGTGCGCTGTAGGCCATCTTTATGGGCTGTGTGAAAGGCAAAAGAAAGGATGGACATATCCTATGTTTGACATAGAATGGAAGCCGGTTTCTGAAAATGTCAGGGGATCAGAGTTTACAAAAAAATATCTTAATACAATAAAGAAGCTCGCAAAAGGCGCAAACGAATACACAGTTGCAACAGATTATGACCAGGAAGGGGAAGTAATCGGATTAAATGTCATAAGGTACGCTTGCGGCAAGAAAGATGCATACAGGATGAAGTTCTCAACATTGACAAAAGATGAGCTAAGGGAAGCATATTCAAAAAAAAGCAAGCACCTTGACTGGGGTCAGGCAGAGGCCGGAGAAACGCGCCATTTTCTGGACTGGTATAATGGAATTAACTATTCAAGGGCGCTTACAGCATCAATAAAATCATCAGGATCATTCAAGATAATGTCAACCGGCAGGGTTCAAGGACCCTCGCTGAAGATAATTGTAGACAGGGAAAAGGAAATCAAGGCATTTGTTCCAAAGCCGTTTTGGCAGATAAGGATGGACGCAAATTTTAAGCAGCAGAAGATGGAAGCTTGGCATGTGCAGGACAAATTCTGGGACAAAAAGGAAGCTGAGAAATCAATTGCCAAAACAAAAAGCCAGAAAGAAGCAAATGCTGACGAGGTTGAAAGAAGAAAATTTGACCAGATGCCTCCGTTTCCGTTCGATTTAACATCATTGCAGATTGAGGCTTACAGATGCTTCGGAATATCTCCAAAAGAAACACTTTCTATTGCGCAGGAGCTTTACACTTCAAGTTTCATTTCTTATCCAAGAACATCAAGCCAGCAGCTGCCGGAGTCAATAGGCTATAAGAAGATATTTGACGGCTTAGGAAAGCAGGCAAAATATGCTGCATCTGTCAAGCTGCTTACAGCAAAAAAATCCCTCAAGCCAAACAACGGCAAAAAGACAGACCCTGCGCACCCTGCGCTTTATCCGACTGGAATTGCTCCAAACGAGCTTGAGGCAAAGGAAGCAAAAATCTATGATATTATTGTAAAGAGGTTCATGGCAACGTTTGCAGAGAATGCAGTAAGAGAGACAATGACTGTAGACTTAAACTGCAACAATGAAATTTTCATAACAAGAGGCACAAGAACAATAGAAAAAGGGTGGCACAAATTCTATGAGCCTTATGTAAAACTGGAAGAAATAGAGCTTCCAGATTTAAGGCAGGGGCAAAAAGTGAATATTGGGAAAATAGAATTATTGTCGAAGGAAACACAGCACGCAAAAAGATACACGCCTGCTTCAATAATAAAAGAGCTTGAAAGAAGAAATCTCGGGACAAAGGCAACGCGCTCTGAAATTGTTGATACACTATTCAATAGGGGATATGTAAAAGGAACCCCGATAGAAGCCACACAGCTTGGAGTGTCAACAATAGAAACCCTTGAGAAATATTCACCTAAAATAATAGATGAAGAACTGACTAGGCACTTTGAGCTTGAAATGGAAGGCATAAGGGAAGGCAAGCAGAAAAAAGATCAGGTTCTGGAAGAGGCTAAAGAGGCTATCACAAAAATATTAATTGATTTTAAGAAGCACCAGAAGGAGATAGGAACTGAACTGTCAAAGGCAAACAAGGAGACGCAGGATGAAATGTCTTTTCTCGGGATATGCCCGATATGCAAGCTCGGAAACATAACAATGCGCCGCGGAAAGTTTGGGGCTTTTGCGGCGTGCAACAAATATCCGGACTGCAAGACTATTTTTTCAATACCAAAAAACGCTTTGATAAAACCTGCTAAGAAAGAATGCGAAACTTGCAAGTATCCAATGGTGCTTGCGATAAAGAAAGGCAAGCAGCCGCTTGAATTCTGTTTGAATCCGAAATGTTCCACAAAGCACGTAGCAGGTGAAGCAGGAGAAGAAGCAAAAGCGATTGCAAAAGGCGAGATAAAGAGAAAATGCCCGAAATGCAATGAAGGCGATATTGTATTAAGAAGCTCGATTTACGGAAAGTTTTACGCCTGTAATAAATTTCCTAAATGCCGTTATACTGAGAAATTAACTAATAATAAACCCTCAGATGAAGCTAAAGAACCTTCCAGCTAAAAGAACCGCCTTTTCCTAAGTTTCTGTTAACATTTCTTTCAACAAGCCCTAATTTTTGCATCTTGTTTAATCTTTCAGTTATTGTTTTTCCGTTTATTAGTAATCTCTTAGAAAGCTCTAAAGTTGTAATTGGGCTTTTCAAATTTAACAATAAATCATTATCCAGACTATGAAAATCTGGTGAATTATTGATTATTTTTATTCCTAAATCCAATCTTTCCTGTTTATCTGCAATAGGAAGTTTACCAAACAAATCCAAATCCCCATAAACTTTGGTAAATGAGTCTGGAGAAATATTTAGATAGTAAGTTCCACCACTTTTTCTTATATTTTGACATTTATAGTCTAGCAAAAGGCAAATTTGCTTTAAATCTTCAAGCAGTTCCACACTCCCAGAACAAAAGTTAATATTTCTGTCCCTTATACATCCTTCATCAATTAAGAATGCCCTAACAATTGCAACTAATAACTTTCTTTCCCCTACAAAAAACTCTTTAGGCATTCTTGCTTTATCCCCTCTAAAGTCGATATTGAATTTAGCAGTCAAAATTTTGGTTATAGCTTTGGAAAAATTTAATACATAAAGTGGCAAATAATGATTTGTGTAGGTTTCTTTCCTAATAATTAAATTAGGAGTTTCTCCAAATATTGACAATTTTTTCTTTATTTCGTTTACAGTTTTTAAACTGGTGGAAGCATATTTAGATGTCCTATACTTTTCATTTAAAGCCGAGCCATCACAAATAAGGTGTGTTACAATTTCCCTTAGCTCTATTGAATCATATATTGGCAGCTTAACATTGTAGATTTTGTAAGTGCCTGCCTTGCATCTTATTGATTTTACGTGTTTTTGTACTTCATCCAAATAAAATTTCCATTCAGAATCATGCTTAGAGTAGTTTATTATCTCTTTTATAGCCCAAACAGGGCAAAATTGGTCTTGGTTGGTAAAATTAATCCTTCCTCTTCTCCAAGAAAGCATGACTGGATTGGAAACTCCAACCTTTTTAGCCAAGTGCCTGTAACTTTTGTTTATTTTCCAAGCAGTTTTGAAGAAATCTGCCCTAAAATTATCTTCTAAAAGAATATAGATATCATCTGGAAAATCTTCCAATGTTATTTGTATTTTATCTTCATTCATTTTAATCAACCTCCAAAGTTTCTGACTTCTGGAACTTTGGAGTTCAGGAAAAAGAGGATGTTAAGCGAAACTGTATAATTGATTTTTGGCTTATAAGCAAAAATCATAATTTGGCAGTTTTGCGTGTTCTCTTTTTCAGTTTTCAGAAGCAGAATTGCTTTATAAACCTTAGGTGAGGATGTCCAGTGGTAGATGAGAATATTTTTAAATGATTACTCTTTAGAATATAAAATGAGGATTGAACTTGTTTTTTTGGCATTAATGTTCGTATTGATGCTTACATCTTGTAACCTCAATTATGACTCTATACAGGATATTTCTTTTTATCCTGAAAAATACGAAGGTAAAATTATAAACATAAAGGGAACTTCATGCCTTTCAATAGAATTTTCTGGAAATAGTTATTTATGTTTGCAAGATAAATATGAAAATATAATAAAATTGACAAAGTCTTGCGGTGGTGACTTTAGTGGCAGTTTTCCCGGTAAAGAATATATTGCATATGGGCATTACAGCAATGGGTGGGTAAACTGTTTAGTGCCTATCTATAAAGAAGGCAACGAACCGTCCCAAGTAAAAGAGTATAAAAGCGGTAAGATTACTTTCGATGGAGGTATAGTAATAAGTTCTAAATGCCAAAACGTGATAAATGAAGGCAACATCGAAAGATGTGGTGACTAATCCTTGAGTTATCTCAAATGCAGGCACACTGAAAAACTGCAGAATAATACCACTGACGAAGGAAACAATAACAAAAAACAAAATTCTGAAAAAACAGATTAATCAAAAAGTTATTAAATATCTGGCTGTTTTTAAAAAACATGAGGAAATTGATATATTCTTTTTTGATTATGGCATTGATGCTTTCAGCCGGTGTTTTTGCAGAATCCGGCCACATGAAGCTTCTTGCTGTAAGAGAAACGCAAACAGGATATGAAGGCGGAATCGCGGATTTATACCTTGAAATCAAGCCAGGGTCAGGAAGGGTATTTCTTGAGACATTCCCTCTGACAAAGACAGACACACAGATGTCAACAAGGTTTGCAAAGGCTATTGCATGCGACATGCTTGACAGGGAATGCGATGATGTAGATTTCTTTTACACAATAACGGCAGATTCAGCCATAATAGCAGGACCGAGCGCAGGGGCGTCAATTGCTGTTTTAACTGTTGCAATGCTTGAAGGCTACGACTTGAATGAAGATTATGCAATAACCGGCACAATCAATTCAGGCGGGCTGATAGGGCCTGTTGGGGGGGTTGATGCAAAGATAGAGGCCGCAAAAAAATACGGGATTGAAAAAGTTTTGATACCGTCAGGCGAGATGACCATCAGGGTAGGCAACAAGACTACAGACTTGAAAAATCTTTCAAAAACAATAGGAATTGAGGTTATGGAAGCATCAACGCTGAACGATGCTGTAAGAGAGTTCACAGGCCACGAGATAAAGCAGAATTTCAAGGCAATAGACATTGATGCAGAATACAAAAGCACGATGAGGGGGCTGGCAAATGACCTTTGCGACAGAAGCAGCAAGCTTAAGGCAGCGTCTTCCGGAATAGGCTATCCGATTAATGTGACATCTATTGTTGAAAATGCAAAAAATCTGAGCTCAAAGGGAAAAGAATCATTTGAAAAGCAGAAATTCTACTCGTCTGCAAGCTATTGCTTTGGCGCCAATGTTGAATACTCAACTTTGCTCATTCTTTCAAGAAATCTTTCAAAAATACAAATGGAATCCGAAATTTTAAATCTCAAGGAAGAGATAAACAATATGACTGTTAAAACAGAAGCTGTTGAAAAAAGCACTATAACCGACCTTGAGGCGTATATTGTAGTCAGGGAAAGGCTGATTGAAGCGCATGATTCAGCTGAACAGGCACTGTCTGTGCTAAATAAAACAAACAAGACAGAAAACGCAGCAAGAACAATTGCATATGCCTCTGAAAGAATAAAATCAGCAGAGTCATGGTCCTTGTTTTTTGGAAAGAGCGGGAAAAAATTTATTTTGAATAAAGAGGTGCTGAAGAAGACGTGCCAGAGCAAGATAAGCGAAGCCGATGAAAGAAAGCAATATGTTGAGCTTTACATTCCAAACTCCCTTGACAATATACAAAAAGAAATTGACAAGGCAACTGATGAATTAGAAAAAGGAAATTATGAGCTTTGCCTTTCAAGGGCAAGCAAGGCAAAGGCAGATGTTGATGTCATACTAAGCGTTTTTGGCGTTGACAGCGAGCAGTATGTCAATATGGTTGACAGGAAACTGGAAGTGGTAAAAAACAATATTGCAAGGCAGGCATCAAAAGGGATTTTTCCGATATTGGGGTACAGCTACTATGAGTATGCAACTTCTTTGAAAGAAAATGATATCTTTTCTGCAATGCTTTATTCGGAATACGCTTTGGAACTGGGAAACCTTGACATTTATTTTAAGGAAAGCAATGGGAAGAAAACAAATTATAGTATGGATAGCAAGTATATCATCATATTTCTAATGGGTGTTTTGACCGGTATAATTGCAAACTCTGTGATAAGGAAAGATAAGGGAAAATAAATTCATTGAAGAGCATAGCTAAATTTAAGTTTAAAATAACCCTGCAGAACAAATTGCTTTGTCCTGCCGGGAAAAAAGAGGTGATAGATCACTTTAGAAGTGACTTTATCACTATGAGATAGTTTATTTTGGTTATCACTTTAAAATGAAGACGCTTATATTTAAACTTTTCTGTTGGGCAATAGTTGTATCTCTTTTTGGATGTGGGTTTGCGGTAAGGGAAGCTGTGCCACGGGAGCAAAGTGATGCTACAGAAGTTTATTTCTGCCCAAGGGAAAATTGCAGCTCTGTTTTTGAATCAAATATAATGAGCGCAAAGTCTTCTGTTTCTTGTGCTTTATATGATCTTAATCTTGAAAACCTGATATCTTCATTTTATATAAAAAGCAAAACAATTGATGTAAACTTGGTTATGGATGAGGCCAGCAAAGATACTGGATTAAAAGGAAATGTAAAATTTGATGATTCGAGCCAGCTGATGCATAACAAATTTTGTGTAATTGATAATTCTATTGTTATGACTGGATCTTTTAATCCGACCTTTAATGATAACAACCTTAATAATAATAATTTGGTTGTTTTACATTCTAAAATACTTTCTGCTAATTATAATAATGAGTTTGATGAATTATGGAAAGGCAAGTTTGGAGAAGGAAGCAGAGTTCAAAGCCCTGTTATGTATCTGAATGATGCAAAAATTGAGAATTACTTTTGCCCTGAAGATAACTGTGCTGACAAAGTCGTTGACCTGATCAAGAATGCGAAAAAGAGCGTTTACTTTATGACATTCAGTTTCACATCAGAGAAGATTGCAGATGCTTTGATTTCTAGGGATGGAATTGAAATAAAAGGCGTTTTCGACAAAGGACAGGCTTCAAATAAATTCTCGCAGGATGAACGATTGAAAGGTTTTGGAATCGACGCTACGCTTGATAAAAGCAAATACAAGCTGCATCATAAGGTGTTTATCATAGACAATGAGACGGTTGTAACGGGTTCTTTTAACCCCACTTTAAGCGGAGACACGAGGAATGACGAGAATATTTTGATTATACATGACAAAGAGATTGCTAAAGAATTTTTGGAAGAGTTTGAAAATATGTTTTCATAAATCGAAAATCTTTTAAAGTAGCTCTGCAAGGATTAATTTGGTAAAAATGGCAGAAGAAGAAAAAATCGATTCGTTCAACGACGCGGAGAAGAAGGAAGACGATGAATACAACGACTCCATGAAGGACGACGAGGACGACTACGATAAGGACAAGGACGAAGAAGACGAAGGCGATGAGGAGTAATCCCGTAAGCTTTAAAAAGATTCCAGATTACTTATTTCTATGAATGATGTTTTGATATTGGGAACTGTTGCATTGGATACTATTGAAACCCCTTTTGGAAAGCTTGAAAGGGGGCTTGGCGGAAGCGCAACATACGCTTCAATATCGGCAAGCATGTTCTCAAAACCTGCGATAATGTCCATTATAGGGGAGGATTTCCCGAAAGAGCATATTGAGATGTTCAGAAAAAAAAACATCGACACTTCCGGGATAAAAATATCCGGCAAAACCTTCCACTGGGAAGGGTTCTATGAATTTGACATGAACGAAGCCAAGACAAGAAAGACAGAACTGAATTCTCTTGCAGATTTTAAAGTAACAGTGCCGGAAAGCTATAAAGAAATAAAGCATGTTTTTTTAGCGAACATTGATCCGTCATTGCAGCTTGAGGCTTTGAGGCAGATGAAGAAACCTTCGCTTGTCGTTTTGGATACTATGAATTTCTGGATAAGCAGCAAAAAGAAAGAGCTGCTTGAAATCATAAAAAAAGCCGATGTTTTCATACTTAACGACGGGGAAGCAAGGCAGCTTTTTGAAACAGCGAACTTGGTTAAGGCTGCGAATTCAGCTTTGAAACTGGGTCCAAAAGCCGTAATAATCAAGAAAGGGGAGCATGGCTCTTTATTGTTCACAAAAAACAAACATTTTAACGCGCCGGGATATCCGCTTGAAGTCATAAAAGACCCAACCGGCTGCGGAGACACGTTTGGCGGGGCATTCATTGGATATTTGGCAAAGACAAAAGACTATTCAGAGCCTAATCTTAGAAAGGCAATTGTGTACGGGAGCGTTGCAGCGTCTTACAATGCAGAGGATTTTGGAGTTAATAGATTAAAGAACCTTACAATGCATGATATTGAGAAAAGATACAACGAGATGAAAGAGATAAGGGAATTCTAAGATTTTTAATTACATTAAATTTACTCAGTCAAGAATATTTTTTTAACCGCACACTGTTTTCTTGTCAGAGCAGCAGTCGCCGTAATTTGCGCATGCAGAATCACACTGGCATGATTTGGCTGAATCATAATTTCCGCATCTTCCTGCGCATGATGATTGTGAAGCTGTCTGTGGTGCGGCTGGCTGGCTTGGCGGCTGTGCTGCCGGAGAGGCAGCATAAACAATTGAAGATAATGACAGAACTAACGCAAATATAACAAAATACAAAAATCCTCTTTTGAGCATCTTATATCTTTTGAAAAGGTGGTATTTAAACATTTCTAAATCTCTTCCTTCAGTTTGAATACTATATTGCAGTTGCATACAATCTTTTACAGCAACAATACACTTCTCAAAACAGAAAGATTTAAATATGTAATAATTTACACAATTGTGTAAAATGATACACAATAAATATTTTGAGGTTTTGAAGCAGTTTTTGGGCAATTATGCCAAAGAAGTATACGGAAGAAGCCTTATAGGCAAAGTAAGCCTAAGCCAAAAAGGGATAGCATTGGCCTTGGAAGAATTGGAACAAAAAGGAGTATTAAAGACGAGAAAAGAAGGGACATTAAAGCATTATGGGCTCAATATGGAGAATACGGAAATCAAAGATATAGTTGCCACAGCAGAGATTGCCAGAAAACTGGAATTTATGGGCAAAGAAAGAAAGATAGCGCATGCCTTTAAAGAAGGCGAAGGCATTATTGGCATTTTCGGCAGCTATGCAAAAAACATTCAAAAAGGCAATTCTGACTTGGATATATTTATAATAGGAGGGAAAAACAGCAAATATGCAGGAGGAAAAGAATTAGGACTCCAGATAAGCGCAAAGCATTTTTCAAGAAATGAGTGGATTAATCTTTTAAAAGAGAAAAACAACTTATGCAGGGAAATTTTGGAAAATCATATAATCCTCTTTGGAACTGAAGATTTTATAAGTCTGGCGTGGAGGAATTACCATGGTTTCAGTTAAATGGTGCCTAAAGCAGAAAAACGGAATAGAATTTGTAGAGCCAAACAGCAACATGTCTCATTCTTACATGAAGATGGCGGAAGAATCAATAAGTGCGCTACAGGATGTTGAAAGCAGCAGGATTTGGACAGCAACTATGGCTTACTATGTTTTCTATTACTCTCTTTATTCCCTGATGCTCAGAATAGGCATAAAATGCGAAATACACTCCTGCTCATTGGCGTTTATGAAAGAGCATCTTAAACTGTTTTATGATAAAGAAGATTGCGACATGATTGAAAAGGCATTTTCTGCAAGGATTGATCTGCAGTATTATTCCAACAGGCCAGTTGATTCAAAAGCAATTGACGAAATCAAAAGGTACTCTTCAAGCTTTTTTGTAAAAACAAAAGATGCATTGGCCAGAATTTCAGAAGATAATATTAAAAATATTAGAGAAGCGCTGAAAAAAGAATTGTAGCTTTTCTAAACCTCTTCCTTCAAATTAGCAGTCACTATCATCGTCATTGTTGACTGAATTTCTTTTTTCTCTTTCCTGAATTTCAAAACAAAGTCATTGAATTCTTCAACATCTTTAAACTTCAATTTCAAAAGCATGTCATACTCTCCCGTTATTCCAAAAATCTCCTTGACATGATCATCATGGATTATCTTGCTGTCAAGATATTCTGTTGTTGTCCCCTTTACGAGCATCAGCACAATGAAATTCTGGTCTATCTTTTTGTTATTTGCCTTTATCGTGAATTTTTCTATCACGCCGTCTTTCAGAAGGTTCTTTATCCTCTGGTGCACTGTACTGGGGCGTATCTTGGTCCGTTTGCTTATCTCTTTTATCGGCAATCTTGAATCCTGCTTCAGGATTTCAATTATTTTCATATCTTTTCCGTCCATGGCATAGATATTTTTTTAATTTATATTTAAATTTTGCTATTTTATCCAGTTATTTCAATAATTTACGGATTTTATCCAATATTTATCGAAAAAAATATAAATATATACCGAAATTACCCATATTTGGTGATATAAATGGACACAAATCAAAATTACGAAGTAAAGGATATGAAACTGGCAGATCAGGGAATGAAAAACCTTGAACTGGCTGAGTCAAGAATGAGCGCTTTGATGGAAGTAAAGAAAAGGTTTCTTTCTGAACAGCCATTTAAGGGATTAAGAATTGGAATGGCACTGCACGTTACAAAAGAAACAGGAATTCTTGTAAGAACCCTTATCTCAGGCGGCGCAGATGTTGCAATCACAGGATGCAACCCATTAAGCACGCAGGATGATGTTGCTGCAGCTCTTGCAAAAGAAGGAATCAAGGTGTGGGCATACAAAGGAGAGACAAAAGAGGATTATTACAAGTATTTGAATAAAATCATAGAATTTAAGCCAAACATAACAATAGACGATGGATGCGACTTAGTAAGTGAAATTCACAAAAACCATCCAGAATTGATAAGCAGCATAATTGCAGGATGCGAGGAAACAACAACCGGCATCATAAGATTGAAGGCAATGGAAAAGGATAACGCATTAAGGTATCCGATGATTGCCGTCAATGACAACAAGACCAAGCATTTGCTTGACAATTATTATGGAACCGGGCAGAGCACGATTGACGGAATCATAAGGGCAACAAACATACTGTTTGCCGGAAAAAATGTTGTTGTCTGCGGCTATGGAAGCTGCGGAAAAGGAGTTGCGCTAAGGGCACAGGGAATGGGTTCTAATATAATTATAACCGAAATTGATGCGTTTAGGGCACTGCAGGCTGCGCTTGACGGCTACAGAGTAATGCCGATAAAAGAAGCTGCAAAAATCGGCGACATTTTCATAACAGTTACAGGAAACAAAAATGTAATAGATATTGAGCATATTGAGCTTATGAAAGACGGATCAATTCTTGCAAATTCCGGACATTTTGACGCTGAAATAAACGTCGCTGGATTGAAAAAGATTGCAAACTTCAGGAATATAAGGCCTTTCCTTGACGAGTATACTTTTGACTTAAAAAGAATTTATGTATGCGGAGAAGGGCGTTTGGTTAATCTTGCTGTTGCAGAAGGGCATCCAAGCGAAGTAATGGCAACGTCGTTCTGCGGGCAGGCGCTTGCATGCGAATATGCTGTGAAGAACAAAGGAAAGATGCCGCCAAAAGTCATACAGCTTCCTGAACATATAGATAACGATATTGCTAAACTACAGCTGCATGCCATGGGAATAATAATTGACGAGATGACTGCAGACCAGAAGCATTACATGGGAAGCTGGCAGGAAGGGACGTAGTTAGTGGGCTTGAGCGTAGCGAAACCCACGCTTTTGGCCAAGCTTTTCGCAAAAGGTTGGCATTGGCAGGGACGTAAATTTATTTTTTCCTTCTTTTTTATTTATTTTTAAATCGATATATATATATATGCGTTATTTTATTATCGTTTAAATGGATGCAGATATTAATGCAGTTCTGGAACCCAGCGAAAAGATAGTTTGGCGCGGCATTATAAACAGAAAAGTTCTTAATTTTGGTTTGATATTTTCATTGCTGATAATCTTATCGATTGGGACTTATTTGATTGCTGCCACATCTTTTCCTAAGATGTACGGGGCTGCGGTCATTGCTTTAGGCATAATTTTATCATTGTTTCAGTTTTTTTCAAACAGGATAAAAGAATATGCCGTAACCCAAAAAAGAATTTTAATAAAATCAGGATTGATTGGAACTGACTTTAAGTCTATTTATTTCAATGAAATAAAAAACCTGTTGGTTGATGTTGGAATTATTGGTAAAATGTTTTCTGTCGGAACTGTAAAAATCGACGTCGGCAAAACACAGACGTATTCAACCGGCGGCATGCGCACACAAGGCGGAGGGTACACTCCAAGCCAAATTCAGACAAGAACAATGTACGACGAATTAAAATACATTGATGATCCGTACAAAATTTATAAATATCTGCAATCAACTTTAAGCGGAAGGCTCGAAAGCTTATATTCCGGAAGAGCAGATAAAGAATCATTGCAGAATAAAAAATAATTCCCAAAAATCCAATAATGATAAATTAATATTAGAATTTTATTTAATTCTTACTTTCCTGCTTCTGCTGCATGTGCACTTTTGGCAAAGGAATTGGCGGAGGCAGGTTAATGTCCTGGCTTAATATCAATGCCTGTATGTTGCATTTTGTAAGAACATGGTTCAAAAGGCCTGCCATTATATCCTGCGAGACTTTTTTGTCTTTTTTCCATGATGCAAGAATCTCTTTTGATTTCTTTGCATCGGTCATGTAAAGAAGATTCCCTTCAATTCCTATTTTTCCCAGGTTAGGCTCATATTTTGAAACAAATTCAAAAGTGAATTTCAAGGCAGTCTGCTTTTCCTTTCCAAGAGATAGATTGTCTTCCACAACATCTTTTATGGATACATTATTGTTTATGTCTATCTTTCCCTTTGCAGACTCATTCTTTTCTGCTGTTATTTTTGTAAAAGCGAAGCCGACTATCATAAGAATGAGGAATAAATAGGGCTATTTAAAGGTTTGGTGAGAATTCTATTTTTTCAAATCAATCAAAGTTATTCCATCTTCTTCTGCTTTCTTCCTGACTTCTTGAGAAAAGCCACCTAAAGAAATTATAATGCCTTTTGTCAATATTTTCCCTTCTTTTGTTTCTTTCCCTAGGTAATCTCCTATAATTTGCAAATAGCCCTTTACTCTTTTCTTATTAAGATTTATGTAGTTATTCTTAACTTCCACAAAAGTGTTATCAATCACAAAATCAGGCCTTTTTAAGGTTCCTTTGAGAATTGCCTTATGTCTTACATCACTTATAACATGGCCTTTTGTTTTCAAATATTCCAAAGCTATATTTTCAGCGTTAACCCCTTTTCGGTTTAGCGCAGACCCATCAGATTTTTGTTTTGCTATTTCTATATATTCTTCTCCGAATAGCCTCAAAAATCTTGTGCGAAGCGAAGTAATTCTTACATTTAGCTTATTTGCTAAGTCAGTTAACGAGATATTGGAATTTTTGTATTCTTCAAAAGATTTTATGTAATCTTCTTTTGAAACCTTTCTTTCATTTCTCCTTTTTAATGCAAGAATATCCTAGTCGTTACCAAACAATTTTTTAAACCTGAAAATAAGTGTACTTTCTGCTAAACCTAACTCATCAGCCAATGCGGTCGTTGATACTGAAGTTGATTTATACTTTTCAAACGCAATTCTTACATCAAAATCTATCACTTTTCTATAGAAATTTCCTGCTTTCTCATACTTTCTTTTTAGAGATACTTTTTGATATTCTTCTCCAATCAACCTTAACATTCTTGGGCATAAAGAACCATATCCAACCCCTGAAATTTTTTCTAATTCTTTTACGGGAGTTCCATTCTTGTACCTTTCAAACAATTTTAATACTTGATTATCACTTAATATGGTATTATGTTGGTAACACTTTGATTTTGCCATTCTTTTATATTGTTCTCCAAACAATTTAGAATAAAATTTTGCAACGGTAGATTTTTCTACTCCTAATTCATTTGCAATATTTTTTGTAGTTTTATTTGTACTTAAATACTCCTGAAACTTGTTTTTGATTTGTTCTTTTTGTTCGTCAGTTAACCTTATCACCATTTTACTTACCTCTTGAAAGCTCATCTAACGTGAGATTTCCTTGTGTTTAATACAGGAAATCTCATTTAAAAAGAGAATGTTAAGCGAAACTGCATAATTGATTTATGGTAAAGCCGAAAATCATTATTTAGCAGTTTTGTGTGTCCTCTTTTTTAATTTTAGAGGCAGAAGTGATTTATATATCTTAGGCAGAGATGTCCAGTGCTTTTTTGTCCAGTGGTTAATAAAATGTTCAAGAACGCTTCTTTTGGGACTCGTAAAGTTTTTCTACATAGTCTAGTGTGGACACATCCTCTGGACCTTTCTCGACTCTGAGGCAAATTATGCGAGGGAATCTTAAAGCGTATCCTGATGTGTAAGAAGGGCTTTTCTGTATCTCCTCATATGCGATTTCAATCACAATCTTTGGCTTTACTGAAACTGTTTTTCCTTCTTCTTTTATTATCAACGGCTGCAAAATACGGGTCATCTCAAGAAAACTTAGGCCTTCTTCTTCCTTTTCCTTCAATCCTGTGCTAACCCTTCCAATTTCTACAAAATTGCCATCTTCATTGATGCACGAAATAGCATAGCTGGAAAGCCAGTTTGATCTTTTGCCTTCTCCCCAGTCAGCCCCTGTTATGGCAAGGTCAAGTGTTTCCATAACACTCTTGAACTTTATCATATGGCCGACTCTTGCGCCTGGCTTGTAAGGCGCGCTTAATGATTTGAACATCAATCCTTCATTTCCTGCATTAACTGCCTGTTTGAAGAATGCTTCAACGTCTTTTTCGCTTTCTGTTATTAAAATCTTTGAGAGCATTATTTTTTTCGGCTCCTGCTTTACTATTTTTTCAAGCAGCTTTCTTCTTTTTTCAAAGGGCTCGCTTATCATGCTCTGCCCGCCATAAGAGATTATGTCAAAAACATTAAGCTCTACAGGAAAATCATTTGCCATCCTGTCAATATCATATTTTCTTTTTATCCTCTGGGAAATGTTCTGGAACGGCATGTACTTTCCTGTTTTTTTATTGTAGCCGACTGCTTCAGAATCAATTATGAAAGATTTTCCGTCAACATTATCCATGACAAACTTAACAATATCAGGAAATTGGTTTGTGACATTCTCAAGCCGTCTTGTAAACAAAGTTATTTTATCTCCATCTTTATGCGCCTGTATCCTGAATCCATCGTACTTGAATTCCAAAGCAGCAGGCTTTCCAACCGTTTCAAATCCTTCTTCAATTGTGTCTGTTTTCAATGAAAGCATTACTTTTATCGGGATGCCTGTTTTCATCTTCATTGATGCAAGGCCATTCAATCCGTTTAATTTAGCGGCTTTTGCAACTTCATAGAATTCATTTGTCATGTCATAAGCGTGCTGCACAGCGTCAAGATATTTGTTGTAAACTTCACGGTTTTCAACTTCTATATCATTTCCTTCCCTTGTGTATTTGACTCCGGTATCCTTGCCGAAAAATGCCCATGTGATTGCATCACGCATAGAACCTTCACCAACGCCAATTCTCATTTCGCTAAGAACGGTTTTTACAATGTATTTTGCCTCTATTGGCGTTGCCGATGTCAAAAGCTCAGCTATCAGCTGTGTTTTTCTGTCAACAGTTCCATGCCCTTCAAGCTCAGCAAGCTTTCTAATATTTTCAAAAACCTTTTTTACAGAAAGTTTTTCAGAATGGAGGGTGTATTGTTTTTTGCCTTTTACAATTTTTTCTGCAACAATTCCAAGATCGCCAAGGGTTTTCCACTCTGCTTCTATCTGTTCAACACTTATTCCTGTTGCAAGATTCATGGCCTTCAGCATTGATCTGGATGCAACGCCTATTTCTCGCTGGTCGTAAATCGGGAATACTCTCCCTTCAAGAAGAAGAACTGTTTGTTCCATTTCATTAACATTAATGTCTTTAAGAAATTCCGATATTATATGCACCTTTTCCAGACGTTTTGTAGTCTTGTTTAACGCTTCGTAAATCTCAACAAGCTTCGAGTATTCCATAGTATGGGAGTATCTTAATATGGTTTATTAACTTTATTAAGAAGACAGGTTAGGTAATTGTAACATAATCAATTAATTTCCGTGCTTCGCACATATGTTACAGCTCGCCGGCACCATAACCGGCTCGCCCATTCATTTAAAAACTAGAAATCCTTAAACCAGCTGGTCAAATGTGTCTGTCCAGACTGTGCAGTGCTTCTTGCCTTCCCAGTAATACCAGCAGCTTTTGCCATGGCGTTCCCATCGGACGCAGCCGATGCAGCATGAAGGGACATTTTTTGGCTTTTCTTCTTTTTCCATTCTATTCTAAAAACTCGCCTTTTCTTATCTTTTCAGGAAGGTATTTATCAGATATAAATGTTATCCCTTTTGAAGACAGTGCCTGGATTTCCAGCTTGGCTCCAAAGTCTTTCATCATTTTAAACTGCCTTTGCCACTCTTTGTTTTTCTTGAACCAGTCATACTCCGAAATCTGCTTTAATCTGGTCATATCGACGTCTTTGAACTTGATGAAATGCTTTTTTAAATCATAGTTGTTTGCATCATCTCCAGTTATCCCAAGGAATCTTGCATTCTGCAAAGTCATTGTGCCTGACATGTGCGCAAGGTTGATTGAGCCGAATTTCAAAACAGAATATATGTAGAAACCCCACGGGTCAAAGTCTGCAAGCACATACAGCGGAAGATCGTGCTCCTGCGACAGCCTTTGAAGGAGCCTTCTTATCCCTCTTGTTGTCTGGCCCTGTGATGTTACGATGATGCAGTTCTGCTTTTCCCAGAATTTATCCTCATGCAATCTTTCCCAGACGGCCTGTTTTTCCATGTAAATGATATACTTGGCTTTTACGCTTTTGAATTCTATTTCTTCAACATTTGAAGGGATGCTCCATCCTCCGCTTCCGAGCTTTGCCCAGTTTATTATGTCGCCAGAATCTTCAATTGTAACGTTGCCGGCAACAGAACCCATTTTATTGGCGTTTATGTTTAATTGTTCCCTTGACAAGTCAGTTATAAGCTCTAAATCTTCCAAAGATTTGTCGCTCTCACTTTGATCATCAACAATGTTTATGTTGGAATTTGCAATAGTCCTCTTTGCCATGTAGAAAACATCTCTTAAGCTTGCGTGCTTTCCAACATCAAGCAGATTCTTGCTCACTTTTGCAACTTCAAGAGTCTGCAAAAACTTTTTTGCGTGGCCAACATTGAAAAAAGATCTCTGCTGCAGCTTCTCTCCTAATCCTAAAGTCTTTGTGTCTTTGTCAAAAACAACGTTAGATAAGCTTCTTAGGCTGAATTCTATAGTTGGGTTTTTGCCTTTTTCAATATCTGCAACAAGCTTGCTTCCAAGCTCTTCAAGCTGCTTAACCGGTTTCTTCTCTTGCTTCTTCATTTTCTTCCTTCTTATTTTTAAAATCCATCCTGTACAGTTTATCGTCTTCGTCGTCCTGTATTATTTCGTTTTTTATTTCCGGCTTGACAAGCATTTTCTGCAAGCCCTGGAGTATCTTCTCTTTTTTCTCTCCTGATAAGACTGATAATGAATCTGCAATTTCAGGAATGTATCGTTCAAACATATTTGCCCTTTCTATCTGTTCAGAAACTTTGTATTTTTTTCTTACGTAAGATCCAAGCAGCCTTCCGCATTCCTGCAATCCTAATTTTATTTCTTTTATGATTTCAGCATAATGGGCTATTGCTTCTTTTGACTCTGATGTGAACGGAACCCAGACAGATGACATATGCACGAGGATGACAGCAGGGCCTACCGGGATGGAATCACCAGACTGGTTTAAGCCGTATGGCTTCCAGCTTGTTTCTGTTATGGAATCTGTCATTCCACATGCCCCTTCCTGATAAAGCAGCGGAACACGGTTTGCAAATCTTAGTATGTTGACTTTTTCATCTTTTGGAATCTCTCCGCCGTATGCAACACCAACTTCAATTATAAACGGATTTCCGCGGTAAACAGAAGGCGGCCTTGAGGTTGTGCAGTAAAACTCTGCTTTTATTTCTTTTCTCAGCCCTTTTTCAAGCAGCTCTTTCCCTATAGGGCTTAGGCAGTCTGTCGGAGGGGCAATTATTTTTGTTTTTTGGATTCCATGGATAAGCCTTTCCCCCATATCTCTTGAAACTTCAGATGGCTTTGTATTCGGCAAAACAGCAGCATGCTCGCAGATTTCCTTTGCTGTTCCTGGGCCGACTCTTGAGAATTCTGATGTAAGGAAGCTTTGCAGCGTTCTGGATTCTGTCCACCTTAGCTTATCAAGAAGCATTCCTAATTCAATTCCGTAAGGATGCGGCTTGATTTCTTTTGCTTCATCCGGTAAATTGTCCGTGCCTCTTGCATAGATTACCTGCTCTGATTTTGGATTAGTGTAAATTATTGTGATATGTGGGTTTATGACTGCTGTCTGCTTAAGGTATTCATCAACAGACTGGTTACCTTTGAGGTATTCTGCTTCTAGGTCAATTTCCACTCTTGTTCCATGTTCTCTGTGCCATTCAACTATCTCTTCTTTTGCTATTACTGGCTTGTTGTTTTGAGTGTCTATATTCAGCTCATAATAATGCGCAGGCTCCTTATTTCCGATTCTTGATGTGATTTTTACAGGCCTTCCTGTCGTCAACTGGGCATAAAGCACGGCTGCGCTTATTCCAATTCCCTGCTGGCCTCTTGCCTGTTTTAAAGTGTGAAACTTGCTTCCGTAAAGAAGCTTTGCGAAAATGTTTGGAATCTGCTTTTTGACTATGCCTGGGCCGTTGTCTTCAATCACAACCTTGTACTTATATTCTGACATCTCTATGATTTCGACTGTTATTTCCGGCAAGACTCTTGCTTCCTCGCATGCATCCAAAGAATTATCGACAGCTTCCTTGACAGTCATCAAAAGCGCTTTTCTCTTGTTGTCAAATCCAAGAAGGTGCCTGTTTTTAGTGAAGAATTCGGCTACAGAAATTTCTTTCTGCCTTTTCGCAAGCTCATCTGCGACCGGAATATATTTTTCTGCTTCTTTTGCCATAAAACTACATTTCCATTATCGATTTTCTTTTCATGTCTTTTCTTCTTTTTTCAAGCCACTTGTAGACATTTGAGTGATTAGAGCCGCTAAGCAAGGATTCTATTGCATGGCGTGCGTTTGAAGCAGACTCCGGAAGGCCTATTATTCCTATTGTCTTTCCGAAAACAGAGATGTTGCATTCTGTCAGCTCTTCAATCAGTCTTCTTGACTTGCCTTCTTTTCCTATTACACGTCCTTTTAATCTTATGATTGCATCTTTTGATCTTCCTACAAACTCTGCGACGTCAACAACTTCAAAAACATAATCCTGCTTAAGCAATAATTTTGCCAATTCCGGATTGAAACCGCGCCCTATTGCTTTTATTATCTCTCTTGCAGAATAAAGGCCAAGAGCATCCTCTCCAGTTAAAGAAACATCGCCTTCTTTTGAGTCGATATCCAGCTTTGTTTTAGTCGCTTCTTCTATCTCTCTTTTTATAGATCCCTCTTTACCTATTATTACGGCAACCCTGTTTTTAGGGACCTTTAGCTCATATGAATATTCGACCATTGAAGTTTGGAATGTCAGGTAATTTTTAAGCTTATTTATAAAATTAAGTTTTTTATCATGTTTTCATTATTTTTTCTTTTGTTTTTTGCTCATCTACATCAAACCCAATTTTCCTGAAGTAAGTCGCTATGTTTCTTACGTCCCTTTCAAGGTATTCAGCTGCTCTTGGGTCTTCAATTGTTGTAGTTTGCGAAAAATCAATGAAAACCGGGTTCTGGTTGTTATTTAGGATGTTAAAAGCAGATAAATCAGCGTGAACTAAACCTACTTTGTAGAGTTTCTTCATGTTTAAGACAATCTTGTCAAAAAATGCTTTTTTGTCTTTTACCTCAGAATCCTTTAGCTTTGGCGCAATCATCTCATTATCCCCTATAAATTCAAGCACAAGCACGTTATTGGAGAAAGCTATCGGTATAGGGACATTTACCCCCGCTTTCCTTGCTTTCATAAGGTTTCTGTATTCTCTCTGCACCCAGAGAAAAACAATGTTTCTCTTGCCTTTTTTGATATGTGAAAAACGAACGTCGCTTTTGATGTAATCATACATCCTGTTGAAATCACATGTTTCCAGCCTGTAGATTTTTGTCATTATCTTTGAGCCGTCTTTTCTTAAGGCAGAAAATATATTGGCTTCTTTTCCTATTGAGATTGGGCTTTGAAGGCCTTCAAAATGCCCCTGTGTTATGAGCTTATAGACCGTTTTCTGAGTGAATGGGTCAAATACGTTGCCCCAGACTTTATGCTCTTCCTTTGCCCCTGATCGTTTTGCCAAAGCGTAACTACCCCCGGAAGCAAAGCAAATTCTTTTGGAATTTGCGTGTGTTCGTAAATCTTTGATTTACGACATGTTCCGGTAGGATATTCACTTTGTGAAATCCTACGATATCGAAACTTTTTTTATTTATCATTTTAGGCTTTGAAAAACTTAGTTTCTATATAATTCTATCCACTTATGCTTACACTACTTTAAAATAGTGAATCAATCGAAACATTTAAATATAAGTTCTATTACTCAGTAGTAACAGATATATTACGTTGGGGAATGTAATACTTTATAATCACCTCTTTTTCCTTAGCGGGGTTTCGCAAGAGGCTTCGCTAGGGTTTTTATTTAAAATATGCTTAAAACACTCATTTTTTGATGATTTTCTTTATTTTCCATACTGAATATATTTAAAATAATCTTAAATATTGTAAAATAAGATTTTTGCAAAGGTTTAAATATCGGAATGGATTACTAGATTTTGCCCGTCACGAGAGTACCAAACGGAGCTCACGATGACCGTCAAGCAATGAATTTTGGGGTTAGTGCAACGGGCTACATTATTATAATATAATCAAAAAAAAACGAAGCATTAGAATAAGCCTATCATTATCATCATTATTTATTTTGCATAAACATATATTATGTTGATTAAATAAGAGTAATCATAGCTTGTTCTAAGAGTTTCACATCAGGAGAAGCTAACACATGGTCATTCAAAATCACAATCATTTTGGTTTGATAGCTTCTTCTATAAACTAATAGAGTTAAGTGGAGGGATAAACATGGGAAAAATAAGCCCAGTATCATCAAAATATATAATTCACTCAAATATAGATATTGAGGGAGTAGTAGATAAGCCGGACGTAATCGGCGCAATTTTCGGCCAGACCGAAGGGCTTTTGGGAGCAGATCTTGAATTAAGGGAGCTTCAAAAGTCAGGAAGAATCGGAAGAATAGAAGTCAACACAGAGACAAGAACAGGAAAGACAAAAGGAACAATAATCATACCTTCTTCTCTTGACAAGGCAGAAACTTCAATTGTAGGCGCAGCTTTGGAAATAATCCAGAGAATAGGGCCTTGCAATGCAAAAATCGAAGTTACTAACATAGAAGATGTTAGAATCAGCAAAAGAAGCATGGTCATAGAAAGGGCAAAAGAGCTTCTTAAGAAAATGATGGAAAACACAATGCCGGACTCGCAAGAGCTTGCAGATGAAGTAACATCAGCTGTAAGGGTCATGGAAATTGTTGAATATGGGAGAGAAAGGCTTCCCGCAGGCCCTGCAATAGAAGAAAGCGATGAAATTATTGTCGTTGAAGGAAGAGCAGATGTACTCAACTTACTAAAGCACGGATTCAAGAACGCGGTTGCGATTAACGGCACATCTGTTCCAGAATCAATAGTTGAGCTTTGTTCAAGGAAAGTTGTCACAGCTTTTGTCGATGGAGACAGAGGGGGAAACCTTATTATTAAGGAACTTACTGGAGTTGCCGACATAGATTTCGTTACAAAAGCACCTGACGGAAAGGAAGTTGAAGAGCTAGCAAAGAAAGAAATTCACAAGGCATTAAGAAGCAGAATTTCAGGCGAACAGGCAAAACTGGAGCTTTCAAAGGAGCCGGAAAAGATGGCAATGGAGATGGTAAGAAGAAATCCAAGCCCGCAGCCGCATAGCCAGCCGCATCACCAGATGCAGCAGCAACCGCATATGCAACAGTCCTACCAGCAAAGGCCCCAAAGGCCTTTCCAGCAGCAGACTGCTCCACCGCCAATGGTGAAAAAAGCAATCTCAGTTGAGGAGAAGAACAAATTCAAATCAATGCTTGAAGATCTGATTGGAACAAGAGGCGCTGAGATACTTGACAGCAAGCTTGCAATACTTGGAAAAGTTCCTGTAAGCGAGATTCACACTGCTTTGAAGAGCATAACCAATGCGCATGCAGTCATCTTTGACGGCAGCATTGAAAGGGAAATTGCAACAGCAGCAGAATCTGCAAATGTCAAGTTCCTTGTTGCAATGGACTCAAAAGTCAAGCCAAACGAGACAAGAGTAAGCATTCTTACTGTGAATGACTTTTAATTTTATTTTTTAATTCTTTTTTTATTTTTTCTTTTATTTTTTAATTAATTTTTATTAATAATCAATATTTTATTATGAACTTTGGCTTGTCTCCAAAAATTCTTGCTTTTATTCCAGCTGAAGGGATAAAATCCTCTTTATATTTTGCTGAGCTTCTTCTATAGTCATTAAAAACAAAATATCCTTTGGGCTTCAATACTCTTAGAACATCTTTAAGGATGCTTCGTATTTTTTCGTCATCAAAATAATACATGTAATTACATGAGTAAACAACATCAAAATATCCATCTTTGAATGGGAGGCTATCGGGTTCTTCCATATATAATGGGGTATCTCTGGAGCTAGCCCTTACAGTTGGATCAACCCCATAACATTCTACTTTACCGTTATATCGTGCCTTTAGCTCAGTCACTGCAGCTCCGGTTTTTCCGCATCCTAAATCAAGAACCCTTACCGATGCCCTATACCATCTTATTTTGTCTTCAACAAGTTTGTAGGTCTTTAAAACACTGTTAATTTCATCAGAGCTTACAATAACCATTTAGGTTATGACCCAGATAACATAAATATAAACCTTGCTTTTCTAGAAATTAATCAAATTAAATTCTTTGATAAATTCTTCTGGCAATCTGCAACATTATTCATATTGCAGAAATTCTCTCTTATAACATCTGCAGGCTGAACTCCTCCGAATTTAACCTGATTGTTGACAAGGAACACTGGGAACGTCTTTAACCCAAGCTCCTGCGCAAGCTGGCTGCCGTAGGAATGCTTTTCAAACTTAACATTCTTGAAGCCGGCAAGGAATTCTTTTAGATTGTTCTCTGCCTTCATGCTCGATGCATCATTCTCAATCACAAAAAGGTCAAGCTTCATCTGCATATTCTTTCTTGTGAAATAAAATGAAGACGCTGCAACATCAGTGTTCAGCATGTAATAACCATTTTTTTCTATGAATATCTGTTTGAATTCATTGAAATTTTTTCTTTCCTGCAGATCAGGGCTGAAGATGTATGCAGGAAGAACTGTTATGCCAAGCTCCTGAATCAGGTTTTTTCCTTTTTCAGTATTGTAATCTATGCTTTCTGCAAGCAATGGCCCAAATCTTTCATTAAGTATTCCTAAAACCCTGCCTGTGTCGCAGTTGAAGCATTCGCCCTTGCCGTTCAAAACAATTGCATTTATTTTTGGAATTTCAGTAAACTGGCATTCTGAGTTTTTTGCTCCGGAATTTGCGCAAGACCCAGTATATCCTTCTTTTGTGCAGTCAGAATCGGCAGAACATACCGGGACAAATTTAATCTCCTGCTCGGCTTTTGGTTTTTCTGCAGAACTATCATTTTTAAAAGCATTATATGAAAAGAATAATATTAACACAAGCACGACAAACACAGCACCGTACTTGAACAATCTGCTTGTTTTTGGCTTATCTGATTTTTTTTCGTAAGCTGTTTCCTGTGCCTTAGGATTTTCCTCTTCATGGCTTTCTTCAGAACTATTTTTTTCCTGCTCTTCAAGTATCTCTATTTCAGCTTCCTTTTTAACATCTTCATTAGATTGTGCTTTTTCCTGCTGGACCGAAGCATTTTCTTTTTTATAATCATCATCTTCCTGCCCATTTGCGGTTTTTTCAGCATTAACAGGCTCTTCCGGCTTTGGCTCAGCCGGCTTTTCTGCATTCAAAACACTTAGTTTTTTCTCTATTCTTTCCTTTCCTTTCTCAAACTCTTCCTTGCTTATTACTTCTGCCTCAAAACTTTCCTTAAGAAACCTTAATTCCTGCTCAAGCCTTTCTTTCTGGGATGCATTCATTGCTTTATGGCTTATTGGGTGATAAATAAATCTTTCTAATAAGATTCAAAATTTTTGCCACTGGCTAGTTTCAATAAAAGCATTTATAACATACAGCAGACTAATGAGCCATGTACGACATTCTTGTGGGAAGAAGCGAAGCTAACAAGGAAAAGCACGGAACAGACGGTGCAATACTTCTTGGAAGGCATTATGTAAAAATGGGCCAGACAACTTCATTGTCAAATAAAGTGTACCTTGATGTTGCAAAGTCCCATGTTGTTTTTGTCGTCGGAAAAAGAGGTTCTGGAAAAAGTTATACAATGGGGGTCATTGCAGAAGGGATTTATGACCTTCCGGATGAAATAAGGAACAACCTTGCCGTTGTAATGCTGGACACAATGGGGATATACTGGACGATGAAATACCCGAACAATAAAGACCATGAGATAATAGAATCATGGGGCATCGAGCCAAAAGGGCTTAACATAAATATCTTCACGCCAAAAGGGGTTTTTGAAGACTACAGGGAAAAAGGCATCCCCGCAGACTATCCATTTTCTGTCAAGACAAGCGAGCTGAAAGCAGAGGAATGGTGCATGATATTTAACATCCAGATAATGGACCCAATCGGCATAGCAATTGAAAGGGCTGTTAATACTCTTCAGGAAGAGAAAACTGATTATGGGATAAGTGACATTATTGATGAGATTGCAAAAGACGACAGGGCAGAAAAATCCGTAAAGGACGCGGCTGAAAACAGGTTTATGGTCGCAGACAAATGGGGACTGTTCAGCACAGAAGGGACAATGATAGAAGATATCGTCATACCTGGGCAGATAAGCGTGCTTGATGTCAGCGCATATACCACTTCAAGCGGCTCTGAAAATTTAAGGGGGCTTGTAATCGGCCTAGTTGCTCAGAAACTGTTTGTGCAGAGAATGACTGCAAGAAAGGCAGAAGAGCAAAGGTCTGTCAGCGAGGAAATCCATTTTTTTGAAGAAGAAAAAGATCATAAAAAGGAGCCAATGGTGTGGCTGATAATAGACGAGGCGCATGAATTTTTGCCAAACAAGGGAAAGACTCCGGCAACAGCGCCGCTAATCACATTGTTAAGGGAAGGGAGGCAGCCAGGAATAAGCCTTGTCCTTGCATCACAGCAGCCAGGAAAAATCCATACAGATGTTTTTACGCAGGCTGATGTAGTCATTGCACACAGACTAACTGCAAACATCGACGTTGACGCGCTTAGCAACATAATGCAAAGCTACATGCGCGACGGATTGGACAAGCAGCTTAACTTATTGCCTTCAGAAGAGGGCGCTGCAATCATATTTGACGATATAAACGAGAAATTATACCCTGTAAGAATAAGGCCAAGATACACATGGCACGGCGGATCATCCCCAAGCGCGCTTCCAAACGAAAAGAAAGTTATTGAATTCTAAGCAGGATTTTGAAAAACTACTAATTTGCAGAAGTTCTCTAAAGCCTTCTGAAAAATTCCAGCTTGTTCAAGTGGAGTATTACAATCACAAGCAAAACCGATATTGAAGTAATGAGATAATATCCAAGGCCGGCTGCCAATCCCACTGCTGCAACAGCCCATATTGAAGCTGCTGTTGTCAGCCCCTGAACTTCGCTTTTTGTCCTGAATATCGTGCCTGCACCCAAAAATCCTATTCCTGTTGCTATCCCTGCAATAATTCTTGCTATCTCGCCAGGGATACTTTGTATTGTTATAATAATAAACAGGGCAGACCCCATTGAAACGAGCATATGCGTTCTTATTCCTGCAGGCTTGTGGACAACTTCCCTTTCAAGGCCTATTAATCCGCCTGCAAGGACAGAAATCACAAGCCTTATCCAAATCTCTGAATCTGAAATCATCTTATTTTCTTGGCGTTTTCAGCGGCCAGTCGCTTGGCGCGTACGTCATTGATATAAGAGACGCTACGAACATTAATGTGAAGAACAAAATAAATGCAAATCCCCACGTTCTTGAACTGGGAAAAATGTAAAAAGCAGAAATCAGGGCACCAACAATGCTGGTAAGCATGAATGCGCTTGACAATGGGGCGACATTAAACTCTTTTTTCATTTTAATCATTCTATAAGATATCCGACATTACCTTTGCCGTCTATGTAAATGAGCCTGTTTTTTTGGATTTCATCAATATAATCTATTTTTGCGACAGCGAACCTTGAAGAATCGTCCATGTAATAGACAATTCCTTCACTGCTTATGTAGTATTTTCCAGGAGCAAGCTCACCGAGGGAGTTTATATCACTGAATCCTTTTAAGTCAAGAATATTAATTGACTGCACATTGTCGTTTGCAGCCACAAATCCAGTTATATTGGAGTTCTCGCTCATTATTGCGATTGAAAAAACAGCCATTGAAATAAGTGCAAGAAACATTCCGTTTACAACACTTGGTCTATTATCCTTTGCCATGCTACTATAGTGCTATATTATCTATTTAAACTTAACGAAAATTTAATCAATTTTCTGAAGTTCAAATTTACAATCGCTCATTTGAACTTAACGAAATTCAAGCTAGAAATGTGGCTCCTTGCCTTTTCAACACCCTTGTTAAACTCGTTCATGAAATCTTCCATTTTGGAGCAAGCAATCTCCTTTAGCTCTCCGCTTGTCATCTTTCCTGATTTGTATTCATGATAAATCTTGTCAAGCTCTTTGTCATCCTCTACAAGATGCTGCTTTAACAATTCGAAAACCATGTCTTTTTCAACATCCGCTCCAAGTTTTCTATGTTCTTCAAGCGTGTCGCGTCCGCCGCTTAAAGCATTTTTTATTTTTTTCTTTACTGACTTTATATCTTCCGGCAGCTCAATGCAGCTCCCCGGATGTGATTTTGACATTTTCATGTCTCCTTTTAATGACGGTGTGTATTTGTGGTACATTGCTGACGGCAAAAAATATTTCCTTTCTTTAAATCGCCTTACAATATCCCTTGAAAGCCGTATATGCGGGTCCTGGTCTATGCCTACCGGTATTATGCCCGGTATGCTTTCGCCAAACTGAGGATAAAGAATGTCTGCAACCTGCGCCATTGCGGCCATTATCTTGCCAGGGTCAGCGCTTCCGTAGATTGCTTCAAATTCATTAAAAGTGACTTTTTTTGCAAATTCGTAAGCTTTGTTCATGACTTCCTTGTTTTCTGATTGAAAATAGAAGGTGGTTTTTTTTGCGTCAAGCCCAAGAGAGATATACGCAGGAATATGGAAATCCAATGCCATTTTTTTTGCATCTTCAAGACTTATTCCGCGTGCAGAAGCTGCTTCCAAGTCAGCAACGAGAATGTATGCATGCCCGTGATGCTCCTGAAAATACTTTATGTTCTCGACAACCATCTTGTTGCCGAAATGTATTTTTTCATTTGAAGGAACGATGCCGCTAAGAACATAATATTTTTTATGATTTTTTATTGCATCAGAAATAACCTTTAAATCGCGGCCTGCAAAGACAACATTGCGCCTCATCAGCCTATTCGGATCAGGAAAAGATTTTGCATCGAACACTTCAAGCCCAAAATCTTTTATGATTTTCTCATAATCCTCAAGAAGGCCTGAACCCCATGGGTCTATAGTTTTATGTTTCATACTCAGAACACTAAAATTGCATTATATAAATATATCGAAACAAAATTTCGATGATTTAAATCAGAAAATTCCTGATTTAAATGTTCTTAATGCTTAAATAATCTTACCCCGGTAAATACCATCGCAAGATTGTTGTCATCTGCAGCCTTTATGACTTCCCCGTCCCTTATCGAGCCGCCTGGCTGTATGATTGCAGTTATTCCGGCTTTTGCAGCCTCGTCAACTCCGTCGCTGAACGGGAAAAATGCATCAGAGCTCATCACAGAGCCCTTGCACTTGTCTTCTGATTTCATTATTGCAAGCTTGACAGCATCAACCCTTGACATCTGGCCTGCGCCGATGCCGGTTGTCACATTATTTTTAGCGAATACAATTGCATTTGATTTGACATGACGATTAACCTTCCATGAAAATAGCATATCCCTTATCTCATCTTTTGTAGGCTTTCTTTTTGTAACAACTTTCAAGTCTTTTTCTTTTAATTCAGGAAACTGCCTTGTCTGCACAAGAAGACCCCCAACCACTTTTCTCATGTCCATGCTCTTGTAGTCTTTTTTTACCGGGCCGGTTTCAAGCAATCTCAAATTCTTCTTTCCTTTGAAAATTTCAATAGCCTCTTTTTCAAATTTTGGGCATATTACAACTTCCATGAAAACTGGCTTTAGCATTTCTGCAATTTTTTTGGTGCATGGCCTGTTTAATGCAACAATTCCTCCAAATGCAGATTTTGAATCTGTCTCGTACGCTTTTTTGTAGGCTTTATCTATTGTCGAAGCGGTAGAGACTCCGCTCGGGTTGGTGTGCTTTATTACAGCTGCAACCGGCTCATCAAAATCCTTTACAAGCTCGAAAGCGTCATTTGCATCGAGAATATTGTTGTATGATAATTCTTTTCCCTGCAATTGTTTTGATGTGCTTACACATGTTTCATTTATCCAGTACGAGCCGTAAAATGCAGCTTTCTGGTGAGGATTTTCTCCGTATCTTAAATCCTGTATTTTTTTGAATGTAAAATTATAGGTGTCTGGGAACATTTCATTGAGATAAGTCTCAGTGAAATACCTGCCGATTATTGTGTCGTACCTTCCCGTGTGCAAAAATGCTTTTGTAGCCAGATTTTTTCTTGTTTCATCTGTTATATCTCCCTTTTTTATCTCATCTAAAACTTTGCCGTAATCTGCAGGATTAACAATGACAGCTACATTTTTATGGTTCTTTGCAGCAGCCCTTACAAGAGACGGGCCGCCAATATCGATGCTTTCTATGACATCGTTAATCTTTGCATTTTGTTTTATTGTTTCCTCAAAGGGGTAGAAGTTTACCACAACAATGCTTATTGGGGATATTTTATATTTTTTTAATTCTGCAGCGTGCTTCTTGTTTTTCAAGTCTGCCAAAACTCCTGCAAAAATATTTGGGTGCAATGATTTTACCCTTCCGTCAAGCATCTCTGGAAATTTTGTTATTTCTGAAATTAGAGTTGTTTTTATTTTATTTTTTTGTAATAATTTTGCAGTATTCCCTGTTGAAATTATATCATATCCCAGCTTAGAAAGCTGTTTTGCAAATTCAATAATTCCTTCTTTGTTTGAAACTGATATCAGTGCGGTTTTCATTTGGTTTTTTATTTTATGTTTATTGAGTCATATTCTTTTTTTGACATTTTAGCTATCTTATCAATGTTTGAATTGTGCAGTCTTTTTGCATAATCACCGCTTTTTTTGTGTATATTCTTTGCATGCTTGTAGGTTTTTTTAACTGTCTTTTTAACTTTGTGCCTTATCTTGTACTGGATGATTCTTGCAGTTTCCCACCCTACAATCGAGATACCTATAAACATTACAATCCAGCTGGCTCCATAAACCGACAGCCCGGTGAAAAGATAGAATGGGCTGTACAGCTTAGATAGCAAATCCGAAAAAAAAATTCCAATGAGCCCTTTTCCGTAAAATCCGATTACTAAGCTGGCTAAGATAAGAAAGATTCCTATGAAAAGATTAATATCTTTCCACCAGATTATTGGCGTGTCTATGTTTCTCGGCTTTTTGTTCAAAGACCTTACGTTTTTGATGAATCTTCTTACTCTCAAGCTATTGACACCTTGTTATCATGAATTTTTATTTTTCCTTTGCTGTATAAATCAACTGCTTTAACTATTATCTCCTGCTCTGCATTTTGAACTTTGTTTTTCAATGATTCAACAGTTTCGCCTTTTTCTATTTTGACTTCTTTCTGCATTATTATTGGGCCGCCGTCAACGCTTTCATCCACAAAATGGAGCGTGCAGCCTGTTATTTCCACATTTGCTTTTAAAACTTCCTCATGCACATTTTTGTCCATTCCGCCTGCGAATGCCGGAAGAAGGCTTGGATGTATGTTCATGATTTTGTTTTTGTACTTTCTTACGAAGAACGGGCTCAAGATTCTCATGTAGCCAATCAAAAGAATTAATTCAACATTGTTTTCATTAAGCACATTTGCAACTTCCCTGTCATAGTGTTCTCGTTCTTTGCCTTTTGATTCAACGAAAACAGATTTGATATTGTGTTTTTTTGCCCTTTCAAGAGCATAAGCATCTTTTTTGTTGCTTACAACAACAGAAATAACGGCATTTAATCGCTTTGATTCTATAGCATCAATTACAGCCTGCATATCTGTCGCATTTGTCGACGCTAAAATACCCAAACGAAGCATTAAATCCCCCCTATGAAAAGGTAAGAAACTAGGTATTTAAAACTATCGAACTTATTATTCAGAAAAATTATTTATTCATTTCCATCGCTTTCAGCGTGTTCTGCATCAGCATCGCGCGCGTCATCGGGCCAACGCCGCCTGGCACCGGGGTTATGAAGCCGGCAACATTTTTTACATTTTCAAAGTCAACGTCGCCTACAAGCTTTCCGTTGACTCTGTTGATGCCGACATCAATCACAACAGCGCCCTCTTTTACCATTTCTTTTGTTATCAGATTCGGCTTTCCAACGGCAACAACAAGAATATCTGCTTTTTTTGTGTAATCGGAAATGTTTTTTGTCCTTGAATGGCATACTGTGACTGTTGCGTTTTTTTCAATCAGCATCAATGCAACAGGCTTTCCGACAATGTTGCTTCTTCCGATGACAACTGCGTTCTTTCCTTCAATCTTTATCCCGGTTGATTCAATAAGATGAATAACTGCAACTGCAGTTGCAGGAGCTATGATTGTTTTATCAGCCATCAAGCTTCCAAGGTTTACTGTTGTGAAACCATCAACATCTTTTTGCGGAAGAATAGAATCTGTTACAACTTTTTCGTCAATTTGTTTTGGCAACGGCAGCTGGACAAGCAATCCGTGTATTTTTGGATTGTTGTTTAGTTTGTTAAGAAGCGTGAGCAAATCATTTTGAGTTGTTTTCTCTTCAAGATTGTAACGTTCGCAATACACACCAGTTTTTTTTGCGTCTTTTTCCTTGAAATTAACATAGACTTCAGAAGCAGGGTTGCTGCCGACCATAACCAAAGCAAGGCCGGGCTTTTCCTTCATAACCTTAACTTTATTTTTTATATTATCTAGAATGCTTTTTGCGATTTTGTTGCCGTCTATTATTTTTGCTGGCATAGTAAAAGAATATTGATATTTTGTATTTAAAAGTATCTGCTTTTTTAGAGCCTTGCGTCTTCTAACCTTGCAAAGAACGGAGTGCTTCTTTCAAATGGCTTGTAAGCTCCTTTTGACAACTCTTCTTTTGGCTTTTGACCATAACCGGCTAACATTCCGTATATTGGATTGCCTGTTTCAGATACGCTCTCAAAATATTTTAAAGCAGCACCCAAGTATTCAGCAAACTGCTGTTGGCTTACTGCTCCAACAGACTGAAATCCCCTATCCTCAGGACGTGCATCTTTGGATGGCTGATTAACAACAAATGCAGCCAAACCATCATTTTGATAAAGACTCAACAAAGCTACATCATCTATTCTTGTAAGCGGACCAGGTGGCTGGAGCCCTTTAATAAAAAGTTTTGAGCCATCTTGATAATCAACAACAACCCATTCTTTTACAGCTTTAGCGTTAACAACTTCTGGCAGAGTCATAGGTATGGGGTAATAGAAATAGTTATATAAATATTGCTTATTTTGTAGTAACAATAAGTTTTCGAGAATATCCGTAAAAGTCTATTTCAAAACATCAAATCCCGGATACAACGGAAACTTACTGCAAAGTTCTATGACTTCATTCCTTATCTGATGAATTTTATTATTGCTTTTGATTTCTTCCCTGAATTTTTTAAGATAGTCATTAATTTCTTTCTTGTCTGCAGGCAGTTCATATTTTCCAATCTCTTTTACAACATCTACAATCCATTTTCCAATAAGCTCCATCTCTTTTTCCTTCATACCGCGAGTTGTCAATGAAGGAGTTCCCATACGAACTCCGCTTGGATAAAATGGAGACGAGGGATCAGCAGGAATTGTGTTTTTGTTCATTGTAATATTAGCTTCATCAAGCGCATCCTGTGCAAAAACACCCTTTCCTTTTCCGAATGGGGTCAAATCAATAAGAACCATATGGTTATCAGATCCGTTTGTTACAACTTTCATTCCGTTTGCCATCAATGATTTTGCCAATGCTCTTGAGTTTTTTATAATCTGCTCTGCATATACTTTGAATTCTGGCTGCATCATTTCTTTCAGTGCAACAGCGATTGCTGCAGTTGTATGATCGTGAGGGCCCCCTTGAAGTCCAGGGAAAACCGCTTTGTCTATTTTTGCAGAAAGCTCAGGATCCTTGTCTAGACCTTTCTGGGTAACCATTATAATTCCTCCGCGAGGGCCTCTAAAAGTCTTGTGAGTTGTAGTTGTTATAATGTGGGCAAATGGCGACGGGCTTTTGTGAATTCCTGCTGCAACCAATCCGGAAATATGCGCAATGTCTGCTGCAAGATATGCGCCTACTTTGTCTGCTATTCTTGAAATTTCTTCAAACGGAAATTCTCTCGTATATGCTGTGTATCCGACCCAGATTAATTTTGGCTTATTCTCGATGGCAAGCCTTTCAACTTCTTCCAAATCGATGTATCCGTCTGGCTTTACATGATATGGAACACTTTTGAAAATCTGGCCTGTTGTAGACGCCTTGAATCCGTGCGTTAAATGGCCTCCGTCAGATAAATTCAATCCCATTACACATTCCCCTGGCTGCATTAATGCCATGTACACTGCAAAATTTGCCGGGCTTCCGGAATATGGCTGAACATTGACGTGAACAGCATTGAAAATTTTTTTGCATCTTTCTATTGCGAGAATTTCAACTTCATCAGCGAATTGGTTTCCGCCGTAATACCTCTTTTTAGGGTAGCCTTCAGAGTACTTGTTTGTCAATACAGAGCCCATTGCCTGCATAACTGCTTTTGAGACGTTGTTTTCAGAAGGTATCATCTCAAGGCCGGTTTGTTGCCTATTAAGCTCTTTCTTTAGAAGCCCATATATTTCGGGGTCAGTCTTTGAAATATCGTTCATCATTGACATTTAAACCACCCTATTATATTGATAATTCTAAATATAAGTTTAGCCGGTCCTGTGTTGTTTACGCAGCCTTCTCTCTTTCTTCATCCTTTTTCGCTGCCATTTCCATCTCATCTGCCTTTTCTTTTTCCAACGGCGAGAACTTCTCTTCATGAGAAAAAGAATTTTATTTTGGTATTTAAAGGTATCTGACAAAGTCAAGTTTGTTGAAAATATAGCTTAAAGTTTAGTTTTGCCATCGTTCGCATCGAATGAGTTTAGTGAATTACAAGAATTCCCATTGCATAGAGAAAATCCATAGGATTTTCGAAATTCAAAAATGTCCATTTTTGAATATTTCCTTCTTGTTAAATGTTATTGTAGAAAATGCTCACATAGTGATGGCAAAACTGTTATTTTCAACAAATTATGGCACTTTTCCATATTCAACCCAAAACTTAGTATTAATATACTATAAATAAGGCAATTTAGCCTGTTTTCCTGTGTCACTAATATTGTTATATGTCCACCGCAACCTTTATAAATAACCTTGTAATCCCAGAGCAGATGGGAATTAATCCTTCTTTAGACAAAAGACTATGATTTCGTCATTGTTTTATCTATTGGTGGATTCCTATTTTCCAGAGCCGCTTCATGCCCTGGTAGTGTAATCCGGCTATCATGAAGCCCTGTCGCGGCTTCGATTCGGGTTCAAAAGAACTGCGAATTAACGTTCGTGGAATGAAAGTCCCGACCAGGGCGTACTAATCATGGGCCGGTAGCTCAGCCTGGTGGTTGCCGATTCATTGCAATCGGGCAATAGAGCACCTGTCATAGGAGCCTTGCAAAAGGCCAGGGTGAAACTTTTAATCAGGTGGTCGCGAGTCCGAATCTCGTCCGGCCCACTTACAATCAAAGACAAAAAAACGTTGGGAAGATTTTCCATACAGCGCATAATTGATACTGTAACATGAAGAAAGTAAAATTTAAGGTTGACAAGCACACTCTGACTCCTAAGCACTCTAAATTGAGCGAGAAGGAAAAATCAAACCTATTTGAAAAGTATCATGTAACTTCTAAGGAAATGCCAAAAATGTTCAAGACAGATTCCGCAATAAAAGATCTCGATACAAAACCAGGAGATGTCATAAAAATAACGAGAAAAAGCCCGACAGCAGGGGAATCAATTTTTTACAGGGTGGTAATTGATGTATAAATACGGCAAGACACTTATCCAAAAATATTTTGAGGAGCAGAGTTCCGTAGATTCAGACATAGATTCTTTCAACAATTTCATAGACAAGGAGCTTTTTGTTATAATAGAGGAGAACAGGGAGATTATTCCTACAATAATCCCGCATAACATTGACGAGTTTAAAATCAAGCTTGACAAAATCTGGGTAGAAAAGCCAAAGATGATAGAAGCAGACGGATCATCAAGAAATATTTACCCGATGGAAGCAAGATTAAGAAAAATAACATATTCTGCTCCGACATGGATAACTGTTTCTGCGCACATCAACGGCGTCCAGAGAGAATCATTTGACACGCAAATTGGAAACCTTCCGATAATGCTGAAGAGCAAGTGGTGCCATCTGCATAAGCTGAATAGGGACGAGCTGATTGCAAAAGGAGAAGACCCTGACGAGCCAGGAGGATATTTCATAATCAACGGGACAGAAAAAGTCATAATTACAATAGAGGATCTTGCATCAAACAGGTTCCTGATAGAAAAAGACACAACAGGCCCGAGCCATACTGTCGGAAAACTTTTTTCCGAGTACGGATCATTCAAGATTCCGCATACTGTTGAAAAGATGAAAGACGGATTGTTTTATCTGACATTTACAAGAGTAAAAAGAATTCCGATTATCCCGGTGATTAAGGCGCTTGGCCTTCTTAAAGACGAGGAAATCACAAAATTCATTTCTTCAGACAGGCAGTTTGACGAGGTCATAATTAACCTTATGGAGTTCGTTTCAATCAAGACAGAAGAAGATGCTCTTGACTACATTGCAAAGAAAATAGGCATCACCCAGTCAAAAGAGATAAGGATAGAAAGGACAAAGGAAATAATTGACAAATATCTTTTGCCGCATATAGGAATAAGGACAGAAGACAGGCTTTCCAAAGCGCACAACCTGTGCAAGATGCTCAAGAAATATCTCCTCGCTTCAAACGGGGAAATCGGAACAGATGACAAAGACCATTACATGAATAAAAGGCTTAAGATGAGCGGCGACCTGCTTGCAGACCTTCTGAGATTAAACTTAAAAGTTCTTATCGGAGACTTGCTTTATAATTTCCAGAGAATCGTTAAGAGGGGAAAATTCCCTTCAATAAAAGTAATCATAAGGGACAAGCTTCTTACCCAGAGAATTTATTCTTCAATGGCCACAGGAGTATGGGTCGGCGGAAGAAAGGGAATCAGCCAGAGGATACAGAGACTGAATTATCTTGAAACAATATCCCATTTGCAGAGGGTTGTTTCTCCACTGAGCGCATCACAGGAGAATTTTGAGGCAAGAGAGCTTCACCCGACGCACCTTGGAAGATTATGCCCTATTGAAACTCCAGAAGGAACAAACATCGGATTGAGAAAAAACCTTGCATTGCTGTGCACAATATCAGGAAGCACTAACGAAGAAGATGTTTTGAAGTCAATGAAGGCTCTTGGCCTGAAGGCGGTAAAATAAAATGGCAGAAGTCTACTTAAACAGCAAATTCGTCGGAACAATAGACAATCCTATAGAATTCTCTCAGAAAATAAAAGAAGAAAGAAGAAAAGGAATTGTTGCAGAGACAGTCAATGTTTATTACAATGACAAGCTGAATGAAGTTCAGATTGAATCCTCAAAAGGCAGGGCAAGAAGGCCATTGATAATTGTGAAAGACGGAGTTCCGCTGCTTACAGAAAAGCATATGAAGCAGCTTGAGAAGAACGAAATATCTTGGTCAGATTTAGTCAAACAGGGAGTAATTGAACATCTTGATTCAGCAGAAGAAGAAAATGTGCTTGTTGCATTCTTTGAAAATGAATTAACACCAGACCATACTCATCTTGAGATAACGCCGCTTGCAATGCTGGGCCACTGCTCATCACTTGTTCCTTACGGAAATTTCAACCAATCAACGAGATTAAACGCAGGGGCAAAGAACCAGAAGCAGGCTCTTGGATTTTATGCAGCAAACTTTTCTGTAAGAATGGACATGGATGTAAACCTGCTCCAATATGCGCAAAAGCCGATTGTCAACACAATCATGCACGATATTTCAGACTACGACAAGCATCCTGCGGGACAAAACATTGTTGTTGCAATCATGAGCTATAAAGGATATAACATGGAAGACGCAATCATACTAAACAACGGATCCATAGAAAGAGGATTCGGAAGATCAACATATTTCAGGCCTGCAATTGCAGAAGAATTGAGATACGCCGGCGGATTAATTGATCAGGTGGGGATTCCTGACAAAGACGTCAAAGGATATAAAACAGAAAAAGATTACAGATTCTTGGAAGATGACGGAATAATTTATCCTGAAGCAAAAGTCAAGGAAGGGGATGTTGTAATCGGAAAGACGTCGCCGCCAAGATTCTTATCATCAATGGAAGAATACTCACTTGCATCAAGCACAAGGAGAGAATCGTCAATCAATTTAAAACACGGCGAGGAAGGGGTTGTTGACTTTGTTTTGCTCACAGAAAACGAGGAAGGAAACAAGCTGATTCAGGTAAGACTGAGAGACGAGAGAGTTCCAGAAACAGGAGATAAATTCACATCAAGGCACGGACAAAAAGGAATTGTTGGATTAATTGTTCCTCAGAGCGACATGCCATTTTCATCAAAGGGGATAGTTCCAGATTTGATATTCTCACCTCACGGAATACCATCAAGAATGACGATTGCGCACCTGATAGAGATGGTTGCAGGAAAAGTCGGCGCATTGGCAGGAAGATATGTCAATGGGACAACATTCGACGCAGAGCCGGAAGAAAGGCTGAGGAAAGAACTGCTTTCGCTTGGATTTGAGGAAAGCGGAATGGAAGTTTTCTACAACGGACAGACCGGGGAGCAGTACACTGCAAAAATCTTCGTTGGAAATATGTACTACTTAAAATTAAAGCACATGGTTGCAAACAAAATCCACTCAAGAGCACGCGGTCCAATCCAATTGCTTACAAGGCAGCCTACAGAAGGGCGCGCAAAAGAAGGGGGATTAAGGCTGGGAGAGATGGAGAAAGACACTTTCGTAGCGCACGGAGCATCATTATTGCTGAAGGAAAGATTTGACTCAGACAGGACAATCGTTCCGGTTTGCGAGTCATGCGGAATAATTGCAATCAAGGACAACTACAAGAATAGGTCTTACTGCCCTGTTTGCGGAGAAAACACAGAGGTTAATGATATTGAGATAAGCTATGCATTTAAGCTGATGCTTGACGAGTTCAAGTCATTGGGAATTTATCCTAAACTGCAGCTGGAGAGCAAGTACTAAAATGGCAGACCTAATATCAGAATACGAAGGCAAGCTTCCTCCTAAAATAATTGAGGAAATAAAAGAGAATATGCCTAAGGGCGCAAGCGATACAAAAATCAAGAAAATACTTGAAGCAATACACAAAGAGTACATGACAGCACGCGTTCATCCTGGAGAATCAGTCGGATTAATCTCAGCAGAATCAATCGGCGAGCCGGGAACGCAGATGACATTGAACACATTCCACTTCGCAGGAGTTGCGGAGATGAACGTCACACTTGGACTTCCTAGAATAATTGAAATTCTTGATGGAAGAAAAGAGCTTGCAAATTCAATGATGGAGATTTACCTCAAGAAGCATTATTCAAGCGGAAAGAATATTGAAGATTTGAAGCAGCTTGCAATGCAGATAAAGGAAACAACACTAAAGGACATTTCAACAGAATTCACAATCAACATCGCGGATTTGACAATCGAGATAAAGCTTGACAAGGACAAGATGAAAGTGATTGAAGTCACAACGGGGAAGGTTGTTGATGCAATCTCAAAGCAGCTTAAGGGATACAACATAAGAGACAACAAAGACACAGTAATCCTGAAGGCAAGAAGCAAAGAAGACACTTTCAACGATGCGTACAAGACAAAGGAAAAAGTAAAAGAAATTACAATAAAAGGAATCAAGGGAATCATGCAGGTTCTTCCTGTAAAGAGAGAAGAGGAATTTATAATCATAACATCCGGCACAAATCTTGCAGATATTCTGCAGCTTGAAGAAGTTGATGCTTACAGGACAACAACAAACAACGTATTCGAAATTGAGCAGGTTTTGGGAATAGAAGCTGCAAGGCAGGCAATAATAAATGAAATATCCAAAGTCATAGAAAGCCAGGGGCTGAATGTAGACTTAAGGCATATTATGCTTGTCGCTGACACAATGTGCATCAGCGGAACACTTAAAGGGATAACAAGATACGGCGTTGTCTCGGAGAAATCCAGCGTCCTTGCAAGGGCATCTTTCGAAACTCCAATCAAGCACATAATAAATGCAGCTCTTGTCGGAGAAACTGATAATTTGAACTCGGTTGTCGAGAACGTAATGATTAACCAGCCGGTTCCGATTGGAACAGGGCTTCCGACACTGGCAGTAAAGCAGCAGACAAAGGGCAAAGAAAAATAATCAAATAAAAATTAAAAATAACTCAAAATAAAATGGCAGACGAAAAACAAAACGAAGCGGCAGAAGTCCAGCAGGCAATAGAAGGGCCTAAGGAAGAAAAGCACGAAAGAATAGAGATGGAAGAGCAGCACATTTTCAAACAAGTCAGAAGCATCGCATTCTCAGTTTTAAGCCCAAAGATGATAAAGAAGATGGCGTCTGCAAAGATTGTAACGCCGGAACTTTACGACAAGGAAGGCTATCCTGTTGACGGCGGACTGATGGACATAAGATTAGGGGTAATTGACCCGGGATTAAGATGCAAGACATGCGGCTCAAAATTAAAAGAATGCATCGGACATTTCGGATACATAGAGCTTGCAAGGCCAATCATACACGTCAAATTTGTAAACATAGTCATGACAATGGTCAAGTGCACGTGCAGGGAGTGTGGAAGAATACTGATTCCGGACAATAAAATTCCAAAGATAAAGGAACAGCTTGACCAGATTGAAAAAGAGGCAGGAGTTGAGGACAGAAGGCAGAAGATAAAGGACATAATTGCAAGCCTGAAAACAATCAACAAGTGCCCTAACTGCAAGGCAAAGCAGAAAAAAATCACGCTTGAAAAGCCTACAACTTTCATTGAAGAAGACAAGAGGATAAGCCCAATCGAAATAAGGGCAAGGCTTGAAAAAATACCAGATTCAGACTGCGAGATATTCGGATTAAAAGTCCCTCACGTAAGGCCTGAATGGATGGTTTTGACAGTGCTTGCAATTCCTCCAGTTACAATGAGGCCTTCAATCACGCTTGAATCAGGAGAGAGAAGCGAGGACGACCTTACGCACAAAATGGGCGACATTGTCAGGATAAACCAGAGGCTGTTTGAGAACATCAACGCAGGCGCGCCTGAAATCATCGTCGAGGATTTGTGGGACTTACTGCAGTATCACGTTACAACATTTTTCGATAATAACATTGCGCAGCTTCCGCCGGCAAGGCACAGATCAGGGCAGCCATTGAAGACGCTTACAGAAAGAATCAAATCAAAAGAGGGAAGAATTAGGCATAACCTTGCAGGAAAAAGAACAAATTTCTCGGCAAGAACAGTAATCTCGCCGGACCCGATGCTTGAGCTTTACGAAGTCGGAGTTCCTTTCATAATTGCAACAAAGCTTACAGTTCCGGAAAGAGTAAATTCATGGAACATGCAGTACCTTAAGAAATTTGTAGAGAACGGGCCTGACAAATATCCCGGATCAAACTACATTGTAAGGCCTGACGGAAAAAAGAAAAAAATCACAGAAGAAACAAAGGAAGCTTCTCTTGAGGAAATGCAGCCTGGATATATTATAGAAAGGCACCTTATGGATGGGGACATTGCAATCTTTAACAGACAGCCGTCACTGCACAGAATGAGCATGATGTGCCACCGTGTAAAAGTATTGCCCGGGAAAACTTTGAGATTAAACCCGGCAGTATGCACCCCGTACAACGCAGATTTTGACGGAGACGAAATGAATTTGCACATCCCGCAGACAGAAGAATCTAGGGCAGAAGCCGAAATACTGATGGAAGTACAAACACAATTAGTTTCATTGAGATATGGATTGAGCATTATAGGATGCACCCAAGATGCAATTTCAGGAAATTATCTTCTTACAAAAGACAATGAGATAAAAAGAGAAGAGGCAATAAATATTCTTTCAGCAGTAGGAGTCAGGGACTTTTCAAAACTTCCAAGAAAGGCAGTTGTGACTGGAAAAGAAGTTTTCAGCGTGCTTATACCAGATGATTTTGGATTCAACGGGCACTCCAGATCGTGCGACAGGTCAAAGGACAAGTGTGACAAGGAATCTCACGTTATTATAAAAGACGGCAAGATGGAAACCGGAGTAATGGACAGAAACTCTCTCGGAGAAGAATCAGGATTAATGCTCCGTAATTTACATCAGAAATACGGCAAGGATTTTAACATAGATTTGCTTGGAAAAATATTCAGGCTTGGAATTGAATACCTTTTCAGGCATGGATTTACTGCAGCGCTTTCAGACACTGACATGCCGGAGCCTGCAAAGGCAAAAATCAAGGAAGACCTTGACAATGCAAAAAAAAGAGTTGACGAATTGATTGCACAGTTCAAGGAAGGCAAGCTTGATACATTCCCGGGAAAGACAATGCAGGAAACTCTTGAATTAAGAATACTTGAAGTTTTGAACAAAGCAAGAAACGAAACAGGAAGAACTGTTGCGAATTTTGCAGACAAGAGCACCCATACAATGGTCATGGCAGAGTCAGGCGCAAGAGGAAATTTACTGAATTTGGCGCAGATGGCATCCTGTGTAGGCCAGCAGGCAATGAGGGGCAAGAGAATCGAAAAGGGATTCAAGGGAAGGACACTTTCACATTTCAAAGAAGGGGATTTAAGCCCGGATGCAAAAGGATTCATAAGCAACGGATTCAAAAATGGATTGACGCCGGCAGAGTTCTTTTTTGGATCAATGACCGGAAGAGATTCGCTGATGGATACTGCTTTGAGAACACCTAAATCAGGATACCTTTACAGAAGGCTTGCAAACGCAATGCAGGACTTGAAAGTGGAATACGACGGCACTGTAAGGGATGCTTCAAAGAAAATCATACAGTTTGACTATGGCGAGGACGGAATTGACGTTTCAAAGTCCGAGAACGGCCAGATAAATGTAAAAAGAATAATATCAACAACTTAAGATGGCAAAAAAAATAAGCTCAGCGGAAATCAAGAAGCTGATAAAATCAGGCAACTTCATCATCGGAACAGAAAAGTCCGTGAAGCAGCTAAAATTGGGAAAAGTGGAAAAAGTGCTTGTAAGCTTGAACTGCCCTGCATCGGTCGAAAAAAAAATAAACTATTATGCGGCCCTTAACAGCACTGAAGTGCACAAGCTGGAATATCCTAACGATGAGCTTGGCGTATTATGCAAGAAGCCTTTTTCAATCTCTGTCTTGTCCTTCCTTAAGGTGGCTAAGTGAATCGAAAGCTTGATTCTGAATCAATGGGGCTCATAAACACCTTTGAATCAGCGACAGGAGCTGCAGTCAAGGACTGTATAATCGGCGACAGAGTTTTGTTCATTGTTGAAGAAAACCAGATGGGCAAGGCCATAGGAAAGAACGGCGTCAACATAAAAAAGATGGAGTACCTGCTCAAGAAAAAAATCAGGCTTGCAGAATTCAACAGCGACGCTGCACAGTTCGTGAAAAACCTTGTTTATCCGAATGAAGTCAGCGTTGAGAAAAAAGAAAGCACAATCACAGTTCATTGCAAAGACTCTGGAACGAGGGCAATGGTTATCGGAAGAGAAAGGCAGAACATCAACACCATCTCCGACATAGCGAAGAGATATTTTGATGTAACAGAGATAAAAGTTGCATAAAGTTTTGCCATCAAAATGCGAGCATCATAAAATAATACATTCAGCAAAAAGGAAATTGTCTTAAAAATCAGAGATTTTTGAGAACCTAAAAATGCAAGGCATTTTTTTGTCAATGGGAATTTTTGCAATAAAAAAACCAAATTAATGCGAGCGATGGCAAAACTCGCTAGAAATTCAAATAAAATTCCATAGTAACCAGCGAAAATTGCATTGCAATTTTCTGGGCTTTGAAACAAAATTGTTTCAAAACCTTTAAAAACCACATAAAGATACCAAATACCATGGGAAACAAATCAAAAGGACTGTTCGCAGGAAAAAAGCTGAAGGCAAGAAGGACTTTCGGCAAGTGGCATTATGCTCCATATATTCAGAAGACTCTTATGCTAAAGCAGAAATCCGATCCGTTGGAAGGAGCTTCTCAGGCAAAAGGGCTTGTTCTTGAAAAAGTTCAGCTTGAGGCAAAGCAGCCAAACTCAGCAATGAGAAAATGCGTTAGAGTTCAATTAATTAAAAATGGAAGGCAGGTTACTGCATTTTGCCCCCGCGATGGCGCTACAAAACTGATTGACGAGCACGATGAAGTTCTTATCGAATGCATCGGCGGCGCAATGGGCGGCTCAAAAGGGGACATTCCGGGTGTCAGATGGCAGGTAATAAAAGTCAATGATCAAAGCTTAGACGCATTATTGAAAGGAAGAATAGAAAAAGCAAGGAAGTAAATTATTAACATGAGCGAAATAAAAGCATTCAACAAATGGGGAACAGAAGGCATTAAAGTAGATGATACCGGACTGCAGTCTTACATCACGCTGCAGGCAAGAGTTGTTCCAAAGACCGGAGCAAGATACGCAGGAAATAAGTTCCACAAGAGCAGAATTTTTATTGTTGAAAGGCTGATAAACAAAGTCATGGTGCCGGGGCACAAGAGCAAGAAGCACTACAAGACAAGCAATCATATTACAGGAAAAGCTGCTACTGCTTACAACATTGTCGAGGAAGCATTCAACCATATTGAAAAGACAACAAAAGAAAATCCGATAAAGGTTTTTGTCAAGGCAATTGAGAATGCCGCCCAAAGAGAGGAAATAATCACAATCGAATACGGAGGAGCAAGATATCCAAAAGCAGTTGAGTGCTCTCCTCAAAGAAGAGTCGATCTTGCGCTTCGCCATATGACGCAGGGCGCTTACCACAGGACATTCAACACAAAGAAATCAATAATCACGAGCCTTGCAGATGAAATTATGGGCGCTTACAAATTAAGCAGCACATCAAACGCAATCGGAAAGAAGCTTGAGATAGAAAGGCAGGCAGACAGCTCGAGATAAACAGATTTAATTTATTATCTTTCGTACAATTTATTTTAATTTATTATTTCTGCAGGACATTTATTGGCCGTATGCAAAAAGAAATAAAGAATTTTAGACAAAAATTATAGAATTGCAAACATGTGTCTGAAGAATGTCTTTGCGTGTTCTATGCTTTCTTTTGCTGGTTCTTTGTTTGCTTGCGGCATAGTTCGATAAGTGAATTCTCCTCGCTTTTTCTTCTCTTCCTTGAAGAGCCCTAGCAAATATTCTGCCCGAACCAATGCCTCTTGATATATCTTGAGAAGTTCGACATCAAGCTCTCCGCTTTCAACAAACTTTTTGAATTCTGCAAATGCTTTTTTGTGTTCTTCTGGAGCAGAAACTTCAACTCCTTTCTTTGCAAGATATGCCTTTGCCCCATAGAATATACTGTAATAACTATGTGCAATAACTGCACTATAATATGTTTCAGGATCATTGACTTTGAATGCCTCTTTTTGTATCTTTGGCTCTTCACTAATTGTAAATATTATCCCAGCAAGCTTTATTTCGTTTTCTGCCCTATGAATATACAATTTTGAATCCATTGTCTATCCCCTCCTGAATTATTGAATAAAATATCATTGGATTTTGAATTGCGAGATGCTTGTATGCTATTTGTTTTCCTAAATTTTCGTGCTTATCTTTTAACATTTGAAGCATATCCAATTTGGTTATTATATGGATATCGAGTGGCAATATTGATTTAAGTTCGGCAGATTTCATAGCCGATTCGCATTTTTTTTTATCTTCAACCGAGTTCACGAAAATTGCGATGTCTAAGTCAGATTTTTCCTTTTGTTTTCCTTCTGCATATGAGCCAAAAACAACAATCGATACAAATTCTATGTTAAGGAGCTCTTCTCTTATTATTTTTATGCTAGCTCTTACTAGATTTGAAATTTTCTCTTTTACCAGCACATCAAAGTATGCAAAAACAGTGCTGTTAACTAAGTTGACAGAGTATAGGATGATATTTCCTACGTGTTTCTTTTTAACAAGATCCTCAGAAAGAAACTTTGCCAGCGCTTTCTGAATAATTGAATTTGATTTTTCCCTTGAATAATCTTTTATTTCCTTATAGGTCCGCTCTTGATAAGGTTTTTTCAAAAACGCTTCGAATATCTTAATCTGCTTGGGTGTTAACATCTAAATACCTTTTTTCTAGTATAATCATACCTAAATTAAGGTATTATATAAATGTTTCTGTTCAATGTTTTTAAGGTATTATTTTCTATATGGAAACATTCTTTATAAAACGCCTTTTAATTTAACTACTCACAGATAACAAAAAATAGAAAGATTTATAAAGAGGAAAACAAAGGAAAGATACTATGGGGAAACATAGTTTAGATTCAGTTCTCGAACATGTTCACATAGATCCAAGGCTTTACAGAAGAACAAGAGAGTTTCTTACTTATTTAACTTTATCAGCGTACGCAGCAGGAGCAGCGGCATGCGGCAAAGAGCCAACAGGAGTAGATCCTCCTCCACCGCCAGTAGTCGAAGCGCCAACAATCTCGATAACAGCAACTCCGGACAACGGAATGACTCCATTAAATTCAAACGTCTGCTTTACAGTAACTGCAGGAAAAAACGGAACAATAAAGGATGCATGGGGAGATTTTAATGGAAACGGCAGGAGGGACGATCCAGATGAAACGCTTTCTGCAGGAGAGACATGCAAGCAGCAGACTTATACTTCAACAAGCACATTGACAGGACTTGTTACAGGTGGCGATGACCAGAAAGGAAATCCAAATCCAAAAACAATAACTGTTACACAGCCTCCGCAGACTTTTCAGTATTTAGTAGCCGCAAAAGACGGCAGGACAACGCAGCCTATAGGGGGAGCAACCATAACCTCTCCTGATGTGGCGGGAATAAATGCAGTTACAGGCATAGACGGAAAAGTAACAATAACTTCAACAACGGATTTAAAAGGCAAAAAAATAAGATTTTCTGCACCTGGATATGCTGAGTTTGACACATACATTGCAAATTCACCAGACGGCAATGGAACATCTTATCTTATTGGGACCGACATAAACCCTGCAACAGGCAAAAGAAGAATAGACTCGTTCAATGATGTCGGGAGAACAACAATAGATGGTCTTGACTGGCTGACCATACGCTGGGCTCCAAATTCCAATCCAAGATACGGAATCTATCCAGAAGGTCTTGACAACGACACTAAAGGCTTTGCGACTGATGTAATGAAAAATGATATGGAACTTGGAGCACCAGGAGCCTTAAAAAATGCAACAAATCCGGAAATCCTCACTGCTCCGATTGATTCAATAGGGGCAATAACAGTTGAACATGGAGATATTAACGGGACAAGATACTACCTTGTTGATAACCAAATAGTCGGGATAAGGGTATTGCTGAGGAATGGAATATTCAGAGGAGCTGCATCCCACGAAATTGCGGGGCATGGCTCTGGACAAAAAGGGCATCAACCAAATAATGTATTAAGCGTCATGAGTGCCCAGGCTCGCGACGGATTTGAGCCAGTTGACATAGAGAATGGAGGATACCTTTACAGAAGAACTTATGCAAGCGCAAAGCTAGACAGAGATACAGGTGAAAGACCGCTTATAGTTTCCAGTTCAGGACTATCTTCAAATTTAGTTTCTGCTTATAATCAAAGTGCATTAAATGACCAGGTTAGAGACAGACTGAAAATAATTGAAATAAGAGACAAGCCAGACGGCACTCTTGAGACAGTTATACTAAAAGATCCAACATCAAGCGCAAGCCTTATGCAGTCAAACATTAACGCTGCCAGAGTTTTGAAAGCAAACAATCAAAACAATTACAAATCCATTCACAATAACAATAGAAGGCATTAATCTTTTTTCTTTCTATTAACTAACTAAACCGAAAAGCTTTAATAATAGTTCTCCCGATAAATCATTTTATAATATATCTCGGGTTATCGTGATTCAAAAAAGAGGGAAGATGAGGCATAAATCTAAAGCCATATTTATATCGCTTTTATTTTTAATAATTGCAGCAATGCAGACTTCTTTTTCTTTTGCATGCGGAGAAGACGGATGTGACGGGGCATACGTCCAGTATTGCAGCGGAGGTTGGCAAGCCCGTTGTGTTGAGACCAGCCCGAATTGTTTTGAACCTTCAGATTACCGCTGCCCGAGCGGAGTATGCGACCCTAATGGAATAGATTGCTGCACACCTTCACCTTCTTGCAGCGTATGGAGCGCATGCAGTCCAAGCGGAACACAAACACAATCATGTACTGATGGCTGCGGAGGCAGCTATACAAATACTCAATGCTGCGATTATTGCACAAACGGCGCAACGCAATGCTCCGGCAATACTCTTCAAACCTGCGGCCCAACCTATTCAGGCGGATGCCCATATGCTAGTGTATGGAAAAACACTGATTGCGGAAGTTCAGCGGTCTGTAAATTATATACTGACGGATCATTTTCATATTGCTGCACGCCTTCATGGTCCTGCACAGGATGGGGAACATGCACCGGAAATATACAGTACAGGACATGCACAGACTCTATGGGTTGCGGAACAACATTAAACAAGCCAGCAGAATCACAGAGCTGCATCTCGTGCACAGATGATTGTTCAGGTTCCGGCGCAACAACATGCAGCGGCAGCACACTATATACATGCGGAAATTATGATGCAGATCCCTGCTGGGAATGGAATGGCGGCACATCATGCACATACGGCTGTGCCGGAAGCCCTGCGGCGTGCCTTATAACATGCCCCCAAATATGCGCCAGCGGAGACAAAAGATGCTCTTCAAATACAATTCAAACATGCGCCGGTGACGGATGCAGTTGGGGTACAACGGCAACCTGTCCAAGCCCAGCCACCTGCACAGGATCAGGCGCAAGCACAACCTGCTCTCCTTTATTATTAAGCCCCGGCTCAACAATTTCAACTTCTGTCAGCCCTACAACAATTAATGGAGATGACTCTTTTACAATTACTGCAAGCGATAATTTTGCGCAGAGTTCTATAAATGGATGCGCCTCTCCTGCTGTGACCTATACTCTTACTGGAGGGCGTTTTCAGACATGGTCAAATACCAATCTTGGAGAATTTGCAAATACTCGTGATACTTCGCTCGGAAGCCAAATTGTTTCATTCCCAAGGAATGGCCCTTCAACACTGATTCCAGTGTGGTCGCACATAATAACAGCGACAAGTTATTATAGAGTGCACGGAAGTGTATACCCTGATCCATGCCATCCCAGCCTTCCTCAGGATTTCAATATGAATTTTGGCTCTGCAAGTACAACTATTAATGTTCTTCCGACAGTGAAGCTTACAGGAGGCCCTCTTTTGATAACCTGCGGCCAATCTAATACAGTAAACCTCGACTGGCAATCCAGCGGGATCACTTCCTGCACACTTGATCCCTTTGGCACCTCTCAGCCTACAAGCGGAAGCACAATGATACTTGGTGTTACACAGGCTTCTACTTTCACAATGAATTGTAATGGGGGAGGATACTCAGATTCATCTTCTGTCAGCGTAGCCTGTTCCGGAGGAACTATTAATGTTCAAAGTCCAAGCGTGACATCTGCATTCAACTTCGCTGTCAACAACCCTATAACATTTTCAGCATCTTATTCATGGAACAGCATTCCTGCTATTCTTTTAGGACAGGCAGCAACAAACTACGGCATCAGCATAAGAAACAATGATAACTCTGCAACATACGCTATTGGGTCGGCGATAATAAATACGGCAACAGGCTCTGATGCTTACAGCGTCTCATGGACTCCTACCCAAACCGGAAGCTATACTGCAACTTATTACATAAATTCAGCAGGAGCAGGAGGGACAAGGATTGTAACGAGAGATTTCACAGTGCAGGCAGCGTGCGGTGCGGTTTATGGGGTTTGCGGTGGATTAAACCCATGCTGCGTCGATAAATTAACTCCTTCAGCTTATACTTGTTCATTATCTTCTTGCCCCACCTGCTCACCATTAAATGAATACGAACGTATATCTCTTACCCCTCCAACTCCACCTTCAAGCCCTTGCTGTTCTGGATTAAGCAAAAATGCAGGTAATATATGTAAAATAAGTGACGGACAATTATGCACTTCAGATCCAGACTGTTTTAGCGGCGCCTGCAATCAAGTCTACAGAGATATTGACGGTGACAATTGGGGAATAGACGGAGACACAAAGAGAGTATGCACTTCTTCTCCAGGTTATGTGGCAAACCACCATGACTGCAACGACAACAACATAAATGTAAACCCGGGAAGAGCAGAAGTTTGCGGCAACGGAATTGATGACAACTGCAACGGGCAGATAGACGGCATAAGTGAAGGATGCGTCGAGGTATGCAATAATGCCATAGATGACAATGCTAACGGAGCTACAGACTGCTATGATTCAGGATGCACAGGAAATGCAGCATGCCTGATATCATTGTCATTATCTCCAAACCCATCATATGTTTCCAGCACAGTCACGGCAACAGTTTCAGGAAATATAGCAGGAGCAATAACAATAAAAGATTATCTTGGATGCGCCAGCGGAACGGT
>JBBSWH010000003.1:0-39473 GCA_038046385.1 Nanobdellota archaeon | reverse complement strand
ACGACCTGAAGGTCGGGGAATTAAACCCCAGTGCTCGCTACGCTCGCATTAAAAAATTGAATCCTTATCATTCTATAATAAAAAACGGGTCAGGGAGGATTCGAACCCCCGACCTATTAAGCGAAGCTTTAAAGGCTTCTCAGCTTACTGCCAGCAAAGATAGAAGGTTCGACACATGATGTCTGTCGCTCTATCCAAGCTGAGCTACTGACCCGTAATGGTTAGATTAAAAGGGCGGTTTATAAAAGTTACTCATAGGGACTTATCTAAATCTTTATATAATCCCATAACTTCTCCAGAATTGTGGTAAAAGGTCAGGTTATCTCAGGCGAATTCGGGCGCATTGTAGCAAGGCAGAAATCCAATGAAAACATCGAAATAGGGGAATTATTAATAGCAGATTCTGATGAAGGCAAGATTCTTCTCCAAGCTTATGACTTAGTTTACGGAAGCCAGATATCACAGCAAAATCTTGAAATGATTTCCGGAATGAAATTAGAGGAAAACACAGATTTCGAGCTTTTTGATGCGAATTTAAGAAATTACATGCTTGCAATGCTGAAAAGCCTTGCAATAATCAAAGACAAGAAAGCATTCATGAGCAAGTCCCTGCCAAAAATCTTTTCAGAAGTCAGGGAAATAACAAAAAATGATTTATCATTTTTGACAACGCCAAAAAACCCGTTATTTTTAGGAAATTTAAGATCCGGCTCAAAAATGCTTGATGTTCCGATTTATCTTGACGGTGAAAAAATATTCTCACATCACATTCTTATTGCAGGGACCACGGGAAGAGGAAAAAGTGTTTTGGTTTCAAACTTGTTGTGGAACTCTGCAGCGCCTGATTACTGCGGCATTCTTGTTCTTGATCCGCATGATGAATATTACGGGAGAAACAGATTCGGATTAAAAGACCATCCGTCAAAAAAAATAGTTTATTACACTCCAAAAAACCCGCCTGCAGGCGCAAACACATTAAAGATGAACTTGAGCATAATCAAGCCGCATCATTTTGACGGTGTTGTTGATTTCAGCGACGCGCAAAGGCAGTGTCTGAATTTATATTACAAAGAATACGGAGAAAAATGGATAGAAGCAATAATTCTTGAAAGAGACCTGAGCATCGGCAGGGTTTTCAAAGACGACACAATGTCTGTTGTAAAAAGAAGATTATTGTATCTTCTCGACCTTGAATTTTCAAACTCTCAATTGCACTGCAACGGCGCATTCCAGCTGAATGCAGGCGCAGCAGTGGTAAGCGACATCTGCAAGCACCTTGAAGACAGCAAAACAGTCATAGTTGATACTTCCAATTTTTCAGGAGCAGTTGAACTTTTGATAGGGAGCTTGATTGCAAACGAAGCATTCAACAGGTACAAATATCACAAGATGAACGGGGTTTTGGATTCAAAACCTGTAATATCAATTGTTCTTGAAGAAGCTCCGAGAGTTCTTGGAAAAGATGTGCTTGAAGCCGGCCCGAATATATTTTCAACAATTGCAAGAGAAGGACGCAAATTCAAAGTCGGAATTGTCGCAATAACGCAGTTGCCATCATTAATCCCAAGAGAGATTCTTGCAAACATCAACACAAAAATAATTCTTGGAATAGAAATGAAGCCAGAAAGGCAGGCGATAATTGAAAGCGCTGCCCAAGATTTAAGCGAGGACGACAGGACAATTGCTTCTCTTGACATCGGAGACGCGCTTATAACAAGCAATTTTGCAAGGTTTGTAACACCTATAAGAATTCCGAACTTTGAAGAAAATATAAAAAACAAAAGCAAAGAAACAGTTACAGAATTCAGCGAGCTGAAATAAAATGACAGACTTGGTTGCGTGCATTTCATCAGGAGAAAAAGGTTTGGCGCATGTTGCTAAACTTGTTGAATCGCAGGAATGGAAAAATGTGTTTCTCATTGCAAATGAAGAATCAAAATCTAATTTTAAGTGCAGCAAAAAAGTGAATTTTGTTGTTGTCGACTTCCAGAAGCCGGTTTCAGAATTAATAGAAGACATAAGAAAAAGCCTTGATGGAAAAATATACGATTTGGATGTTGCATTAAACATGGTTTCCGGCACAGGAAAAGAGCACATGGCAATTTTGTCGGCATTATTAAAGTTAGGATTGGGAATAAGATTGATGGCAGTGACGAAAAACGGCGTAGTGGAATTATAATTTTTTATTGTATATGAAAAAACTGCAAAAAATTTGTGTTGATGGTAAATGTTTTCACAAAAGTGCGCTTAAGCTTGCGTGGTTTACTGTAGTCTACAATATAATTGAAGGGATTATTTCTGTATTTTTCGGGGCTGTGGCTGGAAGCATAGCTCTTATTGGTTTCGGGCTGGACAGCTTTGTGGAATCACTGTCTGGAGCCATAATTGTATGGAGATTTGCAAACCACCATGAGTTAAGTGAAAAAGAAGTTGCTGAAAAGGAAAAGAAAGCAGTTAAATGGGTCTCGTATTCGTTCTTTATTCTTGCGGCGTACATTTTTTACGAATCTGTATCAAAACTATATCTCAACGAAAAGCCCCAATCAACAATGGTCGGGATTGTTATTTCGCTGGTTTCTATAGCAGTGATGGCTGTGCTCTTCAGGCTAAAGCAAAATGCAGGAAATGCAATAAAAAGCAAAAGTGTCATCGTGGATTCAAAGCAGACATTGGCATGCATATACCTTTCAATAGCCCTCCTCATAGGATTGGGACTTAACTACCTTGCAGGGTTTTGGCAGGCTGATCCTCTTGTTGGCATAATAATTGCAGTATTTCTTGCCAAAGAAGGGGTTCATGCGCTGAAAGAAGAGAAACTTGAATGCTGCTGAAAATTAGTACAATGTTGATGGCTGTGACAAAAGACGGGGTTAAGGAACTGTAAGGTTTGATATGGGTAAACCAAAAAAAGAAGATTATCACAATTATAAAGAAGGCATGCAGGACAAGGCACTCAAAATATCTTATTTTAATGTTGCATACCACTTAATTGAAGGTTTTATTTCTATATTGTTTGGGATAATGGCAGGGAGCATAGCGCTAATAGGATTTGGGCTGGATAGTTTTTTGGAATTATTGTCTGGAACTATAATAATATGGAGATTTACAAAGCACCGTGAGTTAAGCGAAAAAGAAGCAGTGCAGAAAGAAGAAAAAGCCGTAAAGATGATTTCATATTCTTTTTTCTTGCTTGCATCTTACATTCTTTACGTGTCTGTTTCAAAGCTCTACTTGCACAAAAAGCCGGAACCGACAGTTATAGGGATTATAATAGCGCTCGTCTCGATAGTTGTCATGACGGTGCTGTTCCATTTAAAGCAAAAGGTAGGGATGGCAATAAAGAGCAAAAGCATTATTGTAGACTCAAAACAGACGCTGGCCTGCATTTACTTATCGATAGCTCTTTTTATTGGGTTAGGGCTTAATTACCTTATAGGGTTTTGGCAGGCAGATCCCATTGTCGGGATTATAATTGCAGCAGTTCTTGTCAAAGAAGGAATTAAAGAATTATAATTTAAAATTAATCTCCATCTCTGAGTTTTGCGGCTTCTGCATGTGAAGGGATGGCTTTTGTTAGAATATCTGCATAAGCTTTCAAAATTGCATCATGGTGTATTGTCCAGACTCTAGGGTCTACTAATCCCATATTGTATGGGTGCACTCCGAGGGTTTCGCCTAGACTGCGAACAGCGGCCCTATAAAGTTGGACTGGGGGCGGATCTTTAAGAACCTTTTTAGAGGACTGTTTCCAATTTAAAATTCTGCTTAATCTTGATGCATCTGTGCCAATGAACTTTGCAAAATCTGTTTGTGTTTTGACCCTACCAGTCAACCTCAAATAATCAAAAATTGCTGGAATAGCTTCTAAGTAGTATTGTACAGTTGGGTTTCCTGAAGAAATTGTTCGTTCAACGAGATCTCCCAAATCTTTTTCAAATTCCAGTTCATCCATATAGTGGTGATAGTTAGAAGTTTTATTTAAAAACCTTTCTATTGTTACTACTACAGAATAAAGATTTTAATTTAATGTGGATAAACTCTTCCAAAACGCGCTTTTCCGTAGCCCAATTCACTTCTAATTTGCTGAAAATTTAATCCCACGATATCGGCAATTTCATAAGATACTCCCCTGTCTCTCCACGATTCGGCTAGGATTAATCTTTCCCTGTTTAATCCCGTAGTTCTAGAATAATCAGTATGGTTTCTGTCCCCGGCAGCTATTAAATTGATAGCTTCTGCCAAATCTTGATATGATTTTATTGGATTATCCACTAAAACCGGCTTATTCCTGCCCCAGTATTTTGGAGCCCTTCTTAATTCTTCATCCCTATAAGTTCCGGCATGGTTCACCCAGTGATCTCTTTTTACACCATTCCCATTGCTGGCTGATTTTGCTATCTTTTTTCTGGTTACTCTTCTTTGTCTTGCACTAGCTTTTTCTACTAAATGGTCTAAATTTAAGCCAGAGAATCCTGATTTTTCAAATTGTTGTACCAATCCCATAACTTAAGAATGAATAAATGATTTATAAATTTATGCGAAATTCAAGAGTGTACGGGACTTAGTTTTTAATACTCCTATAAACCGTAAACCCGTGCCTCTTCGCGATTATCTCAGAGTTTCCATAAACTTCTTCCATCTTCTCGCTTAAAGTTCTTCCCCCTTTGTTATGGCGCGCAACCAGCTGAAAGCTTCCGTTCTGCTTAAGATATTTTATTGACTCTTCAATCAGCTTAAAGCAAACTTCTTTGCCTGCGTGCTGCGGCGGATTAGACAGAATAACATCAAAATCATTGTCTGTGACTTTTTCAAAAAGATCTCCCTGCAAAATTGTCCCTTTAACCTTATTCAATCCAAGATTTTTCTTTGCAAGCGTAACAGCTCTTTTGTTGATGTCGCTCATGAAGGCATCTACATCAAATATCTTAGCTGCTGCAATTCCCAGAATCCCAATGCCGCATCCCATATCAAGCACTTTTGAATCAGGAAGTATCACCATGCTTTCCGCAAGAGCCAAAGTTCCCTTGTCAACATGCTCCTTTGAAAAAACGCCCTTGGAAGTATAGAATTCAAAACTCTTTCCGTTTATCCTCTGGCTTATTTTTTTTGTATCTCCAGATGATTTTGGCTCTTCTGAGTAATAATGTTCCATCAGTTTTCTTGCTGTTCCATTATGTTATACAGATTGTACAAAACCCTGTCAACGCCTTTGACAAGGTCAAATCCTTTTCCGCTTACGAGTATGCAGTTAGCGTTGTACGAAACTCCGGTTTTTTCTGATTCGTTTATGTAAAGTACTATCTTATCGGTATTTTCGCACGTTACAATCGGCCTTTCCCTGCACGCGTTTGTTTCATTCCTGTCGCATGCTGCAATCGGGTTTTTATCAAAAGCTTTTGCCATGTGGGTGCTGAAATCTGCGACGGCCAGCGCAACATACGAAAAGTCTGTTCCTTTTGGATTGAATGTGTAATAAAACTCTGTTTTGTTGTTGAACATGTTTTCATCCAAAACCCCCTTAATATCTATTTGCTCAACATCTTTTGGAGAATATCTTAATGATAAGTCGTAAAGCTTCGTTCCTCCGGGAGATTTTAATTGTGTGTACCATTGATTGTCAAAAGTTATGAAGCTGTAGATTCCCTTATAGATATATCCCTGCTCCGGCTTCAGTTTACCTTGTAAATTAAGAAGGTGCATTTCTTCTATTGTCTTTGGCTCTTGTTTTGTAAAATGGCTTATTAAAAAAATTGCAGCTAAAAGAAGCGCTATGAATGCAATCCCGATAATCAGCGCCTTGTCGGATTTTTTTGGATCTTCCTCCTGTTTTTCAGGAGCATTAGTTATTGTTTCAGCAGCCTTGTTGAATCTGTCTATTTCAGCATCGAGATTCTGCTTCTGTTTCTCAAATTCCTCGTCAGATACAATACCTGCATCGTGGCTGGAGTTCAATACCTCCATCCTTTTTCTTGGGTCGTTCGATTTTAAGTGTTCACTTCCCAATGATTTAAGCGGTATGCCTTTCATTTTATTACACCGAGCATTTCATACAGCATTCTGTCTTTTATCTTCAAGAAGTCTGCATCAGAAGATGATTCTGCAATAATGCAGTTTCCATCAAGATAAACTTTTGTTTCATTTCCTTCTTTGAAATAAATCACAGGAACGCTAGGAATTGAATCTGCACAGGTTATTACAGGATAATTATAGGTATTGTTTGACGTAAAGCCTTGTCTTAAGTATACATCATACTCAAAAAGCACCAACCCCATCTGATGCTGTGCAAGCGCAATCCATTGTGCATTTGTTGCATTTAAGTCATAAGTTGTGTCTATTTCAAGCCTGTCCTTTAACCTTGAAGCTAGCTCGTCTTCAACATGTATTTTCTCAACATCCTGCGGAGGGAAGCTAAAAGCAACATTCTTTCCGTTTACCTCTGCAGTCCATATGTTCCCATTTGTCCTATAAACAAATGTCATCCCATTGTATTCCGCAGTATTAGAAGCCGGCGAGAAGCCATAGAATATGACTCCGAACGAAGTGCCTATCATTATTATAACTATAAACAGCATTAATCCAATCTTCTTTTTTTCCTTTCTGTCTCTCATCTGAAAAGCGAATAAATGGGCTTATTTAAAATTTGTGTTATATGATGTTAAGCAATAGGCGTTATTGAAAAATTGAAGGTTGCCATCAATATGCGAAGCTTATCAAAAGAGCAAATCAAGCATTTTTCGGAGTTCCAGAGAGAAAAATGCAATCCAACAATGAACTCCAAGCTGAGCGATGGCAACCCGAAACTCAAAGCTAAGGACTTTTCAATAACGCCAAGCAATAAAAACATTTAAATTAAAGAGTATACCAATTTAATGAATAATGATGAAAAAGTCAATAATAAAGCTGGAAAACGTCTGGAAAACTTACAAAATGGGCGATGTTGAGGTCAACGCGCTCCAGGGCCTTAATTTAGACATAAAAGAAGGCGAATTTGTTGCCATAATGGGCCCTTCAGGCTCAGGAAAATCAACTGCAGTCAACATGATTGGCTGCTTGGATGTGCCTACAAAAGGAAGGGTAATGCTTGAAGACCATGATATTTCCATGCTGTCTGAATCTGATTTGGCGCAGATAAGGGGAAAGAAGATAGGGTTTATTTTCCAGCAGTTCAATCTTGTACCCACATTAACAGCGGCAGAAAATGTTATGCTGCCGATGATTTTCCAGGGAATTCCGGAAGATTTAAGAAAGAAAAAAGCTTCAGAGCTTCTTAATCTTGTGGAATTAAAGGAAAGAATGCACCATCGCCCATCTGAGCTTTCAGGAGGGCAGCAGCAAAGGGTTGCTATTGCAAGAAGCCTTGCAAATAATCCTGAAGTCATCCTGGCTGACGAGCCGACAGGAAACCTTGACAGCAAAACAGGGGCAAATGTGCTTGATTTCCTTGAAAAGCTGCACAGAGACGAGAAAAAAACAATCGTGATGGTTACTCATGATGTAAATCTTTCAAGAGTTGCAGAAAGAACAGAATTTTTGAAAGACGGAAAAGTAATAAAATCGCACAGAAACAGATAACTAAAAAAAATGAAAAACGGTTCCGTGCAATCGCAGATTGCACTTGATGTCGGTGTCAACGGACGAAACCGTTGAGGTGAATTAAAAATGAAAAACAAAATTTTTATTGCAGTTATGGTTTTGATGGTATTGATTTCAGGTGTTGCGTACGCGCAGTATAATGTAAAATCTCCAAGCATACAGGTAAGCATAAACAATCAGGATCCTGATCCGGTTGAGCCGGGCAAGCAGTTTGAAGTCAATTTTAAGATAGACAATGAAGGGGATATTGCCCAGAATGTAGTCTTTAGCATCGTGCCAGAGTATCCATTCTCACTTGTGCCTGGAGAGGTTGCTGAAAGAAAAATAGGGGTTCTCGGAAATACTAACAATGCAGACCAAAGTGTTGTTTTGAAGTACAAGCTTCTTGTAGACCAAAGCGCTTCTGACGGCAATTACGAATTGAAGGCAGGGTTCAAATATGGAGATAGTCAATTGCTTTCTGTAGTGAACGACCTTAGCGTAAATGTGCAGTCACATGACGCAATACTTGCAGTGGACAAATTCTCATCCGACCCTGCTGTTGTAGCTCCTGGAGCAAAGGCAAAGCTTTCGATAACATTAAAAAATTATGCGACATCTGCATTGAAAGATGTAAGAGTTAGTCTTGAATTGGGAACAAGCAACAATCTTGCAACTCCTTTTTCGCCTCTTGGCTCTGTAAATGAAAAAGTCATCTCATTTATTGATGGACAGGCAACAACTTCTGTTGATTTTGATTTGTTGGTTGATCCTGATGCATCATCAAAATCTTACAAAGTTCCTTTGATGCTAAGGTATTCTGACTTGTTAAACAAAAACTATTCCAAATCCAACGTCGTTACCATGGTTGTTGGCGGTGAGCCGGAGGTTTCAGTCAGTGTTGACAGCACAACAATATACACAGCTGGGACTGCCGGAGACATCACAGTAAAAATAGTCAACCGCGGATTGCCGGATATGAAGTTTGTCAACTTAAAATTATTAAGCAGCGACAAATACAAAACATTGTCTCCTTCTGAAATCTACATAGGCAACATAGACTCTGATGACTATGAAACAGCTGATTTCAAGCTTTACATGGAAAAGACATCTGATAAAAGCGTTGCAATTCCTTTGACAATAGAATACAAGGATGCAAACAACAAGAATTACAAAAAAGACATAAGCCTTTCATTGCCATTATACACTTCATCTGAGGCAAAAAAATTAGGGCTTGTTGCCGGCAAAGGAAACTCTTATTGGTTTTTCATCTTAGTTATTGCTGTAGTTGCCTTCTTCGGCTACAGGTTCTGGAAGAAAAAAAGAAAGTAAAATGCTAAAGGATTACGCAGCATTTTCGCTGAAAAGCCTGAAAAGCAGGAAGTTAAGGTCATGGCTCACCATGATTGGCATCTTCATAGGGATTGCTGCAGTGATCTCTTTGATAGGCCTTGGAGAAGGCTTGCGATTAGCAATAACTTCCCAGTTTGGTTTTCTCGGCCCTGATATTTTAAGCGTGCAGGCTTCCGGCATTGCATTCGCAGGCCCTCCCGGAACTGCTGTTGCAAATCCTTTAAACAAAGACCTTGCAGACAAAATAAAAGGAATTAATGGTGTTGAAGCTGCTTTTAACAGGTATATAGAATCTGCACCGATAGAGTTCAATGAACAGCAGGATATTGGGTTTACTGCTTCTGTCCCTCATGGAGAAAATCGTAAGATTTTTGAGAAAATGGTCAACATAAAGGCCGCAGAAGGGCGCCTTTTGAAAGAAGGAGACGGAAAAAAAGTTCTGATTGGAAACGATTACACAAAAGAAGATGAATTTGGAAAAAGGATAAAAGTGGGGGATAAGATTCTAATTAAAAAAATACCTTTTGAAGTTGTCGGCATAATGGAAAAAAAAGGCAGCTTCATCTTTGACAGCGTGTTTCTGATAAATGAAGATGTTCTTATTGATGTTTTGGGAGCCGACAAAGAAAAAGTAGACATAATAGCGGTAAAAGTCAAGGATCAGAATGAAGTTACAAATGTAAAAGAAAATGTTGAAAAGCTTTTGAGAAAAGAAAGGAATGTTGACAAAGGCGAGGAAGATTTTCAGGTTGACAGCCCGCAGCAGATCCTTGAAACTCTGAATTCAACTCTTTTTGCAGTGCAATTATTTATTTATATCATAGCTGGAATTTCTCTTGCAGTTGGCGGCATAGGAATAATGAACACAATGTACACTTCCGTGCTTGAAAGAACAAAAGAAATAGGAATAATGAAATCTATTGGAGCTAGAGATTCGGCAATATTCACGATATTCTTTTTTGAGTCCGGATTGCTTGGAATGGTCGGAGGGGTGATAGGGATAGCGCTGGGAATGACTTTGGCATACGGCATATCATTTATTGGAAGAATCGCACTTGGCTCTGATTTGATACAGGCAAGCGTCAGTTTGACATTAATAATTGGGGCTTTGTTTTTTTCGTTCATACTTGGGACAGCATTTGGAGTCTTGCCTGCATACCAGGCATCCAAGATGAGCCCAGTTGAATCATTGAGGGCTGCAAAATGAACACATACTCAGTGAAAAGTGAGCGAGTTCGCACGAGCTCACTCGCAGGTCAGGCGTTCGTAGCATTCATGCCGATAAATCCCGATGGGATTTTCGGTCACCATCGGAAATCAAGGATTTCCGAGGTTTTGAATAAGAATAATGCAAAAGAGGTTAGTTCAAAATGAACATACACGAGGTAAAATACGCATTGCAGAATTTCAGGAAAAGAAAGCTTAGAAGCGGCCTTACAATACTTTCAATATTAATAGGAATAACCGCAATATTTGCCCTCCTCAGCTTCGGAATAGGCATGCAGAGATATGTGGATACTATAGCAGACCAGTCCGGGCGCAATAAGCTTTTCGTGCAGGCAAAAGGAATCGGAGCGCCGGGAACAGACGAGAATTTCTTTCTTTCAAAAGAAGATGTTGATTTCATAAAAAAAGTAAAGGGAGTTGACAAAATAACCGGCATGTACATGAGAGCAGGAGAAGTTATGTTCAAGGAGCAGAAAAAATACCCTTTCCTCATGGGGCTTGAAACAGATGAGATTGATTTTATCGAGGAAACTTTCGCAACTGAAATCATAAAAGGAAGGAGCCTTAAAAAAGGCGACCTTGACAAAGTCATCCTTGGGTACAATTACCAGTTTGAAGACAAGATATTCAAAAATGCAATTCATGTTGGGGACAAGATATCAATAGACGGCAAAACTTTCGAGGTTATCGGTTTTTACAAGGAAGTCGGAAACCCGCAGGACGACACAAATGTCTACATCACAATGGAAGGCTTTGAAATCCTGCACCCCGCTTCAAAGGATAAGTTTGGATTTATAATCCTTAGCTCGCAGAAAGATACAACCCCTCCTGAGCTTTCCAAAAGCATAAGCGAAAAGCTTCGCAAGTTCAAGGATCAGGACAAAGGCAAAGAGGATTTCTTTGTTCAGACTTTTGAAGACGCCTTGGCTACCTTTACTACAGTGATTAATGTGATTAACGGAATGCTAGTCTTGATTGCTTTGATTTCAATGGTTGTTGCGTTTGTCAACATAATGAACACAATGTACACTTCCATCATTGAAAGAACAAAGGAGATTGGCGTGATGAAAGCTATAGGGGCTAGGAATAATGATATACTTATGATTTTCGTCGTAGAAGCCGGGCTGATTGGCTTGATTGGCGGCGCTCTTGGCGTGTTTCTCGGATTCTTGATTTCTTCAGCAGGCGGCTCAATCGCAGCAGCAAACGGATTTGCTTTACTGAAGCCGGCTTTTCCTCTGTCTTTGATAATCGGATGCTTGCTATTCTCTTTATTCGTAGGCGCAGCAGCAGGATTCCTGCCGGCGAGAAGAGCATCGAAGCTAAGGCCGGTGGATGCGCTTAGGTATGAGTGAAATAATCAAAGTTTGATAGGTTTCTCAAGTATAGTCACACTATTTGTTTTTGCATCAAATTTATATGCAACATTAATATGAGGGATATTCACTAAATAAGATATTCCTCTTTGCTGAAGCAGGCTTTCTACCATCCATGCAATACGCTTTGGATGAGATCCTTGACCCTCATGATCCCAGCTTTCAACAAATAAGCTTCCAACGCTTGAATCTTCAGTTTTTAATGGTAGTTGGCCGCCATTATACGCAGATTCATATTTTTGGGATGTTTTTTCTATATCTTGGCATTCACTTTCATTACTGTGTACAGAATCTCCTTCTGTCAAAGCCATCCCGGTTTTTCTCCACATGGCACCAAACATTCTAAATCGCCTTTCACGGCCATTTTGTCTGTATAATTCAAAAGCCTCTTGCACTCTAGTTAAATCGTCTGCATTTTGTATAGGTGCAAAAATATGGATATTGCTTCCATCATAGCGTCCTAATTTTGAATCATATATTTTTACACTTTCAGGTGCAGTGAACAATGGGCTTTCTTCATTCATCCCTCTTTGCCTTAGTTCTAATTGTCTTGCTAAAATCTGGTCCAAACTGTGATAAACTCCTCCAAAAGAGTTTCCATTTGTAGCAGCTTGCAAAACATCTTTTGTTGGGGGGATTTTCAAGTAGTTAGCAAGGTAAGCCATGTTAGCTCCAATTTTTCCAGTCAATTCTGGGCCAAAGTTACATGAAAGATGATTTCCTGCTATTATTGCTGCATCTTTAGGGTCTCTTGAGTTCATTAATAACATGTCAGCCAATAATGGAACGCCTAAAGAATGATTTGCCAACTCATTAATATCCATTTGAGCTTGATTAGCTCTTGGTTCTAAATACACACCAATCTCGCCTAGATCCATGCCTGGTAAAATTATTGTGCTAATTTGTCTGTGGCCCCTATGCTCCTCTAATTTTTTAAGCAAAGATTCGGATTCATAAGGGGTACAAGTTTTTATAAGATGCTTGCTTGATTTAAGTAAGCTAATTGCATCTGAATCCAACCAATAATGTTGGAGTTCGTAGCTTTCCAAGATCCTTCCTTTAGCAGATTTAATTTCTCTTTTAACTGAATCAAGAACTGCACTTTTGCCAACGCCACTTATTCCTTCAACTATTATTAAAGTGGGTTCACTAGCTTGAGCAAGTGTTTGCAAAATTCTTTGCGCTGTTTCTGTTTGTGATATGGTTAATTCTAATTGTGACATGTCAAATAGTAATATTTCTTGCTTTAAAAATGTTACTACTTATTAGTAAAATTTATGAGATAGTTTAAGAAATATAATATCAATTCCCCTTATTCTCATCCAAATACTTCTTCTTAACATGAGAAATCGCTTCCTGTGTTGTTTCGAATATAAGCGACTTGTCTATAAGAGAGTTAAACTATAGTATAAAGCCTTCGAAGGGATTACCACCAACCTTTTCTTATACAAGAAAAGCTTGACCAAAAGAACTATTCTACGAAGTTGTGGCATAAAGCCACAAAAAGCCTTCGAAGGGATTTGAACCCCTGACCTTCGCTTGTTTCAAACAACCTTTTTAGGCAAGCTAAAAAGCTTGACCAAAAATTCATGCTTACGAAAGCGACGCTCTACCGCTGAGCTACGAAGGCAGTATAGAACTAGATTTATTTCAGTATTTTAAAGGTTATTGAAAACCGAAACATTTATATATCAGTTGATACCATATCAATTGATATGAACCCAGAAATACTTGAAATCAGGAAAAGGGATTATAGTGAACAAAGAAGTCCGACCCTTAATACAGTATTAATGGTGGAAGAAACTCTAATGAAGGCAGGAGAAGTATTGACTATTGGAAAACTAAAGAGGATGCTTCCAAAACAAGTCATGCATCAGACTTTGATGGCGGTCATTGACTATTTGGAATACAGCGGGAAAATTGTTGTCCATGATGACAAGGTTCTTTGGGCATTCAAGCCGCAGAGCAGGCTTAAAAAAATGCAAGGATTGGTTGTTAGATGAAAACCTACAAAGGCAAGCTAAGGAAAAAGATTTCTATCAGGCTTGTTGGCGACGCTGAAAAAGCATTCCAAGGCTTAAATAAAATTGTTGGAGAACATCATAGCAAGGGGCTAACAGGCACAAAAGAGATTGCTCTTTTGGATGCAATCAACAGGATTTTTGACATTCTTGCCAGCAACCCATTTTACGGGGAAAACGCAAAGAAAGATTTGATTCCAAAAGAGTACAGGCAAAAATATGGTGCTGATAATCTCTTCATTGCTGACCTGCCTGATTACTGGAGGATGATTTACACGCTAGAAAGCAATGAGATTGAGATTATTGCATTCGTCTTGGATATAATCAGCCACGATGATTATAACAGGAAATTTAAATTTAGAAAGAAGTAACTATCATTTAACCGCTTCCAATATCTTTTCTTTCGTATCGAACTTCTTCTGGCATTCAAAGCATACAAGATGCTTCTTCCCCTTTAAATCCTTCACATGCGTTCCCAGTATCTTGCCTAAGAAAGTCGTATTAATCTTCTGTGAGCATATCTCGCATTTCATAGAATAGGGTATTTTTATGCTTTTATATAGCTTTTTGTTTCAAAATATTTAAAAAGAAGGCATCCTTTTTACGAGTAATGTTGAATATATCATACATAAGGCATTTTTTCTAGTATAATCTAATCAAACCTCTAAAACAATGACACGAATAGCTATTGTCGATAACGAAAAGCTGAAGGATATGCACCAGAAGCTCCACATAAAGAGCATTTGCCCTGTAAACAGGACAGGGAAAGAGTGCATCACAATACAAGCCGATGGAAAGCTCAGAATTGACGAGCTGTTATGCAACGGCTGCGGAATCTGTCCAAAGGCAGCGCCTCATTCAATCAAAATAATAAACCTGCCTGAAGAACTGACAAAAAACCCAATCCATCGCTTTGGGGAAAACAAATTCGTTCTTTACTCTGTACCAACTCCAACGTTTGGCAACGTAACCGGAATTTTGGGAGTGAATGGCATCGGAAAATCAACAGCCGTAAGGGTAATTGCCGGTGTCTTGAAGCCAAACTTCGGCGACTGGAACGCGACAGAAACAGATTATGACCAGTTAATCTCTTTTTTCAAAGGAACAGAAGCGCAGGGATTTTTTGAGAAGATAAAGAAAGGAGAAATAAAAATTGCTTACAAGCCTCAGCAAGTGGAATTAATTCCAAAGTCAACAAAAGGCAAAGTGATTGATTTATTAAAGAAAGTTGATGAAAAGCACAGGTTAAAAGAGATTGCAACGGAATTAGAGTTAAACGAAATTCTTGAAAACGAAATTGAAGAAATTTCAGGAGGAGAACTGCAAAGGGTTGCAATTGCAGCAACTGTGCTGAAAGACGCAAATCTGTACATTTTTGACGAGCCGGCAAGCTATCTTGACATAAAACAAAGGATTAAAGTAAGCAAATTCATAAAAAACCTTATCAATGAAAAAACAGCAGTGCTTGTTGTAGAGCACGATTTGATAATTCTGGATTATATCTGCGATTTAATCCATCTGATGTACGGAAATGAAGGCGCGTACGGGATTGTGTCCGGAATAAAGCCAGTCAAAAACGGAATCAATGTATATCTGTCAGGCTACATAAAGGAAGAAAACGTAAGGTTTAGGGATTCAAAAATAAAATTCGCAGAAAAGCCTCCGATAAAAAAGAAGCATACAAAAGATATTATTACATCGTGGAAAAACGTTGAGAAAAAACTTGGACATTTCACGCTAAAAGCAGATGAAGGAGTTATACTCAGAAACGAAATCATAGGCATTCTCGGAGAAAACGGAACAGGAAAGACAACGTTCATCAAGATTCTTGCTTCTGTCATAAAACAGGACAAAGGGGAAATATCGCAAAAAGTAAAAGTTTCTTACAAGCCCCAGTATCTTGAAGCGTCTGACGAGCTTGTTGTTGATGTTCTTAATACAGCATTCAAAAAATACGAAAACCAGTTAATAGAGCCATTGAATATTGTTCCGCTGTCATTAAAAAAATTAAGTGAATTGTCAGGAGGAGAACTGCAACGCGTTGCGATTGTGCATTGCCTGCAGCATGATGCTGATTTATACCTTATGGACGAGCCATCAGCTTATCTTGATTCTGAACAAAGGCTTGTTTTGTCAAAAGTTGTGCGTGATTTTATCGAACACAAAGGATCATCTGCATTGATTGTAGACCACGATTTGCTGTTTATAGACTACATAAGCGACAAAATTACAGTCTTTGAAGGAAAGCCTGCTGTTGAAGGCAATGTTCACGGTCCGTTTGACATGGAAGAAGGCATGAATATATTTTTGAAAGAGCTTAAAATCACTTTAAGAAGAGATCCGGAAACAAACAGGCCGAGAGTTAACAAGTTAGATTCTCGTTTAGACAGAGAACAAAAAGATTCTGGAAAATATTATTACGCTACTTGATTTTTACTAAAACTTTCTTCCAGCGCTTCAATTCCAGGAAGTTTTTTTCCTTCAAAGAATTCAAGAGAAGCGCCTCCGCCTGTGCTGACGTGCGTCAATTTTGAAGCGTATCCAAACTTCTCGACAGCAGCAGCTGAATCGCCGCCGCCTATGATTGTAACTGCTTTGATTGTTGTCATGAACTGCGCAATTTCCTTTGTGCCCGCTGCAAACTTTTCAAATTCAAACACGCCCATTGGCCCGTTCCAGACTATTGTTTTTGCGCCTGAAAGTATTTGTTTGTAATTTTTTATTGTCTCCGGCCCGATATCCAGCCCAAGCCATTCATCCGGCATTGAATCAACATCAACAATACTTGATTCAGCGTTTGCATCAAACTTGTCTGCAACAACAATATCTGTCGGCAGTATTATTTTTGGGTTACTCGCAAATTTTTGATTTGCGAGTTCCCCGGAAGCTTCGCTTCCGTAGGACTTCAATAATCTCTTTGCCAATCCTACTCCTGTTTCGTCAAACTTCGACGCTCCAATATTTTTTCCCTGCGCCTTGTAGAATGTGAATATCATCGCACCTCCAAGCAGCAGTTTATCAACTTTTGACAGCAAGCTTTCAATCACTTTTATCTTGTCAGATATCTTTACTCCGCCCAAAATGCCGACAAAAGGCCTTTCAGGGTTTTCCATTGCCTTGCCCATTATCCTTAATTCCTTCTCGACAAGGAATCCTGCTGCTGACTGCAGGTATTGCGCAGCTCCGTAAGTTGAAGCATGCGCCCTGTGGCATGTTCCAAACGCATCATTAACATACAATTCAGCCAAATCAGCTAATTGTTTTGAGAATTCTGCATCATTTTCCTCTTCTTCTGCATGAAACCTTAAGTTTTCAAGCAAAATAACATCTCCATCTCTCATTTTCATGATGTGTTCCTTGACATAATCCCCGACGCAGTCATTTAATTTCAAAACTTTCCTGTTAATCATCTGCTGCAAACGCAAAGCAACTTTGTCCATCCTTAAATTTTCTGCAGCTTTTCCGTCCGGCCTTCCAAGATGCGAGCAAAGAATGACCTTAGCATTTCTCTCAATCAGAAATTTTATCGTCGGCAATGATTCCTTTATTCTTTTATCATCAGTTATTTCGCCTGTCTTTTTGTCAAGCGGAACGTTAAAGTCAACTCTCACAAGAACTCGCTTTCCTTTCACATCCAAATCGTTTAATGTTAGGAATTTTTGCATTTTTTGTGGTAGTTAATATTTGCTTTTAAATTTTTGCTTTACTTCGTCCTCGCCTTAACCCAAAAATAAAGGTAAACAAGAAAGAATACCAGAAGAACAGCATTGATTATATGAAGGATTATTGGAGCTTTCTTCAGAATTTTTTGTTTTGTTGATTTTTTCATGTCAAAAATATTTATTTAATTAAGATTAGGTTATTCTACTTCTAATTCAACTCTCCTATCATTTCTGGGGTCTCCTAGAATTATTATGCTTCCTTTTTGCAGTGCAACTTCTTCATTTGGCTGTAATTTCATTAAATTGTCCTCTATTTTTAAGAATGTTCCAAATTTTGAGCCTAAATCTTGTATGTTCCACTCTCCAAGCAAAGGAGAATTTATTTGGCAGTGCATTCTTGAAACACACGTCATTGCCGGAGCGATTAATAAATCTGAGCCTGACCTGCCGATTGTCAATCCGCTATTCAGTTGTATTTGTGTTCCGGCTCTTCCATCTCCGCTAATAAATTCAAATTTTTCAGTTGGTTGGTGCAAATCAAAATCTGCAAGCAAGCCATACCTGACCTTAAGGATTATTGTCATGTTCTTTCTTTTTGCGTATTCCTTTAAATATATTTCCTTACAAAGAATTTATAGCATTGCTGCCTCAAACTAATATGTAATTTTTGAGAACAATCTAAATTTATTTAATTCCGGCATCAGGCTTTCGCCTTGATTCTCTTCATCCTAAACACGTTTTCACGTTCCATCTCTTCCAAACGAAGCTGAATGAATGCCTTCTGTTTATCCAGATGGGGAATAACAACAAACTCAAGCGCATTGACCCTTCTTTTTGTCTTCTCGATTTCATTAAGCAGTTTTCTCATTGAAGTCTCTACTTCAGCAGCAAGCAGTATCTTTTCAGAAACTTTTTCATACGCTGCAGCAGCTTCGTCGATTGCAGATGAATTGTAAACTCCGTAGCCCCTTTCCATGAATCCCTTCTTGATGACAGCGGATTCAATCTTCGGGACTTTTACCCCCATTATGTTCTTTGTCGCAAGCTTTATGTCAGGCGCCTTTTTGATTGACATCGCGACAGACTTCACCTTTAAGTCGCCTTCAATCGCCCTCGCAACATTTATGCTTTCAATTGCAACAAGATATTCTGCAACAAGTTCTGCCCTTAGTGTCTTTGCCTTCTTCAGTATCTCAAAAAACTCAAGTATCAGGCCGTCTCTTTTCTTCTTCAATAGCGAATATCCTGATTTAGCCAGCTTAATCTGCTTCTTCAGCTTCAATAATTCGCTTCTTGTCGGTTTTACGTCCTGTGCCATTTTTTGTAATTGTTTTGATAATTTTTATTTGTAATATTTTATTGATTTTGTTTAATGTTATTCGTTATTGAGTTTTTTCGTTATTGTTTTTGTTATTTATTTTTCTGTTGCTTCGCAACAAATATTACAGCTCGATGGCATCCGACCATCTCGCAATACATTTTACAATATATTTGCGCCCAATGCGGGGGCGCCTATCTTTTGTGCCGAAGGCACGGAAATTAAATTTTATATTTTACAATGCAAACAATCAAATTTGCGCCTTGTAGTACTTCTTCTTCAGCTCCGGGCTTATTCTTGTAAGCTCGTTTTCAGGAATTGCTCCAAGCAGTTTCCATCCCAAATCTAAAGTTTCAGCAATGCTTCTGTCCTCGTCTCTTCTCTGACGAACAAACTTATCCTCGAATTCGGCTGCGAACTTCAAAAGTCTTTTATCGCGGTCGCTAAGAGCTTCTTCTCCGACAATAGCCACTAATCCACGTAAATCACGGCCTTCTGCATAAGCTGCATACATCTGGTCAGATACTTGCTTATGATCATCGCGTGTTTTGTCGCTTCCGATTCCAAGATTCATCAATCTTGAAAGTGAAGGCAAAACGTCAACGCTAGGATAGACTCCCCTCCTATGAAGTTCTCTTGAAAGAACAATCTGCCCTTCTGTGATGTACCCGGTCAAGTCCGGTATCGGATGGGTTATATCGTCGCCGACCATTGTAAGAATCGGAATCTGCGTAACAGATCCTTTCTTTCCCTTGATGACCCCAGCTCTTTCATATATCATCGCAAGGTCAGTGTACATGTAACCAGGATACCCTCTTCTTCCCGGAATCTCTTCACGAGCCGCCCCTATTTCTCTTAAAGATTCGCAGTAGTTTGTCATATCGGTTAATATAACAAGAACGTGCGCATCGTGCTCATATGCAAAGTATTCTGCTGCTGTCAGTGCCATTCTTGGTGTAACAAGACGCTCAACTGCAGGGTCGTTTGCAAGATTCAGGAACACAACGCTTCTTTCAAGCGCGCCTGTCTGCTCAAAGTCGCTCATAAAATATTGCGCTTCTTCGTTTGTGATTCCCATTGCCGCAAATACAACTACGAAGTTCTCCTGTTTTCCAACAACTTTTGCCTGTCTGGCAATCTGCAAAGCAAGCTCACTATGCGGCAATCCTGAACCAGAAAACAAAGGAAGTTTTTGCCCTCTGACTAGAGTATTCATCGCATCTATTGTTGAAATTCCTGTTTGGATGAAGTCATGCGGAGGCGCTCTTGAAAATGGATTTATTGCAGCGCCGATGATATCAATCTTTTTCTCAGGTATAACTTCTGGACCGTTGTCAATAGGCTTTCCGGAGCCGCTTAAAACACGCCCAAGCATGTCCTTTGAAACATTCAATTTTAACGTATCCCCTAAGAATTTTACTCTGGATTCTACGTCAATTCCTGAAGTTCCTTCAAAGACCTGAACAACTACAATATCGTCGCTCGTATCCAGAACTTGCCCGTTCTTTATTTCTCCGCTTGGCAATGCTATCTTTACAATGTCCGCGTATCCAACTGGTTCTGTTTTCTCTACAAAAACCAGCGGTCCTTTGATCTTGGTTATTGTTTTATATTCCTTCATCGTGGTTGTTGTGCTCATTGTGACCTCATCTCCTTCTCCATCTGTCCTGCTATCTCAAACAATAGTTTTTCATAGTCTTTCACGAACTTGACTTCAGACAGTCTGTCTTTGGATTTTGTTGCGGCAATCTGCTGCACCCTCAATCCATTGTCAAGTGCGTTGTTCGCAAGCTTTGAAAAATTGATTATTGCCTTCATTATCATGTATGTCTTTTTCAGTTCGCAAAACGTGTCAATCTCGTGGAAAGCGTTCTGCTGAAGAAGAACTTCCCTGATGAGCCTTGCAGTAATCAGCGAAACCTGTTGTCGATCTGGCAATGCGTCAGAACCGACCAACTGAACTATTTCAAGCAGTTTTTCTTCTTCCTGCAAGATGTTCATCATCTGTCCGACAAGCAATCCCCAGTCTGATTCGACATTCTTTGCAAACCATGGCTCAAGTGTTCCGAGGTAAAGTGAATAAGATGTTAGCCAATTTATCGACGGAAAGTGCCTTCTTTGTGCTAATTTTGCGTCAAGTGCCCAGAAGCATTTTGTAACTCTCAAAGTGCTCTGTGTTACCGGCTCTGAAAAATCTCCCCCAGGCGGCGAAACTGCGCCGATTACTGAAACAGATCCTTCTTTCTTTGTTCCAAGCGGCGTTACACGTCCGGCTCTTTCATAAAACTGCGCCAGTCTTGTTGACAAATAAGCAGGGTAACCTTCTTCTCCTGGCATCTCCTCCAGCCTTGAAGAAATTTCTCTCATTGCCTCTGCCCATCTTGATGTTGAATCTGCCATCAGAGCAACAGAGTATCCCATGTCCCTGTAGTACTCTGCAATTGTAATGCCTGTGTAAATCGAAGCTTCTCGTGCAGCGACCGGCATGTTTGATGTGTTTGCTATCAGCACAGTCCTGTTCATCAAAGGCCTTCCTGATCTTGGATCAATCAATGCAGGAAACTCTGTCAAAACTTCTGTCATTTCGTTTCCACGCTCGCCGCATCCAACGTAGACAATCATGTCTGCGTCTGACCATTTTGCAAGCTGCTGCTGTGAAACTGTTTTTCCAGCTCCAAACGGCCCTGGTATTGCAGCAACTCCGCCTTTTGCCAGCGGAAACAATGCGTCAAAAATTCTCTGTCCGGTTATTAATGGTACATCTGGCTTAAGTTTTCTTGATACAGGCCTTGGAACCCTTACAGGCCAGTTGTGCTTTAATTTTAATTCAAATCCGTTGTCAAGTGTTCCTATAACATCGTTAACAGTATATTTGCCAGATTTCAAATCTTTTATTTTTCCGTTTTGATTTGGAGGTACCATTATTCTATGGATAATTCCTGGATTTTCCTCTACTTCTCCAAGTATTGCTCCCCCAGCTACATTATCTCCGGTTTTTGCAGTTGCCTTAAAATCCCATATTCTTGAATAATCGAGTCCCGGTGCATCAACCCCTCGTTTAATGAAGTCCCCCATCTGTTTTATCAGAACAGGCAATGGCCTCTGGATTCCGTCGTAGATGCTGTTCAAAAGTCCAGGCCCAAGCTCGACTTTCAGCGGCTCTCCTGTGTTTAACACAGGCTCACCTGGTTTCATTCCGGAAGTGTCTTCATAAACCTGAATTATGACTTTGTCTCCGTCTATCTGGATGACTTCTCCCATCAATTTTTCATTTCCAACTCTGCAAACATCGTACATTCTCGGCTTGATGCCTTTAGCGACAACAACCGGCCCTGCAATTCTGTATAATACTCCTTTGTCCATATTTTTCACCCATTAAAATTTTTATTATAATCTATTTCCATAGGTCAACGCCTATTGATTTTTTTATCAGTCTCTTCAGGCTATCCTGTTCGACTTTTGTTGACAGTGTTATGAATACCGGCTCCACAGAGCTTTCTATCTCAATCCTCTGATGCTGCTCCAAGGATTCCATTACTTTTTCCTCGACGACAACTACTCCCAGCTCCTTGTCGCTTCTTAACTCCTTCAGTTTTTTGAAATAATCGTCATTCATCTCAAAAATATACCTCACTCCGGCTAGCCTGAACCCGACGACAAATTCGCTTGACCCTGCTGCTGCTATGTTCACCATAAACGGTTTCGCCCCTTTACGACGACATGAAGTGGCATTCGTTGCGGAACAAAGTTCCGCGAGGTGATCGGAAATCTTTGATTTCCGACATCCAATGCCACGGAAAAGTTTTTTGTCGTTCTCATTTTAAAACACCAGTTGATTTTCTATGAAATCTTCTTTTAATTTCAGCTGCTTTCCTTTTATGATTATTTTTAAATTTCTTGTTTCAATTTCTTTTGCAAACATATATCCCAAAATTACATCCACTGAAAGAGGATGCTGGTGCAGCATGAGCATTGACTGCCTTAAAACGTGCTTGTACAGCCCGGTTTCCAGCTTTATCAGCGAGCCTGCCTTTTTGTATTCCTCAATGCCTTCAGAAACAGCATTGCCGTATTCTGTTTTTGCAAAAGCCTTTGCAAGCTCTCCGAAATCCTCTACGTTTGCAAGGTCTGCAAGCTTTGACATCTTTATTTTTCCTGATGAGGGTATCATGAACGCTTTTATTTTTTCTTTGCTGAATTTTGCTTTCTTCAGCCTGAAAAGGGTAAGTATGTTCATTGCATCAACCTCTTTCTGGATGAAATTTCTGAAAAGATGGCCTTCTTTTGGCAGTGTTTTTGAAAACTCGGCAAGAGAGCTGTAATAATATTTGTCCATTACATTTTCAATCGCAACTATGCTGTTCTTTTCCTTCAGCTCCTTTAATCCTTCCTTAAAAGCTGAAAGCTCAACCATTCTGTTTGCCTTCAATATCTCTTCTATCGAATCTTTTTTCAGCAAAGATATAAGGAAAGAATATTCAAGAATGCCTGCCCCGGTTATTGAATTGGTTATTTCGGTGTTTGTTGCGCCTGTCAGCTTTCCCCTTATGATTGTCTTGATGTCCTCTACATCTTTTCTCTTTACATATTCTTTTATGAGAACATCGAGCGAGTTCGGGGATATTCTCAGCAGCTTCTTGTATGAATTTGCAAGGCTCCTGTTCAATGCAAGCTCCAAAAGGTCAGATCCTGAATAATTTGCCGCAAGCTCGTTGATTTCTTTTTTGTAATTTGAATCCTGCATTTGCTTTGCAATCTCCGAAAATCCCATCTTCAGCATTTTTTGATAGTCCTCTTTCTTAAAAAGAAGGGACTTCATTACACTCGTTCTTACGTAAGTGTAGGGATACCTTCCCAAATTCAGTTTCCGTTTCTCCTGGGTTTTTAGCATAGTGTTATGCAAAAAGCATATTGTTCAGGTTCTGCATTTCGTTGTCTCTGACAAGCTGAAGCAGCGAGTCAAAGCTGCAGTCCACCCTAATCGTTTTTTCTTTGTTCTCTGCAATGAATCCGCCAGTCATTTCCATTGAAATTGTATTTATTCCGCTGAAAAATTTTGCATCCTTCTTGCTGCAGTAAACGGCTGCAATGTCTATTTCCTTTTGGGTTTTTTCTAGCAGCTTTTTGAGCATTGCCCCTCTTTTTTTGTCATCAAGGCTCTCAATGCTTTTTCTTGCTTCTGCAAAAGCAGCGTCTATTGCCTGCTTCTTTGTCTCGAGCAGCATTTTCTTGCTCTCAAGCTCTCCGGCCGCAATCTCCTGCCTCTTTATGGTTTCAATTGCCTTTTTCGCAGCTGCATCGCTTTTTTCTCTGAATTCTTCCAGCTTTTTTTCTGCTTCCTTGGAAATTCTGTTTGCTTCTTTTCTGGCATCGCTTAATATCTGCTTTGCCTGCTCATGCGCACTGCCAAGTATCTCTTCCTTGACTATTAACAGGTTCATTTTCTTAAGCGCCTGCAAGGTTCAATATCAGTATGGCCACGACAAGCCCGAAGATGACCAGAGTTTCTGGAATGACTGTCAATATCAGCCCTTTTCCGAAAAGCTCTTCTTTCTCGGCCATAGCCCCTACTGCTGCTGCGCCTATTGTGCTTTCTGCAATTGCTGCTGCTATTGCGCTTAATCCGATTGCAAGCCCTGATCCGATTGCAATCAATCCAACTCCTAATTCTACTGCCATTTTTTTCCTCCGTATATTTTTTTAATCTTTAGATCCAAACGGCTGGTACCTTTTTGCGCCGCCGTGGAAAAATTTTGAAAAAAACTCTACATAATGAAGCCTCAGTGAATGTAAAAATCCGCCGATTATGCCAAGCAGTATGTTTATTGCGTGGCCGATGACAAGTATAAGCACTCCTGCCAATATAAAAAACCCGCCCTTGTGGAAAAATTCTTTTGACATATCATTTGTTATTACCGCAAGTGTAACAGATGACAATCCTATTGCCATAAGTCTTGAGTAGGATAATATATTGGTGAATATGCTTGGCAGCTCTATAATTCCTTTGATCCCTTCTCCCTTGTAGAGCATTATTATTGACACTGCAAGGAAAGATATTCCAACAAGAGGGTGTATGGAGATTATTTTAAGATACTCGAGCACAATCAGCGCTATTCCGGCCTGAAGCAATATCCAGCTGCCCTTCTCATAAAATGCCATTTTCAATCCATGGTCCCTGTAAACATTGATGAAGCCCAGCACCAGGCCGAGGTTTGCGTGCACAATCCCTATTCCTATTGAAAGGTACATCAGCTTGAACATCTCATGCTCCCTGCTTATTACTGGGTGCAAAAACTCATATCCAAATGCTTCTCCGAAAAAGAATCCAAACAAGATTGTTACAAATGATGAAAGTATAAATATATTGAAGAAGCTGCCTGCCTTTGGCATTTTTTTCTTAAGGAAAAGGAATAATAAAAGGGTGATTACGCCATATCCCACGTCGCCAAGCATCAAGCCGAAGAATATGGGGAATGTTAAAAAAATAAAAAATGTAGGGTCTATCTCCCTGTAGGAAGGTATGCTGTAAAGGTCAATAAAAAATTCAAACGGCTTTGCAATTTTTAGGTTCTTCATCTTGACAGGAACCTTGTCATGTTTTTTTGCGGATTCTGAATGTATTGATATTTTATTTTTTGAAGCTTTGCTGACTCGGCTTTTCATGCTTTCGAGCTCCTGCGTCGGAACCCACCCCCTTATGAGGAAGCTGCTCTGCGTTGACGCAAACTTTAATGGGGCTTCTGCCTTTTCAAGCTGCTCTGACAAGAATCCTTCTGCTGCAAGAAGGAAAACTTCGTATTGTAACCTTAATGAATCAAGCTTTTTGCTGGTTGATCCTTTCATTGCCTGCAGTCTTGAGTTTTCATCATTGATCCTCTTTATGTTTGATGTAGGTGTTCCTTTCATTCCCTGCAAATTTGCAATGTTAGCCTGTGAAAATCCCAGCCTCTGCAGTATTTCAGCTGCTTTTTCTTTGCTTTTTATGTCAATAAATAATAATATAAACTCTTTTTTGGATGAATTTGATGAGAATAACATGAATTTCTGCGATATTTTTGATATCTCATGCTTCAATGACTTCGGGTTTTTCTTTTGATTAATAAATCCTGCAAAATAAGCCAGTGATTTGTAAGTTGTAAGCGCTTCCAGCGGTATGTTTATTCCTTCAAGCTGGGAAATCTCCTGAAGCACGTTGCTGTTTTTTGCGATTGCTTCTTCTGTTGTTCTCAATTCTTCCTGAATTTCTGAAAGTTCCTTTGAAATCTTTGCTGTTGTGGATTCTATCTCTGAGCTTTTCTTTATTGAATATGTGCTTTCGTTTTTCTGCACATTAAGGGCAGCTATAATCGATCTTATTTTTACTAGATTTTCTGAAAGTTTTGCAGCGCTGTCAAACGGCTTGCCTATGTCTGCAATGTCGCTCTTAGAGTGCTCTATAATATGAAGTATCTTCATCTGGTGAAGCTCTTTTACAACAGCTTCCTGCACTTTTTGAGAGCCTGCGATTATTACGCTGCTCATATCATGCGGTTTAAGCACCTACATCATTTCCTCAAATTTTTTTGTTATGTAATCTGCTGCTTTTGCGATGTTCTTGTCTGATTTTGACTTAAGCAGCTTGGATCTTGCTTTTCCTTCTGAAAGCTTATCCTCTTTAAGCAAAGATGATTTTTCTTTGAAATCAGATATTTTTTTCTCGTTTTGTTTTGCGATGTCTATATGGCCGGATTCCAGCATCTTTGCTGCATTTGAATTTGCTTCCTGCAGAATCTCGTCTTTCTGTTTCCTGGCATCTGCAATTATTTCATCTGCTTTTTTTTCTGAATCCCTTATCTCTAGAAGTATTTCTGCGCCTGCGTCCAAATCATTGTGTTCGTGTTCCATGTTAATGACCTCCCTTCCATTGCGGGATTCTGCCTATATTAAAAACCCCACCCTATTTAGCCTATGTAAAACACTTATATATGTTTTACCATTAAGGTTTGATATGTTTGTTGCATTCATTGTAATTCTGCCTTTTTTGTGTTGCTTGCCTATTATTTATTATTATTATTTTTCTACTTCTCTTGTTATTGCCCAGTCAATCGTCACTTCTGAAATTGTAGTTAACGATAATCTTACCCTTTCTTTATCGTAGCTTTTGACATCTTTTATTTCAAGCGGCTTTAATTTTGTGACTTTTTTTATGAAATTGAGCGCTGTTTTATGGTTCAAGCTGGTTACATTTTCGATTATCCCCTGTAAACAGTCTATTGCATCATAAAGCCACGCCAAAAATTCAGATTCCTTGTTGCTTACGCATATTAAGTGGTCAACCATCCTTTCAAGGTCTTTCGAGATTAATGATATATAATAAAGATCTATCGTCTTTGCCCTCGTTGTTCTTTCAAATGTCAGCGAGCTTATTATTGACTTGTCAATCAGCATCTTGCTCCTGTCAATCTCATCCTCATACCTGTCAATCAATTCTTTGTCATAGCTTTTCTGCATAACTAGAATCATATTTTTTATCTTCTTGACCATTGTCTTCATCAAGGATTCAGGGTCGGTTATGGAAATCGAGCCGTGAGAAGTTATCTGTTTCTTGTCAATTTCAACAGACTCTAGGCTTATGAGCCTTTTTTGGTTCAAAAGTTTTGTAGAGTCCATCTCCTTTTCAAGATTTATTTCAAAAGAAGACACCGGATTTATGTAGCATGCAACAACCAGCTTGTGTATTATCTCCTGGTCATCTTCTGATATATTGAATTTCAGATGTTTAAGTTTTCTTTCGGTAATCTGCGGAGAAATAGACAGTGTTCCGTCGCCTGCCTGCTCAATTGAAACTTTTGATTTTGAGCTTATCTTATGCTCCCTGCACCATGATGTAGGCAGGTAAAGATAGTGCATGTCCCCTGTTTTCTGTACGTTTCTTATTTCCATAAGTCATCAGTCGGTATATACTAGGTATTTAGTAGGTATATATAAAGTTTTTGATGAAGCTTTTGGATGCATTTTAGAGGTATATTGAATTAAACAAGGTTTTTAAATGAATTTATTTTCTGATGGTATATGCGCCGGTAGCTCAGCTTGGATAGAGCGAAAGGTTCCTAACTATAAGCGTTTACGCTGATGGAGATACCTTTAGGCCGGGGGCGTGATTGAGTAACTCTCTATCACCCCGAATTCGAATCCTCCCCGGCGCGTATTTATTGTGCACACGCACACTGCCTCGTACTGATGAGGAACCCATGGAGTAGTCTTGCCTTATAGCGCAGGATGAAAATTGATACCCGAAGCGAGAGAGCAGAAATATAAATTAAAAAACAGGAATTAAACTGATATGTTTATCGCTGCACATCTGGCAATTGGATTGATAATCGGGAAGATTACAAACAACTATCTTTTTGCATTGATTGGTGCATTAATCATCGACATAGATCATCTAATTCCTTATATTAAGCATAAATTAATTTTTAATGCAAAAAAATTCTGGAAAACTGTAACTGACCCAAAAGACCCTTACGGAAACCAAAGAAATTATCTGCATTCATTTTTTGCCTGGGCAATAATCAGCATAATCTCAGTAAAAATAAATTACAATGCTGGGATTGCGCTTTCGATGGGCTATCTTAGCCACCTGATTTTAGACGCATTGGACGGCTCTGATTTTCATCCTTTTTATCCGTTAAAGTATAATGTCGTCGGTCCAATAGAATATATGTCAAAGGATGAATGGGTTATAACTGCTGTATTGTTTGCTGTTTTGTAGTGATATAAAAATAAAGCACTGATTAATATTATAAAAAAATTAAATAAAAAAATGTTTAAGAAAAAGATTACATCTTTTCCAGCGCTTTCTGCATCACCGGAATCACTTTCTCTGCTTCGTCCTTGAACATTCTTCCGAGCTTTGCAAATGACCATTCGCCGTCCTGAGACATGTTCTCCCTTGAGATCTGCATCTTCTTCTCGCCGTCATTATATGAAAAGACTCCGACAGTTATCCTTGTTGTCTCAAACTGGATTGGCTCTAAAAATAATTCCTTATCCAATGATTTATCAAATTTTCCAAATGCCATCATATCACCAAAAGCAAAGCAATCTGCATCAGGATATAAATCTTTTTAATTGCAAAATATTATATATTATTTCAAAAATAGGGTAATTATGCGCAATAACATGGAGTATTTTTTATCAATGGATATAATCCGTGTCTATGCTGTATTCCTCATAGTGCTTCTTCATGTAAGCGCCCCTGTTCTATATGCATTCAGTCCAATCCAAAATAGCATGTGGTGGATTGGCAACGCTTTCGATTCTTTTGCGCGTGCTGGCGTTCCTTTGTTTTTCATGATAAGCGGTTTGTTGGTTCTCGGCAATTATAAGAGGGAAAATATCAATGAATTTATCAGAAAAAGAGTAAAGAAGGTTGTTATACCCCTAGTTGCATGGTCCTGCATATTCTTTTTATGGAGGATTTATTTTCATAATGATGTTATCACAATTAATGGGATTTTCAGGCAGTTTCTCGAGGGTTCTGTATATTACCACCTTTGGTTTTTGTATCCGCTAATCAGCCTCTACATTGCAGTGCCCATTGTTTATCCTATTTTCGAAAGAAACCCTGGGCTCATCAGGTATTTTACCCTGTTTTGGTTCTTATTTGTTTCCATAAGCGCACTTGTCAGAAAAATGTTTGGATTTAGTATTTTTTTTGGCTCTGAATTGTTCACTCCATTTATCGGCTTTTTTGTAATCGGCTATGCAATGAGAAAAGAATCCAAGAAACTGAAAAAAGGAGTTGTTATTGCTCTCGGAGTCCTTGCATATATTGTTACTGTACTAGGGACTTTTTATTTGACAAGAAATCTGGGAGAGATTGATGAGTTTTTTTACGGCTACACTTCCATTAATGTGGTAGTTCTTTCTGTGTGCACTTTCGCAATCATGAGAAATGCTAAATGGGAATTTTTAAGTAACAAATCAAAAGGATTCATAAGCAAGGTAAAAGACCTTAGCTTCGGGGTATTCCTTATTCATCCTATAGTCATCGACGTTTTGTTTATTAAGGTTCTTGGCAGGCAGATATATGAAACTGGCGTAAGCCCACTGATTTCTATACCTTTTGCAACTATGGTGGTGTTTTTGGTTTCAGCTATGCTAACCTTATTTTTAAAGAAAATTCCTAGAATAAGGGAGATTATATAGAAGAATACTATAGAAATTTCTTAACAATATCCATCACTTTCTTCCCGTCTGCTTTCCCCCTGAACTTCGCCATAGCCAGCCCCATATAAGCTCCGGAGTTTAGTCCTGGCTTTTCTTTTATAATTTTTTCAATTTCATTCTCAAGATGGCTGTCTGAAACGCCTTCAAATTGTATTAAGTCTATTTTTTCTCCTTTTGATTTTTTCTCCAGCAGCTCCGTTATCGCTTCCTTCGCTATCTTACCGTCGAAATAATAATTCAATATTTCTTCAAAATCTTCCGAATTTAATTTTGATTTTATTTCATTTGAAGTATTGAGAAGCACCCTCATTATGACAGAAATGTCTTTATCGCTGAATTTGTCCTGCAAATATTCAAAATCGTTGTTGTCAATAAGCTCTTTTGCATGCTCTTTTGAAATATTATACTTTGCAGAAAACTCTTCCAGCTTTTCTGATTTTAATTTTGGCAATGATTTCTTCAATTTAGCAATATATTCATCATTTATCGTTGTCGGCAAAACATCAGTTTCCGGATAAAGTCTTGCTCCGCTCGGTATTGGTCTAAGATAAGAAGTTGTGAAATCTGGCTCTGCTTTCCTTACCTCATTTGATAGTTTTTCTTGTTTCTTTGCAACTTCAAGCTGCCTTTTTACCTCGTATTCAATCACTTTCGGAATGCTTTTTAGGTCCTGAAATCCCTTTATTTCTACCCTCCCGGTGTCTTTTATTGAAACGTTTACGTCCTGCCTTATTGTTCCAAGTCCTCTTTTAACATTATCTACGCTTCTCAAAACCATCCCTATGTAAGCTGCAACATCCTTTGCCTCTTCCGGGCTTTTTATGTCTGGATCTGTTGCTATCTCGAGCAGAGGAATTCCGAGCCTGTCGAGCTTGTATTTTGCAAAATCTTTTCCTTCGTCTAGCTTCTGGGCCGATTCTTCTTCGAGGCATATTGTAGAAATTTTTATTTTGCCGTAAGGGGTGTCAATAAATCCATTCATCGCAACCAGCGCAGTTCTTTGAAAACCTGAAACATTTGATCCGTCTATGACAGTTTTTCTCATTATCTGGATTTCATCAACGATTTCTGCATTGAGCAATAATGAGACTTTTAATGCTGTTTCAAGCGCATTCTTGTTCAAAGAATGCGGCGGCTCCTCGTCATATTCAACAAGGCACGTATCGTAGGAACTGCTCTCGTAAAAGAACCTCTTGTTTTTTGTCATTTCAAACTCTGCCGTGATATCTACAATTCCGGTTTCTCCTGCAACAGCGCGAAGCTTTCTTTCAATTCTTGTATCTGCTTCTTTATCCACATTCAAAGTAGCGCAGTTGCAAAACAATTTTTTTCCTTCGAGCTGCTGGTGTATCTCCAGGCCGCACCTGAATCCGATTTCTTCGTAATTTATTTTCATCTTAGTACAAAAACGATCCAGTATCGCTCTTCTCTGTTATCTCGCCTGCATAATTTGTGAGCATCATCTCCTTGACTTCCTCAACATCCTTTGCCTGCGACAAAACCCATCCAAGCTTGATATACGCAACTTCCGGCATCATATCCTCTGCAAATATGCAGTTAAGTCCCATTGAAAGCTTCCTTAGGTTTGTATAGACATAAGGGTGAACCCTTCCGTAGATTGTCTGTGTGGCTATGACGACAGAAACGCCGTTGCTTACCAGTTCCTTCAGCTTGTTGAGCAAGGAATACTGTGGATTTAAAGTCGGCACGTGCCCAAGGGCTGTGGCAGCTATCACTATCCCCTTGTATTTTTTCTGCCTGTAGTGGTCAAGTATTTCAGGATCAATGCCGGGATAAACATGCACTAGCCCAGTCTTATGCTCAAAACCTGATTCAACCACCACCTTGTTGTCATTTCTCTTAATATAATTAGAATTTGTGATTTCTATTTTTCCGTCTTCATGCACTTTTGCGAGTGGCAGCTCGTTTATCGGCCTGAAAGAATCCCTTCTGCTGGTGTGCATCTTCCTGACTTTAGTGCCTCTGTTTAGTATGCAGTATCCATCGCTGCTTGTTCCATGCATGCACGTGACAACAGCTGCACCATCAAACTTTGCAGCAGCATGAACTGCACAAAGTAGATTAGAGAATGCATCTGATGATCCGCGATCGATGCTTCTTTGAGAAGCTGTAAATACAACGGGCTTGTTTAAATTTCTTAAAAAAAATGATATTGCTGCTGTAGAGAAATGAAGCGTGTCTGTTCCGTGGGTTACAACAACCCCGTCAACTTTTTCATCATTTAACTCATCTGCAATTCTTTTAGCCATCAACTGCCATACTTCAGGAGAAAAATCTTCGCTCATTATGTTTATCACTTTTTCTGCCTTTAAGTTTGCTATGTGCTTCAGTTCCGGCACCATCTCTATAAAGTCCTCTGCAGTGTAATCTGCGTAAACCCCTCCCGTTTTGTAATCTATTTTGGACGATATTGTCCCGCCAAATGACAGAATTGAAACATTTGGAAGTTTTTTGTCAGAATGGTGATTTATTTTTTCTTTTCCTTTTGGCTTCTCATATTTTTTAACTATTTCGATTTTTTTTATCCTGCTTTCTCTTATCCCTATGTTGTACCCATTTGATAATTTGACAACAATTATCCCTTTTTCAAGTATTTCAGGCCGCGGCATCAGGATTCCTTCATAAGAATTAGTATCAGTTTCAACTTTTATAGAATCTCCGTATTCTGGTTTCATGAAAAAACAGAGGGAGGAGGCTTATATAAAGTTTGCGAATTATAATGAAAGGTTTATTGCAGGCAAAAAGGTTAGAATTGAAAATATAAACAGGCACTCATCTATTCTTCTCTTTACAAACTCATTTTGCTGTCAAGATAAATCACATATGCAATTATTATTGCAAACAAAATCGCGAAATGGCAGAGTATTGATGGGAAGTATATATTAAATGACGGGAGCAGCAAAATGAAAAAGAAAGTCGGGAAAGTGAATGAAAAGTATCCGGCAAGTCCAAGTATATAGAGTAACCTTCGTTTTTTATTGTTTTCATTTGCTATGGACTTTAGAAGGATTGCTGCGCCCATGACTAACAGGATGGCATAATATGATTTGTAGACCCATGACCATAAAAAGCTCCACTGGTATACGACATTTACAAAAAGCCAGGAGCATTCTGCATATTTGACAAATCCTGCATTGGCTGCAGCTAAAGCAATAAAAGATGCAGGAAGAACGTAAACCGGCCATATTTTTTCTTTGCTTTTTTTAAGTATTAACGCCCAATGAACCCCCAATACAGGAAGCACTGTATAAGATATAAATCCTATTTTTGCCCATAGTAAAGAATTATTTGATGTGCATAGGCCAAACTCGCTGAATTGGTAAGCCCCAAGGAAAAAAAGTATGGTGGCGCTTATGATATTAAGGCTCTTTTTGGGGTTTAATTTTATTATATAAACTGCTAAAGCAAGCTCTATAGCAAAAGTTAAAAATGAGATTATAGGGGTAAAGCACATGTTGTATTTTTAAAATTTAAATCAAATCAGCCCATATAAGCAGGCCTGTCGTTAAGCATCTGCTTGGCTCTTGCAGCAGTCAATTCGCTGCTCAGCTCTTCATAGTACTTCTCCACTTCCTTTGTCACAGAAGGTCTTACTTTCTGCAAAGATTTTTCAAAATGCCTTGGATAAATTTCTTTTGTGTTTATATCTTCTCTCAAAGCAAGTATTGCGGCTTCTCTTGCTATTGCTTCAATGTCTGCGCCGACATAACCTTCTGTGTTTTTTGCAAGTGTCTTTAATAAATCATCTCTGCTTTTTATTTCAGAGCCGTTGAAGATTGATTTTGCGTCGATATCAAACTCTGTTGATGTTTCTGATTTTCCATTGGTTTTTGCAGCAATCATTTTTTTGTTTTTTATTTTTTGCTCTTCTGCAACACCGATTGGCATATTTTTAGTGTGAACTTTGAAAATTTCAAGCCTTGATTTCTCATCTGGTATTGGCGTTAAAATCATTCTGTCAAATCTTCCCGGCCTTAGCAGAGCAGCATCCATTATATCCGGCCTGTTTGTTGCTGCAATCACAACAACATCGTGCAGGGCTTCAAGTCCGTCAATCTCTGTCAGCAGCTGGTTAACAACGCGTTCTGTTACATTGCTGTCTGAACTAACTCCCCTTTTTGGAGCAAGAGCATCAACTTCATCAAAAAATATTACGCACGGACTTACCTGCCGTGCTTTCTTAAAAATTTCCCTAACTGCCTTTTCGCTTTCTCCAACCCATTTTGAAAGCATTTCCGGCCCTTTTACAGAAATAAAATTAGCTTCTGATTCATTTGCAACAGCCTTTGCAAGCAGCGTCTTGCCTGCTCCGGGCGGACCATAAAGCAATATTCCTCTTGGAGGCCTTACTCCAAGCCTTGCAAAAGCCTCTGGATGTTTTAATGGCCATTCAACAGCCTCGATAAGCTCCTGCTTCACGTTTTCAAGCCCGCCAATGTCAAACCATTTTACATTTGGAATCTCAACAAGAACTTCCCTTAATGCTGATGGCCTTACAACTTTTAATGCATCCTTGAAATCATGCTGATTTATTACAAGCTTCTCTAATAATTCTTTTGGAAGCGGCTCATTTTCTTTTAATTTGATGTCTGGAAGTACTTTTCTTAGAACTATCATTGCGGCTTCTTTTGCCAATGAAGACAAATCTGCGCCGACAAATCCATGGGTGACTTCTGCAAGCTCCTTCAAAGAAACAACCTTGAAATCATTTGCAACGCTGTCCATATATTTTTTCAGCTTTAGAATGTCAATTTTCTTGAAAAGCTCGTTTTTCTCAGGATTTTCAGCAACATATTTGCTTATTGTCTTTTCAAGGCTTCTTGAGTTTGCATCTTTATTTCTTATAAGGCTCAATAAAGCTTCCTTGTATTCTGTTTCAAAATTGCTTTCCTTGACAAGGTTCTCTTTTGTGAACATCGGCATGTTTCTTGTGTGAATTTTAAGAATGTTCAGCCTTCCCTCTTTGCTTGGGACTCCAATTTCTATCTCTCTGTCAAATCTTCCCGGCCTTCTCAATGCTGGGTCAAGTATGTTTGGAACGTTTGTTGCCGCAATAACAACTACTTTCCCTCTTGCCTGCAATCCGTCCATCAGTGCAAGCATCTGCGCAACAACACGCCTTTCAACTTCGCCTCTTGTCTCTTCTCTTTTTGATGCAATTGCATCAATCTCATCGATGAAAATGATTGAAGGCGCATTCTTTTCTGCTTCTTCAAATTTCTTGCGCAGATTTTCTTCTGACTGGCCGTAATACTTTGACATTATCTCAGGCCCGTTTATTAAAATAAAATGCGAATTCGTTTCGTTTGCAACCGCTTTTGCAAGCAGCGTCTTTCCTGTGCCTGGGGGACCGTGCAGCAAAACTCCTTTTGGCGCCTCTATTCCAAGGCGTTCAAATATTTCCGGATGTTTCAATGGCAATTCCACCATTTCCCTGACTTTTTTGATTTCATCTTCTAAGCCGCCTACATCTTCATAAGAAACTTCAGGCACCCTTTCCTCTTCAATCTCAACAGCTTCTGACCTGAATTCTATTTCTGTTGTATCAAGGATTATAACAGGCGTTTTTGGGTTTGTGTCAATCACAACAAATTTGATGTCTCCAAATCCAATTCCCATCATGCTTTCATCAAGAATGTTAAAAATATCCTCATCAAAAAATGGGTTATTCGCCATAGTTGATTTTCTTCTTCTTGCCCCGCCTAATGATACAATATCTCCTTTGACAACTGCCCTTCCTAAAAGGCCCTGCTTGAATATTTCAGGGCTTGCTCTGATAACAATTCCTTTCCTTGCAGGCGCTATGATAATCTTTTTTGCTTCCTTTACAACAGCTTTCCTAATCTTTACAATCTCGCCTATTCCGGTCTTGGAATTCTTTCTTATGATGCCGTCCATCCTTATTATGTTCAATCCAATATCTCCCGGATATGAACGGTCTGCAATTGCAACTGTCTTCCTCTCGCCTTCAATCTCAACTATATCACCTGGCTTTATGTCTACTTCAGAAAGATAGCCTGAATCAATCCTGACAATGCCCTTATTGACATCATCCTGAATGGCTTCTGCAACTTTTAGCTTGAGTTCTTTGTCTACCATTTTTGTTACGATGCTGGAATAGTATAAAGATATTATAAATGTTGTGTTATATCAAAAACAGCATAACAAGGTTTATATAATAGTTTGTCGCTGAACAGCATAAAAAAGAGGTGAAGTTGAGCATAGCTCAACAAACCTTCTCATACAATTCGAAGGTTATAGAAATGCCAGCCAACAAGATGAATCCTTTTGATTTCATACTCCTTGCTGTAGGAGTGGGCGCAGGCCTGCTGGGATTCCATCTTATAAACACGATGTATTCGCTGGAAGGCCATAAATTAAGCTGGATGATGGTCATAACAATATTCAGCTGGCTCATACTGCTTGTACTGTTCATCATGCTCAGCCTGATTGTAGACTTATCAAGAAAAGAGCTTAGTGAGATGAAAGCGCTGATATTTTTGCTTTCAGAGCAGAAAAAGAAGAAATGATTATTTCTTTATCGTAAGCAACTGAGTCTTCTCTATTTTTTCTATGTCGCTTAAATCCACTAAAGGCCTTGGAAATTTATCATAATCATCAAGTATCCTGTTGCATGCAGTGTTAACCCAGCATTCCACAAAAGGAAAATTTTCTATCTGGTTGAAATCCAAAGTGTCAAATACAAATATGTAGCAGTTCTTGCCCATTGCGACAAGCTGTTTTTTCATATCTGCCGCTTTCTTAAAATTATTCTGGCCCGGCTTCATTGAAACAAGCATTCCGATTTCTTTTGAATGGAGGTATTTCAAATAAGCGCCTTTTCTTTTCTTGTTGTAAGTTTCAACCTGCTTTGAGTCTATTTTGGAGAAAATTCCGTGCAGTGGATCGTAGCAGAATACATCACGGTCAACATTTATTGCAATTCCAAGAGGATGAAATACGCCAGTTCCAAAATAAAGAAACGCGTCAACTTTGTCTTTTATCTTTTCCGCGCCCCCCTGGTCGCACCCAAGAAGCTGTCCTTCATATTTCTGCCTCATCTTGTCTATAAACACAGTTTTCCCGTGCTTCTCAAGAAAACTTTTGATTTCATCAACATAGTCGATAAACTGCACTGTTGTAGCCAACCCAAGCGTATTTGGAAGCTTGGATGCATCTAAATTTGATAGGTTAATCTGCCCTTTGTATCGCCCTTCAACCATCATTATTTTCATAATAAAGAGGAGAGATTTATGCTTTATAAAGGTATGGAGACTATGTCTCCTACCTTTATATTTGAAAATCCTATGGATTTTCTTCATATAAAGGTATTTAGGAATGTGTAGTCCGAGATAAAGTATTGAGTTACAATGTATAGGCGAGGGTTGAGCGACTGGCAACCGAGCGAAACCCGAGCACTAATCATTGTGAGGCAAAGCCGAACATAATTAATTAATAAATTAGAATAAATCTTATTTTATAAATTCTTATTAAGTTACTACACCCTAGTATATACGCTTGTTTTTAAATTTTAGTCCCAGCTATAACTCAATGGCAGAATTAAAGAGGGCATTGGGCTTCTGGACCATGCTTTCATTAGCAGTTGGCTCAATAATGGGCACCGGCCTTTTCTTTGGGGCTTCGATAGCAGCAGGCTATTCAGGAAACGCATCAATAATTGCATGGATAATTTTGACAATCATTGCAGTCTACATAAGCATGTATTTTGCAGAACTGGTATCAATGTATCCCAAAGCCGGCGGAGTTTATGAATTCAGCAAAAAGGCATACAACAGGCCGACATCGTTCATGGTGGGCTGGCTGGCATGGATAGTCGGAAACTTGACAACAGCGCTTGTTGTTGTTGCTGCAATAAATTATCTTATCCCGGATCCGTCGCAGGTATGGCTCAAGCTCGGCATAAGTGTTTTTTTCATAATAGCCCTGAATATAATCGCCTACATCGGGATTGAGGCAAGCGCCTTCATGCTTGTTCTTTTTGCTGTCATCGCAATAGGCCTCGTGGTTTCAATAGTTGTGCCGGGCGCTTTCAAGGTGGATACATCAAACTATTTTCCTTTTTTCGCATTCGGCGCTTCTTCTATTTTCATAACTCTATTTTTCATAGCGGAAAGTTTTTTCGGTTGGGAATCTGCAACATATCTTGCAGAGGAGACAAATGAGCCGGAAAAGGTTATTCCAAAGGCGCTTATAATCGGAACAATAATTGTCGGATTGATGGGAATCCTCGTCGCTGTAGTCTCCCTTGGAGTTATTCCGTGGAAGATACTTTCAATATCGCAGACGCCTCTTTCGCTGGTGGCAGAGCACTCAATTGGCGGCATAGGTGTTGGTCTTGTCAACTTGGGCATTTTCATTTCGCTTATCGGGTCTGCAGCCGGGGAGATAATAACAATGCCAAGGCTGATTCTTGCGCTTGCAAGGGATAAACTGTTCATCCACCAGTTCAGCAGCATACACGAAAAATTTAAGACACCTTACAAGGCAATTATTTTTCAAACAGTTGTATCATTGCTTATTTTTGCAATGGCATTTGGAAAGTACACCCAGCTGCTCAAGCTTCTTCTGCCATTGGGATTATTGCTTTATCTTTTCATAATAATCGCAGTGCCTGTGCTTAGAATAAGGGAGCCGGGGATAAAAAGAACATTCAGGGTTCCGTTTGCAAAAATCGGGACACTCCTCCTCACTGGCTTCATCGTATCAATTATATGGGTCTGGGTGTCTTCAGACCCTGAAGCCATAAGCCTTTTGAAGCTCGGCTTTTCTTTTGTTGTTGTCGGAATCCCGATTTATCTTCTTCTGGAAACATACTATAATCCCGACACAATAATAAAAATAAATGATTTTCTTGCCTATTTCACATTATTTCTTGAAAGGTTTATACTGCCAAAAAGCGTCAGAAAAGAAATAATAGCGCTTCTCGGAGACATAAAAGCAAAGAGCCTTCTTGAATTCGGCTGTTCAGTCGGAACATTGACAATGGACCTTGCTGAAAAAGTCAAGCCAAACGGAAAAGTCTATGCAACAGACCTGTCAGAAAAAGAAGTCACAATAACAAGAAACAGGCTCATGAAAAAGGGGCATTATCATGTTGTTGTCATCCATGATGAGCATCAGATAAACCGAGTGCATCCTTCTGTGCCGCACGTTGACGCCATTGTCAGCATAGGCATGATGGGCTACCTGCAGGACATAAAAAAAGTATTGAAAGAGATGCGAAGCCTTCTTCCATACGGAGGAAAAATTGTTTTTGTCGACTACGCAGATTTTTTCAAGATAATACCGAATTCAGCGTGGCTTTCAGATGACAAGGCAATAGAAAAAATATTCCGGGATTCTGGCTTTTCAGTTTTTGTCGCAAGAAAAAAGGGCATTTTCTGGAATTATGTTTACGTTTATGGGATAAAATTCCACGAGAATATTCCATATGCGTGAGTTGAGTTGTTGCTTTATGGAATATTTATTATTTGATATTATGTATACATTTCAAGCTCATTAAGCCATGAGCCTGGGCCAGGGGTGTTTGTCAGAAAAAGCCTCCAATATCGGTGGCTTCCCGGATTGCTCCAGGCTTTTTCATTCCATCCTAAGGATGACGGGACAAATCCGGCTGCCGCGTTTGTCCATAAAGAATTATCATCTGAAAATTGCACATTATAGTTTCCAGCATATCCTGAAGTAGATGCAT
>JBBSWH010000002.1:0-55875 GCA_038046385.1 Nanobdellota archaeon | reverse complement strand
TGCTTTTACCTAAAGGAAACTCCACCCTTTAGGGTGCGAGAGGAGGTCATTTTAACCGGGAAATGCATAGACTCTGCATGCGGAGATATAACTCTCGGCAGAGGCTACGTGATTGATTTTGCAATGTTTTCTTTAAGCCATCTGATAATAACTTTTGTTGTCATTTTTTTAATTGTGTACACCGTTTGGAGCATATTCCGGCGCATGCACTCAGCCTAACAAAAACAACCAATAACTTCAAATTTGTTTAAAGTTATAACCAGTTATTTATATACTTCAGATATCCACTAACACCATGAGGCACGCAAAAACAATGATTATAATCATTATGTTTGCAATAACTGTGGGATTGTTTATGTTTTCAAAGAAAATATTGGAAAATGGAAACAATCTTACAGGAAATGTGATAGACACATTCGACGAGTGCAAAAACGCAGAATACCCTGTAACAATATCATATCCTGCAAAGTGCAATATTGACGGAAAAGTGTTTGTCCAGAGAATAAAGACAGACTCCGACAGGATAATTCATTCAAAAAAAGGTGATTTGACATTGGGATTTAAGGATGGAAAGGCAATACTCACAGGGGTTTTGCAAAGATCAACGCCATGCGTTGACTGGAAAATAAAAATGACAGAATATTCAGACAAATCAAAACTGGAATTTGACATTTATGATGCAAACAAAGAAACAGCCTGCGTGCAATCTCTTGGAGAGCCGCAGGAAATAGGGGCATCAGCGTCTGCATCAGGAGACACAGATTACACTGTGATGATTGAAGAAGACATTGCTTTCGAAGGAAAAATATAAACAAACAGGTGAACAAACATGAAAACAACTACATCAAACAAATTAATTATGGTTTTTACATTATTGGTGCTTAGCATATTTATAGCATCATGCGGCAATACCTTGCCTTATGAATCTCAATCACAAACTTCACAGCAATTAAAGAAATTTTCATCTGCAGAAGAAATTGAAACTTACCTTAAGCAGGGCGCTGTTGAGTCAGGAACAAGGCAGTATTATGGGGGAAGCGGAGGAATACGCACAATGATGGCTGAATCTGCTGCTCCGATGATGAAAGCAAGTGCAGACTCATCTGTATCAGCAGGCTCAGGAGAATCCTCATCAGATTATTCATCAACAAATGTACAAGTCGAAGGTGTTGATGAAGCAGATTTTGTAAAGAATGACGGCAAGCATATCTATGTCATAACACAAAACAAACTTGTCATTACAGATGTATATCCTGCAGAAAAAGCAAAGATTGTTTCAGAAACAAAGCTTGAAGGGAATCCAAGAAACATGCTTGTCAACAAGGACAGATTAATAATATTTTCAGATGACAACGACGAAAGCCTAAAAATCTATCAGTATGATTTTGTGCCAAGGCCAAGCTATGAGCCAACAACGCACGTTTATGTTTATGACATAAGCGACAGGAAGAACCCAAAGGCCGTAAAAGACTATGAAATCGACGGCTATTATTATGAATCAAGAATGATAGGGGATTATGTTTATTTTGTCTCAACAAAGAATTTTTATTACGGCGGGCCGATAGTTTTGCCGATGATAAGAGAATCATCAAAGATTGTTGCAAGGTCGGATGTTTATTACTTTGACAACCCGGAAGAAAACTACAATTTTAACACAGTTGCATCTTTTAATATTTTTGACGACAATGAAAAAGTCAATGCAAAAACATTCATGATGGGTTACACAGGAACGCTGTATGTTTCGGAGAAAAACATATACATTGCATACCAGAAAAACCCGCCTTATAGATATTGGCAATCGCATGATGAAGACCGCTTTTACGAGGTTGTTGTTCCATTGCTGCCTTCTGATGTCAGAAGCAAGATAAATGATGCAAAGAATGATGCTTCACTAAATCCGCAGGAGAAATGGGATGAAATTTCATCTGCAATGGAAGATATGTACAATCAAATGGATGAAGAGGCGAAGAAGGATTTGATAGGCCAAATAGAAAAGGCTACAGAGGAATATGAAATCAAGCTTCAGGTTGATATGAGAAAAACAGTCATACATAAAATAGGAATAGACAACGGAAACATTGAATACGGCGCAAAGGGAGAAGTTCCGGGATATCTGCTTAACCAGTTTTCAATGGACGAAAATGACGGAAATTTAAGGGTTGCAACAACATTCGAGATATGGGCGCAAAAATCTGTGCTGTACAACAATGTGTTTGTGCTTAATGGCGGAATGGAAACAATCGGGAAGCTTGAGGCAATTGCACCGGATGAAAGAATATATTCAACAAGATTTATAGGAGACAGGCTTTACATGGTGACATTCAAGAGAATCGACCCGTTGTTCGTAATCGATTTGTCAAACCCATCGAACCCGGAAGTTCTTGGAGAGCTAAAGATACCAGGGTACTCTGATTATCTGCATCCTTATGATGAAACTCATATAATCGGAATAGGAAAAGAAACCGATTCAAATGAATGGGGCGGAATATCCACAAAAGGATTGAAATTAGCTTTGTTTGACGTTTCAGATGTCGCAAATCCAAAACCGGTTGACACTTATGTGATCGGAGAGGCAGGCACAGAATCAGAAGCACTGAACGACCACAAGGCATTTTTGTTCAACAAGGAAAAGAATCTGCTCGTCATACCTGTGAGCGAAGTCAAGGGCAAGCCGACTTACGACAGCAGGCTTGGCTATTACAGGCAAAAACTATGGCAGGGCGCTTATGTCTTTACTTTGAATGATAACGGATTCGAAGTAAGAGGCAAGATAACTCATAATGAAGGCGACGAGCAGCAGGACTGGTACTGGTACGGCTCGCCAAATTCTGTGAGAAGAAGCTTGTTTATGGACAACACGCTTTACACAGTCTCGCTTGGAAAGATAAAGGCAAACAATCTTGATGATGTCAAGGAGATAAGCACGGTTAAATTGCCTTACGAGAAACCGCAAGAGTATCCTTACCCTATGCCTTATCTGACAAAGGGCTCAGAAGAGGTTGCAGTTGCAAGCTCAGGAAGCAGTGGCGCTGTTGCAGTGGAATAATTAGAGTTCCACTTTTATTTTTTATTTTTAATATTATAACTTTTAAGTAGTTACAAAGAAAACATTTATATTATATGTACCTTTTTTCTATCGTATGACAATAGAAAGAATACTTGAACCGCATTCAAACACTTATAAATATCTAATACATGCTGCTAGGTTTGATGCGGACTACCACAGAACTCGTTTTGAAGACGTGGATAAAAGAATACATTTGAGAGGAGCTAACACTATTTTGGATGTTCCTTGCGGCCCAGGATCCTTAACAAGAATGATTGCTCGAGAATGCCCGGCATCAACAGTAGTGGGAATTGATAAGGACGCAATGGCAATAGATATGGCTCAAAAAATGAATGGAGGACTTCCAAACTTGAGTTATAGGGTTGGCGATGTTTACGATTTGCAAGAGCCTGATAGTTTTTATGATGCAGTAATATGCTGGGCTTCCCTTCATCATTTTGAAGATCCTCAAAAAGCGATTGGAGAACTGCTAAGAGTTACAAATCAAAAAGGTAGGGTATTAATCTATGATTTTTCTAGAGACACAAGTATGGGTCAATTAAGTGCGCTCCAAATGATGGAAGAAGCGGGAACAATAGATGTCGTGACAATGGCTGATTCTATTAAATCTTCATTAACTTTTTATGAATTGATAGAGATTGTTGGCAGATTAAGATTAAATGGAATTGATCTTTCTCAAGGAGAATGTGAAGTTGCAGGACTAAATATACAAACCTTAACATGTAAGCTGACAAAATAGCTTACAACTCAACCTTAATCTTCTTTTCTTTAATAATATTTATAACTTGGTGCGGCTTTCTGATAGGTATGGAAATCCAAGAGCTAGTTGAAGCATGGAAACAAAAGTATGAATCAGATGTTAAACCCTGGATTCAGCAGGGAAACCACTTCATAGCTTGTGCAGAAATGGGCAATCTAGTGGAACTTATACGAATGGAAAAAGAGTTGCTCACTCCCGGAACGTCTTTATTGATGTCTCTCTTGGGCACTGCCACAATCCTGCGTGATGAACTCGCCAGACCATACCCACAATTAGGACTAAGAACAAGGATGTTTGAATACCTTCTTGAGCAAACCAGCCCGCCCCTTCAGCCAATCACAACTCAACCTTAATTTTCTTTTCTTTAATGTTGCTTAGAACTTTCTGTACAAACTCTTCTATCTTGACATTAAACTTAACAAGATTATCCATTGTTCTTATTGCAACTGTTTCAGAATATTCTTCTTTTTCACCAACAGTTACAATTAACGGAATCTTCTCAGCCTGCGCTTCCCTTACTTTGTAGCCGATGCTCTCAGTTCTTGCATCAACTTCAACCCTTACATCATGTTCATCAAGAGCATCTTTTATTTTATTTGCATAAGGTTCAAACCTGTCAGCCACTGTCAATATCCGCACCTGAACCGGCGCAAGCCACAACGGGAACTTTCCTGCATAATGCTCAATCAAGAATGCCATGAATCTTTCGTGCGTTGACAATGGAGCCCGGTGTATTACGTAAACTTCATTGTTTTCAGTATTGTCCTTGTCAGCATATTTTAATCCAAATCTTTTTTTTGCCGCAAAATCAAGCTGAATGGTGGACATTGACTCTTCTCTTCCGGTAACTGCCCTATATTGTATATCTACTTTTGGGCCGTAGAAGGCAGCTTCATCTTTTGCCTCAACAAACTTCACATTCATCTTTTTCAAAACATCTCTTAAGGCATTTTCTGAAAATTTCCAGTTTTCAGGCTCGTCAATGTATTTTTCTTTGTTTTCAGGGTCGTGAAGAGATAATCTAAAATAATAATCTTCCAATCCAAAAACTTTGTAATGATTCACTACCAGCTTTATTACCCTTTCAAACTCTTCTTCTATCTGCTCTTTCCTGCAGTAAATGTGCGCATCATTCATTGTCAGCATTCTTACTCTTAGCAATCCTGCCAAAGTGCCTGATAATTCATAACGGTGGCAGATTCCGTACTCTGAAATTCTTAATGGCAAATCGCGGTAGCTTCTTGACTTGTGGCTGTAAATTAAATGGTGGTGCGGGCAGTTCATTGCCTTCAGCACATAATCTCCGTCGTCAAGCTTCATTTCAGGAAACATCGATTCCTTGTAATAAGGCAGATGGCCGGATTTGATGAACAGCTCTTTTTTTGCCAGCATCGGGGTTGAAACACGCTGATAGCCGGCTTTTCTTTCTGTGTTGATTGCAAAATTTTCTATTTCTCTCTTTATTATCTCGCCTTTTGGAAGCCAGATTGGGAGTCCTTTTCCTACAAGCTCGTGCGACATGAACAATCCCAATTCTCTTCCAATCTTTTTATGGTCCCTTTTCTCAGCTTCTTCCTGCTGTTTTAGGTAATCATCAAGCTCTTTTTTTGTCGGGAATGCAACTGCATAAATTCTGGTAAGCATTGTGTTTTTTTCGCTTCCTCTCCAGTAGGCTCCAGCAATATTTGTCAGCTTGAATGCGTCTGGCTTTACTTTTTTCATGCTCGGCAAATGGCCGCCTTTGCATAAATCAACATAATTTCCTGACTTGTAGAATGTCAGTTTTTTTCCCTCGCTGGAAAATTCATCAATAAGCTCAAGCTTGAATTTGTTGTCATGGAATTCTTTTTTTGCGTCTGCTGAACTATGTTCTGATCTCTCAAATTTATCCCATGCCGGAAGAATCTCGCGCATCTTTGCCTCTATCTTTGGCAAGTCTTCTTCTGAAATCTTATGGGTGAACTCAAAATCATAATAGAACCCGTTCTCTATAGGCGGCCCGATTGTTCTTTTGGTGTCGGGCCACATTTCCATAACTGCCGCTGCAAGAAGATGCGCTATGCTGTGGCGCAGACAATCAAGCCCTTCGCTGTTCTTTAATGTAATAATCTGCAATGCAGCGTCTTCATTTATATGGCTGTCAAGGTCTTTTAATTCCCCGTTTACTTTTGCAGCGACAGCATCTTCTGCAAGCCTTTTTCCTATTTTCAGCGCAATTTCCCCTGCAGTAATCCCTCTTGGATGCTCGTGCACGCTTCCGTCCGGCAAAGTTACCTTTATTGTTGGCATAAGGCTGATTATTTGCCGTTTATTTATATATTTTATTGAATAAAGCAGCCAAAACCGCAAAGCTTATAAATATTAATTTTAATAATTATACAAAATCAACAAAAACTATTAATATTATTAAAATTAATAAATGGAAGCAAGATTCATAGGCAAATCAAAGCTGACGAGCACCGGGCAGCTGACCCTGCCGAAAGAGGCAAGAGACGGCATTAAAGTCAGCGAAGGCTCTGACGCATACTGGTACAGCATAGGGGATGTGCTTGTTCTTGTAAAAGACGTTTTGAATCCGAAAGACCTGATGTCTTTAATATTAAACAAAAAGAGGAAATCCAAATGAATCTTCCGTTCCAAAGGCCGTTAGGATTATGGGCGCTGATAGCAGCACTGATATTCCTGATACTTTATTTAAGGAGGCCGAAGCCGCAGGATAAAATAATACCTTCATTGATGTTTATCATGCAGGATAACAAGAAATCAAAGCAGTTCTTCTTTTTCCAGAAGCTGATGACAAATCTCCTCTTCTTAATGCAGCTTTTGATAATACTTGGGCTTGCGCTTGTTGCAGCTGCTCCGTATGTAAAACTGAAATATGACACAACACTTGAGAACACAGTCATAATATTAGATGTAAGCGCTTCTATGCAGGCAAAAGAAAAAGGGGCTTCAAGGTTTGACAGGGCTCTTGAAGGGGCTAAAGGCGCTTTAAGCGGAAAAAACACAATAATACTTGCAGAAAACATTCCTCTTATAGTTCTTGAAAATGAAAATACCGATGTTGCGCTTGATGTGCTTTCAAAAGTAAAGCCAAAAGCCACAACAACGAATCTTGGAGATTCCCTGCTTCTCGCAAAAGACATACTCGGAGAAAGGCCCGGAAGAATTGTAGTATTCAGCGATTTTATCTCAACAGAAGGGCCGGATGTTAGTGTTGTTAAGGCAATGCTCTCTTCAGAAGAGAAGCTTGTGGATTTTATTGATGTGTCCAACAATGCAAAAAATACAGGCATAATCAAACTTGAAGTCACAAAATACAATACAAAAGCCTATGTAAAAAACTTCAACAATGAGGCAAGGGAAACTACAATAAAACTTATCAAGGACAATAAAGTGATTACGCAGATAAAAGTTACAATTGCGCCGCATTCTGTTGAAAATTTCATATTTGACACTCCGGCAGGGGTTTCAAAAGTTGAGCTTGAGCCTAAAGACGACTTTTTAGTTGACGACACTGCATACATTGCAACTCCCCCAAAAATAAAAACATCTGTTTTGCTCATCACAAATGAAAAATCAAGCAATCTTGAGTTTGCGCTTGCATCTGCAAAGGATGTCGAGCTCAATGTGGTTAATCCGCCTGTGCTTACAGTAAATACAAAGAAGGAAAAGATAGACCCTTACAAGCATGACCTTATAATAGTCTACAATATCAACAACGTCAACAAGAGAGACGGCATTGTGCCGGGAACTTTTGATGACATATCCGATTATGTGGAGAAAGGAGGCAACCTTATACTTGCAGTTCAGGAAGATTCCAAGGAAATTGACACAAAAAGCCTTTCCATATTCGAACTTAAAAATAAAGTCAACAAGCCGACAAAGGTATGCGTCGAAACCATCAACCAGGTAACAAAATATTTTGAAAAAGAAAGATGCTTCACAACAGCAGCTTCATATTTCTCCGGAGAGGCAAAAAAAGGGGCGATAACATTTGCTTCTGCTGATGACAAGACGCCGCTGATAGTCTACGGCGAGAAAAAGGGCGGAAGAGTCGCGTATTACGGCATAATGGACCAGGCCAGCGACTTCAAGACGCTTCCTTCTTACCCAATATTCTGGATAACAATGATAAACTTCATGGTAAAGACAGAAGACATAAAAGATTTTAATTTCAAGACAGGAAAACTTTACACTATAGGTGAACAGAAAGTGACAACACCGTCATCAACAGTTACAACATCCAAGCTGATAATGGATGAAGCAGGAATATACGAGTACGACGGAAAGAAGCATGCAGCAAACCTTATAGATGAAAAAGAATCTGATGTTGCTTCTGTGCTAAAATCAGGATCAAAGGACAGCGGGGAACTTTTGCTTGACAGGGAAAGCAAGCAGCACGATTTTAACCTTGAGCTTCCGCTAATGCTCCTTGCATTTTTGCTGATGGTTACAGAATTTATCTACATCAAGAGGAGGGGCGACCTATGAGTTTCATTATTCCAGATTATTCCAGCATATACTGCATGTCAAAATACTGCGTAAGGTATTCTTATGTTCTGGTAGCTATAGTTCCGATGCTTCTTTTTCTTTTCTGGTTTACAAGAAGGACTTTTGTAAAATTCCAGAATAAACTTGAGCTTGATAACTACCTTAAGTCAAAGAAGACAGACAGAAGAATAATCCTGTTTTTGAGGAGCCTGGCAATTGCTTTTGTAATGATGGCAATAGCATCTCCGTTTGTTCTTGAGAACAAAACAGTCCAGGGAGACCCGCGGCTGACAATTTTAGTTGATAACTCGAGTTCAATGGCGCTTTATAATTCTGAAATTGCCTATGACCTATACAAAAAACTGGAGGGAGTAGTGCCTGTCCAGATAAGGACAATTGCAAACGGAGAATCTTCTGCAATAGGCAATGGAATACTGAACAACATAGAAGGCGATGACAATGTTATGGTTATAACGGACGGAGCCAATAATGAAGGAAAACTTCTTGGTGATATCATGCTTTTTGCTTCAAACATAAACTCCAGCGTAAGCACTCTTAAGATGGATGCTGTAAAAAATGATGTCGGGGTTTTTGTTGACGGCCCTCCGGAATTAATCAAGGACACAGAAGGGGATTTTATTGTCAGGGTTTCTGTGGTTGGAAAAAATATACCCTATACACTGCAGGTTTATTCTGATGATGCAAGCCTGATAATGGAGCAAAAAGGCTCTTCCTCAGTAGTATTTCCATTTTCCAGAAAGTTTTCTGAAGGGGAGTATCATAAAATCACTGCACAGCTTGTAGATATCGGGGGAGATGACTACTTCAAGAACAACAATGCACATTACAAGAGCATTAAAATAGTTCCAAGGCCAAAGCTGCTTTATGTAACTGAAGAGAATTCGCCGCTGGCAAGAGAGCTTGGAAAAATCTATGAAGTTGATGTAAAAACTTCAGTTCCAAATGACATTTCTGACTATATGGCTGTGATTGTAAATGATGTGCCGGGATCAAAAATAGCCACTCAAGTAAATATGATGAGCGATTACGTCTCGGACGGAAACGGGCTGATGTTCATAGGCGGGGAAAATTCATTTGACAGGGGAGGGTATAAGGGAACGATGCTTGAGACGCTTCTTCCTGTCAAGATGGGCGCAAGCGAGGAGCAGAACAAGAGCGATGTAAATGTTGTAATTGTCATAGATATCTCAATCGGAACAGAAGAGTACATTGCAGTCGAGAAAGCGCTTGCATTAAGCGTGGTTGACAGCCTTAGCGACAAGAACAATGTAGGGGCTGTTGCATTCGGATATGCTCCGTGCAGGGCTTTTGACATAACAAGCGGAATAAAACCGCTGAAAGAGGTAAAAGCCGAGCTTAAGGATAAAATTTCAAGATTAAAGTTTGACGGCCAATCCTGTTTTGACATTGGATTGCAGGGCGGATATCAGATGCTGAGCAAAACCGGAGGAAGCAAGAACATAATTTTTGTAAGCGACGGAAAGACAACATATGATCAATTAAGGCAGGACACATTGAGTGTTGTCAGAAACATCAACGCGCTTGGAACAAAAGTGTTTGTTGTCGGCGTTGGAACAGACACTGATACAACTGCAGATGAAAACAGCCTTTTCCTCGGAAACATTGCTGCGCTTGGAGAGGGAATCTACTATAAGGCAGACGCAACAAACAAGCTTTCAGTCCAATTTGGCGAGCAGGACGGGAAAGGAGAAGAGTTTTATAACACCCTTATCCCGATTGACACGACTCATTTCATAACACTGGGAATGGATAACATGCACGCTACAATTTCAGGATATAATTATGTTGTACCAAAGCCGGCTGCAAGAACGCTTGTGACGACGCAGAAAAACATCCCGATACTTGTTGTATGGAGATTCGGGCTTGGAAGAGTTGTGACGCTTTCAACAGATGACGGATTAAAATGGTCCGGGGATTTACTGTCAAAAGAAAATTCAAAGCTTGTGACAAGGAGCATAAACTGGGCAATCGGCGATTTGGGGAGGAAAAAAGCATATGATGTTACCATAAGAGACACTGTTGTCGGAAAGACTGCATCAGTAAATGTTATATCGAGAGAAATGCCGAAATCAGACGGCCTTTCATTTGCAAAAGTGGACACAAACTTTTATTCAGCTTCATACAGCCAGAAAGAAATCGGGTTTAAGGAAATACTCGGCGCAACTTTTGCAGTCAATTATAATGATGAGTATTCTAATTTGGGAATACACCCTGAATTTACCAATCTTGTCGAGAAAACCGGAGGAAAAACATTTGACCCGGAAGACACAAAAAGCATAATAGAGTTCATACGCGCAAAATCGAAAAGAATAAAAATTGAGTCAACAGATTACAGGTGGCCGTTTGCGATAATCGCAATGCTTTTGTTTTTAATCGAGATAGCGATAAGAAAATACAGGGAGAATATCCAAAGATAGTCGGGAGGAAATAAAATGGCATTTATGAGACGTGATATTAATTTGGGATTGCTGCTGCTTATAGCGGCTGCGCTGCTGATGTTCAGCGGATTTACTGTTTATTACCAGACAACTTTCAAGAACGTTACAAAAAGCTATGAAACGCAGATAAAAGCGCTTGATGCAATAACGAAGCAGCTTGAGACGAAAAAAACAGAACTGAACCAGACAAGCGTTCAATTACAATTGAAAAAACAAAAGGAAGAAGACCTAAGCACTCAGTTTACGGATGTGAGGGGGGAAAGAGATGCCCTTGAAGCGGCAAAGAAAAAACTTGAAGTTGAGCTTGCATCAACTAAATCACAGCTTGAATCAACAGCCTCAAAATTATCAGATACTCAAGGCCAATTGGCAACGCAGGTGCAGCTCGCTGCGACGTTAAACAAGCAGATAGTGAACCTTAAGGGAGATATTAATGATTTGGAAGAAGATTTGGCAGCGTGCCAGGGAACATCATAATGAAACAGTTTCCAAGCGTAATAAAGGAAGTGAACAGGACTCTTAACGAGATTATAATGTTTGAGAACATAGTGAATACGACACTAGTTTTCCTTACTTTTTACCTTGTTTTATCTCTTTTTGATTTTACTCCAATGTATGCTCTTGCTCCTGCAATAGCTTATCTGGCATTTTACACATACATCAGCTTAAGATCATCAAAATCACGCCTTGTTGAAAGCAAATACGAGCCTTTAAGGGAAAAATTAAGGACAGCAGCAGACAATATGAACCTTGACAATCCGATTGCAGAAGAGCTGAAATATGAAGTGACCAGCGAGATAAAGAATGTCAGCCTTTCAATGTTCATAAACCCGAGAAGCATCTCCTATAAAATATTTGCAGTGATGGTCCTTTCATTTTTGATTATATTTGCATCCACTCTTAACTTAAAAGTGCTTGAGCTTGCAAAGCAAAAAATACCGAGCATATTTGAGACAAAAAATCTTAAAAGTGTAGGAAATATGGTGGCAACACAGCTGAATACCAGCAACGATATATACGGGAAGAATGATATTGCAAGCCTTGGAGACAATGAGCTTAACATAAGGATAAAACCTATAGATTTCAAGGTCAATGTGAAAGAAGAAGGGGACTCAACGCAGCAAAAGTTTGAAACGACTTTCCCGCAGGAGATTGGAGTAAAGGAAACAGTTGCTTACGAAGAGACAATCCCGCAGGAGCAGCAGGAACTTGTGAAAGCTTATTTCAAGAAGATTGCAGAGAGTTAAAACAAATGGCACGGTACAATAAATAGGCGAGCAATGCGGGCGAGCGTAACTATTGTGAGCGAAGCGAACGGAAAAATAAAACACAACTCAACAAACAAAAATCATTAACGAATCACATTAAAAAATAAACTCAATAACTAAAAATCAAATTTAAAATAATAATTCCCTAAAAAACAAATAAATAAAAATTCAAATCAATAATATTAAAATTATAATCATTAAAAAATAATAAAATTTAAAATTAAACCAAAGAGGTGGACAATAAATGAAAAATTACAAGCAGGTTTTTGACGAATTGCAAAAGGAACTGGGCAAGGTCATAGTCGGGCAAGAAGACACTGTTGAGCAGATTCTTGTTGCAATATTATGCGACGGAAACGCGCTTCTGGAAGGATATCCCGGATTGGCGAAAACACTTACGGTGAAGACGCTTGCGCAGCTGATGGACCTGAAGTTCAGCAGAATACAGAATACACCGGATTTGATGCCGTCTGATATAACCGGAACTTACATAATTGAGGAAGTTTCAGGAAAAAGGCAGTTTAAGTTCCAGCCAGGGCCGATATTCGCGAACATCGTGCTTGCAGATGAAATCAACAGGGCAACACCAAAAACACAATCAGCACTTCTTGAGGCGATGCAGGAAAAGCAAGTTACTGTCGGCAACAACACTTACAAGTTGGATCTTCCGTTTTTTGTCTTAGCGACGCAAAACCCGATAGAACAGGAAGGAACATATCCTTTGCCGGAAGCGCAGGCAGACAGGTTTTTGCTAAAGATAAAAGTTTCGTATCCGACAGTTGAACAGGAAATCGAGATAGTGGACAGGTATGCTGCAGAAATCAGGGAAAACAAGCTGAAGGTCATGCTGAACAAGAATCATCTGCTGACTCTGCAGGGATTGACAAGGCAGGTTCCGATTGCGAATGACATAAAACAGAGAATTGTCAAGATAATCGCCGCTACAAGGTCAAACAAGGAAATCTTCCAGTACGGAGCGTCGCCAAGGGCATCAATATCGCTGACACTTGCTTCCAAGGCAAGGGCTTTGATACAGGGCAGGAACCACGTGAGCAATGACGACATTAATGTGCTTGCATACCCTGTCTTGAGGCACCGTGTCATTTTGAACTTTGAAGCTGAAAGAAAAGGAATGACTGTTGAAGACGCGATAAAGGCGGTTTTAGACCGGGTGAAGTAAACAACGGTTCCGTCCGTTGACACAACTTGAGCAGAGCTCAAGTGTGCAATTGGACTTTGTCCAATTTGCACTGGGAAACTTTTCCACGCAAATCGAAGATTTGCTGGGTGCTCGAAAATCAATGATTTTCGACATTTCGAAAAAAGTTTCATCAAAAAAGGTACCCTCTTCGAGGGCACTGTAAAAATATATTGGCGAGCTGGTTGTGGTGCCAGCGAGCTGTAACGTTTGTCCGAAGGACGGAAAAATAAAACCACAAAAACAATAACGAATGCATTAACGGATAACATTAAACTAAAACACATTAAAAAAATTATAAATTAAAAACATCAAATAATCAATAACTAAAATGATAACAACATCTTTCCTTGACCAGTTGACAAGATTCAATCTTGTTGTGAACAAAAGGGTAACTTCTAACTTAACAGGATCAAAAAAGTCTCTTGCTGGCGGGCACGGGATGACGTTTAAGGATTACAGAATCTATGCGCCGGGCGATGACATAAGGATGATAGACTGGAAAGTCTATGCAAGAACAGACAATCATTTCATCAAGGTGCAGGAAGAAGAGAAAAACCTGACAGTGCACATACTAATAGACAAGAGTGCTTCCATGGATTTCGGCAAGCCAGTATCGAAATTTGATTACGCCGCAATGATTGGCGTCGGTTTCGGCTATCTTGCAATGCGAGACAACGAGAAGTTCCAATTTTCAACTTTTGCAGAAGACCTTAACGTGTTCCAGCCAAAAAGGGGGATGGGGCACCTTGCAGCAATGATTCAGCATTTGAATGGGATAAAGCCAAAGGGAACTTCAAAGCTGCTTGATACAATAAGACAATACAAAAAGGTGATAGGCACAAAGTCTATGCTTGTCATAGCTTCGGATTTTCTTGTCAACATAGAAGAGTTAAGAGAATCACTTTACATGCTTGGCAATCACGAAATAAAAATTGTTCAAGTTCTTGACAGGACAGAAAAAGAGCTGAAGTTTGAGGGAGACTTTAAGCTGGTTGATTCTGAAACAAAAGGAATGCTTCGCACGTTCATAAGCCCTAGATTAAGAATGGAATATCAGCAGAAGCTTGACGACCACTGCGCAAAGATAGAAGATGTGTGCAGCAAGCTCGGGATTTCTTACAGTTTAGCGATAACAGACACGCCGATATTTGACACTTTTTATAAAATATTGGGGAGATAAAACTTAATTAATTTAGATTAAATTTTTGAACAAATTCCTGGTATTTCCTAAACGAGTTATCTACTCTGTTTTTAAATTTAGAATCACCTGTTTTGTATGCATAGCTTATTCCGCGAACAATTGAGTCTACGTCTGTTTGAAGAGCTATAACTGCATTGCAGCCGGCATCAATAGCCAATACTGCAGTCTTAGACTCCAAATTGCTGCAGCCCGCGACAAGCTTTTGCTGCCTTTTGGTTAATTTATTCCTTTTAACATACTCCAACACTCCTTTCATTAAGATATCATCTGTGATGACCAACCCGTTAAAATCTATGCCCCTGTAAGTTCTACCATCATCCTGATACTTTGTCTGAGTAAGGTAATCCAAAGCGACTTCTGAAAGAATATACGGCTTATTGTTGTCTGCCGGGTTTCTTATGTGGGTGGCCATGACTCCATCAAGACCTTCCCTTAGCCTTCTGTATACACTGCCTGCATTTAGCCTTGGCCGTATCCTTCTGGTTTGTGTAACCAACTCCTCATGAACATCTCCATTTTTTGGAATGCCTGCTCCTAAAAAGTGCTTTCCGGTTACTCTAATTCCATATCTGTGCATTGCGTTTATGTACATCTGAGCAAGATCCACTGTTGCCGCGTGGCTCGGGCCAAAAGACCTTCCATCTCTTTCAATCAAATTATCATTCTTACCACTGATTATGACATCCAACACCGGACCCAAGACAGCATTGACACCGCGGTTATGCAGCTCTTTAGCATAATTTTCAAACAATGCAACTATCTGATTTTTTCTTGTGTTTTTGTCTGATGAAGGAGTCACTCTTCCCGTTATGGTCCCTCTAATTCTGTTATGGACATAATAGTTGCCAATATCCCCAGCTGCAGGCAATGTTCCAATACGCGTGACAAAACCGCCTTCACCTTCGTCATAAATCAGAACCCGTTTATTCATTTGTGCTGCACTTTTTAGCACATCTTCCACTGTGGATTGCGCTCTTTCAGGATCGTAGCTGTGGTACTTTCCAAACAAGTGCCCCTCTCTAGTTTGCTGTTTAGTTAAAATTATGCCTCCCGGAAAAAAACTGCCAATACTTCCCCTATCTGTTATTATTAGTTCTGCAATTTTGTCTTCAAGAGTGTCTCTTTGATTGTGTATTTGCGGTCTTTCAATTGGCTGTAAGTCTGCAGCTTCCGCAGCAGTTGGCTGGTCATATTGATGCTGCCTATTTGAAAAAGGCAACAATTTGTTTTTGGATCCCTGAAGCTGAGGAAAATTTGAAACAGCAGAATCTGCTAAAAATGGAGCGCCGGCTGCTGCCCCTGCCAATATGCCTAAAAATTTTCTTCTATTCATAACTAAAGTTGCAAATATCCTATATTTAAACCTTTCTATTCTGTAATCACTAAGAAGTAATGACTATCCGCCAACCTTAAACTTATACCTTGGGCTGTCTAACAGAACTTTCTGAAGGCCGTTGATTCTTTTTTCTATTTCATCCTTCTTGGAATGGCCCAATTCAAGAGCTTTTTCATAGCTTTTGATTGCATTTGCAAAATCCTTTTTCTTCTCCAAAGCAACTGCAAGGTTGTAGTAGCCTATCTTATTATTTGGATTGACTTTGATTCCAACAAGCAATATCTTGATTGCAGCATCGTAATTTCCGCCTTTTTCAAAGACTGCGCCAAGATTATTATATATGGTGTGCTTATTGGGATTTAATTCCAATGCCTTGATAAGGTTAGAGTACGCGTCTTTAAGATTTCCTTGTTTAAGATAACACGCACCAAGAGCTTCCAAAGCAGGGCTATTATCTTTTATCTTTAATGACCCTTTATAGCTTTCAATTGCTTTATCATGCTCCTTTTGTTTCTCATAAATAATACCTAACTCATAATGGGCCATATAATGCGACTTGTCAGCTTTTATTGCTTTGCTTAATGCAGCAATAGCTTCATCCGATTTATCATTTTTTTTGTAAAGTACGCCAAGTTCATAATATGAATTTGCATCTTTTATCTTTTCAGCTTTCTTTTTGCAAAGTTCAAGATACGATGCCATCTTCTTTTTTACAGCAGCAGAATCAGAGTTTCCATAGTGGTTTATTGCAATTCCTGCCGGAACTATTTTTCCCTGCTTTGATTCAACAGATGAATCAACTGTTTCATGCACCATCCCTTTGAATTTGTAGTCTTTTTTGTTCCTGAACATTCTTGTAATCAGGGAACCATACCACCCTGCATACGTTTTTTCTATGTTTTTGTGCTCTTCTGCAACAAATCCTGCAACAGATGAACTATCATTGTAATTTTTCTGCACAAAAGAATAAGCATCATTCTCTTCGTTTTCAACAATTTTCTTTATTGCAGCAACACTTTCTTTGGATAAACTTTCGTCAGCATCAAGCACAAGAATCCAGTCTTTTGCTGCATGCTTCAGGCTTTCGTTCCTTGCAGCAGAGAAATCATCATTCCATTTGAAATCAAACACCTTTGCATTGAACTTCTTTGCAATCTCTTTTGTCTTGTCTTTGCTTCCTGTGTCGACAATTATGATTTCATCAGCAAGCCCTTTTGCAGAGCTTAAGCACTGCTCAAGATAGTTTTCTTCGTCTTTTACTATCATGCACAAAGATATTGTTTGTTTTGCCATAAACCCAAGAATTCCATGTGTTATTTAAAAGTTTGGCTTACCAACCCTGACTGGATACGGTTCTCGGCACAATTTTGACCAGCCTATATATAATAGGGCAAAGGCGCCTTAGTTTCATTTTTTAAACTAATTTAAACAGAATAGATAATTATGCTTTCAACTACTAGAACTATCTTCTAGAACTATAGGAAAATTAATAAATTAACGTAACTTTTCAATTGTTTTCATACGTAAAATGACAAGATATCTATACTACAAAATATATATTCTAATAGCAAAGATACCAAAAGCTTTAAATATGGATTATGATACTTTTGTGTTGTAGGATACTTTATATGAGGTATTACTACGAGCGTATAATATTCAGATATTATACATGAAGACGATAAAAAACAAAACACTTGGAGGTGTTTAGAAGATGAGATTTCAAAAAACCATAAAGAGAATGATTGCCCTAGGAACAGGAGCTATAATGCTTGGTTCTTCAGTAATGGCAGCAGCAGATTTGGGAAATTACCCAGCACCATTCATAAAGGATGGAAAATTCAACGGCGTTCTAATCGTTGGTAACAAAGCAGCAGCAGAAGACGTAATCGGAATATCCGACATAATCTCAAGCCTGCAGTTCGCAGCTACCAAGAAAGTCGCAACAGGCGGCGCATCAGATCTTTCAGCTGAAGGAGATGCTTGGAAAGTAGGAACAACAACAAAAATTCTAGAGTTGACAGAAAACCTAGACGCAGGATTTTTAGCAGGAAGCTCAGAAGCAATTGCAACAATAACAAGTTCCATAGACAGCGCAGAGCTTCCAGGATTACTTGCAGATGGAAAAATTTCCAACACAAAAGGAACAGCAGATTATGAACAGAGACTATACTTTGAAGATACAACAACCGGCTATGTGATTTACACAGAAGAAACAGACACAGACACAACAGCTGACTTTTTGTATTTCCCTCGTGGACAGCAGATTGCAAGATACGAGCTTGAATTCACAACGCAGCCAGAGAGCGACGTTGACGATTCAACAGGTTCAGCATCAACAACGGGGTTGTACCTTACAGACTTTGAGGATATGCCCTTGGTAATGCTAGGCAAGCAATACGACATTGTAACTGCAAGGAGAACAGGTACCGGCGGTGAGAATGTTGTTCTTACATTGATGGGCGGAGCAAAGAAAGACACTCTAGTTGAGCAGGCATCAAAGAACTACGAAATAAGCGGAAAAGCTTACGAAGTATCATTAAACTATGTTGATACTGACGAGGCTCAGTTCAGTGTAAACGGCCAGTTAACAAGAAAGCTAAAGGACGGAGACACGGACAAGCTAGCAGATGGCACCACAGTTGGTGTAACTGATATTTTGTATCAGGACTATGCTGGCGGTATCCACAGTGCAACATTCTTTATAGGCGCACAGAAGGTTGAACTGAGAGACACAAACATAAGTGATACAGCAAGCAGCCATGAATTAAAAATAGACGACGAAACAATCGACAATGCTAATGTGTTTGTTGAAGGTACAGATGATGACACAACTTTCAAGATTGACAAGATAGCTGTCAACATCTCAGCTGATGATGACTTTTACGTAGCAGCTGGCAAGAAGTTGAGTGATGCTATTGCAGCAACAGGCTCAGAAGCAGATGCCTTGTTCACAAGGAACTGGGATGTTGAATACAAAGGTTTGTCTTCAGCGTCAACCTCAAAGGTTGAAATAAGATCAGCAGGCGACGATGACTACAATTTGGTATTCACTGATGGCTCAGGCAACAATGTAAAAGTGCCTTTTGTACACGGAACAGCAAGTGCTGTGACATTGGGAGACAGCGATGACAACCTTCATGTAAGCGAGAACTCGTCAATAGACACTAATGACTATTTCATCGTAACAGACTATTCTTCTGACGATGATGGTGAGAGGCAGTCATATGCCTTGCGTTACAAATCATCAGACGCATTGACTGACGAAAGTCCAGTTATAAAGTTCGAGAACCTCGGAACAGGAGAGACCATTGAAAAAAGTTTGAGCACAGGAACTGCAGTAACAACTGCAGGTGTTGTAGGTCCAGATGGAACAAATATTTCCATTTCGGCTCCTGTCGAAGTTGCTCAGCTAAAGCTTGGTGGCGGAACCTTTAGGGTGTACAACCTGTCAAACGCAAAAGTTGATGACTTCAACATTATGGTCGACACAGATGGTTCAGGAACTGTCCTGTCTGGAGGAGAGACATTTGGAGGCAATTCTTTGGTAACAACCATAAACACCAAAGAGGGTGCAAAGATAGCAATTAACAAGACATCCACACCGGGGATTTTTGTTAACATCTCAACACCAAATGCTGATGCCACAGATAACTTGGTTGCACACGGATTATCGTTTGTAATCACTGCAGGATCTGATTCAGAATTAAGCATTGCTGAATCAGCAAACAACCTAAACTTCCTGTCTCCACAGGATGATGATGACAACACATATGCTTACACAGCATATGGTGCATTTGTGCAGTTGACAAGCCCAACAAGCAGCCCAGAAGAATTGTTCGTAACTTACCCAAGTGTTCAGAGAACACCTTTGGTGTATGTAACCGGACAGGGCGTCTCATTCACTGAGACAGCAGCATCATCAACAGACGCTGTAATGGTTCAGAGAATCGATGTTGGAGCAGCTAAGCTTGCATCAGAAGTATCTGATGTGAACGCAGTTAACTCAATATTGGTAGGTGGACCATGTGCAAACGCAGCAGCAGCAACCGTTATGGGCAACCCAGCTAATTGTGAAGCTGGATTCGAACCAGGCGTAGGTATGCTAAAGTTGTACGAGCACTCAAACGGCAACGTGGCTATGTTGGTAGCAGGTTACAATGCAGTTGATACAAGAAACGCAGCAGCAGTTGTAGCAAACTACAAGGACTACAAGTCACAGCTAAAGGGAACAAGTGTAGAAGTCAAGAAAGTTAACAACCAATTGACAGTAGCTGCACCAGCCCCTAAGGTAGTGGCACCAGTAGTAACTGCTTAAAAGGTTTAAACCTTTTTTTTATTTTTTTCTTTTTCTTTTATTTTTTTCTGACTCTAGAAAGCAGTCTAACCTTTAAGTTAGAATATAATGAATTGGCGAGCTGGTTATGGTGCCAGCGAGCACTAAACTTTGTCCCGAAGGGACTGAAATCTTTCTTAACAGAGTTTAGATAAATACAACTAACTTATAGAATTCTTAACCCAACAATTCTCCCATGAATATGTTATGTTTAGTCCTTCTTATCCTTATTTTCACTGTTGAGCCGATTTCCTTGTCACAACTTGGTATTGATATAATCCTGTCCTTTGCTACAGCCAGCTTTTCATTCCCCAGCCTGCCAGGAAGCATAATCTCTGCTTCCACTACCTTGCCTTTCTTGAAAGGCTTTGGCAGCTCTGGAAGGTCTTCTATCTCAAAAGAATACTTGTCAACTATCAGCGGAATGCCGTACTTTGCTTCCAATTCCCTCATTTTGGCGTAAAACTGGTCCATATCGACTTGTTTTATCGGATTGCGGCCGAATTTATAGTTAAGCATGTTTTGTATGCCTATTGGAGGGCAATGCTTGCCTGCACCTATCTCTCTTGCGAATTTAGCCAGCTTAGGAAGCTCTTCATCGTTATAGCAGGGCATCCATACCGGCACTATGATAAGATCCATCTTGGTTGTTGGAATGTATCTTGCGATGTCCAAGACCTTGGCTAGATTGTAAGGGTGGCCTGCAAGCTCTGTTGCCTTGGCAGGATCCATTGCGTGCAACGATAAGTTAATTCTTGTAAGTCCTGCTTCTGCAAGCTCATCAATATACTGCTTTGTCAATAGTAATCCATTTGTGTCAATTGAACTCGTTTTTACTCCTTTGATGGACATTATGTCCCTTACAAGGTCAATCATTTCAGCGTACAATGTTGGTTCACCTTGTGCGTTTATGTGCGCGTCTATCTTGTCGCTTTTCTTGAACTCCACAAGCTTCCTGAATTCATTCACAAGATAGTCTTTCTCGACGACAAAATCAACTTTTCTTCTTGATTTTGGGCCTTCATCCACTGAGCAGAAAATGCAGCTTATGTTGCAGCTTGTTAATGGCTTGACTTCAATTATGTTTGTTCCCCTATCTATCACTCCAAAGTAATTTGTGCCCATCAAAGGAATGCCGGATGACTGGTGAATGTAATACGTTGTTTTGTTGCTTAGTTTGTTCTTTAAGCTCTTGAAGGCATTGTTCAGTATGAAATCAAACTTTTTTCTTGCGCTTGACTCTGAAACGTTGTTGAAAGTTATTGAATTTCTGCTTATTTCGTATTTTCCTATCTTTTTTAATACATCTTCATCTATGTGGAAATAGAACATTTTCAGGAAATTTACCTTTACTCTGTCTTTTTCCTTCTCAAAACTTAAGTCTTTGAAAACAAGCTCTGCCATTCTTCCTAGTATGGAATTTTCTTTTAAAAAGCTATCTAAGAATAGTTTGAAGAATTTCATTTAAAAAATGAAATGCTAACTATGGCGGTGCGACGGTCAAAGTTGCGACTTTGCCCTGCTCGCCACCCCGTAAGGGACTGCCCCCGGCTCGCTGCACGCCACGTCGCTACTAAATACTACCTCAATGAAAACTTATTTAAACACTTCTCTATAAGCTTGTACTGGGGGTAACCAATGCAGGAAGTTGTTATTACATACGAGACCTTATTCGAGCTTTTGCAGCGAGAAAAAGACAGAGCTGACTTGCAGAAACTAGAGCCATCCTTCTTTAACGACACGATTTCTTACATAAAAGAGAAGAAAAAGATACTTGAGGCTAAAACAGACTCGCCTTTTGCAAACGAAGAGATAAAGAAGACAGAAAGACAGCTGGATAACATCTACAAGATAATCAAGGAATTATATGGCAGGAGAGAAAAGAAGATTATCACAATGGCAATGGACAGGAGCAGGACGCAATCAAATCTGATTGACACTTCTGTGCTGCTTAAAGAAGAAAGGGTGTTTTTTGACACGTTAACTGCTTTATTGGATACTTACAGGGAGCAGATTCTTCTTGCTGTTTTGAATGAACGCATTCCCTTTTTGCAGGGGTTTGAATACAAGAAACAGAAAGAAGAAGTTAAGCCGGTTGAGGTTAAGAATACTAAATTGATTCGCTTTACCGGCCACGTTCCTAAATTCGTAGGGACTGAATTGGAAGAATACGGCCCTTTTGAAGAGGAAGATATTGCAAACTTGCCGATTGAAATTGCTGATATCCTGATTAACAAAAGCAAGGCAGAAGAGATGAAGGAAGAATAGAAATAATTAATTATTCTATTTCAATTAAAGCGAATTAATTAATCCCAATCAATTCTTCCGTAGAATAAACTCGAATGGTATTTTGCTTTTCTTTTAAATCCCCATCATTGCTCCACAAACCGCATCTCAATTTCAAAGCAAGAGCCAAATAAGGAACATCTTTCGCATCTGGGGAAATCTTTTCTGCTTTTTCAATGAAGGGTTCAATTTCTTCTTTTGGAATCAATATAACATTTCGTTCAAATAAATCAAAAAGTTCATTAAAATTTTCTTCAGTTCTTTTGGTTTTATCCTTCAGATAATCTTTGTATTTTCTGAACTCAACAAAAATAAATTCAGGTGCATAGAGTTTATGCTTAAACAAAATATCAGAAGTTCCGCTATCTTTTAGCAAAGCAGCAAAAAGAATATTTGAATCTATCACTAAATCCATGATTAAGCCTTTTTGTATCTCTTAGCCAAATTTTTGTTTAACTCCCTTCCTAATCTTAATGCATCTTCTTCTGTCAGAGTGCTGTCAGACTTGAATTTCTTTAAAAATTCTAAATCTTTTATTCTTTGCATAAATGCTTGTCTGGCTACTTCAGACCAATTCATCTCAGGAAATGTTTCCATTTTATGTTTCAGTTCTGATGGAACTGCCAAAGTCATAGTTGTCATGTTCTCTGCCTCCAATTATGTGTAAACCTGTGCAATATGTTTAAATATATAAATCTTATGATTTCTGCCCCCAACTTTTCAAGTAAATCTATCTTCAGTTCATCGTGTTTCTTCGAAACCTTTTTAAATGAAATACTTATCCTTTTATCTATGAAAATGCCGAAGAACAAGAAGAGGTATTGCCCGTACTGCAAGAAGCATCAGGATCATACTGTTTCACTTACAAAGAAGAAAAACCCTTCTAGCATGACCTATGGTTCGAAGGTAAGAGCCCGAAAAAGAGGCCAGGCAAGGGGCAAGGGCAACATGGGCCGTTATTCAAAGCCAGCAATCTCAAAGTTCAAGATGACAGGCAAGAAATCCACCAAGAAGACAGACTTAAGATACGAGTGCAAGGTCTGCAAGAAGATACACCTTCAAAGACAGGGTTTCAGGGCCAAGAAGATTGAGTTTAAGTAAGGCTTTCTTTTTTAATCTTAATAACAAGCTTTATAAATCAATAAAAATTACACCAGCTAATAACAAGGGGGTTTCAAAATGCCAAAAATAAGAGAATCTACAAGCAAATTTATCAAGATAAGGTGCCCTAAATGCAAGAACGAACAGATAACATTCGGCAAGACTGCTTCAAAGGTAGTCTGTTTAGTCTGCGACAAGGTACTTGCAGAGCCTACAGGCGGAAAGAGCAGGGTAAAAGCAAGGATACTTGAAGTGCTCGAGTAAAAATGCTGTTTAAAAAGCAGGGGTTTCCGGAAGAGTCGGAGCTAGTTCTTTGTACTGTTACAAGCGTTCAATACCATTCTGTCATTGTAGACATTGAAGAGTATGGAAGGTCTGGTTTAATACACATTTCTGAGGTTTCTCCCGGAAGAATAAGGAACATAAGGGACTTTGTCAAGGAAGGCAAGAAGGTAGTCTGCAAGGTCTTAAGGGTCAATGAAGAAAAGGGATATATTGACCTTTCATTAAGGAGAGTAAATGAATCAGAAAAGAGAAGAAAAATAGATTCCATAAAGAGAGAGCAGAACGCAGAGAAAATTGTAGAAATTGCAGCTTTAAAACTGGGACTGAAAACAGAAGATCTTTACAAGAGCGTATTCGAGAAAATAAACAGCAAATACACTGCATTAAAGGATTTCTTCGACGATGTTTCAAAAGACCAGAATATCCTGGATGAGTTCAGCATAGACAAGAAGCAGTCAAAAATTCTTGGGGAAATAATAGCAATAAGAATAAAGCCAACAGAAATAGAGATAAGAAGCAAGCTAAAGATGACAACATACGATTCTGACGGCATAAATGTCATACGAGAATCACTGAAAAAAGCGCAGGAAGCTGGGAAAGACAGCATAAGCATAAGCTACCTTGGATCCGGAACATACCATCTTATCATAAAAGGGAATGATTACAAGGAAGCAGAGAAGATAATGGAAAAAGCATCAGATGCTGCCATAAGCTATGTTGAAAAGCATGCAGGGACTGCAGAGCTTACAAGGGAAGGCGAATGAAGCACATAATGAAATGCACATTGTGCAATAATTACACAATGAACAGCGTTTGCAAATGCGGCGCAAAGGCGCTTTCTCCAAAACCAATGAAATACTCTCCTTTGGACAAGTTCGCATCCTACAGAAGAAAAGTGATGCATGAAGATTATGAAAAAAGAGGCTTGGCATGAGGGACGATTACTGGAGAATTGAGCAGTTTGGCAAGATGCCAAAGCTGAAAAAGCCGGTTTTTATAGAAGGGCTTCCGGGAATAGGGAATGTCGGGAAACTCGCTGTTGACTTTCTCATAGATGAACTGAAGGCAAAGAAAATTTTTGAAATCACATCTTATACTTTTCCTCATTCTGTTTTTGTCAATGAAGATAACCTTGTGGAGCTTCCTATTGTAGAGGTTTTTTACAAGCAGATGAATGGCAAGAACGACCTTATACTTTTAGGGGGAGACGTTCAGCCGGTTGATGAAATAAGCTCTTACGAATTCTCCGAAAAAGTGCTTGATATAGTTGAAAAATTCAACTGGAAAGAAGTTGTCACGCTTGGCGGAATCGGGTTGAATGACATACCGAAAAAGCCCAAGATATACTGCACAGGAAATTCTAAAGAAGTAATATCCAGATACAAGAGCGACATGACGAGCAACGAGCTTTATGGCGTCGTTGGCCCGATAATAGGCGTATCTGGACTGCTTGTCGGACTGTCAACAAGAAGAAAAATAGATGCAGTCTCCCTTTTGGCGGAAACTTACGGGCATCCAATGTACCTTGGAATAAAAGGCGCAAAAGAAATTCTTAAAGTTTTAAACAGCCACTTAAAGCTAAAGCTTGATATAAACAAGCTCGACAAGGAAATAAAAGACATAGAAAATGAAGTCCTGAAGAAATCCGAGCAGTTCAGCGAAGTGTCGAAGACAATTGCCCTGAAGAAGCTGCAGAAGAAATTAGGCAAAGACATTGATTATATAGGTTAATCACGAATGTAGCGCAGCAGATTATAGGCTTGTTTCTTTGCTTCTTTGAGATTTCCCTTGTTTATTAAATCCCGATACTCCTGAAGGTAAAATCGATTTATATAGGATATGGATACCCATTCCATCTTATCCTCTAGAATTTTGCGTGAGATACAATCAAATCGGCTATTCCAGTATTTGCGGGATTTCTTGTCTGTAGAGCCTCAGAAAATCAGCTAGGTCAATCAAACCAATTACTAACGATTCCAGATTAGGATTATCCCATTTCATCTACCCTTGGAATACGCTTTAGAATTAAAACCTTTCTATTGAAATACTTGCTTTTAATTTGTTATCTCTGCTATTATGCACTCCTTGCTTTGGATATTGTTGTCTTTTAATTTTGCGCAAAGAACATCTATCTCATTTTTTAAATCCTGTATCTGCTGGTTCTTGTCCTGTATGTTCCTGAAGCCTGCAAGAGGGCCGTCAACTCTTACCTGATTATATTCAATTTCTGATTTCAACATTACAATTTCATCCTGCAGGCTCTTTTTTTCTTCTTCAAGAGCCTGTTTTTCCTCAAGAACCTGGTTGTATTTTTCCTCAAGAACAATTTTGTCAATCAGCGCAGATTCCTTTCCCTGATTGGACTTGTTGATTTTTTCAAGTATTGACATCATCGTGACATCATCAATGCTGTTTTCCCTGCTGCTGACAAGCCTGCTGACAGTGGATTGGTAGCTTACAGTGAATACAATAAATAAGATAAGGAAGAATATGATTAACAGAAGCAGTTTTCCGTTTATATCCCTTGTTATCCTCATTTATTGCTTTATTAACAAGCAAATATAAAAGCTTATTTGATGATGCATGCGAAATATTTATATACATGGTTTTTTTGTGCTTATTCATAAAAGGGTGGGGTTTTTGAACACTAAAATAACGAAGATAACTGCAAGGGAAGTTCTTGATTCTAGAGGCAATCCTACGGTGGAAGCAGATGTTTTTATTGGTAAAAATGGCTTTCGGGCAATAGTGCCTTCTGGTGCTTCAACAGGAATTCATGAGGCGCTTGAGCTAAGGGACGGCGACAAAAAAAGATACGATGGAAAAGGCGTTCTTAAAGCTGTAAACAATGCAAACAACATTATTTCTAAAAAAATTGTCGGGATGGACTGCACAGACCAAAAGGAGATAGACGGGATAATGCTAGAACTGGACGGAACAGAACACAAATCAAATCTCGGAGCAAACGCAATCCTTGCGGTTTCAATGGCTTCCTGCGTTGCTGGTGCTTCATGTTCCGGAATGCCGCTTTATTCTTATTTACACAAACTGTCAAATTCTAAAAAAATGAAACTGCCTGTGCCGCAGCTTAATGTGATAAACAGCGGAAAACATGCCGGTGTTGAAAATGACATACAGGAACACATGCTCATGCCAACTGGATTTAAGACTTTTAAGGAATCTTTTAGGGCAGGAACCGAAACTTATCATGTTCTGAAATCAATGCTCAAGAAAAAATACGGTGCAAAGGCAATATTGCTTGGAGATGAGGGCGGATTTGCGCCGCTAATAGAAAGCGTTGAGCAAAGGCTTGAGTTCATGGTGGGTGCGATAAAAGAAGCAGGCTATGAAGGCAAAATAAAGCTCGCGCTGGACTGCGCAGCATCTGAGTTTTACGACGAGAAAAATGACAAATACACAATAATGGGAAAAACATACAGCAAAGGCGAGCTTGTTGACTTTTACAAATCACTTTCAGCAAAATTTCCAATAATCTCGATAGAAGACGGGTTTTCTCAGGACGATTTTGAAGGATGGAGCATGATGAACAAATCAATTGGAAACAAGATACAGATTGTGGGCGATGATCTGCTTGTTACAAACATGAAAAGAATGCAAATGGCAACAGCAAAAAAATCATGCAATGCATTATTGCTTAAAGTAAACCAGATTGGAACCGTAACAGAATCAATTGACGCGGCAAACTTATCATTCAAGAACAAATGGAATGTCGTCGTTTCTCACAGGAGCGGGGAGACAGAAGATTCGTTCATTGCAGACCTTGTTGTCGGGCTTGGAGCTGGCCAGAGCAAGTTTGGCGCTCCTGCGAGAAGCGAGCGCATTGCAAAGTACAATCAATTGTTAAGAATAGAAGAAGAATTAGGAAATAAAGCGGATTTTGGAATTTAAAATGCATAGCAAGCCTTTAGTTCTTATAATACTGGACGGATGGGGAATGACTTCTGATAAAAGCAGGAGCGGACCTTACCTTGCCAAAACAATAAATATAGACAATTTATGGAAAAAATACCCGCACACACAGCTTCATGCATCAGGGGAGCATGTTGGCCTGCCCAAGGGAAATCAGGGCACAAGCGAAGTCGGTCATTTGAACATAGGCGCAGGAAAGGTAGTTTACCAATCGCTTGTAAGGATTAACAATTCGATAAAAGATGGTGATTTTTTTAAAAACAAGGAATTTCTTGAAACAATAAACAGCTGCAAGAAACACGGTAGCACGCTGCATCTTATGGGGCTTCTTCAGGATCAGGGAGTGCATGCGCATCAGGAGCATTTGTTTGCACTTATGAAGTTTGCCAAGCGAATGGGCATGAAAAAAGACAAGGTTGCAATACATGTTTTTACAGACGGCAGAGATACGCTGCCGAATTCTTCTGAAGGATTTGTAAAAAGGCTGCAGACAGAAATAAAAGAAATAGGGATAGGATACATCGCTACAATAATCGGAAGGTATTATGCAATGGACCGCGACAAGCGATGGAAAAGGACACAGCTTGCATATGATTTATTGAACAGCGGCAAAGGCAGAATATCCAATAATCCGCTTGCGGCAATAAAAGAGTCCCATAAAACGGGAATAACTGATGAATTCATAAAGCCGGTTGCAATTGACGGTTATAATGGCATGAACAGCAATGATGCAATCATATTCTACAATTTTAGATGGGACAGGGCAAGGCAGATAACAAAGGCTTTTACAGACGAGAAATTTAAGGGATTCAAAAGGAATAATAAAAAAATAACATATGTATGCATGACAGAATATTATACTGATGTTAACGCAAAAGTTGCCTTCAAGCCAATCAACATGGGCGGAGATTTTCCAAGGATATTAAGCAAGCACAAACTAAAACAGCTTAGGGTGGCGGAAACAGAGAAATATGCGCATGTGACTTTCTTTTTTAACGGTCTGGTCGAAAAGCCTTACAAAGGAGAAGACAGGATTTTAGTGCCGTCAAACAAAAAAGTCCCGACTTACGACTATGCGCCTGAAATGAAGGCCTATGAAATAACTGATGCTGTAATCAAAAATCTTAACAAATATGATGTCATTATATGCAATTTTGCAAACAGCGATATGGTCGGGCATACTGGCGTAAAAACTGCAATAATAAAGGCGTGCAAGATTGCCGATGAATGCATGGGCAGGATTGTGCAGAAAGTGCTTCAGAATAACGGAATTGCGATTGTGACTTCAGACCATGGAAACTGCGAGAAAATAACAGAAGATGACGGCAGCCCCAACACAGCACATACAACCAATAAAGTTCCTTTTATTCTTGTAGGAAACAAATTAAAAGTGAAATTAAAACCGTCTGGAATGCTTTCAAACATTGCGCCAACCATGCTTGATTTATTGCATATCAAGAAGCCAAAAGACATGGAAAAAAGCCTTATAATTTGATTAATTATTAATTTTAGCTTCTGTAAAACTTTGCTGCATCTTCCGGAAGAACGGAATTTATTATTGCGTCTGTTGATATTTCGAATCCGCCCCAGTTTGCCATTCTCGGCGTTATCTCGATGTGGAAATGCAAATTCTCTTTTTCAGGAGAATAGTGCAGGAAGAAATTGTACGAAGAGTTTATTGATTTTAATTTTGACAGTATTTTTTTCATCGCAATTGCCATATCTCGAATTTCATACTCTTCCATCTCTTCAAGATTCCTCTTGTGGCTTTTCGGGAAAATCCACGCTTCAAAGTTGAAGCGCGATGCAAACGGAGCGAATGCAACAACATTTTTTGTTTCGAAAATCTTTCTTTTGGACTTTGCTTCCTTTTTTATTATGCTGCAGTACAGGCATTTTTTGCTTTTTACAGATGCTTTGCATTCCTGCATGACCAATGATGGAACATTATTAAGGGCGACAATCTGCGAATGGCTGTGAACCAATGATGTTCCTGCATCTTTCCCGCTGTTTTTGAAAACATCAACATATCTTATGCCTTTCAGCTTGCTCAAGTCCTTTATTCTTACCTTGAACACTTCAAAAAGGTCTTCTATGTTATCAACAGGTAATTGTGAAAGCTCTGTCTTGTGCTGCTGCGTCTCGACAACGATTTCATGTATCCCATAAGCGTTGGATTCTTTCAGCAATCCTTTTGATTTGAAATTCGGGTTCCCTTTTTTCTCAACTGCAGCGAACTTGTTTAGAAACCAGCGCATTTTCCAGCTGTTTTTGTATTCTATTCTTCCAATTTCTACCGGGGTCAAATTTTCATTTTTTGGGCAGAATACGCATGTTTTTACACTGGTTTTTGGAGGCTCTTTTTTGAACTCCTGCGGCCTTTTCTTCCGGCCAGTCGCATAATATACCCATCGGTCAAGAACATAATCTTTTCTTATTATTCCCATAATCTGTTTTTTGGGATTTGGTTATTTAAAGCTTTTGAATTTGAAGATGATTAATATTAATAATCTGAGTTATTATTGATTTTTGTTATTTTTCCGTGCACTAAAAAATGCTTTGCATTTTTGGTGCCACAAAAATTCTTTTGGAATTTTTCATGGCTTCGCACAAACTCTAGTGCTCGCTGGCACCATAACCAGCTCGCCTATTTATTGCACTACTAATTATGCTATCACAAACTTTAAAAACATCAGGAAAACAATAAACAGCATGAAGCTAGATTATATAAAAAATCAGATTCCAGAGCAGCTTTACACTATACTTGCAAAAGATTTAACAGAATTAAGGCCTGCGCAGGAGAAGTCAATCAAACAAGGGCTTCTTGACGGAAAAAATCTGCTGGTCTGCACGCCTACAGCATCAGGAAAGACGCTTATAGCGGAATTGGCTGCTTTAAAATCAATAATTGAAGGCAAAGGAAAAGCCGTGTATATTGCCCCTTTGAAAGCACTGGCATCTGAAAAATACAGGCACTTCAAGAAAAGGTATGAAGGCGTTGCAAAAGTCGCCCTTACAATAGGAGACATTGATTCATCAGACCCCTATCTTGCAGATTATGATATGATTGTGACAACATCTGAGAAATTTGACTCATTATTGAGGCATAATGCTTTCTGGATTTCTAACATAAAAACAGTCATTGTCGATGAAATTCATCTTTTGAATGACACGGAACGCGGTCCAACTCTTGAGATTTTGCTCACAATACTAAAGCAGGTAATCAAGAATGCGCAGATTATCGGATTATCGGCAACAATCGGGAATGCAGAAGAGCTTGCAGAATGGCTTGATGCAGAGCTTGTTTTTGACGAGTGGAGGCCAGTTACACTGCACAAGGGGATTTATCTTGATGGGAAGATTGAGTTTTACTAACCATCAGGTTTTTAAATAGTTCTCTACTCCATAATGGTAATGGGTGGCTTAAATCTTGTCGAAAGGCTAAGAGATGTAACTCCGGGCTTTAATACTCTGATAACTTTAGATGAGGCACTCCACCTTGGATTAAGCGTTATTATTTTGGATGAAAAAGGAAAGCCAATAAACACACACAAAAAAACGGAGTTTGACCATGAAGAAGTACGGGACATTGATTTAGGCGGTTATTGGTTATCTAAACCCACTACAGAAAAGTCAGCAAAAACACCAGATCTTTTTGTAGTTCCAGAACATTTTTTAGCAGAAACACAGCGTAAAAATCCAGGCTCTATAGTTGCATTACTTGAGGACACAAGCGCCGCTAATCTAAGCCTAAGAACTCCCGCAGACCCGAATGCCAACTATTTGAGAATTCTTGTTGATTTTTCTGGTTTAAGGGGCGACGAAAGGCAATCTCTGCAGCCAAGAATAGACCAGATCACAATAGATCAAGTCTTTAATATGAAAACAGAAAATGACCGGTCTTTTGAAAGACAATTTCGTGGATATTCTCTCCTCGATAGAACTTTTTATTTGAATTTAAGACCTAACAGAGATGCGCACATAAATCCTGTACGAAGATCCACAATAACGGTGCAGATGCCTGAAAGATTGGTTGGAAGGCCTAAATATTTCGGAAGAAACAGGGCGCCTCCAGGAAATTTTGAGATTCCTGTCAATTTTTATTGGATGGGGGGCAGGCAGCATGGTTACAGATTCACAGGAAACAAACATCTCGAGGACATGGGAAAAATAAAAATAAAACAAATAGAAAAGATGTACGAGAGCTTATGGCTTGTTCCATTAAATTCAATAGACGAAGTTTTAGACAGGCAAAGATTGTATGCAGAGCTGGTTGAAGGAGCTGAACACTACGGGCATGTCAGAGATTTGTCACGCTCAATAAACCAGATGATTGAACCATATATACATCTTTCATCTATGTCAAAGCTGATTTCAGCCAACACACTAAGGTCAAAGTGGGGTGATGCAATCCACAAAAAATATTTCTACGCGGATTTTATGAGAATTGCCGGACAGTTTGTAACGCAATATGAAACATTTTCAGCGTCATTAAGCGCAATAAGTTCCAATTCAAGGGAAATGCAAGTACTGCTCGAGCCATTAAGGGAGATGGCAGAGGAAGGCGGAAATTTCCATTATTCTTATTCATTTCTCAAGAGCGTTGTAGACTCAAAACCCAGAGATTTCTCAGAACTCAAAGGAATTTTTGAAGCTGAGCTAAAAAAATCCGGCGCAAAAAGATTGGAAGAATTGGAGAGCTACAGCACCCTTATAGAATTTTCCCCGAGGGAAGGAGAAGATGAAGAAGATGGTTATGGCGTGACGAATTTTGACCATTTGTCTTCTTTGCTGCAAAAAATGGGCTATCAGCCTGATGATGAAAATATACCAGAAGACCAAATCCGGGAAGCGCTTAAAAAAAGCACAGGCCCCAAAAAACTAATCAGGCTAGACGGGATAAAGCCAAAAGACCTGTCGGAATTGTTGGGAAGATTTTTTGATCAGACCCCTGTTGCCAGGTCAGACAAGCATCACAATTATCTTGACTACTCAGGCTCAAAATTGGCTGCTTACATTGCGCTTGTTGACTTCATAAAACAAGAAGGATGGACAAGGCCGGAAATATTGCCGGCATCAGAAGGAATCCTCGATATAAGGAATGGATGGTACCCTCTTATCAATGCCCAAACAATAGTAAGGAACGACACAAGACTTGATTCGGATAGGAGGGTGGAGATAAAAGACGGCACAAACCTCGGCGGAAAAACTGTCGATATAAGAAAAGACTTTTTTATCGCTGTTGCTGCCCTTACAGGTAATTATGTTCCTGCAGAATCAGCAAGAGTTTCTTTTTTTGACAGGGTACGCTTCAGGCTTAAGAGCACTGGCGTTGACTACGGCGCACTGACTCAGGAACTTGGAGACATACAAAGCGCCCTCAACGGAGCAGGAACTTCATTGCTTATAGGAATGGATGAAACATTTACATCTACAAATTATTTTGAGGGAGAGGCATTGACTTATGGTCTTATAAGGAAATTGAGCAAGGACCCAAGAATCAGGGCAATAATAACTAGCCATTACCCCTCGCTTCAGGAGATGCTGCGAGACAAAAGAATAAGCGGAGTAACATTTTCTCATTTTGAATTTGAAAGAGGAAAACAAGGATTGGTTTTCTCTCACATAAAAAAGCAAGGGCCCAATACTGAAATGGACTATGCGCTTGCTGTTGCAGAAGGCCAAGGACTTTCACAAGCTATCTTGCGCCATGCAAAAGAATATTTGGGAAGGGTGCAAAAATGAGCACATCAAAACCAGAAACTCTTGATGAAAGAACAAGAGCCATTGTTTTTAACAGCAAAGATTCCCTTCAAAATACGCTTTTTGATTTGCATGTGAGGAATAGGGGCAGTGTAAGGGAATTCATTCAGACTCCAATTACAGATTTAACCCAGATAAATGACAGGCTCGATACGATAGGGCAGCTGGTTGAAGACAATGAGCTATACAAAAATATTGAAGTAATGTCTCATGCACTTGGAGCTGATTACGGGAAACTCTTCAAAGCCGCTGCAAAATATAGCTCCCTTAAAGTAGACGGGTTATTTACATATGACTATGTAAATAATTTATTAGAGGCAATTGCAGTATGCACTCCAGATCAGAAACTGCCGGACAGCCTGGGCACAAACTTCAAGACAAAAACTTTAGAAGGAATTGCTGCAGAATACGGTTCTTTTATATCTGGTAATCAAGGGTCAAGACTGGGCCAGTTTTTAGAATATCTGAAATCTTTAAGCGAACAGATATCTGGAATCAGGAAAAGAAAAATAGAAGAGCAGAGGAATAGCGGCGGAAGACCGCCATTTAATGACAGATTAACTTATGAAGACTTAAAAGATGCAATTGACACAGAAAAATTAATGGCGTTTGCGGATGTAACGGAAATTGACACACCTTTCTATCAGCAAGCAGCGCTTTTCTATGAGCTTGCGAAAATTGCAAGGGAGAATAAATATGTGAGACCGGAGGTTGTTCCAAGAGAAGAAAGGTGTTTTGTGATAAAGAATGGGAGATGGGAAAAATACCATGGCTCAAATTTAATAGGGAATGACACTTCGCTTGACTCGACTGTTTCTGTTGAAGTGCTTGAAGGCCCAAACAGCTCAGGAAAGACATTTGATTTAAAGAAAGCAATTTATATTGCTAGCATGGCTTTAAGCGGAATGTGGATCCCTGCCGATTCTGCAAGAATCTCTGTTTTTGACAGAATAATATTCAGGGAAAAAGGCACAGGGGATTCAATGGCTGCGTTTAGCCAAGACTGCAACAGCGTAAACGAATGCACTCCTCCAGAAGGCTCATACTGGCTTATCGCAATGGATGAAACGTTCACGTCAACAGAAAGAAAAGGCGGAGAAGCGCTGACTTACGGGCTGATAAGGAGCATAATTGATCAGGGAAATTCAAAACTTATAATCTCAAGCCATTATCCCAATCTGCACTCGGCGCTTGAAGCTGAGCAAGGAGTGCAGTTTAATCACTTTTCATTTAAAAGAGAACTCTCTCCAAACATAAGAAGGCTAGTGACATTTCCCCATATAAAAGAAACAGGGCCTTTGAGAGATTATAGATACGCGATAACCGTTGCTTTAAACTTCGGTTTTGACGAACGTGTTTTAAAATATGCTCAGCAAAGGCTAAGGGATAAAGGATATTAAAAAAATTAATCCAGCCCAATACTTTTAATTATCTTTTTCTTGTCGAATAACTCCAGATCTTTGTATTCCTGTCCGGTTCCAAGGTATAATATTGGCTTCTTTGTTACGTAAGAAACAGAGATTGCCGCGCCGCCTTTCTCGTCGATATCTGCTTTTGCAAGTATAATCCCGTCAATTCCGACAGCTTCGTTGAATGTCTTGGCCTGCTCAACGCAGTCGTTTCCTGTTATACTTTCTCCCACGAATATTTTGATATCTGGCTTTGCAACACGCGCTATTTTTTTCATCTCATCTATGAGATTCTTGTTGCTGTGCATTCTTCCTGCAGTGTCAATCAAAACAACATCGATATCTTTTGCCATTGCGTGCTTTATCGCGTCAAATGCAACTGCAGCAGGATCTGCGCCATAATCGTGCTTAATCAGCTTTATTCCTATCTTGTCAGCGTGCACCTGCAGCTGTTCTATTGAAGCAGCCCTGAAAGTGTCAGACGCAGCCATCACGCATGAAATATTTTTTGACATCAGCATGTTTGCAAGCTTTGCAATGCTTGTCGTCTTTCCGGAGCCGTTTATTCCGAAGAATGCTATTATATAGGGCTTTTCTTTTTTGTTTTTTATCTCTTCAAGAAGATTTATTTTGCTGTTTTCAAACAGGCTTTCTATTGAACTTTTTAATGTCGACTCGACAGTTTCCTCTACTTTATTTCTTCTTATCGGCTTGTCGACGAGCTCTTTCTTCAAATCGTGCTTTATTTTTTCAATTACTTCAACAGCGACGCTGTTTTCCATCAGCGCAAGCTCCATCTCCCAGAATAATTTCTCGAACTGCGCATTGTCTATCTTTGTTGTTATTATTTTTTCTTTAATCGATTCAAAGAAGCCTTTCTTTTCCTCGACAGGTTTTTGAATTTCTATTTCTTTTTTTTCTTCAATATGCTTTTTTGGAATTTCTGCTGTTTTTGTTTCTTTTATTTTGATTTCTTCTTTTTTAGCTTCTATTTTTGGAAAAGTTTTTTCTATTTTGACATCTGGAATTTTAGCTTCTTGTTTTATTTCTTTTATTTGAGTAATTTCTTCTTTTTTTTCTTCTGTTTTTTTTATTTCATGTTTTTTTTCATCAGCAATTTTTTCTTCTTTTTTATGCTCAGCAACTTTTGGCTTTTCATGTTCTAATTTTTTGTGAGAAACTTCAGGCTTTTTTTCTTTAACATCACTTTTTTCTTCTTTCTTTTTAATCTCTTTTTCTATCTTTTTCTCAACGACAATTTCTTTTGGAGTTTCCTCTTCTTTTTTTCCTGTGAAGGTTTCTTTTATCTTTGCAAAAAATCCTTTGCTTTCTTTTTTCTCTTCTTTAACTTCAGGCTCCGGAGAAATTTCTACTTCTTTTTCTTCTATCTTTCCTTCTTTTTCAACGCCTTCAGAAATCTTTGATATTGCGCCTTTCAGCTTGTCTTTTAGAAACTTAAACATTTTATCAGTTTTCTTTATTCAGCCTGTTGCGGCATCATGCTCTGCAGCTGCTTCTCCAGCGATTCTGCTTTTCCTGCCATCTTTTCCAGCTCGTCAACCATATGTTTCTGTACTTTTCTCATTTCATCAACTTGGCCTTCAAGCAGTTTTTTTGCGTCTTCAATAGTTTTCTTAACAACAACGCCTGATCCTACGTTGACAAGCAGTTCTGATGCATCTTTTATCGAAGCCCTTGCAAATATTCCGGAGCTTACAGGGACAAGTATCTCTGTGCCTTCCTTTACTTTTTTGAGCTCTTCAAGGCTGCTGCTTGTTGATGCAACTTCCATTATTTGCTGTGTCACCATCTCTAGCTGTTTTTGCAGCTGCTTTATGCCCTGCTCGAGCATTTGGTATTCCATGTAAATTTCCTGTGCTTTTTTTTCGTTTGTTTCCATTGTAATCACTTATACTTTTTCTTTAGTTTAGCGTACATTTCTTCATATACAACTCCCATTGGGAGCCCTTCGTGAGTTCTTTTAACTGTTTCTGCCAGCAAAGGCGCTATTGATATAATTTTAAGTTTGCTTATCCTTTTCTCGTCTGGAATTGCTATGGTGTTTGTGACGACAATCTCTTTTATTTCTGAATTTTGAATCCTTTCAATTGCAGGCCCGGATAAAACTCCGTGCGTTGCAAGCGCATAAACTTCCTTTGCTCCGAACTGTTTGAGTATTTTTGCAGCTTCTGTTATTGACCCTGCCGTGTCTATTATATCATCAATCATGAACGCAGTTTTTCCTTTTACATCTCCTATTACATTTTCAACTTTTGCGACATTTGCTTCAGGCCTTCTCTTGTCAACTATAGCTATTGGGACGTTAAGCACTTTTGCAAACGTCCTAACTCGTGCTGCTCCCCCTGCATCCGGGCTTACAAGAACTATTTCTTTTGCTTTTTTGCTTAATATGTAATCGCAGAATAACGGAATTACATCAAGATTGTCCGTAGGTATATCAAAAAATCCCTGGACCTGGGCAACGTGAAGGTCAAAGAAAACGACCCTTTTGATTCCTGCAATTTCCATCATATTTGCAACAAGCTTTGCAGTTATCGGCTCCCTCGGCTTTGTCTTTTTATCCTGCCTGCAGTAGCCGTAATATGGCACTATGGCAGTTATGCTGTCAGGAGAAGACCTTTTGATGGCATCTACCATTATGAGAAGCTCCATAAGGTTATCATTTGCAGGACTTGATGTTGGCTGTATTATGTAAACATCGCAGCCTCTGACGCTTTCAAGGACTCTGCAGTATATCTCCCCATCCTGAAACTTTCTTGTGTCTACAACTGTCAAAGGTATCTTCAGCAGCTTTGCTATTTCCTCGGCAAGCGGCTTGTTTGCGGTTCCTGATATTAGCTTGATATTTTTCTGCATAAAACCCCCAGTTATATCGCTTTTAGAATGAGAAGTGCTTTAAAAAGATTTGGGTTTATGACGCTGTGGTTTCTTCTGCCTTTGGCTCTTCCTTCTTCTTCAGCAAAACCTGTATTTCACCAAAAGGAGTATCTTGTATCAGCTCAATCCTGTTTTGCTGGGCAAGATGAAGCAATGGAATGAACGTATGGACTTTGTCCTCTCTTGACTCTGAGGGCAGCAGTTTCTGGAAAGTCAATTTTTCTTTTACTGTGTTGATGAAAAAAAGCCTTATGCGCCCGTAAACTTCCCTTATGATTTCGGTTATATCTTTCTTTTTCTTCGGCGCTTCCAGGTTTAAAGGAGGAATTGAATGGAGTAACCTTCTTTTTTTGACTTCCAATGCCCTTTCAAGCGCGTCGACAAGATCAAAAATTGAGACTTTTCTTTTCCTTGGCTGCGGCGTTCTTGGTATCAATGAAGGTATTTCGCCCAGCTTCTCAATGCCTGCGTTTTCCTCAAATCCCAACTCGTCCATCCGCTCTTCAACTCCGACAAGAAGCCTGTCTAATTCGTTTAATTCCTCGCCGACAAGCTTAGTGGATTTTATTTTCAGAAGAATGGCTGCTGCCAAAAGAACTTTGCCGGATACTCTAAAGTCATGCTCTTTAAGGCTTCTTAGTATTTCTATGTACTTTTGCGTCAGAAGGCTTATGTCAATATCCCACGGGTCCATCTGCTCGCTCTTGACCAGCTCATAGATGATGCTCTGCCACGTCACTTCATCTGCTTTTGAGAAAATTACATTGAATATTTTTTCGTGGGCTTCCATATGGCGTTTTTTGGATTTGTTGTATATAAATTTATTGTGGATTATTGTTCTGTAGAAAATCTCGCTTTGCTCGGCTGCCATCGCTCGCATTATCCACCACTACTAATAGCAAAAATTCCCAATGGAACTTCCTTTTTGCTGGATGGAATAATTTATGATGCTCGCATTTTGATGGCAGCTTCATTTTCTACAGAACTCATGAAATCAAAAGCTTTAAATATTAGTGAATCAGAGAAATTATTGCCTGATGAAACCTCCAAAAGTTTCAAAACATGACAGGTACGTTCTCGAACTATCCAGCAAAATCCGCGACAACTATGATTCTATATCTTTGAATGTTCCCGTAAAGCACCATAAACGCTCTCTTGGAGAAATTGACATAATCGCTCAGAAAGGCGACAGATACGACATCTATGAAGTAAAATGCTCTTATAGAATTCTCAAGGCAACAAAGCAGCTGAACAGGATAAAAAAATATCTTCATTTTAAGAATGTGAGAAGCTACTTCTACTGCGGAAATTCAAAGCTGCTGGTAACTGTATAATTAAAAACTTAAATTTATATACCCTTTATGCCTTTCTTCTGCTATGGATTTACATCCGATATTTGTTCATTTTCCGATTGCGCTGCTTACAGTATATTCGCTGATGGAGATTTTTTCCTTCAAAAAGCTGGTGCAGAAGGAATATTGGTTTTATGTCAAATTCTTTTTCCTTATAATCGGGATTCTTGGCGCTTTTGCAGCGCTGCAGACAGGAGATATGGCGGAGGATAACTATGAAGGGGGATCTCTTGAGAATGTTATAGAGACCCACAAGGCATTTGCAATATCGACAACCTACATATTTGGAGCATTGGCACTTGCTTATTTAATCGCTCTTGCAGAAAAGCAGCCTTTGCTGAAAAACAATGCTATATTTGGATATATCACAAAGCTGAAAAACATATTACTCAATAGATATATCTCCTTTTTGCTTGCGCTTGCTGGTTTAGTTTGCATCTCGATAACCGGCGCTTTAGGGGGGGCTATTGTTTATGGCCCTGATGCAGACCCTTTTGTTTCGTTTGTTTATCGTTTTTTCTTTTGAAGATTTACCAGTTAAATCAAACAAAAACTTTATATTAAACTGATTTTGCCCACTTCTAATGAGTTTAACAAAAAAAATTACCGCTCCAAGCTCTAGTGATACTTCTTTAGAGCGTGGAGTTGAAGGTACCTCTCAACCTTTATCAAATGCTAATGAATTTAGGCTAGTGTTTGACCCTTCTTTCTATATATTTAGGTATCTGAAGAGACTTCCTGAAGAAACATGGGATTCTTACAATAAAACTTCTTACCTTAGCAGAGCTTTTGCAACAGATTCAGTAAAGTTAGGCATTTATGTTAATATAGTCAATCATTTATTATACTTGTCTAATGGCTAAAAATTACCAGCTTTAGACTGCACTTCTTTTACATCAAAACCAGCGCAAATTCAGGGAATCTGCTATGTTTTAAAATCTTAAAATTTCAAAACCTTTTTATAGCATCTTTAAATACGAAACACTCAAGGGCCCGTGATCTAGTCCGGTACCACGCAAATTCAGAATTTGCTGAGTTTGCCGGCGGGAAATGATGTCACCCTTACAAGAGCAATCTTTGAAAGGTGAATGTCACCAGTTCAAACAGACTCACTGTCGTTCGTAGCTTACAACGACAGAGTCGTTGAAAGTCTGGTCGGGCCCATTATATTTATTACATTTGCGCGAGTGATCTAGTGGCTATGATTGGGCCTTGCCAAGGCTCCCACCCGGGTTCGAATCCCGGCTCGCGCATTTCTTATTTTGTCGCTATAAAAAGCCCTCTTTCTTCCATCAGGCTGTCTTCAAGAAATAGAACCTTAAATCCTGCTTTTTTCATTATGCTGGTCGTTTTATCAACTTCAAACAATCCCATCTCATGCCTATCGGAAAATTGCTTTATTTCTTTTCCTTTTTCTGCAATCAGGTAGCGCATATCCAGAATTGAAATATTTCCCCTTATTTTTGAAATATCCATCCTTACAATCTTTATATTTTCGTCGCTATAAGTGGCCATATGCGGCGTTCCAACTTTAAAGTCGCTTCTTTTAAGCCAAGGCTCAATGATAAGCACGCCTCCCTTTTCCAAGTGCTTAAAAAAATTGTTGATCGTTTTCTTTAGATTGCTGTAGTTTTTAACGTACCCTATTGAACTAAACAAACAGATTATAACGTCAAATTTTTTATTTAGATTAAAGGAAGCCATGTCTGCTTTTAGAAATTTAATTCCTTTGACATTCTTCTTGGCTATTCTCAGCATTTCTTCATTTAAATCGATGCCGGTGCAGTCAAAAATTTCTTTTAAGTGCTTCAAATGCCTGGCTGTTCCGCACCCAACCTCGAGCAAAGTTTTGCCTTTGGATTTTTTATACTTTGAAACAATATCTTTTACAATTTCTGCTTCTCTTTGATAGTCTTTTGAAGAATAAATCAAATCATAATATTTTGCAAGTTCCTTATAGAGAATTTGATTTTTCATCTTTTGCACTTAATGATCTCTTTGTCTGTCACAATCATATCGACAGGGAAATCATGCGCCTCTCTTGGCAATTTGTCAACAATTTGGAAATCAAAAGCCAATCCTATTTTCAGTGCTTTCGGCACTTTTTTCAGGAATTTGTCATAATAGCCAACGCCGTAGCCTATCCTGTAGCCTTCCCTGTCGAATGCAAGCCCTGCAACAAAAATTAAGTCTATATTCTTATTTGCTATGTGCATTGTGTCTGTTGGCTCAAGAATGCCATATTTGCCGGAAGGGACTAAACTGTCAAAGTCAATTATCATAGAAGGCTCAATCTCCTGGTTTTCCACTTTTGGAACAATTACTGTTTTGTTTCCAAGCGCGTTTTTTATAATATCGTGTGTGTGAACTTCGCTGTTGAACGAAACAAAATACATAACACTCTTTGCTTTTATGTAATGTTCCAGCTTCAGGACATTCTCTTCAATTTTTTTGCTTTTTTCAAGAAGTTCTTCTTTTGACAAAGAGTTTCTTTTCTCAAGCATAGAATCACGTATTTCCTTCTTCATAATGGCAGAATTGCAAAGAATGAATAAAAGCTTTTCTACTTATAAGGGTATTAAAGCCCCACCAACATATGCTGATAAATGAAGCCCTTCTCACAAAACTTTAATTATAAAATGGGCTGAGAATTTGGAATGAATGAGCGAAGAGCTGGAATTGCGCGTTAATGTATATGGACTAGGTATGCTAGTTTAGAAATCTTTTTTATCGTAAACTCTTTATTGGTTTTTTTACATAATTCAGTTAATTCTTCTTTTGTATAACTTCTAGATTTTAAGCCTCTTATCCAGGAATCATTAAATAGATATGCCTGATTTTTAATGGAAAAATCTTTATGTCCCTTGGAAATATATATTTTTTGTCTTAAATGATAATATTTTTTATCATACACTGTAAAAAGCACGTGATTTGCACTGGTGACAATACTTTCAAAAGTTTTTTGGCTGTCTATATTGCCTAATGTGTTCATCATACAAATTATTAAATCAAATTTTTGATGCTTTTGTAAGAATTTTTCCACATAATCATTTTCTATATGCACGTCGGTTTGACTCTTGAATAACGGTTTCGTAAGATTTACCATTTTAGAATCTTTATCAACAGCATAAATTTTTTTTGCATAATCTATTTCTAATATAATTCTGATAATCCTGCCACTTCCGCAACCAACTTCCAGAATTGTTTTAGGCTTGTTTTTTGAGAGGAATTTACTTAAAAATTTACTTTCTGCATCACACATCTCATACCAATATCGAATTGGGGCAGGTAGTTTTTTCCAATCACCATTCAAAACAGTTTTTTCTGTCTCATATAGGCAATTAAAACAAGGATGTGCCGATATCTCATTATCAGAAAGGTTGTTATAAAAAGAAGGAAGTGAACTGGCATATTGCTTTCTTAAACCATCAACAGTTTTAGGGTTCATAACAAAAAAGATTTCTACAACAATATAAATATTACGATTCAGAATGTGCAGATCAAATTAACTAAGAATTTAATGTCTAATCTTTCCCAATCAAGTCAGCGCTGCCTGCGCCTACTGAAGCTAGAACCAATGTTACAGATATCTCCTTGTAAAGCCCAGGCAGGTCATTAAGGTTAAGCTGGTTGAAAAGGAAGAATACAATTATTATGACTATGATTGATGTCAGGTAGATTGCGGTTGCCCTTTTTGGGAGTATCCCCAGAAATCTTTTTTCCTTGACTTCCCTGTAGCCGGTCTCATACATTAAAATTATTATCAGTATGTAAGAGAATATAATAAGGAAACTTGCGCGTGTCATGGAGATATTCTTTGCAATCTCTTTTCCGTATACAAATGCGTAATGCGCCACAATTCCGACAAAAGCGCCGACAATTGCCTTGTTTAGATCCTTCATCGTGAAAATGCTCAATGGCTTTACTGTGACTGATTTTTTTATCTGTTTCTCTACTTTTTCTATTCTCTCAGTCTCTTTCTCTATTTTTTCTGTTTCTTTCTCTATCTTTGCCTCTTCTTTCATTATTTCTATCTCGTTTTTCTGCATCTTACTCTCTTTTTTTTCTATGTTTTCAACACGCTGCTCCATTTTCTTTCCATCAGAAATCTTTTCAAGGTCCCTCAATGCATCATTTAACGGAATGTGAACCGGTTCGTGCTCCATCTTTTGGACAGGCTCAGGAGTTTTTTTTGAAGCTTTTGAATGTTTTTTGGAAACCTTCTTAGAATGAACTTTAGCTTTTTTTACTGCTCTCTTTTTTGGCATTGTATAACTCCTTTATTTATTGTTTATAAAGTTTTTGATTAATTATCCTGTTATCTGCTTCATATGACTTATCCTTTTTTGGATGATCTTTTTTGTTCCGATGTCTTCCCTGTGGAATACTTTTCCTTTTACTGCTTTTGCTGCCTGCTCTGCAATTTTTTCAGCTTCTTCTAAACTGCCTGCAATGCCCAGGCATCCGATTGCCCTTGAGCCGGTCATATACAATCCGTCGTTTTTTTGGTCGACAGAAGCGTAGTACAGCTTTGCGCCTTTAGGTAAGCTGTTTACTATTATTTTTTCATTCTTTACAGGATTGCTCGGATACCCTTCTGGCACAATATACTTGCACACAGTTGCCCTGTTTTGGAATTTGATTTTTATTTTGTCTAATGTTTCATTTGCAATTGCATCGCAAATTTCTGCAAAGCTTGTTTCCATTATAGGAAGCACGTTCATTGTTTCAGGGTCACCGAATCTTGCGTTGTATTCTACTAATTTAACTCCTTTTTTTGTCACAATCAATCCGGCGTACATCACTCCCTTGTACAATTCTCCTGTTTCTTTTTTTAATGCAGCTGTAACTTTTCTTGTTATTTCCAGTCCAGCTTCTACGTCGCTTTTTTTTAAGAATGGCAAAAGATGGTCTTCGCATGAATATGAACCCATTCCGCCTGTGTTTGGGCCTTTATCGTCTGCAAAAGCCCTCTTGTGATCTTGCACTGGCGGAGTCGCAATGACAGTTTTTCCGTCTGTTAAGCACTGAAGCGAGAATTCTTCTCCTTCAAGCTTTTCTTCTATCACAACAGAAGGATGCGTTTGCAGGATCTCATTGCAATAATCTAAAGCTTCCTGCTTTGTTGAAAAATGATCTCCCTGGACTTTTACGCCTTTTCCAGCTGTTAATCCATCTGGCTTGATGACACATTGTTCTATGCTGTCAAGGAATTTTTTTGCGTTCCCTATATTTGATTTATTGAAAATTTCAAATTTTGGATTTCCTTCAATTTTGTATTTTTTTAAAATATTTCTTGTGAATGACTTAGAAGTTTCAAGCCTTGCAAGATTCTTAGTTGGGCCTATCGCCTTAATCCCTATTCCGCTTAATGCATCAACAACTCCGCTGCTTAAAGGATCTTCCGGACCGATAAAAACAAAATCCGGCTTTATGTTTTTTGCATAGGCTTTGATTTTTTCAATGTCATTGTAGCTGCCGGTTTCAAACCCTTTTGACAATGCGATTATTCCGGGATTTTTGGATTTTAAGTACGAATAAAGGACGGCATTTTTTGTTATTGCTTCTGCAATAGCGTGCTCCCTTGCTCCGTTGCCTATGAGGAGTATCTTCATATTAATTGGTGATTTTGAGCGTTTATATTCTTTTTGATTAAGTGTTATATATTCCATTTATGGTAATTTTACAGCCCTTTTATATATTTTATATAAATACGATAGATTTAAATATAGTAGTTACCTACGAAGAGTAAAAAAGGGGGTAGTCGAAGTAATATTAACTAGATTTAAAACCGAATAAGAATGACAAGTCCACTTGACTCAAATAATACATCAGAGTATTCTCCTAATCTTATTAGACCTTCTACTACCGGCTATCATATAGTTATATTGGGAGGAGCAACCAGAACAGGCAAATCTACAAGAGCAGATATTTTAACAGAAAACCATGGATATGTATATGGCCCAAAAGCTAAATTTAGGCCAGACGGTGCAAGAAAAGAAGGAGACAATGAAAGGCCAGATAGCCTGATAATAACTCCACAAAAGCTTGCCAGTTTAAAAAAGAAAGGGTTAGTTCTATCTGGAGCAGAATATGAGTACCACGGGACGACATATGTGCCGTTAAGGAAGTTCCCAGATCAAGGCTTTAGCGCCGTACCTGCAGACAATCATGTGATATACGTTTCAGGAGTCCATGACGGAGCAATGAAAATAAAAGAAGCGCTGGCAGAATTTAGTCCAATCCCTATGCTTCTTTACACTAGACTGGACGCATTAAGAAAGAGGCTTGACGCATCTAAAATGGATGAAGCGGAAAAAATGCGCAGACTGCAGACTTATGCACAAGATTTTGCGCAATTTAAAGTAAGGACGCAAGATTATGCTTTTTTGTGGTATGTAAGGGATCCCCCGATTCCAGACGATTTATTTCTTGATGATTCTTCAAAACAAAAAACCAGAGCACAGATAATCGAAGATGCCACGGGCATTGCAAGGATGGTGGATAAGTTAAAAGATATAGTCACTAAACCAATAACTTATGCTGAAGTGCATAGTGCCTATGTAAACAGGCAAATAATGACACTATTCGGAAAGGATTTGCCAAACGTAGCAAGAATGATTGACGATAGACAACCAATGAAACTGGATTTTTCGGAACATACTAGAAGATATATCGATGCTGGAAATTATCTTAATGATTCGGAAATAGCATCTCTTGCTAATGTAGAAGCAGTAAGACTTGTAAGCTCAAATGGTAGGCATACTTTGGTTTTAAAAGGGCTTGAAGACCCATACAGCAGCCATAATAATGGGCACAAACCTTTGGAAGACATAATGATAGACTTTATGATTGAGAAACTAGGAGAATCGCCGACCCAAAGAGTCTTTGTGCAAGGACAAGATCTTACACCAGTGTCAAATTATGGATTAGTAAGTGTAGTTAACGGCGCTTTGCTAAAACAGGCTGCAATATTTTCTCTTGGAAACACCCATTTTGTTGATGACGTGCACCCTTCACTTAACATTGCATTCATCTATCCTCAAGGAAATGCTGACCCTAGATCAGTTCAGATAAGGGGCCTTGACTCAGTTGAAGTCAGCAGGCTTGAAGAGGCAGTCACCCGCTGATTGGACCTTCTACACCCATTCTTGAAACTTCTATTTCTAAAAATAGTTCCATAACCAGCGAAAGCTTGCTTATCAGCAAAATATCATCAGCAGACATTTTAGATTTCTGACCGTTTAAACTCGATAAAAATTCATTTCTTTTTGTGTAAAGCTCGTCGACTTTCTTAGTGTCAAAATTAAAAAAGAATTGATGCAAAAGCTTTACTTCTTCATCTATCATCTTGTAGAGATTAACAGTTTTTGGACTAACTCCCTTTTTTAATGCAAGGATATCTCTTGCAGCATATTTAAACACATCCACAGAACGGTCTAAAGTAGCGAGAATGTGGTAAAACATGGATGTTTTTCTGTGGTCAGGATAACCATACTTGTTCAGTAATCTAAGGCAGTAACTTATGAATTTTGTTATTGAATCATGCTTTTCTTCTATTGTCTGCAAAAGGGGCTTATTGTTTTCTGACATACCCTTGAGCAAATCGGAACTTACATCATTTATTAATAAAAATATTCTCCTTAAAACAGTATCAAATTCTTTTATAGAACTCGTAGATATATCCCTTATAATCACAAAATTATCTTTTTGCTGAATTATCTCGTAACCTAGAAGCCGGTTTGCCTCTTTATGAAGTATACTTATAACACTAACTTCTTCATTTTTTCTTAAATATTTCACAACGGGGCTATTAAAAATAACTTTTATTTCGTCATATCCGCATCTGTAAAGATTTTGGATATAATAGATAATCATTGTCCTATTCAGTCCTGTTATGTCCACTTCTATATTTTTTAATTCAACCCCTGCATCAGCACCTATAACCAACTTATTCCCGTTTTCCTCAACCTCAATCTCATCTCCCTTTTTTACGCCGTATTTCTGCGCCCACTTCCTCGGAATAGACACAAGCATTGTTGAATTCGCAATCTGTATGACTTTTCTTTTCAAGTTAGACCACCTTTAAAGTTTATTGTAAATTCATGAGTTTAAAACCCACGATTTAGCATGAATTTACAATCTCGCAGACTTGCCTATAAATAACGAGGCACAATAAAAACCCCATCTTTTAAGTTGGGGATTGTGCCGAGTGGCAAGTCTGCGTTATAATTAACTATACATCAGTTTATAGGCAAAAAACAATTTCTATATTGTTATATAATTCACACCCAACTTTATGATATCCATAAGGTATTCTAAAGTGCTTTATAAATATTTCTTTTTTATATAATGTTTATAGTATTTATAAAATTTAAGGATAAACTATATAAAGGTATAAACACACCCAATTAACTATAGAGGGTAAAAAATTAGTATATCACGAGGAATAAAAAAATGGAAACAATAAATTTGAGCGAAGAGGCAAAGAAGAACGGCTTCTTCGAAATGCTGGAGCTTATAGACTTCAGAGACGATATGAGCTATAAGTAAAATAATATTCTTATTTTAGAGGGTTCTTTATTTTATTTTAAGCTTTATTTTCTATAGTGAAAACAATGTTTTATATAAATTATAAAGTTTTGACTTTTCAAGACGAAAGATTTATATAACACGATTGCCTTGCAAAAATCATGGGGGAATTTTGCGATAAAACCGCTTAATTCGATCTCTCTGAGGGTAAATGTCAGACGAAGCAAACCACCAATGCGGCATTGCAGCTGTTTACATCAAGGAAAACGGCGATTCTGCCAACAGGGCTCTATTCTATCTTTACAAACTTCTTCTTAACCAGCAAAACAGGGGGCAACTAAGCGCAGGCGTTACAACCTTCAACAGAAACAGAACACAAATTCTTGATACATACAAAGACCTTGGACCGGTCAATGAAGTTTTCAAAACAAGCGACAAAGCGCAGTCATTAGAAATTTTCAAGAGATATGCGGGCAATGAGGGAATTGGGCAGGTAAGGTATGCAACATCCGGAAGCGAATCAAGAAGCCTTGCGCAGCCTTTTGAAAGGCATCATGGAAGAAAATGGGAATGGTTCAGCTTCTGCTGGAACGGCAACCTTGCAAATTACACAGAATTAAAGCAAAACTTGCTTGAAAAATCCGATTACCACATAATTTACGACAGCGATACTGAAATTCTGATGCATTATATCTCAAGGGAATTAAGAAAATCAAAGAAACCAGACCTTGTAAAGGTTTTCACCAGGCTTGCACAAAAATTAGATGGGTGCTATAACATTGCATTTATGAATGCTTTTGGCGAGATGATTGTATTAAGGGATCCTCATGGATTCAGGCCAGTAGTCTATGGATGGAAAGATGATATGCTTCTTATTGCTTCTGAATCAAACGCTTTGATAAACTGCGGTGTTACTGAATATGAGCATCTTCAGCCGGGACATCTTATACATGTTAAGGATGGGAAAGTCCAGATAAAAAAATATGCAGATTCCCCAAGAAAAGCACATTGCATGTTTGAATGGGTATATTTTGCAAACGTAAGCTCTGTTTTGGACAACAAATCAGTGTATATCACAAGAACTAATTTGGGAAGAGAGTTAGCCAAAATAGAAACGGAAAAAATAGACAAGGGCCATGTTGTTGTTCCTGTCCCAGATACTGCAAAAGCTGCAGGGGATTCAATGGCTTTCGAATTAAAGGCATTTGCCGCAGAAGGGCTTATGAGGAACAGGTTTGTCGGAAGAACATTCATCGAAGGCTCGTCAAGGGAAGACCGCGTTCAAAACAAGTACACCGCACTTAAAGAAATACTTGAAGGAAAAAAAGTGCTGCTTGTTGACGACAGCATTGTGCGCGGTTCAACAACAAGACAGCTGATTAACTATATCAAGAAATCCGGCGGAGCAAAAGAAGTCCACATCAGAGTTTCGTGCCCTCCGATAAGGGGGCCATGTTTTTACGGTATTGACATGTCGACTGTGACAGAATTGCTTATCCCTAATTATGAAAAAAAGCCAATGCGTGGGCCAGTTGACAAGAAGATACTAGCACAGATTGCAAATGATATTGGTGCAGATTCGTTGTCTTACCAGACTGTTGAAGGCCTTGTCAGGAGCATCGGGAAACCTGCAAAAGATCTTTGCATGGCGTGCATCACTGGAGAATATCCAACTCCATGGGGGAAGAAGCTTTTCAAGAAGGCATGGGAAAATGCCAGAAAAGGAGTCCATGGCAGGACTTATGGATGCTGATAGGGCTCATTCTACTAAAGAAAATCTCTGGTTTAGAGCAAAAACTTATGGCTGGGGATGGTATCCGTGCAGTAGGGAAGGGTGGGCTATTATTGGAATTTATGCCATTCTTGTTATTCTTTCAACAAAAATTCTTCCAAACACACAATTATTTTTCCTGACTATTATTTTGTTAGTCTCAAGTCTTCTTGTAATTTTCTACAGAAAAGGCGAGAAGCCCGGATGGAGATGGGGAAATAAAATGTCAAAAATTTCCAAATAAATAATCAATAGTGTAAATTTTTGAGCATGCTCAAGAACCACTGGAATAGTTTGCGACAGCAGCATTCCACTAGTCTCTTGCTGGTGGTTCTTGACACTCAAGAATTAAAAAAATAAATAAAAAAACAAAGAAATAATTTACAACTTTTCTACTGCATCAGCCTTTGGGCCTTTGTCACCGTCTACAACATTGAAAGAAACTTTGTCTCCCTCTGTTATTGACGTACCTGCCTTAAGGCCGCTCTCGTGGACGAAATATTCTTTTCCGTCTTCTCCAGCAATAAAGCCAAAGTGCTTTGCGCTGTTATAAAATTTTACTGTTCCTTCTACCATTCTAGTTTCCTCCCTTCTTAAAGCTGGTTACGCAGCTTTTGCAATAATTTTTTGAAGCGTACTTTTGCTCCATATCTACAGCAAACCTTTCCTTGCAGCGCCTGCAAAACCCTACAATCTTATAGGGCCTCTTACTTGCTGAAGTATTAGGCTTGATTTTTTCCATATTATGAAGAATAGCGGCTGGGTTTAAAAGACCATTGGTATTTATCACTCGTATTCTATCGTTGCAGGCGGTTTTTGTGATACGCTCAAAAATCAAAGATTTTTGGCGTCCCACAAAAACCGACACTATAATCATTCATATTCTATAGTTCCTGGTGGTTTTTGTGTGATATCATAGACAACCCTGTTAACCCCTGCAACTTCATTAAGAATCCTGTTTGACACGCTTTCAAGGAAATCATTGGGAAACCTTGCCCAGTCAGCTGTCATGGCATCAAGGCTTGTTACGGCTCTTAATGAGATAATATACTCGTAAGTTCTTGCGTCCCCTTTGACGCCAACAGATTTTACCGGGAATAATGCGACAAACGCCTGCCAGGTTTCATTATACAATTTTGATTTCTTAAGCTCTTCGATGAAGATATAATCAGCTTCCCTTAAAATTTTGAGCCTTTCTTCTGTTATCTCGCCAAGAATCCTTATTGCAAGGCCCGGTCCAGGGAACGGATGCCTGTCTAACAGGTCATTTGGTATTTTTAGCTCTCTTCCCAATTTTCTGACTTCATCCTTGTAAAACTCCTTTAATGGCTCAATAACTTTTAGCTTCATATTTTTTGGAAGCGTTACATTATGATGACTTTTGATTTTGGAAGCGTGCTTTGAAGGCTGCGCGCTCTCAATCCTGTCAGGGTAAATTGTTCCCTGCCCAAGAAATTTTATTGCAGGATGTTTTTTTTCGAGCTCAATCACTTTGCTGTCAAACACTTCTATGAACGTGTGCCCTATGATTTTTCTTTTTTCTTCAGGGTCCGTAATCCCATTTAGTCTTTCCAGGAATATTTTTGAAGCATCAATAGCATAGAAATGCTTGAACTTATGGCGCTTCTCGAAGAAATCCTTTACTTCCTCTGCTTCATTCTTTCTTATTAATCCATGATCAACAAAAACACAGTAAAGCTTATTGCCGATTGCATTATGCAGCAAAGTAGCGGCTACAGTACTGTCAACTCCGCCCGAAACACCCATTATGACAGAATTGCTTCCGACTTCTTTTTTTATTTCCTTTACAATCTTGTTTGCAAGGCTCTTTATGTGCCAGTCTTTTTTTGCTTTGCAAATATCAAATAAAAAGTTTTTGAAAATTTCATTTCCTTTCGGAGTATGGATAACCTCTGCATGGAACTGGATTCCATAAAGTTTTCTTTGGTTGTTTTCAAATGAGGCTATTGTGCATGTATCTGTTGATGCAAGCACTTCAAAATCCTTTGGAAGCTTTGCAACCAAATCGCCGTGGCTCATCCACACAGTTTCTTTTTTTGACAGCCCTTTCAGCAGCTTTCCGTTCTTTTTTACACGAAGCTCTTTTTTTCCAAATTCTTTTAATTTATTGCCGATAACTTCTCCGTTGACATATTTGCCTATTAGCTGCTGGCCGTAGCATATGCCTAATATTGGAATTCCTAACTCAAGAATCTTTTTGTCCATCATCGGAGCATTGTGCTCGTAAACACTCGATGGGCCACCGGAAAGTATTATTCCGTCAGGCTTTAATCTCCCTATCTCTCTTAAAGGAATGTCGCAAGGGACTATCTCAGAATAAACTCCTAAATCCCTTACCCTTCTTGCGATAAGGTGGCAATATTGGCCTCCGAAATTTAATACTAGTATCATTTTAGCTGAACAATGATTTTAACCAATCCATGATTGATTTTATTATGCTTTTTTCCTGTTTTTCTTCTGTTTTGTTTTCTGCAGCAGCAGTTTCCAGCGGCTTTTCTTCAACCGGAGCTTTTACGGATTCATCTGCTTTTGTTGCTTCCTCAATTTTTTTGTTTTCCTCTATTTTGGCATTGATATCATTTATTATTTTATCAACCTTTTCAGCTTCTTCAACTTCTGTTTCTTCATATTGGCTGAAGTCAATGCTTTTGTAATCAATAAGGCCGTTAACTGCTTTTCTTGTTTCAGCAGCGTCATAGCCTGCAATAACCATATGAGAATAGCCGTTATATTCAAATAATTTTATTATAGATTTTCCAGGGAGTATCCCTTTATTGCATGTTTTTGGATTACCCATAATTTTCAAGGATATGGGGTTGTCGCACGGGCTCCCTATTGAGATTATGTTCTGGTCCATCGAGCTTATTTCGCTTGATAATTTTGCAGCCCCCAGCAATGGCTTGTTTGTATAATCCGAAAAAAAGCTTATAAGACTGCTCTGCGATATGGCATCTGTTGAAGGCGCCTGATTTCCAACAACTATGACTGCATTGAATTTTTCATTTTTGACAAACATTTTTGGATAATCATCTAAATTTCCGTATACTGCGAATGCTAAAATCGATATTGCCAATAAAATTGCTGTTATCTTTTTCATTTTAAGTGCAGATAATGTCCAATTTTCCGTTTTCAAGCGCCTTTGCAATTTCCATTGCAATTCTTTCTCCGTAGCTGATTGAAAATCCGTAAAGATATCCTGAATATGGCGTGAATAATGTTCCTGGAGAGCCTGGAATGCGCATGCTGACGTCAAAAATCACAATTTCTTCCTTTCCTTCTTCTGCAACAACTGCGCCCTGAAGCGCAAATGGCCCAATTATTCCGATGCCGTGCTCTTTCTTTGCTGCTGCGACAAATCTTTCTCCAATGTCAAATATTTTTTCCAATAGCGATTCTTTTACAGTTACTGTGTAATGCCCGGTTTCAATCATCTTTGGCTTTATGTGGTTAAGAACTTCCAGCTGCTCTGCTGCCGGCAGCCTTAAAATTCCGTCTAAATTTGTCTGCCTTCTTGTATCTGTGCCCATCAATTCCAGTTCATTAGTTAAGGGGCTGTAGAAGAAATTGAAATTAACATGCGCGCCGATTGCGTATTCTTCTATGACTGCTTTTTTCAATGCTTCTTTTGTTATTGATTTGCTTTTTAACAAATCTTCTGATTTTATTTTGTAATCATTGTAGCTAGAACACAGGAAGAAAGCCCTTTCATAGCCTCTTTTTGCTTCTGCAACTTTTACGATAACTAACCTGTCAATCTTTTTAGGGTCCCTGTAGATTTTTGGAATTCTGATTCCTGCTTTCTGCAGCAAGTAATATTGATTTTTTGGCACGTCTCTTTCTTCAAGCTTTACCATGTCCCTTGTGCCGTAGATTGGAACTAAAAATTTGCTTTCTATATCTTTAAAATTGCAGTAAACCCAGAAATATCTGTTGTGAATGAAAATTGTATTGCGCTTTCTTAATTCTTCCTGCACTTCTTTTTTTGTTATGTCTGAGAATTTGCTGACTATGATAACATCATCCACAAAACCCAGATTATCTCTTCTTTTGTAATATTTTGTGTAGACTTTCTCTCTTCCTTTTTGCGCAACGACTAATGTTTTGAATCCATGAGAATGAGCGCCCCTGCAGACATCCAATGCAGAATGGCCTCCAAGAACTCCGATTGTTATCTCTCTCTTGTCGTACGTTTCCAATAGTTTTGAGATTTGTTTTTGGGTTATCATTTTTTTAATTTGAAGCTTTTACATTAATTGTCAATTTACGTGTTGCTATCTCTTTATCATCATCATCAATAAGGCTTAATTCAAATTTATGCTCACCTTCTTTTGCATCAATTGGGACGGTTATCATACCCTTTTTAGCTAAAGAACCATTTGCTTCTATTGTTATTGAGTCAAAACTGAATTGGAACCAACTTTTAAAATTGTCTTCTTGTCCAGTTTCTAAAGAATCAATCTTTATGCTATAATTCATAACTGAATTGTAAATATTTTTTATTCCAATTGTAATAACCTCTTTTTGTCCTTTTTCAAATAATATTGGCGTTTCAAGAGTAATGAATGGGTTATCAATTGAGAGTTTTTCAATTACTTTTTGATTTGTAGTATCCATACTCAAATAAACATCTACTGTTTTCTTTAAATTTTGTTTTTGTATTACTAATGCAACAACAATTAAAAAAATTGAGGAAATCACCAGTATTATGATTTTTGTTCTTTTTTCCATTTTAGCAAAGCACCTTCTTTAATTGATTTGTTTTGATTGCGTTCTTTATCTCGCGTGCAATTCTCCTTCCTGTTGACATCGGCACATCGTATTTCAATGCTGTGTAAGGGCTTCCTTCTATGAACGGGTTTGTGCCTGCGACAATTCTTGCAGATATTTCAAACACAAAAATCTCTTCTTCCGGCGTCAGGATTGTTTCAAGGCAGAATGGCCCAAACAATCCTGGCGGAGCTAATTTTTTCGATTCCTTGACAACATTCTGGCCCATTTCAATTAGCCTTGGCAAAAACGATTCTCTTACTACAACAGGAATGTTTCCTACGATGACATAGCTTGGATCTATCTTTGGCAAAACTAACTGGTCTCTTGCTGAGATTCTTCCAAGAGAATCGACGTTGCTCTCGTATCTTATGTCCATTCCCATTATCTCAAGCTCATTTGTCAATGAAGAGTAAAAGTAATGGATGAATAAAGGAACTCCGATTATGTATTCCTGTATGACATATTTTCTTAATTTGTACGGCTTGATTTTTTTGTTAAAATCTTTTTCATCTTTTGCAAGGAAATATCCTTTGCCGCCTTCTGCTCCCATGAACTTTACAATTACCAATCTGTCAATGTCTTTCGGGCTTTTGAACAATAACGGAACTTTTAACTTAGAATTTACGAGCCATTGCCTTTCAAGATGCCTGTCTGATTCCCATTTCAGGATTTTCTTGTTGCCGTAATAGCTTATTTTCAGCTTTTCAACATTCTCAAAGCCCATATATGTTACGAAAGAACCATGAGGTATGACAATAGCATTTTTTTTTATCAGCTCATCCTGTATTTTGGGAAAATCTTTGTAAGAATCAACAAAAATAACCTCATCTGCAACTCCAAACATTTTATAGGGAGTTTCAGAGCCTTTCTTGCATATTGCAATTGTCTTGAAGCCTTCATCGTGCGCTCCTTTGAATATCTGCAGTCCAGAATGAGAACCAATTGTTGCTATCTTATATTTTGGTTGCGCCATATTACCGTAAAGGATGGTCTATATTTAAATTTTATCCTATCTATAGTAAGCTAAGCAGTTATTTTCAGTATGGAAAAGAAATCATTTAAAGAGAAATATTATATAGGCTGCAGGTTTACATTGGTAAAATGAAAAATTACAAAACATTGTCCTGGGTTTTTATGACTATTGGTGCGCTTGGATCCTTTTGGATTTTATTTCTTGGTTTAGTGCAATCAAGCTTTCTTGATGTGACAACAATAAGCATTATTCAAAGCATCTTGTTTATTGTGGGCATTCTGGGATTCATGGGTATTGCTATGGCTTATAATCAAAGCCAAAAGAAAGGTATAAAGAGGACTTCAACGGCGAAAAGAATTCTTTATATGCTGGTTGGCTTGCTCATTGGTATACTCTTGTTTAAAATCACTGGTAAACTAGGGATAAATCTGTCTTCAGTGATTACAATCTTACTTTTTATTAGTTTGTTTTTTATTCCCAAACCCGATAATAGTGCTTCTAAAACTTTTAAATAAGGAAAATTTCTGGTTTAAATTTTATCCTATCTATAGTAAGCTAGTGGGTTATTTTTAGTATGGCAAAATAAATACTTAATGCGAGCGTAGCGAGCACTGGGGTTTAATTCCCCGACCTTCAGGTCGTTT
>JBBSWH010000001.1:0-183210 GCA_038046385.1 Nanobdellota archaeon | reverse complement strand
ACGACCTGAAGGTCGGGGAATTAAACCCCAGTGCTCGCTACGCTCGCATTAATGATACAAAAATCATTACCCATTTTACTAGCTCAGAAGGTTGGTTGTATGCTTCTCTAAACCATTCGTTAGCAAAAAAAGTGATTAGTATAATTGAGGCTAAAGATATTGCCTTTTTTAATTTTTCATTATTTATTTTCAATTTTACCTTTTCTATAGATACCCTTCAACAAGGAGATCTTTTCCTATCTTCCTGAAAGTGTGGTCTTTTAGTGGAATAGCTTTGTTTATTTTTGTAATTCCGAGGTTTCCGATTGCACCAATTCCATTTCCTATTATTTTTGGAGCCGTGAATATTATTACTTTGTCAACAATGCCATCTTTGATTGCAGAGCTGTTCAGCTGGGAGCCCCCTTCCATCATTATGCTCATTATCTCGTGCTTTCCCAACTGCTTCATCAAATCGTTTAGGTCAACCATCCCTTTCTTGGCTTTTGTTATGATTATCCTGACTCCCTTTTGTTCGAATTTTATTATTTCTTTTTTTGATGCCTTGTTTGTTGTGGCAATTATCAGTTTTGAAGGCTCTTTCATCAGGTTGCAGTTTTTCGGTATCTTAAGCTGGCTGTCAACAACTATTTTCAATGGATCTTTCCCCTCAACATGCCTCACAGTTAATTCAGGATTGTCATTCAAAACGGTGTTAAGGCCGACCATTACTGCATCAACGCTGCTTCTTATCTCGTGAACATAAGTCCTTGCTTCCTTGCTCGTGATATACTTTGAATCTCCTTTGGATGTTGCAATTTTTCCGTCAAGGCTCATTGCAACTTTTAATATTACAAAAGGCTTCTTTGTCTTCATATATTTGATATAAGCTTCATTCAGTTTCTTTGCTTCTTCTTCGAGAATTCCTATTTTTGTCTTCAATCCGCGAAATTTCAGCTCTCTGAAACCTTCAACAAGCGGATTTGGGTCTTTCATCCCTATGATTACTTCTCTGACACCGGCTTCTACAATCTTTTCAGTGCACGGTGGTGTTTTTCCCCAGTGAGAGCATGGCTCCAAAGTTACATACATTGTAGAATTCGCTGTTTTCTTTCCTGCAGACTCAATTGCAAGAACTTCAGCATGCTCGCAGCCTGCTTTTTTGTGGAATCCTTTTCCAACAATCCTGCCGCGCTTGACAATTAGGCAGCCCACCATCGGGTTTGGGCTCGTGGTTCCACGACCTTTTTCAGCAAGCTTAAGCGCAAGCTCCATGTATTTTTTATGAGATATCAATTAAAAGACCCTTTAGACGAGTAACCAATAGGCTATATTTAAATGTGTAGTCTAATTATTAGCTATTTTAAAGTGGTGAAAAGAGATACATTTATAAATAAAAAACATCCCCTATTCTTAATGAAAACTGTAACTGAAGCAGAAGGCAAAAGAATTTTAATGCTTGATGACCTTACACAAGCGACATTTGAATTAGAAGAATTAGAAAGAGAATTTCCTAACCTAGTTGATGCAAATAATAACTTCTCTTTGGTTGAAGCTGGACTGAATAATGGAGTATACCAAGTCGTTATAGTAGACCCATTTAATGTAATAAATAATTCTGGCACGTCAGATAAGTTTAGCATGTCGTCTGATTTAGTTAAAAGAATAAAAGAAAAATGTAAAATGGTAATTGTTGCTGATTCTGGAATTTCTCCAACAGGAGATTTGGGATTAACTCAAGGTGTCGATTTTGATTTTCATCATACAAAACCATACAACACAAGACTTTTAATTGATCAAGTAAGAGAACTTTATCAAAGTACTAAAAGAAGTTAATCCTAATATTCGTCCCACGCCTTGATTTCCAGCTCTTCCATCTTTTTCTTGCAGATTGACTCTATGAAGAGCTTTGCAATCTGGGCGTTGGTTAAAAGCGGAATATTGAAGTCAACTGCCTTTCTCCTTATAGTATAATCATTTTCCAATTCCTGATTTTCAAGGGTTTTTGGAATATTAATCACAAGGTCGATTTTCTTTTCCTGAATATAAGTCAAAACGTTTGGCTCTTTTGGCTCATCTGGCCAGTAAAGAGTCTCAACTTTTACCTTGTTTTCTTCCAAAAACTTTGCTGTTCCGGGAGTGGCATACAGCTTGTAGTCTCTTTTATCGAGTTTTTTTATGCTTTCCAAAAGGTAAGCTTTATTTTTTATCGGGCCTGTTGACAATAAAATGCTTGATTTTGGAATAACGAAGCCAACAGACAGCAGCGATTTCAAAAATGCTTCATTCAGGTCATTTCCCAGGCAGCCCACTTCACCTGTTGATGCCATCTCCACGCTTAATACGGGGTCTGCGCCGTGCAATCTGGAGAATGAAAACTGAGGAGCCTTGACTCCAACATAATCAATATCCATTGTATTATACTCTTTTTTGACTTCCATTCCTAGCATTGCCTTTGTTGCAATGTCGATGAAATTGTGCTTGGTTACTTTTGAAACAAATGGGAAGCTTCTTGATGCCCTTAAATTGCATTCTATGACTTTGATGTGGTTTTCTTTTGCAATGAACTGTATGTTAAAAGGCCCGGTTATGTTCAAAGACTTTGAAATTTTCTTTGCTATGCTTTTTATTTTCTTGATTGTCTGCAAATAAGTGAACTGCGGCGGCAAAACCATTGTGGCGTCTCCTGAATGAACGCCTGCATTTTCGATGTGCTCTGAGATTGCATATATCACAATGTCTCCGTTTTTTGCAACTGCATCAATTTCTATTTCTTTTGCATTCGTTATGAACTTGCTTATAACAACAGGATGCTCTTTTGAAACTTCAGCTGCCTTCTTCAGATACTGGTCAAGCTCTTCCTTGTTGGATGCAACTCTCATTGCAGCTCCGCTTAATACATAAGAAGGCCTTATCAGCACAGGATAGCCTACTTTGTCGGCAAACTTCTCAGCTTCGTCTATTGATTTGGATTCTGCCCATTCCGGCTGGTCTATCTTTAATATATCAAGCATCGAGGAAAACTTATGCCTGTCTTCTGCATTGTCTATACTTTCAGGCGCTGTTCCAAGTATTTTTACATTCTTCCTGTGCAGCCTCATTGCCAGATTATTTGGAATCTGGCCGCCCATTGAGACCACAACCCCGCTTGGATTTTCTTTTTCATAAATATCAAGAACTCTTTCAAGGCTTAATTCATCAAAGTAAAGCCTGTCGCATATGTCATAATCTGTGCTTACGGTTTCCGGATTGTAGTTTATCATGATTGTCTGGTATCCCTGTTTCTTTAAGGTAGCTACAGAGTTAACGCAGCACCAGTCAAACTCTACAGAAGAGCCTATCCTGTATGCACCTGAGCCGAGAACAATTGCGCTTTTGTGATTTTCAAAAGAAACATCATCATCATCTCCGTTATAGGTCATATAAAGATAATTTGTTTTTGCAGGATACTCTGCAGCCAATGTGTCAATCTGTTTTGCAACCGGAATTATTTTGTTCTTTTTTCTTAATTCCCTCACCCGGGTTATTTCGTTTTCAAGATTGCCTTGTGCATCCTTAAACATTAATCTTGCAAGCTGGAAATCTGAGAATCCCTGCTGTTTTGCTTTTTTTATCAGCTGCGGAGGAACATTTTCTATGATGTACTTTGACAATTCTGCTTCTGTTTCCACCACAGTTTTTATCTTGTGCAAAAACCATTTATCTATTTTTGTAAACTCGTGTATTTTATCAATTGAGTAGCCTCTTTTGATTGCTTCAGGAATCACAATCAGTCTTTTGTCAGTCGGGTTTTTTAATTCCTTGTCAATATCATTAAAAGTGAAATTGTTTGCAACAAGCCCGTGCAGATTAATGTTCAGCATCCTTATTGCTTTTTGTATCGCTTCCTCAAATTTTCTTCCTATTGACATGACTTCGCCTACACTTTTCATCTCGCTTCCGATTTCAAAACTAACTCCTTTGAATTTCTGCAGATCCCATCTTGGAACTTTTACAACAATATAATCCAAAGCAGGCTCAAAGCAGCTCTTTGTGACTTTTGTTATTGAATTTTCAATTTCAACAAGTGAATATCCTAAAGCGAGCTTTGCAGCAACAAAAGCAAGCGGATAGCCTGTTGCCTTTGACGCAAGAGCAGAACTTCTTGAAAGGCGCGCATTGACTTCTATTATCCTGTAATCCTCTGAATGCGGGTCAAATGCATACTGAATGTTGCACTCGCCAACAATTCCAAGATGCCTTATTACTTTTATTGCAATCTCCCTTAATTTGTGATATTCTGAATTTGTCAAAGTTTGCGACGGGGCAACAACAATTGATTCTCCAGTATGGATTCCCATCGGGTCAAAGTTTTCCATGTTGCAGACTGTAATGCAGTTGTCGTACGCGTCCCTTACAACTTCATATTCTATTTCTTTCCATCCACCGAGATATTTTTCAACAAGAACCTGAGTGGAATATGCAAATGCTCTTTTTGATCTTGTTTCCAGCTCTTCTCTTGTCCAGCATACACCAGAACCTGCTCCTCCCAACGCGTAAGCAACCCTTATCATTACAGGATACGTTAGTTGCTCGGCAATTTTCAACGCTTCTTCAACTGATTTTGAAGTCTCGCTTTCCGGCGTTTTCAAGTCTATGGATTTAAGTGCGTCTGCAAACAATTGCCTGTCTTCTGTCATCTTGATTGCATCGACCTGTGTTCCAAGAACTTTTATTTTGTATTTTTCAAAAATTCCTGCGTCGTAAAGGTCAACACCGCAATTTAATGCAGTCTGTCCACCAAATGAAAGCATTATTCCATCCGGGTTTTCTTTTTTTATGACTTCCTCAACAAAATAAGGCGTTACAGGAAGAAAATAGATTTTGTCGGCCATTCCCTCGCTTGTCTGGATTGTTGCAATGTTTGGATTAATGAGAACTGTGCCTATTCCTTCTTCCCTCAATGCTTTCAGGCACTGGCTTCCGCTATAATCAAACTCTCCTGCCTGCCCTATCTTCAATGATCCGCTTCCCAATACTAATACTTTTTTTGGCTTGTTCATTTTAATAATTTTACAAATTCGTCAAACAAAAATTCAGTGTCAACCGGCCCCGGCGTCGATTCCGGATGGAACTGAACGCTGAAGAACGGTTTTGTTTTATGCTTAAGGCCTTCGTTTGTGCCGTCGTTTGCATTAACAAAATATTCTTCCCAGTTTTCATCGAGTGATTTCATGTCAACAGCAAAGCCGTGATTTTGAGTTGTGATGTAGCATCTTTTTGTTCCAGCTAAAGTGCATGGCTGGTTTTGCGAACGATGCCCATATTTTAATTTGTAAGTGTCTCCGCCAGCTGCCAATGCTATTATCTGATTACCAAGGCAGATGCCAAAAGTCGGAATGTTGTGTTTTAATGCTCTTCCAACGTTGTAGATAGTCTGGACGCACATCTTTGGGTCTCCTGGCCCGTTTGAGACAAGAAGCCCGTCAAAGTGTTCGCGCATGAAATCGTAATCGTAAGGAACCCTTACTACAGTTAGATTTCTTTTGATTAGGCTTCTTATGATATTGTTTTTTACGCCACAGTCGATTATAACGACTTTTTTCTGGTTTGGCTTTTCGTTGTAGGTGATTGGCTCTTTGACAGAAACTTCATTTACAATGTCAACTTTGTTTGGGTCAAAAAAATCAATTGATTCATTGTTGAATACAATCTTACCGAGCATTGCTCCTTTTTCTCTCAAAGTTTTAGTTAATCTTCTTGTGTCAATTCCATAAATCGCAGGAATATTTTCCTCCTTAAGCCATTCTGACAATGATTTTTTTGCATTCCAGTGAGAATAATCAAAAGAATAGTCGGAAACAACCAAAGCTTGAACTTGTATTTTGTCTGATTCAAAATATTTATGCAGTTTGTCTTCAATCTCTTTGCTAGGGACGCCATAGTTTCCGATTAAAGGGTATGTTAAAGCGAGAATCTGGCCTTTGTAGCTTGTATCTGTCAGAGTCTCAGGATAGCCGACCATCCCTGTGTTGAAGACAACTTCTCCTGAAACAGAATGCTCGGCTCCAAAAGAAAAGCCTTTGAACTCGTCCCCATTTTCTAGAACTAATTTAACTTCCTTATTGACGCTCATTAAAAAATAGTAAGCGTTTTAAGTTATTAATAAAGGTTTCGGAAATCAATTTATGATTTCCGAAGCCCAAAAAATCTAAAGGATTTTTGCTGGTTTCGAAAGTGAAACTTTCGAATACCCAGAAAATCTAAAATATTTTCGCTGGTTTCGGAAGCTTGCTTTCGAATACCCAGAAAAGTTTGAAGAAATTTTCGCTGGTTTCGGTTGGGAAAAAACAAAAACATATTTTCAAAACAGTTTGGCATAACTGCCTGCCATTGCGCCTTCTAATCCCAAATGTTTAGGTGAAAACCTATGCGGCAACCATTCATTGGTATCTGTCTTAAAGATTTTCATAGAACCGTCATTTCCCATGTTGACTAAATATACCGGCAAGGGGTTTCCGGATCTTCCATTCAATGACTGCATGGCTTCAGCAAGCTCTAAAGCATGCTGCCTGTCTTTATACATTACATCAGGAATGCTTCCAGTGCTGGCAACTACTATTTCCCTTATACTTTTTCTGCTTGGATCATCACTGCCGTCGCGAAAATTAGCAATAGCAGCAGAAATTGGCAAATCAGGATGATAAGCTACATCTCCCCTAAAACTGCCTCTGAAAATACTTCCATTTTCACATGCAATAACTGCACCATAAATCTTAGGGCTGGATTTTGTTGAATAGATATCATAAGCAGATTGTTCAGCCAGTACTGCTTGTTTTATTGCCGCAAATCTTAATTCTCCTGTCTCTTTCACTTCGATAAAATCGGATTTGAAATACGCGCGGCCGGGAACAAGGACTGCTTTTCCCCCTTCCCTTGGGGCATTGATTATTACCAAATTATTTGGATCAGCATATTGCCTTATGCTGTCTCTGCAATTGCCGCATGGGCTTGCAATTTCACCGCCGCCCAACCCTGCAAAAGCGATTACTTCAATAGGATCTTCCCTTCCAAACGTTTCCAATGCGGCAACAATAACTGCTTCTTCACCATGAGTTACTGTATCTGTTATTGCCATCTCATGATTAGAGCCTGAAACAAAGTTGCCTTTTTTTGTAACACCGCCAGCATTTACGTGATATCCTGATTGATCAGGGGTAGCCTGAGAGGTTAAAGCAACTTCTAATGCCGATACCCACCTTGGATCAACTGATTCAATTACTTGGTTATCCAAACCATTTATAAAATTCCATTTAGGCATATTTCATCATCCTTTTGAGTTACTATCTGAGAATGGTATATATGTTTTTTGCTTTTGCCATTGCTAACATAACCGAATCTGAAATATGATAAAAGTTTTCCAGCACTACGCAGTGTAAAATTGTTCAGCAAGAATCTAATAGAATAAACAAATCAAATCCTACAGCATAACATAAGGCTTCATCTTCAGCTTAAGCGAGTCTTCCATATCTTTCTCGTCTTCAGAAGTTGTGTAAATGTGCTTTTTCTTGTGCTTCTCGTACTGTTTTATTTTTAATTTCATTGTTTTCTGGTATTCCTTGATGTGGTCATAAGGATGGTGGTCAATGTAAAGGTCAAGCTTTGGAATATAAAAAGAAGAACGGAAATCATCCTTGTCAGCCCATGTAGCAACTGCATTGTACTGAAACATTAAGTTGTTGTTGAACAAAAAGTTTGCAATTTCAACTTCTGCCCTTGTCTTCACCATATGGCCTGTTTTTGTCTTGAAGATTGGCTCTGCGCTCTCGCTTCTTTCCGTTATCTCAGAGCCTTTGATTGTGACGCCTTTTTCCATCTTGATTTCATCAAATAATGGAACGGATTCTTTGTTTTCATAATTTTTGTTTATTCCAAGAACATTATCAAAAGACTGGACAGCTTCTTTTATTTTGTTCATCAGATATTCCATGTGGCCTTTATTGTACCAGCCGTCAATGTTGTTCTTGTCCAGCTCAACAGCCTGCGTAAAGCATTTGTGTGCCAAATCTATAAGATTGTGCTTCTTGTCTTTTTCCTTATACCTTTCAACTTTGCTGTCATTAACTTCTAAATCAGAATCCATTGAAATCCTATAAGCGCCTGCCCTGTATCTTCCTTCAATAAACAATTTTGTCCTATAGAAGCAGTTGCCCTTGCCCATCAAAGCGCGCACTTTATTTTCATCATCTGCCGCTTCAATCAGCAAAGCCCTGTCAAAGAAGTTTATTGATTCTTCAAAATTATCAAGATAAGAATAGCATGCTGCAACATTGTAGTTGCACTTGAAAACAAATTCTGCTGCGTTTTTAAAAATATCTGGCTCATTGCCTTTGTAAGGATAAAGCTCTAATGCTTTGGCATATTCTTCTATTGCAGTTTTGTACTGCTTTAACTGGGCAAGACGATCGGCTTCTCTCTTTAGCTCCTCGGCTTTCTTCATCTCCTCTGTTTCACGGAAAGATTCTAATTTATTCTTTTCCTTCCTCATTTCAGAGATCCTCTTCTTCTGATTTGCAAAGAATTTCTTTATGTGATGAATTACCATTTTAGCAGTGTTTATGCAATTAGGATATATTTAAACCTTATTATTTCGGATACTTTTAAATACCCGTTCTGCTTTTTAAGAAACATGAAGAAGGAAAGCGCTTTAACATTGTCAGCAGCAATTTTCGCAATTGTGGCAGTGCTGCATCTTTCAAGAATAATATTTAGATGGCAGGTTAATATATCAGGATTTAACGTGCCGGTTTACTTCAGCTACATAGGCTTTTTTGCTGCAGGATGCCTGGCATGGGTAATGCACGTGTCAAGCAAGTGATGATTCTCTGTTGAAATCCAGATACTCTGTCATTGATCTTATTTTCAATTAAGCTTAAATTCAGCATAGGCAATGCCCTTAACTTCCTGGCACCCCTTCACATTTGTTCTTATGATATTGGTGCTTAAACCAGCCATTCTTTTGTCCCTGTATATTCCTTGGATTACAAACTCTCTTCTAGGCGGCATTGTGTGATACTCGCTAGCAAAAAATTTGTTGTTAATAAATGTTTCAATGTAAAAGCCAACATAAGGCATCGCATTTCCTGATTTATCATATATTACTACAGTAAAATTTCCGGTATCATTAGCAAAAAATATATCTTTGCTCCAATTTGCATTAACTTTAGCAGGACATATTTTCTCCGGGCAATCGATTGGGCATGATTTGCAGTCTTCCCCGAAGTTTAGCTCGCCATCGCCGCAGGCATTAACGCAGACACAGCTTTCCACAAAGCATGTTTCGCCAATAGGGCATCCAGTACCGTCTTCACTGCATTGTGCATCGCACATTCCCTTAACACAGCTGTATTTGAATTCATCATAAACACAGGAACAATTTGACATGCAGCTTCCAAACTGGTCTCTCTGCCCAAATTTCATCAAATTGCATTGCCTTGTTTCTTGGGGGCATGCTTGGCCCGAATCCTGCAATTCGCATTGCTCATTTTGATCTAAAATATAATCCCCGCACACTGAAATTTTAGAATTATTTTTTTCTGGCAAGGCTTTATCGTCCATTGTATTGCCTTTTTGGCTCATTTTTAATAAAAATAGCAGGATAATAATAAAAGCCAGCGCTAAAGTGGCAATTTTTAATCCCTTTATTAAAATCCTGAATTTTCCGGCGTCTTTGTATATAGTGAAGTAGATTTCAATTCTTGCGGCAAATTCTTTCAGGAATTTTAGCATTTTGAGTTAAAAAGATCAGGCTTTGCTCAGGGTATCAAATTTATGATTAATCTGTATTTTTTAAATTTATAAACTTATGTAAAAGAAAATCTTATAAACCACCTTTCTTTATTTTATTGAATGGCATTCGCACCAAGCTTGGCACTTATAATCCAGATATTCGTACTGCTTAATCCGCTGTCATCTTTTCCTTTGCTGATGAGCGCCTATAAGCAGAAGATGAATGTCAAGAAAGTGGCTTTTATCTCCGTTGTAACTGCTTTTGTCATTGCAGTCATAATTGCGGTTGTAGGCCCTTCATTGTTCAGCCTATTTGGAATTTCCTTAAACTCATTCAGGATTGCAGGTGGAGTAGTATTGCTTCTGCTTGGCCTTGATACAATAAAGCCAAAGCACGAAAAAGAGGCAAAAGTTGAAGGGGTAGAAGGCCTCATCTCAATAATCGCAACCCCTTTGCTTACTGGCCCTGCTACAATTTCTTTCATAACGATAAAAGCATACGAGATAGGCCAGGCAGCCATTCTTTTCAACCTTTTTATGGCATTCATACTGGTAGGAATAGTTTTCATTCTTTTTGCCTATTCTGTTCCCAGAGTAAACATACATATTGTGGACATAAGTTCAAGGATATTGGGATTATTTTTAACAGCAGTCGCAATTGAAATGATTGCAAGCGGCACAATCGCCATAATCAGCGCAACAGCATGAGAATAGAGTAATTGGCGTTTTAATATTGTTCTAATTGGTTATTATCACATTAAAAACATTTTTATATAATATCTATTTTTTAGTGGTTAAAGGTGGTTGATATTAGTGGAATTCATGAAACAGTCCAGAGTCCTCAGCCTTCAGACGAGAGTATAGCTAAGGCGCTTATCGGGAAGAGGGCTACATTAAAAGTCAAAGAAGCATTTAATCCGGACCTTGTGGAAAATAAGGGAATTGTGATGGACATTAGTCCTAGGTACTTTGTTAATTTAGCAGGAGGACATTCAGTATTTGCAGGACACGGAACAGGAATTTTTCAAATATTTGATTCCGATGGAAATTTAGTGTATAGAAATGATGCAGTTCTTACAGCTTACACTAGTCCAGTCAAAGATGCAGCAAAAAGGGATGAGATAAGGCAACAGGGACAATTCTTTCCGTAAAAATTTAATCAGCGCAACAGCATGAGAATTTTTCTTCAAACAATTATTAATTATTAAAAAATCAAAGAAACCACTGTGTTACTTCCACTGACCTTTGACTTTGTATTTATCAGAATTGACTATTTCATGATACATTTTTTCGTATTCCCTTTTATGCGGGTCTCTTTTGAGAAAGATTCTGTAAATCAGGTACAATCCGATAAGGATGTACACCCCGGCCCATCCGAATTTTAAGAACTCCATAAATCAGTGATATGCCCCTTTTATATAAACCTTGCTTTTTAATTGATTAAAAGAATCCAGCTTTCTTAAGATTATTTTTTATCCTTTCAGAAACATCTTCATTCTTTGTCTCAAAGATTTTGCCGGTTATCATTTCAAAAAGCATCATGTACCTTTTGCTCAGCTCAATAACCAGTTCTTCAGGGGCTTCTGGAAGCACCTTGTCTTTATAGGGGTCGCAATTCTGCTTGAACCAGAGCCTTAGAAATTCCTTATCGATATTGTCCGGCTCTTCGCCTTTTGCAAACCTTTCTTTATAATTCTCTTTTATCCAGAACCTTGAAGAATCAGGCGTGTGTATCTCGTCTATAAGGAAGATACTCCCTTTATCATCATAGCCGAATTCATATTTTGTGTCCACAAGGATAAGCCCGTTTTTTGCCGATATTTCTGTTCCCCTTTCAAAAAGCCTGAATGCTTTTTCTGCAACAAAATCCCACTGCTTCTTTGTCATAAGGCCGCGGCTGATAATCTCTTCTGCGGATATCTTTTCATCGTGCTCTGTTGATTTTGTTGTTGGTGTTATTATTGGATTGTCAAATTTCTGGTTCTTTCTCATTCCTTCCGGCAGGATATTTCCGCAAAAATTTCTTTCCCCCTTTTCATACGCGGTCCATGCTGCAGTGCTTGTCACGCCGGTTATATACCCCCTTATAACAAATTCAACAGGAAATACCTTTAGTTGTTTGCACACAACTACATTTGGGTCTGGAATGCTTATAACATGGTTTTGGACAATATCTTTTGTTTTTTCAAACCAGAATGCAGACGTCTGCGTCAGTACCTGGCCTTTGAAAGGGATGTTTGCAAGGTTCCTGTCAAAAGCAGACTGCCTGTCAGTTGCAATCAGAAAAATCCTGTCTTCTGCAGCATAAACATCTCTTACTTTTCCCTTGTATTTCTTCCCCAGCTGAGGGAAATCTGTTTCCTCTAATGTGTATTTCAACTGATTTTTTATTGTTTTGTCGTCTATCATTTTCAATCACGCTGCAGATTCTAAACAATAAGGGATGTTTTGAACGCGGGAAAGAATTGCTTCGCTTAATATGCCCCTTCCTTTAAATGCCCTCTGTTTTGCTGCACTTATTCCTATGCCTAGCAATGTTGCTATATCTGGGTATCCCTTTCTTTCATAATAATGTAATATTATAACTTCACGATTAATCTGCGGCAGTCTGGATACCTCTTCATTAACTATGCGCGCTAAAGTCACTTCTTCTGTCTCTCCTAAAGTTGTGTCAAGAAAAGGTGTTGGGTCTTCACCATAAAACAAAGAGGCAATATAATCTTGATAAGGCCTCACAGATTTATCGTGTTTTAGAATATCTAATGCTGCGTTCCTGGCTAAGGCATAAACCCACCGATTTATTGATTTTCTAAGAACAAAATCCGGATGTCTAACTAAATAGTCATAAGCTTTGGCATAAGTTTGATGAACCACATCTTCTCCGTATCCCGGGACTATCCTCTCTGCTTGTCTTTGAAGTCCGTCGAGGTTGTCTTCATTTGCAAACCATTCTGCAATCTGAGTTATCAGATTACTCTCCGTCCCATTCATTTGTTTGCATCCAGAACTTTCTTTCCCATTTCCCTTCTGTACATGGAAAGAAGCTCTTCAAAGCTGTTGTCCATATTTAGAATTTCAACTGCAGCAACTGCGGCATTAACGCCATTATTCAGTCCAACCCACAATCCGTGGTTTGTATGCTTCAGAAAATTAATTGAAGCTTCTGCCCTATCGTCTTTTGAAAGCAATAATGGGCAGTATATTACAAGCTCGTCTTTCTTTTCAACAGGCTCGTCAAAATAAGTGAATTCGATGTTGACTGTTGCAGGATTTGGCTTGTCTTCAAAGACATAGGCGACATCAAACTTTTTTAATGTCTCAACACATTTTTTTACAGCTTCGTTGTCCCTATCTCCTATTAATGTTACTGCTTCATATTTTTTCATCATCTTTGCGCAGTTTTCAGCAGCAGTTTTTGCCTGTCCGACTCCAACAGCAAGAACAGGAATTCCCGGAGGCATTTGCGCAATTGAAAGCAAAGAATCCAATCCCTGGTAGTTTCCTTCACAAGGCACTCCAATTACAGGCCGCATTACTTTTGCTGCAACAACGCCCGGCAAATGCGCAGCCAGTCCTGCGCCTGCAATCACAACGGAATAATCATTTTCAAGTGTTTTTTCAACATCATCCGGAGTCTTGTGCGCCGAACTGACTCTTAGCTCATAAGGAACTTTTAGCTTTTTTAATGTTGAAACTATTTCATTGTAGACTTTTTCGTCTGTCTTTGAGCCGAATATAACCAAAACTTTGTTCATTTACATCACCTTGAATTCCTGATAGTGCTCATTTGCTAATAATTCTTTCGCTGCTTTTTCTGCAACAACCTTGTTTGCGTCCATGCTCCACAAAGTGCCTTTTTCAATTGATTTTATGCCTTTTATTCCTAGCCTGTGATTTAAAGTTGACAACAAAGCTTCATTTGAATCATCTATGTCTTTGACAAGTATTCTTGAATCATTGCTTTTTTCCATTGAAAAAACACATAAGTGCTTGTTTGCGTTGACAAGAATGTCCACTTTTTTTATTTCCTCCTTGAATTTTGAAGAGTCTCCCTCAACTGAGAATTTGTAGTAGTTTGCCCTTCTTAAGGATTTTATTTTAAATCCCAGTTTTTGCAAAGTCTGCAGCGCTGTGATTGCAGTCGTGTCAGGAACTTTCAGGCTTACGATGAGTTCGATTGTCTTCATTTTAGGTTATTTTATATTTTTATTTAATTTTTAATTGTTATTTATTTTAATAATTGTTATTTTAAATTTAATTTTCGTTAATGTGTTTTTCGTTATTGAGTTTCGTTATTGTTTTTGTGATTTTATTTTATTGAAATTTTCTTTCCGTCCTTCGGACAAAAGATTGTGCTCGCTGGCACCATAACCAGCTCGCCTAGTATTATAGCGCTTCATCTTCAATATGCCTATTCATCAAGTCAAATAATTTTATTTAAATAATTATGGATTAATGCGCAAATAAATATTTCTAAGAAATATGTATATGTTGCTTCTATTTAGTAGTTATAAACAGAAAGGCTTTTAAAGCAATAATCTTAACTAGACCTATGAAACAGGTAACATCTCTCGATATCATTTTAGCAGGTGGCCAGGGAAAAAGGTTATTCCCCATAACCCAAGATAGGGCAAAGCCAGCAAGCCCTTTTGGAGGAAAATGGAGGATAATAGATTTTCCCCTTAACAATCATTATAATTCCGGCAGCAGAAATATAGTAGTTGTGGCGCAATACAAGCCAGCTTCTTTAGAGAGGCATATAGAACACGCCTGGAAACCTGTTTTTGAGCAGGAAGGTGCTGAATTTATCAGAGTAGTCCACCCTGAACATGGCCATTACTTAGGAACTGCTGATGCTGTGTATAGAAATTTAGGATTAATAACATCACAAAAGCCACAACTGGTTTCTGTATTTGCGGGTGATCATGTATACTTAATGGACATTTCTCAAATGAAGCAGTTCCATCTCGATAGTAAATCAGATTTAACTATAGCCGCCATGCCAGTCAGGAGAGACTTGGCTGCCAACACTTTTGGAGTTCTTGTTGCCGATGAAAATGGCAATGTTATAGGATTTCAGGAAAAGCCATCGGATCCCGCGCCTATTCCCGGAAATGAAAATTTCTGCTGGGCATCTATGGGGAATTATGTATTTAATAGAAATTCTCTTGTTACTGCCTTAACAGTTGATGCAAAGAAAAGAACAGCAGATGAAGAAAATAAGGATTTGGTTAGGGCCAACCCAAGTTTGTACTCAGTTCATGATTTTGGTTTTGATGTAATTCCTCATTATTTAAGGGAAGGCAGGAAAGTCAGGATGTATGATTATACAAGAAACACCCCTAATCAAGTTAAAACAACCGGTTATTGGAGAGATGTAGGGACACTTGATCAATTTGTTGAGGCTAATCTTGACCTGACCGGCACACATCCTCCATTGCGCCTTGAAAATCCTGGCTGGCCCATAGTGACTTTTGACGAATCCCATGGAAAACAAATTGTTAACGCAGGAGATGTAACCGGATCTGTACTTGCAAATGGTGTATCAATTGGGAAAAAAAGCAGGCTTGACGATTGTATTGTTGGGTATAACACTGAAGTCGGAGATCATGGAGAAATGACGGAAACAATATTTATGGGAAACAATGGAACCGGGAGAAATGTAAGAATTAACAAAGGAGTTGTAGATAAAGGAGTACACATTCCAGACAACACAAGAATAGGAATTTATCATGAAGAAGACGTTGCAAGGAGATTCACACTGTCCCCTAATGGTCATGTGTTCATACCCAGAAATTATCAGTTCAAATAATTATTTATTAACCAGCTCGCCCATTATTATAATAATTCCTCTTCGATATATTTCTTCATCGAATCAAATAATTTCATTGCCGGAGCCGGCTTTTCCATTTCTGCAAGCTTGCCTGCTGCGTTGTTTTTCAAGCTCGTAATGTAGGGCAATTGCCTTATGAATGTTGCACGTTCAGGATGAGGCATGATTGCCATCACATTTCCTTTCTTGTTGCAGACTGCTGCAATGTTAAGCATTGCTCCGTTTGGGTTTGTTGGAAACTTATTGTCTATTTTACCGTCTTTAGTAGAATATTTGAAGATTATCTGCTTGTTTTTAACAAGTTCTTTCATCAAATCCTTGTCGTTTGTCGTAAATCTCCCTTCTCCGTGCGCAATCGGGACCGGGATAACTTCATCTTTTCCTGTAAATTTTGTGAAAGCACATCTTGACTGATTTTCTGTGTTTTTCAAATGAACCCATGTGCAGTAATATCCACTCACAAAAGGATTGATATTTGGCGCAAGTGCCATCTCGACTTTGTTTTTTAATCCAGGAATCATGCCGCATTCCACCAAAGCCTGCGCGCCGTTGCAAATACCAAGAACTGGTTTTCCTTTTTCAGACTCTTTTTTTATGATTGCAAAAACAGGATCTTTTGCCGCGATAACTCCTGCGCGTATTCTGTCTTCATATCCCCAGCCGCCCGGAATGATATATCCGTCGTATTTTTCAATTCCTTTTCTTTCATTCCATCTTACAATCTTCCCGTCCATTCCTGCTGCAAGAGCTGCTTTCAAAGATTCCTCTTCGCAGTTGTTGCCGGGAAAGTAAACGACCGCAATGTTTGGCTTTTTGTTTGGCATTTTATTCGTGTTCAAAATTTTTTAATGATGGTATACTTTGGTAAAAATTTGGTTTATTTTTATCATGCAGAATTTTCTGCAATTCTTCAAAAATCTTAAGTTCATTCTTTATTAATTCTAACAAAATATTTTTTAATTTTTCTTCGTTTTTTGAGTATTCCTTAACAGCTAAGAAAAAATCTATCGCTTCATTATGTTTAAAAAACCTATTGGGTATTGTATCCAAATCGTAAGAAACAAGACCATACCTTAAATAAGGATAAACCATCTTATGCCTAGAGGCTTTATTGCTGTAAGTGATTATATCATGTGAGGTTATCTGCTCTTTTACTTCAATTACTATAAAAGGTATTTGCAGATTTTTTTTAATTGCAAATATTGTAACATCAGTTTCAAAGGCTCCCTGCCCCCTTTTAGGGTCTTTCGGGTTGCCAACAATATTAAGTTCTTCATCTACTTTTAATTCGTATAAAACCGATTCCCCTCTTTTACAAATAAATTTAGAGTTGTCTAAACCCTCATTAATTAGCTTAGTCATTAGGTCTTGAAATTCTAATTCTTTCATTTTACTCCAAAGCCTCCGCAAAGCCGGTTGTCCACGCTTCTTTCATTTTTGAAATAGGAACACCTGCAATTTTCTTTCCTTTGTTTTTAATCATCAGTTTATCTCCGCCTGTTTTTCCAAGTGTTATTGGATTTAATTTGTAGAATTTAAGCAGTTTCAAAACTCTCTCAACATTTGCATCATCAACTTCCATCACAAAACCAGATGATTCTGAAAAAAGGGATTTATCATTTCTTAAGCTTGAAAATCCAAAATCTATTTCTGCGCCAATCTCCCCGTCTGCATCTCCGCCAAGCACCATTTCAGATATTGTCGTTGCAATTCCCCCGTCAGATATGTCGTGGCACGCCAATAATAAATTTGAGTTTATTGCATCAATAACCGCATAAATCGTGTTTCTTTCAATTTCAAAATCTATTATCGGCACATTTGCGCCGTCTTCCTTGTTGACATTGTAATAAACAGACCCGCCTAATTCGTCTTTTCTTTCTCCGACAAGAACCAACGTTGTTCCGATTTTTTTTATCTTCATTGTGATTGCTTTGCTGTAGTCTTTCATTACGCCAATGCATGCAACTATAGGTGATGGGTCAATTGATTTTCCTGAAGCCGATTCGTTGTAGAAGCTTACATTCCCAGAAACTATGGGAACTGGGTGTTTTGTGCCCTTGTAATAGATGTTCTTTGCCGCATCTGCTATTCCCCTAACGCCTTCGTAAAAATCATAAAATGATTCTGGCTTTTCCGGATTTCCGTAATTCAGGCAGTCTGTTAATGCGCTTGGAATAGCTCCGACAGCTGCAACATTCCTCATTGACTCTGCTGTTGCATTCACAGCGCCCCAGTATGGGTCAATTTTGCAGTATCTTGGATTGCAGTCTGCCTTTAACGCAACTGCAAAAGAACTATTATCAACGACTTTCATCACGCCGGCATCTGCGTATCCTGTTTCAATCACTGCATTGCCCATAACGCTTGTATCGTAATGCTTGTATGCCTTGGCTTTGCTTGCAACGTTTGGATGCCTTAAAACAGAAAGGACTGCATTAGCATAATCTTTTGGCTCTTTTAAATCAGGTTCTGTAAAGTTTCTTTTTGGCGCTTTTTTCTCGCGCTCATATTTTATTCCCTGTGTAACGACTTTTACAGGAGAGTTGCACACGATTTTTCCCTCGTGCCTCAAAATGTAATCATCATTTTTTGTTACTTTGCCAATTACATAAGCGCCAGCATTGACGCTCATTTGCGGAAGCTCAAAATCCTCGTTGTATATTTTCAAAAGTGTTTTTGTAAAAGAAGGGGGACAAATATAAGTAAATCTTTCCTGTGTTTCAGAGCAGGCAATCATGTAAGAAGGAATGTTCATTGAAACGTTTACTTTGCTTAAGTCAATATCTGCGCCGTAATTTCCATCAACGCATAATTCTGATGTGCTGCACATTATCCCGCCTGCGCCCATATCCTTGAATCCAAGAACGATGTTTCTTTTCTTTGCTTCTTCAAACACAGCATAAGAAGCGCGTATTATCACATTTTTTAGGAAAGGGTCTGGAACTTGCACAGCCCCTCTATTGATGTCTCTGTCTTTATCGTCCAAAATAACAGATGCAAATGCTGCTCCGCCAAAGCCGGAATTGTCTGTTGCCTTTCCCACTATTATAATGTCATATCCTTCTGCATTTTTTGGAGCATAGCTGTGAATTATATCTTTTTCTTTTACAACTCCAAGAGTAATTACATTAACCAAGCAATTGTCATCAAAAGAATCATTAAAATAAACATCTCCGCTTATGTTTGGAATGCCAACTGCATCTCCGTAGCCTGCGATGCCGTTTATTACTTCATTTGCAACATACTTAACCTTGTTTTTGTTCTTTCCTTTTGGATTCCCAAATCTTAATGGGTCTGCTGTTGCAATTACTTTTGCGCCCATGCATAAAACATCACGTATGCATCCCCCAACACCGGTTGCTGCGCCTTCATATGGAACAACTTGGCTTGGATGGTTATGGCTTTCATGTGAAATGACAACCCCATATCGTTCATCATTAATATACCCTAATTCTATAATTCCTGAATCCTCAACAGGGCCAAGAATTACGTTTGGAGCCTGTGTTGGCAGTAGTGCTTTTAGCACAGGCCTGCTGCTCTTGTAAGAAGAGTGTTCACTCCATTGAGTATTATATATATACAGTTCTGTTATTGTTGGGTTTCTCCCTATCAATTCTGCAACGCGTTTTGCTTCGTAAAGACTCAAAGAAATAGCGTTCTTTTTCAGGAAAGCAGACAATTCGCTGTCTGACATACTTTTTATGTTGATTGTGTCTACGTCTACAGCCCCCATTATTTCACAATATTTTGAGTGGGATGGGTATATTTATAGGTTGCGGAAAGCCGCGCTTTCAAAACCTTCCGAAAACCAATGGTTTTCGATAGGTTGCGGTAACATTTAAAAATAAGTTATCATTTCTCTATTGAATGAGAGTAACACTTGATGATAAAGTAATGAAGGGGTTCTTGATTGGTCTTGGGTTTGTTAAGCCTAAGCATCCTACAGATGAATCGATTCCAGATAAACTTATGGATGATGATTGTGTCCCGATTGATGGCAGGAAAAATGTAGAACCATATGACCCAAATAAAAGAAAAGTTTCCATGAGAAGGGAAAGAATATATCATTACAGTCAGGGTTTCCGTGAAGGCGATACAGAAGCCAAGCCCTATGTTCTTGAAGAAACGGTCATTTTTGAAAAAAAGGGTGTTGAAGCTGGCCTGACCCACCATCCTGAACGAAATTTTGAAAGGCAAGGCACCCAAATTCATTGCAATGCTCCTGATTTGGAAGCACAACTCGAAAGAGAGTTATCAAGATTGCCATCAACTGTTAAAGTACAGGAAAAACTAAGAGTTATTTATAATCATCTTCTTGGATATGTACCAGTGCCTATACCAATTCAGCTTTAAAATATTTCTTCAACTATATAGATATAATTTATTGCAACAATCAAATCATTTCTTTTAGAGATGTCTTTTTGGATTTAGCGTCTTCGTATCTTTGCCTTCTTTTTTTTATAAGCCACAAAACCCCACAATTCCAGAGATAGCCATACTACCAATACAACAAGAAAAACCTGAAGACCTGATGAGTGATTTATAATTTGCAGCAGATAAAACATGCCAAAAAAACCCAATATACCTGTCAAAACATCCAGTATTTGGTTGGCAATTGTTTCTTCTATATCAACAATAATCTCATAAAATTCCCATGCCAGCATGAGAAGAACAGATACTACGAAGCCCAGCAACAGTTTAATATTAAAAAAGAAAGTTATTCCTGCCAAGAGAGATCCTGCAAGTGTGTGATTCACGTGCCACAGGTCTAAATATTTGCCTTCTCTCCAAATGTCGTATTTCCAGTCGCTCAAATCAAGTCACCAATCATATAGATAGAGCCCGTACACACGATTAATTCATTGTTTTTTGCCAATTTCTTTGCGTAGTTTAATGCTTTTTTTGGATTGTCAACAAGGATAGCTAGATATTTTCTGTTTTTGTTTATACTATTATAAATAGTAAGCAGTTTTTTTTGACTCAAGGCTTTTGGATTGTTGGATTTTGTAAACACAAACTTTGAAGATATGGAACTTAATGTTTTAAGCATTGAAAAAGCGTCCTTGTCGCTTTGAATTCCGATAACAAAAATAATATTTTTGAAATGCTTTTTCTTTTTTATAACTAATAATTCTTTTTTAAGCAATTTGAATCCGTCTGCATTATGGGACGCGTCAATCATCACGTTATTTGAAACAAAATCCAAGCGACCATGCCATTTTGTTTTTTCGATTCCTTTTTTGATTTGGTTTTTATTTATTTTGATTAGATTATGGTTTATTAATATATTTATTGTCGTCAATGCAATGTTTTTATTTTGCTGTTGGTATCTCCCAATAATGTGCTTAAAATTGACTCTCGGATATTTCTTCATCAAATGCAACTGCGAGTTTCTTTCCTTTGAAATTTTTTTGATTGTGATTAATGCTTCGCCCCTTGCACCAGTAATAACAGGCACATTCTGTTTTATTATTCCGGCTTTCTCATAAGCAATTTTTTTTATTGTGTTGCCGAGCAAATCTGCGTGTTCCAATCCGATGTTAGTTATAACAGAAACGAGCGGGATAACAACGTTTGTTGCATCCAACCTTCCTCCAAGCCCAGTTTCCAAGACAACAAAATCAACATTTTTCTCTTTGAAATAGAGAAAGGCCATTGCAGTGGTTATTTCAAAAAAACTTTGGCTCGTAATGTGTGGCTTCACTTTCAGAAAATAATCAGCAATTTCCTTATCCGTTATAAAAGAGTCATTTATTCTTATTCTTTCGTTGAATTTCTTCAGATGAGGGCTTGTGTAAAGGCCGACATTATAGCCCGCTTCCATCAAAACATGAAAAATCATTGCGCAAACGCTTCCTTTTCCGTTTGTGCCTGCGACATGCACGCACTTAAGGCTTTTTTCTGGATTGTCTATTTTATCTAGAAGTGTTTGAACCCTATCCAATCCTAGTTTTATCTTCGGGCTTTCAAGGCTATAAAGATACTGTAGTGTTTTTTTATAGTCCATAACAAACATACAATATTGTTAATTAATAAAACTTGTCAAAACGAAAACAATAACTATAAAAACATTAAAAATTGGGTTAAAATTATGCAGTTCATAAAAAGAGATTATTCAGAATCAAAAGGCTACGGCCAATACATTCTAGGCGCAGATATTGGAGGAACAAATTCAAGTTTTGGCTTGTTTGGAGCAAAGAATAACAAGATGAAACTGCTGACGCATTTTCATTTCAAAAGCGAAGATATAAAAAAATTTAAGGATGCATTAAAAACACTGCTCGATTATATCAGGGAAGAATACAAAATAAAAATTTCAAAAGCATGCATTGCGGCTGCAGGGGCATTGTCTCCAAAGAAAGATTATGTAAAAATAACAAACAGCAGTTTCCATATCAGCAAAAAAGAGGTTCTAAAATGCGGTATAAAAAACGTGACACTTATTAATGACTTTGAAGCTGTTGCATACGGGATATTCATGCTGCAGAAAAATGAGATAAAAACAGTAAAAAAAGGAGTGAAGATTGCAAAAGCCCCGATTCTTGTGATAGGCGCAGGCACCGGAATGGGAAAAGCGCTTTTGTTGTACGACAGCAAAAAAGAATCTTACGTGCCGATTGCATCTGAAGCCGGGCATTGTGATTTTCCTGTGCAAACTGAAGAGGAAAAAAATATTGCCGATTTCATAAAAAAATACAGAAAAACAAAAAGGATTGCTTATGAGGATTTTCTTTCAGGAAGAGGATTGGAGAATATCTATTATTACCTGAGAAAAACAAAAAGCTCTAAATATTCGAAAGAGATTGACAGTTCATCCAACAAACCAGCGATCATTTCAAAGCACAGGAAAACGGATGCAGTTTGCAGGGAAACATTTGAAATTTTCACAAAAGCTTATGCAATATTTGCCAGAAACTTTGCTTTGGACTGCATTCCTTTTGGAGGGATTTACATTGCAGGCGGAATTGCATTCAGAAACCAAGATATTTTCAATTCGGAGTTTGTGAAAGGATTTGAAAACAACAAAACATACAAAAAAATGCTTAAGAGAATGCCTATTTATCTTGTGAATAATGCCCATATTGGTCTTCTTGGCGCTGGTTTTGCTTCTGTAGGCGCAGAATGACCTGGCAATTCATAATTCAAAAGAAGCAGGGAATACCCCTTTCCAATTAGCTTATTAATCATTAAATCGTATAATTCTCTGCCTGCTAGCAATTGAGCATCACTTGATTCTGCAACCACAGGGTATCTTTGAAATCCGTGCTCCACTTGATCTTGAGATGTATCATCCGGTATTGGCTTTTTGTATGCAACAATATGGCCTATGTTTTCCAATTGACCTTCAGAAGTTATAAGTATTGAATATCCATTGTCCCATGCACCTTCCCTTGTTTGAGTGTGAAAAGCAGAACCATGAGGATATTTTCCATCGCTTGATGCCACTACTCTCTGTCTTCTTGCCTGATTAAAATCAAAGTATTCCTCATTTGGTACAACTGCATGAACCCACCTGTCTGATTTCTTCAGCATTTCCTCCAGCCTGATGCCTAATTCACTCATAACTTCTGGGTAAGTTATTGATTTATAAGCCTTTCTTTTATTACTACTGGAGAATAGAGAATTAATAGTTTATTGGACAATGCCGCTAAAAGCATTATTCTGGAATGTAGCAGTTAAGTTTGAAATGCCCAACAATCCAGGTGAAACTGCAGTGGTTCCGTCTATTTTTACTAAGACTCTGTCGTTCATTTTTAGTTAACTTAATAGTTTAGGAACTGTCGGATTTAAGAGAGTAATACTGGTTTAGGTGCGCCTTCGAGAGCTTGAAATAAATCTGATGTTACATCATCTAGTGTTAAATTTGCATCTCTTATTGCTGACAGGCTTATTTTTCTGAAGTCTTGCGGGTCATGGGTTGCTTTAACCAGCCTATAACACCCGGTTTGCAGAATAACAAGAATATCATAATCACTTGCCCCAGTATGTGCATTTCTATGATTAAAAAGAAGAAGTGGCGGAACTCTAGGGACTAGCGTCCCCATATTAAACTCCATCCCATCATAATCTAAGAATAATTGCATTAAAGTGGTGCCGTTGGCCAAAACCCCTTCAGCCCTATGATATATCCTGACATCTTCCGTCATTTTATCCCTACAAACCCATTTTCCTTTTTAAATATTCCTAAGAATCTTGAATCATAAGCTTTATATAGACTCAATATATACCTTTTTTAGCAAATTAAGCTAAAATTTAAAAAAATACGTGGAGGCAGCGTCGAAACAAGTTTCGACTGGTCTCATAGTAAAACTATGGAGGTATTAGTAAAATGGCAAACCAGATACAACCTATATTTATTCTGCCGGAAGGCACACAGAGAAGCATGGGAAGAGATGCGCAAAGGTCAAACATAATGGCAGCAAAGCTTGTTGCTGAAACTGTCAGAACAACTTTAGGCCCAAAGGGAATGGACAAGATGATTGTTGATTCGATGGGAGATGTTACTGTTACAAACGACGGAGTTACAATTCTTCAGGAAATGCAAATCGAGCATCCATCTGCAAAGATGATTGTTGAAATCGCAAAGACGCAGGAAGATGTTGTCGGAGACGGAACAACAACAGCTGTTGTTTTAGCAGGAGAGCTGTTGAAAAACGCAGAAGAACTTTTAGATCAAAATGTGCATCCTGCTGTAATCGCAAGAGGCTACAGATTGGCTGCTGAAAAAGCGCAGGAAATTCTTAATGATATGGCTGAGACCATAACTTCAAAGGATGAAACTGTTTTAAGGCAGATAGCAATGACTGCAATGACCGGAAAAGGCGCAGAGTATGCAAAAGAAAGACTGTCAGACCTTGCTGTAAAAGCTGTAAAGCTGGTTGCAGAGGCAGACGGAACAGTAGACCTTGACAATATCAAAATTGAGAAAAGATCAGGCGGGGCTATTGAAGATTCTGAATTAATCAGGGGGATTGCAATCGACAAGGAGAAAGTCCATTCAAGCATGCCAAGGCTCGTTAAGAATGCAAAAGTCGCGCTTCTTGACAAGGAAATCGAAATCAAGAAAACTGAAATTGAGGCAAGCATCGAGATAACATCACCGGACCAGCTGCAGGCATTCCTGGATCAGGAAGAAAAGATGTTAAGGACAATGGTTGACCAGATTGCAGCATCAGGCGCAAATGTTTTGATATGCCAAAAAGGAATTGATGATGTTGCGCAGCACTTCCTTGCAAAAAAAGGAATCTATGCTGTACGCAGAGTGTCTGATTCTGACATGAAAAAAATTGCAAAGGCAACCGGCGCAAAAGTTGTTAACAATCTGCATGACATGAACAAAGACGACCTTGGATTTGCAGGCGCTGTTGAGGAAAGAAAACTTGGAGATGAACAATTTACGTTCATAGTCGAGTGCAAGAACCCAAAAGCAGTTACAATCCTAGTAAGAGGGGGAACAGAGCACGTTACAAACGAAATTGAAAGGGCTTTGACAGATGCAGTTGGAGATGTTTCAGCTGCTTTGAAAGACGGCAAGGTTGTTGGAGGCGCAGGCGCTCCTGAAGTTGAACTTGCAATGCAGTTAAGAAAACATGCTGAATCTCTTTCAGGAAGAGAACAATTAGCAATGCAGTCATTTGCTGATGCAATGGAAGTAATTCCAAGAACGCTGATAGAGAATGCTGGATTAGACCCGATTGATATCATGACGGAATTGAAAGCAGCTCACGCAAAGAAGCAGAAATGGGCTGGTGTTGACGTCTTCACAGGCAAGATAATGGACTCGTGGAAGAAAGGAGTTATTGAGCCTCTTAAGATAAAGACACAGGCTGTTTCGAGCGCTTCAGAAGTCGCAACCATGATTTTGAGAATCGATGATGTGATTGCATCATCCGGCTCAAAAGGCGGAGGCGGAAAGATGCCGCCGGGAATGCCAGGAATGGGAGGCATGGGCGGAGAAGACGGGGGCTACTAAGTAGCTCTTTTTATTTTGTTTTTTCTTGCTAATTAAGTTATAACTTCTTAGTAGTTACAATATCGAAAGATTTATAAATGGTGTTTGATAATTCTTATCGTATGACATCTCATGTAGTGGATCGTGATGAATTTGCAAGAGTGCTGACAGAAGCCAAAGGAATTCTTGCTAGTGAACCAAGCCTGATTATGTTGCCTTCAAGGCCTACTGTCTTCGTCGGAGATACCCATGGGGATAGTGATAGCACTGAAGAGGTTTTTCGGAGGTTTCTTGGAAGTCATTTAATAGTTTTTGAAGGGGATTATGTTGACAGGGCACCTGCCACGGGCAGCAGCACTTATAATTTGATGGGGGTTTTACAGAAAAAGGTTGAACACCCCAAAGATGTTGTTTTGTTAAGGGGTAATCATGAATTTGCAGAACTATGGAGATACGGATTCCAAGCGTCATTGGATAATAGAGATATGCTAGTAATAAGACCCAAGATTTTGCAGGTCATGTCAGAATTGCCTTATGCAGCAATGACTCCAAACGGGGTGCTGGCGCTTCATGCTGGCGTTCCTAATGTGGAAAGTTTAGACGATATAAAGGCTGTTCCAAAGGGGCTTGTTTTATATCAAGAAAATAAAATAGCATGCCAGTTGGTATGGAATGACAGCCTATTGGAAGGTATGGTAAATCCAGTGGGGCAAGATTTTGCTCCAAATACAAAAAGAGGATTTGATGATGATCACTCTATAATTTATGGCCAAAGATTTTTGGATGAAAAATTAGCTGCTTTTGGAGCTAAAGTTTTGGTAAGGGGTCATGATTATCATGCAAAAGGCCATGGTTTAAATGATAAAATATTGACAATTTTCACATCACAGGAATATGCTAAAGATGGTCCAATGAAAGGGAGGTATGTGGCGGTTCTTGATCCTGCTAAAACAATACAATCAACAAAGGATTTAGAAATTGTTCAATTATAATATTTCTTGATATCCTTAAACAAAACTTTAAATCAATCTTTTTCTAAAGAAAACAATTTACCGTCTAAAGCGCGGCCTGTTATTATTTGGCCTAAAGCTTCTGGAACGTCCTCTTTGCTGCTTTGGCGGAGGCCTGGCAGAAGAACCTGAAGCATTCTGCGCGTGATCTGAATGGAAAGTATGAGGCACGACTTCTATTTTCAACCGAATCAACCGTTCAATAGACCGAAGAAAGTCGCGTTCATCTGCAGCGCAAAAAGAATATGCTGTTCCCTCTGCCCCTGCCCTTGCAGTCCTTCCGATTCGGTGAACATAGCTTTCAGGCTCGTTAGGGAGCTCAAAATTAATAACATGGGAAATATCGTCAATATCAATGCCGCGCGCGGCAATATCTGTTGCAACTAACACTTTAGTTCTGCCGGATTTAAAATTATGAAGCGCCTGTGTTCGAGCGCCTTGCGACTTGTTGCCGTGAATTGCGTCAGTTTTGACATTATGGCTCATTAAATAATCTACAACTTTGTTTGCGCGGTGCTTTGTGCGGGTAAATACCAAAACACGGGTAAGGTGCTTTTGCAGCAAAAGTTCTAAGAGCAGTTTTTCCTTGGAAGCTGAATCAACAAAAAAAACGCATTGTTTTATTTTTTCAACGGTTGTTGCCTGCGGCGCAACTTCGACACGAACCGGATTCCTTAATAACTGGTGCGCAAGCGAACTGACCTGCGGAGACATTGTTGCAGAGAAAAAAAGCGATTGCCTTTTGTGCGGCAATCTTGCAATGATTTTTTTGATATCGTTAATGAATCCCATATCAAGCATTCTGTCCGCTTCGTCCAAAACAAAGAACTCAATATCTCTTAAGCTTACCTTGCCCTGATTCATTAAATCAAGAAGCCGTCCGGGTGTTGCAACAACAATATCAACGCCCCTAGATACAGCATTAACCTGCATTCCTTGGCTAACGCCGCCGAAAATAACCGTATGCTTAAATTTAAGAAATTTGCCGTAGGCAGAAAAACTTTCTCCAATCTGCGCAGCAAGTTCTCGTGTCGGCGCAAGCACCAGCGTGCGAAGTGTTCTGGGATATTTTTCCGTCATTCTCTGAAGAATTGGAAGGACAAATGCAGCAGTTTTACCCGTACCTGTCTGCGCTATTCCTATCAAATCTTTGCCAGCTAACAGGTCAGGAATGGACTTCAATTGGATTGGAGTTGGAACAGTATATCCTTGTTGGATAAGCGCCCTTTGAAGCGGTTCGATGATGTTAAGCTGTTGAAATGTCATTGTATTGTGTGATTAATCTATAGAATGCGTTTATGTTTTTAAAAGCATTGTTTATTGACGGACTTTCTTAGCATACCAAATCTTTATATAACCTCAAATCAACCTTTCTCTGATGAAAACATTAGTTAAAAGAACTGCAGAAACCAATCTTCCAACAAAATACGGCAATTTCAAAGTTATTGCGTATGAAGACAATAAGCAAGGACAGCATCTTGCAGTCATAAAAGGCAATCTGAAAAACAAGCCGGTTTATGTAAGAGTTCATTCTCAATGTTTGACAGGAGATACTCTCGGTTCTTTGAGATGCGACTGCGGGCCTCAACTGGAAACTGCATTAAAAATAATTGCAAAAAAAGGCGGTGTATTGCTTTACATGCAGCAGGAAGGAAGGGGAATCGGTTTGCTGAACAAGATAAGAGCATACTCATATCAGGATAGAGGAATGGACACAGTTCAGGCAAATTTAAAATTAGGCTTTAAGGCAGATGCACGCGATTACACGACAGGCGCGCAGATTCTTGCTGACTTAAGAGTCTGCAAAATAAGATTATTAACCAACAACCCAAAAAAAATCAGCGGCCTTGAAAAGTACGGATTGGAGATTGTTGAAAGGATCCCAATTGAAATCGCACCTAACAAATCCAATAAAAAATATCTAAAAACAAAGAAAGAGAAGTTAGGGCATTATCTTGAAGAGAAAGGAATTGTAAAATAGTTCTAGTTAAATTAACTACTTTATAAAGGTTACACAGGAGTAACTTTATAAACTTAAAGCTGTTTTTACTGCCTATGGAACCGACATTAGCAGAGTTAACAGACTCAATGGTAAGCACCTATCTTGGCTACAGGGGAGGTCCTTTCATAATTATAACCGATAATAGCAGGAGCGATATTGCCGATAGTGTGCGTGCCTCTGCAGAAAGGATTGTAACTGAAGTTAGAAAAGACGTAAGAATAATAAATCTTGATGACTGGCGCAATGGAGCTCCTTTGACTCATTTGCCTGATGGATTAAAAGAGGCAGTAGAATCTGGGTTGCACCACCCTGATAATAATTATAACCTTTTAGTGTATTTAAAGCAGGCAGTAGACGAAGAAAGGCCTGCTATGGAGCAGATTGCAAACATTGCTACACCTAGGGGGAAGGTTGGAGGATTGCCTAACTGCACTTTTGAGGTTTTAAAGGAAGCATACCATCCTCAAAATAATCCTGATTTTGGGAAAGAATTGTTTGATTTTATTTCAAACGAAGAATGTGTTTTATTCGTAGGAAACGGCACTAAACTCTTTGTTGACATAAACAACACAAGGTTTACACCGGTCAACAGCGACGGAATTCTTATCCCAGGAAAGCCGGCAAATATAATACCTGGTGAAGTTTATGTTCATCCTGAAAATGCCGACGGAAAATATGTAATAAACTCTTCTTACGGTCCGCTTATGGATGGTGGGCCATTTGCCGGCAATTATCCTGCTCTTGAAGCAATATTAGCCAGAAATCCTATAATATGGAAAATAAAACATGGAAGGATTACGGACGTTGGATGCAGTGATAAATTGATAAGGAGATTTGTCCTAAACTATGTATTTGAAAAAGATACAAAATACGGAAATGGAGACAGGATAGGGGAAGGCGGCTTTCCTACAAATCTTTATATGATGAGCAGAAAGCTAACTGGAAATACAGCTATGGACGAAAAAGCAGAACCACATATAGGCCATGGCAAGGGGCATTCAGAAAGGACAAGATGCGATTACGAATCAAGTGTGCATGGTGACGCGTTGGTAAACGGAGTAAGCCTATTTGCAGTGAAACATAACAAGTGGTTTATGCTTAACGGAATTTATCGTCCGGAAGTATTTGTTTCTTTAAGAAGATAATTAATAGTATACCTCCAATACAAAACTTTATTAAGCAGGCGCCAATATTAAACATCCATGGAACACCCGATTGTCGAGAAAATAATGAAAGAAGGGATTAATTCTGTAAATATTTCCATGCTCAGCGAAGAAGCCCAAAAAAGAATCTTAAGCGATGTTGGAGAAAAGCTTTTCAAGCAGAACAAGCACCAGGAAGCTGTTGACATAATGGCAAAAGCAGGCGAGATTAGCAAGCTGATAGCGCTGGGAGATGCTTTCATGAAAGAGAGAAAATCAGATATTGCAACAATGTGTTTTATTCCCACTAAAGACAAAGACAGGTTAAACGATGCAGCAGTGCTGTGCATACAGGCAAAGAACTATGCGCTTGCTGCAAAGGCTTACGAAGCTGCTGACAATGCCCAAATGGCTTCTTTCATAAAAGAAAACTTCTGCTGATTAAGATGATTTCAGGAAAAAAATGGAACTTTGGAATAGGCTCTGTTTTCAGCCTGATAGTCATCTACTTCATCTATCTTTATTCAAAAGACAAGTCATGGACAATGCTTGCATTAATCTCAAAATGGTACCTTATAATAATAGGCGGATTCATGGCATTTTCACTAATCATTATCCTTTTAGTCTTCCTCATATCGCTATTGATTCTTTTGATTACTGTCATAAGGCTGAAGCTCACAGGCAAAAAGCATAAAAAGAAGAAGAGTTACATTGATGCAGAGTTTCAAATAAAAGAGTGAATTTCAGGCAAATAAGTAAAAAAGAGTGAAAATGCAGAAACAGCACCAAAAATTGATTCTTATATTCCTCGGAATAGTAATGCTGTCCGCATCTCTTGTTTTTTATTTTAATTACAGGATGGATATTTTAAAACAGGATTATGATCTTAAGATAACGGACTTAAGCAGAACAACAATAGAGGGCCTTAAGAATGTTAGAAGCTCCATTGAAAGCAATGTTGACCTGTTGAATTCCAGCATAATCCAGATTGATGCATCGTTAGACCATTTCAAGAAGCAGAATGAAGAAGAAGTTAACACATTAACAAGATTGATAGAACAGATAGAACAGCAAAGCAACATACAGCTGACAGAATTAAAAGGGGAATTAAAAAACATCCAGATAAAGAGCGCAGACTTTTCTGCGATTGTCAACGATGTGCTTGACGCTACTGTCAGCATTCAGACAGACAAGGCAAGGGGAAGCGGAGTCATAATCAGCAGCAAAGGATATGTCATAACAAATGTGCACGTAATAAACGGAGCAACTTCTGTCAAGATTATTACAAATAACGGGGATTCTTACAGCAACGTCCAGCTTGTAGGATACGACGGGCCGGCAGACATTGCCGTTTTGAAAATAAATGCGCCAAATTTAAAATACCTTGAATTCGGAAATTCTGATGATATGAAAGTCGGAGAAAGGGTTATTGCAGCAGGAAACCCTGCAGGGCTTGATTTCACAGTTACAGAAGGAATTGTCAGCGCATTCAGGGAATTCAACAATTATGACTATCTGCAGATAGATGTCCCAATCAACCCGGGCAATTCCGGAGGGCCTCTTGTCAACATAAAAAGCGAAATAGTCGGGATAAACAACTTCAAGGCATCTTCTTTTGAAGGGCTGGGCTTTGCAATCACTTCCAACAATGTTAATGATATATCAGCAGGGCTGATAAGCACTTACGAGCAGAATAACCCATGAAGAAATTCACGTTAAGATCCAGAATTTATGCAATTCTTGCATTAATCGGCATAGCATTTTCAGTTTATGCAGGAATGGTTGTAAACAAAATACTTTTTGGTGTTTCTGTCTTGTTTGTTTTGGTAAGCATTGACAATGTATTCTGCGGTTTGTCTAAAAAGAAAAAATAGAATCAGTTTAATTTAAGTATCCTAACTGTCCGTGAGTCCTGAGAAAAAGGGATATGTCTGCCAAAAATACAGGAGTGTTTCTGAGTTTAGGGATTTCGTCTGTTGATCTTAGGTAGACATTCGATAGGATCTCCCTCCCATTTAACATAGGCGCTTCTTCCGCTGCCTTAAGCAGTTCAATGTTGCTGCCGTGCACCCAAATCTTTCCGATATCTGTTCTTGAATTTAGCAAGCTACGTATTATATCTAGGCCATGATTCTCATATCTTGCTCCATTTTCCATCGGGAGTGACGGGTCTACAACGTAAGCATCATACCTATGGTTGTCTGCAAGGCGAACCCAGTCAAAGTAGCTTCTTATGTGGGTTACCTTCCCTACACCCGACATCTCTTCAAGACTCTGTTTTAAGAGTGCTGCTTCAGGAGTTGAATCTGCAAGCAATACGCGTTTTGATGGTCCGGGTACAAAAGAGCCTTGTACAGGGGCAAACACATCTTTTTCTCGCAGTATCCCATCTATAACATCAACAATGCCCGCTTCATTAATTGTTCCTAAGCTCATTTGATACTCCTAATAAGTAGGTTAATAAACCCTATTTTAAAACCTTTGCATTAGATTTAAAAATAAGAAACAGATTGCTTCTTCATATTGGGGCTGTAGTATAGCTAGGTAGAATTGGCCCTTGGGGACAACTGAGTTGCCAATCTGGGTCCGGCCCCGGTTCAAATCCGGGCAGCCCCATTTTATGATATCAAACAAAAGCAAAAGCTTAATTAATAGATACAGGCTCGGCAAATACAAGGTGGAAAATAAATGGTTTTATGCATAATAGCACTGCCGGTTTTTGCAATACTCGGAATCTTCAGCTTAAAGTACAGGAAGCTTGCAAAAGATTCTCTTAACTGCATTTTTCACACTGTAACTTTAAGGAAATGCAAAAGCGGCCTTGATGACAGGATAAAAGCTTCAATGGCAGGAAGTATTTTTAAGTTTTCTCCAAAAGCTGCAGGATGCATACTTAGAAACTACAAAATAATATCCTGGGTAATACTGGCATTGTTCATATGGAGCACATATTCATCTTCAGTTGGAATTTATAACTATGTCCAATATGGGAACTGCAACGGGCCTTCTGATGTCGGATTCTGCCTTCTTGATCCGACAGGGTCAAACAGCGCAATTTCAGCATCAGAAAGCAATATTTCAGGGCCGCCTGTGATTCCTCAAGTTGAAGCAAATGATCCAATAATAGGGAATAAGGATGCGCAATTGACAATTATAGAATTTGGCTGCTACGCCTGCCAGTACACTAAACATGCAGAGCCGATTATGCGTGAAGTGCTTGAATATTATGACGGAAAGGTCAACCTGCAGTTCAAGACAATGGTCATCCCAAGGCACGACACAGGATATATTGCTGCGCTGTCAGCAGAATGCGCAATCGAGCAGGGAAAATATCTTGAATACCATAATCTCCTTTTTGAAAACCAGCAGAACTTCAGCAGCAAACTGCTCGTTGAGCTTTCAGAAAAAGCAGGAATGAATTCTTCAAAATTCAGCAAATGCCTTGAAAGCGAGAAATATAAAAATGAAGTTGATTCAGACACATCGCAGGGATATCTTGCAAGAGTTTCAGGAACGCCGACTTTTTTCATCAACGGGCAAAGGATTACAGGGCCAAAGCCGTTCAGGACGTTTAAGACAATAATCGACAGGGAGCTGAAAAAATGATTTTAGGATTTGATCCTGAAAAAGCAAGGAAAGATTTTCCAATGCTTTCAAAGCCGATAATCTATTTTGACAACGCGTGCATGTCCTTAAAGCCGAAGCAGGTTATTGACAAGATGAACGAGTATTACAATGATTACACTGCATGCGCCGGAAGAAGCTCGCATTCTTTTGCAAAAAAAGTCGAAGATGAAATTGCAAAATCAAGGGAAGCAGTAAGAAGCCACATCAATGCAAAATCAGACTCTGAAATTGTTTTTACAAGAAACACGACAGAAGGAATCAACATTGTTGCAAACGGGCTTGAGTTCAAAAACGGCGATGAAATAATAATCACAGACAAAGAGCACAACTCAAATTTGATACCCTGGCTTAGGCTCAGAAAGAAAGGGGTAAAGGTGATAGTTGCGCATACAAATGATGATGGGACATTCAATATTGAAAATTTCAAAAGGGCGATAACCAAAAAAACAAGGCTTGTTTCTGTGGTTTACACTTCAAACGTCGACGGAATAACAAACCCGATAAAAGATATTGTAAAAATTGCGCATGAAAACAAATCTCTCACCCTAGTTGATGCCGCCCAGGCTGCTCCCGGGAAAAGGATAGATGTTAAAGACCTGGATGTGGATTTTCTTGCGTTTTCAGGCCACAAGATGCTTGGACCGACTGGAACAGGAGTTCTTTACGGAAAAAAGAGCCTTCTTGAGCAGCTGGACCAGTTCATTGTCGGCGGAGAGACTGTAAAAGATTCTACTTATGAAGGATACATTGAAGAAGATGTCCCGATGAAATTTGAGGCAGGGCTGCAGGACTATGCAGGCATAATCGGCCTGGGGGAAGCGTGCAGGTACCTGAAAAATACAGGCATTGGCAAAATCGAAGCGCACGAAATAAAGCTAAATAAAATAATCACGGACATCCTAATTGCAAATGAAAAAATATCCATACTCGGGCCAAAGAACCCGGAAAAAAGAAGCGGAATATTCTCTTTCAATATAAAAGGAATAAACCCGCATGAAGCTGCAAAGATGCTTGAGTCGTCAAAAAAGATAATGGTAAGGAGCGGATTCCACTGCGCCCACAGCTGGTTTAACAAAAGAAAGATTGAAGGAAGCATAAGGGCATCTGTTTATTTTTACAACACAGAGAAAGAAGCTGAAATTTTTGCAGAAGAAGTAAAGAAAATCACAAAGATTACCTAGATTTCCGATGTATTCTGGTAAAAATATTTAAAGCGATGTATTTTTATTATTGTTATGGAAAAGGCAACATTTGCAGCAGGGTGCTTCTGGGGCGTTGAAGCAACTTTTCGCAATGTAAAAGGGGTAGTGTCAACAAGAGTCGGCTACACCGGAGGAAAGACAAAAAACCCTTCTTATGAAGATGTCTGCACCGATGAAACAGGCCATGCAGAGGCTGTTGAAGTCGCATTTAATCCAAAAAAAGCTTCATATGATAAACTGCTTGACGTTTTCTGGGGCAATCATGATCCGACACAGTTAAACAGGCAGGGGCCTGACGTTGGAATACAGTACAGGAGCGCGATATTTTATCATAATGATGCACAGAAGAAATCAGCTGAAAAATCAAAAGAAGCAGTTTTCAAGAAATTAAAAGTCCGCATTGCAACAGAAATCGTTCCTGCTTCTGAATTCTACGAAGCGGAAGAGTATCATCAGCAGTATTTAGAGAAAAGAGGCGCTAAAGTCTGCCATTGAAATTTCTTTATTCATAACATTTTTAAAATGTGTTCTTTTAGCCTTTGATTATGAAAACAGTAATGTGCGCAGGCACTTTTGACATTGTGCATCCGGGGCATTTATTCTTCTTTGCTGAAGCAAAAAAGCTAGGAGACAAGCTAGTTGTTGTTGTCGCAAGGGATGAAACATCTGAAAGAATGAAAGGAAGAAAACCCTTGCATAATGAAAAGCAAAGGCTGGAAGGAATAAGGTCGCTTGATATTGTTAATGAAGCTGTACTTGGCAAATCCGGAAGCATATTTGATATAATAGAAGAGATAAAGCCGAATGTAATCTGCCTTGGCTATGACCAGCGCGTTCAAAAACAGGAACTTGAAGATGAATTAAAGAAAAGAGGCATTAAAGCCGATGTTTACAGAATCGGGTCGTATATGCCGAATGTCTACAAAAGCTCCAAGATGAAGTAAAAATATTTTCTTGTTGTTTGATATTAAGCCAACAATAATATAGGCTGTCGTCGTTTCGCTCCTCGTCGGACACCCCGTAAGGGACGTCCCCCGTCCGACCAGCCATATTGTTGGCTACGCAACGCTCCTTGACCGAAATGTTTTTAAAGAGGATATTGTTTACTATTCAATAGTGGGTGCATATATTCCATCCATAATCTTTAATAATTTTGGTGGTGATTAAATGGCAAAGAACGGTAAATTAAATGAATGGGCATTGGCCCTTTTGAGAGTTGTTCTGGGTGCAGTGTTTGCATACCACGGATATGTTAAATTATTTGTTCCTGGAGCATTTAAGGGAACAGTTGCATTCTTTGCAGCAATTGGATTGCCTGCACCGGCATACGCAGCGCTTCTTGTGTCTGCTGTTGAGTTTTTCGGCGGGCTTGCCCTTGTTGTCGGAATACTGACAAGATGGTCTTCAGTATTGCTGGCAGTGACAATGCTTGTTGCTCTTTTCAAGGTGCACATAAAGAACGGCTTCTTTATTTCAAACGGAGGCTATGAATTTACAATAGTGCTTCTTGCAGGCCTTGCAGTAGTTTATGCAGTTGGCGCAGGAACCCTTGCATGGGGAAGCAAGTTCAAGAGCGCTCACCTTAAGTAAGCTTTTTATTTCTTTTTTTTATTTTTAAAAATGAAAACTGACCCTGTTGTTGAACGGCATATGGCTAATCATGTTAAAAAGAATGATATACATTATTCTCATTTTTTAGCAGTAGGTGCTGCAGCTGCATTGGTTATAGGCGCGATAAAATATGATATAGACAGATTCGACAGCCTTCCAAAAGAGTGCATTAGCGGCAGGGTTACTGCAGTAGAAAAAAAACACATTGCTGGTAGAAGTATTGACAGCCCAGGGTGGGACGTGGATATTCTTCATTTTGACGGCTTGGAAAAAACCGTTTCTATGCCAAGAGCCGGCAACGTAGAAGTTAGAAATGGAGATCTTGTAACTGTTATTGCAGCAAGGAAAGAGGGTAATCCCAACTTAATTGGAATTAAATATGTGTTCTCTTGCCCACAGCCATCTAACTATAGCAAATAAATATCTTACTGATAAAATGACAGCTCCAACACAGCCTGAAGATATACCTTAACTTGTGCAGGAACTTAATAATTTCTTAATTGCAAAGCTTGTAAATCAAATCAAACGCTTTCAAAAGCTTATCTTCTTCTATCAAAAGAATGTGCTCATTTGAGGATATCAACGCGTCAACAATGCTTATGCCGTTCTCTGCAAGCTCGTTGTAGATAATGGAAAAAACGCCTGGAGTTTTTTTCAGTACTTTTGGATAATTTATTTCTATCATTCCTATATGCCTGTTTTCTTCCAGAATGACTTCTTTCGGAAAATGCGACTTTGTCTTTTCAAAATTCTTCTGGTCAATAACTATTGTCAATGCCTGCGAGCCTTCCATAACTCTCACAATATCGTGCCCTTTGTAGTCCATTAAGCTGTCAGGCCTTCCCAATTTTGTCTTTACTAAATCTGTTCTTTTAAGCAATAAAGAAGACATTTTTGTCCTTATTGACAACTTTGCCTGCTTTAAAACTTCTCCGACAGAATGGCTTTCCTCTGTTTTTTTGTGGTCTACAGAATACCTCCTTATTGCGCTTATGACTGCATCAAGATTTCCGTTTATTTTCTGAGTTGCAGCTATATGTTTCGCAAGGCTTCTTACATTTATGATTTTTCTTCCCAAATCTTTCTTTATTGAAATGTCAGAATCAAGAAACTTCCACACTTCTTCCCTTATGTTCTTCATTCATGACACAAATACGTGTCGGTTTTTAAACTTTTTTGTCAGATTTGTCATTTTTCTTTGTTTTTTGACATTTAAGTCAAAAGGGATATAAGCATAGATTGCTTTGTGTCATAATATAAAATTGATATGGAGGGAAATAAAAATGACAGCACCAGCACAAACAACACAGGCACAGCCTGGATTTAATCAAGGTATGGCTCTCCTTGAGAGTGCAATATTCGTAACAAGAATTTTAGAAATAAGTCCATGGCTTGCTGATCCGGCACAACGTGAACATGCAAGGACAAATTCTAATCTTGAATTAAGGGCATTAGTAATCGAATTTGATGAAGCATTATCTAGTTTGCCTAAAAGTGCCGTGCCAGATCAACTTATGCCTTACTATGGAGCATTAACTGCACCAGGATACGGCATAAGCTGAATAACCAGCGCTGCAGAAAGGCTGGCAGTCTTAAATGTCAAATACCACTTAGAATGCCACCAATAATCTTATTTTTTTAAATTTTTTATTTTAGAATTTAATTCAAAGAACTAAGAATTTTTATAGGCTTTGCTTCCATCCTGTATTTGTTAATTACAACATGCCCGCAGTAGTTGTCTTCCATTATGATTGACATGTTTTCTACAATCATCTTTCTTGAATAAAGCGGGCAGTCTGTTACCAAAGTATCAGCATATCCTCCTTCAAATCCAACGTGGAAGCCGTATTTGACAGAATCTTTCTTCAATTGTGAAAAGTTTTCCTTTGTGATTGTCTTTCCAAGCCACTGTTTCAATCCATCAGAAGCAATCTGCGTGACCATTATCTCGAATCCTGCATCCAGCATCTTTTCAACAACAATGTCGTGCTCTTCTCCGGCATGGGCTGCGAAAACATCGATGCCGAACGGCCTCAAAGCGTTCTGGACACTTCTTAACTGCGTTTCCTGTAATCCTGTTCCGCCTAGAACAACAGCGTCAACTTTCATTGTCTTCTGGTTGTTTTCAACAACTTTTCTTACAATGTCGGCTTCCTGAACTGGATCAGCTACATCGCATGAAACATAGAAATGAGGAACTTTAAGGTCTTTAGCAAACTCTTTTGTGTGCTCAACTGTTGCAAAATGGAATAAGAAGCAGTCTTTCCTTGTAGGTTTGACTGATATTGTGTACTTTACGTTCCAGCCCTTCTGCTTTGCATGATATATTGCAAAGGTGCTGTCCTTTCCGCCTGAGTGCAAAATTGCTACGTCCATGAAGAAAAGAACATTTGCCTCATTTATAAAGGTTGCTGAAAAGAGGCATTTTTTATTTATTATAACGAGAACGATGGCAAAACAGGCTTATGTAAACTTTTACTTACACTTGGAAAGTTTTGTTTCCATTTTTAATTTATAAGCGGGTTTGAAAGAAAGCTATTTTTTGTTTTCCAGCCTTTTCTTTTTCTCAGTTTCAGAAAGATAATTTTCTTTTGAGGTCACAGGGTGCTTTAGTTCTTTTTCCGTGTCTTTTCGTGCATTGCCCGCCACTTTTCCGCCTCTTTTTGCAGCATCTTCAACTTCTGCAAATCCTTGCTTATCTTCATTTTTTGTTATCTCTGTTGAAACCTTTTCGCCAAGCATGGAAAAGATTAGTTCCAAATCGTTCATGTGGTCCCGTAAATTTTCTCTTTTCAGTCCCTTAAATTTTTGATATTCACTTGGAGTCATGCCGAACGTGGCTTTTGAAATTTCTGCTGTTAAAATAGAGTATTCTATATCTTGTTTTACTCCTCTTTTCTTCCATTCATCAGTTAGCTCATCTCTTATGGCAATGCCCCTTACTCTTTTTTCAATCCAATCTTCTGAATAACCCTTTTGCTTGTAAATATCTTTCATGCGCTTTTGCGCCAGCTCCGGGTTTTCTATTTCCTGTACCCTGTCATAACCCACTTGAGCAAGCCAAAGCTTAAATGGTTCAGCTTTTGGGGAAGGGATGGACTGGATAATTCTAAATAAGTCCTTTGTGTTGGCGCAATCGGTCTCTCTTAGTTTGCCATCTTCTGCTGGCAGTTTCAACTGTACGATTTTATCGTACGGTTCAAATCCTTCTTCTGATAGTTTTGCCTTTAAGTCAGACCAATATCTTTTTGGAATAGTGCTTGCTTCCAAAGCATTTATAACATCTATAACAGAAAAGTGCCATTCGTTATTGTGCCATATCCTTCTTATTCTCTTATCCTGAAATACCACTAAAGCGCTGTTTTTGTCCATTTTAGCCTTATTAAGCAAGAAACACCTTTAAGCTTTATAAATCTTAGGCGCACATGTCCAGTGGTCAAATGTCCGGTGCTTTATTTGTGTCATCTGCTTGTTTTTTCATAATGTTTGTGCCAAAACATTTATAAAACATCAACATACCCCCTACCAATAGTGTATTATCTTTAGGGTGGTAAAACTTGAGTGAACAAGGTAGCGGGTTAGAGAAGACTGTGTTGCATCCCTATTACTCTAAGTATGCAGAACCGGGAAGATTGTCATTAAAAGATTTTGGCGGCACTGAGATGCCGGTTCAGTTTTCTCATGCTTTTCAGGAAGGGGTTGCAGTAAGAAAAACTGCTGCACTTTTCGACGTAAGCCATATGGGTAGGTACAGGTTTACTGGCAAAGATGCAAAAGAATTCTTGAGATATCTTTTGACAAGCGATGCAAATGTCCTTGACCATGAAGGGATGATCGGTCCGCAAGCTGTTTATGGCTTTTTGTCAAACTCTAAAGGACGTGCAATTGATGACACAATCCTTTTTGCTGATGGTAAAGATGAATACACCCTCGTTGTCAATGCAGGAAACAGGGAAAAAGACTGGAAATGGATAAACAGGGTCCTAAAAATAAGTCAGGACAGATTTAAAGATGTCACCATAGAAAACAAGACTCATGATGAAGCAATGATATCATTGCAAGGTCCCAATTCAGAATTAATAATGAACTCATTGTTATCAATGCCCGGGTATAGTGGATGGCTTCCCAAGGCAAAAAGAAATTACGGCTCAACGATTTATCATGATGGCACTGCAATGCGCATCTCCAGGACCGGATATACTGGGGAAGTAGTTGCTATGGAGATAAGAGTTGATTCAAAAAAAGCTCCAAAAGTCGTAGAAGACCTTGCGGCTGCAGGACGTCCATATAATCTTATGTTTGCAGGCTTGGCATCCAGAGACGGCGCAAGAACAGAAGCAGGTCTTCCGCTTTATGGACACGAGATAAGTGATGAGTTGCTGATTCATTCAGTGACGCAAGCGAAATTCGGAGTTAATCTTGCAGACCCGACCAGAAAATTCATAGGTAGGGGAGCTCTTGAAGTGCAAAGGAGAGATTTTGAGAGGATAGAGAGAGGGGAGAGTGTTACACTTGATGACCTTGTTCTTAAAAGAATGATCAGGTCATTGGTTGTTCCATCAGGTGAAAGATCGCTAAGAGCAGGAATGAAACTTTATTACGAAGGTAAAGAAGTCGGTGTCGTTACAACTGGACTTTATGCGCCTTACTCTCATTTTGAAGGAGAAGGAGTATACTCAAAACCAGCCGATTCCTGGGACAGTTCTATGAAAAGATCAGTCGGAATGGCATTGATAGATTCTAACATAAGATTCGACCCGACAAAAGAAATAATCTTCCAGGTTGGAGACAAAGACAAAATAATCGCCGGTCTGGATGCTAGACTGACTGATACAAATTTACTTGGAGGGGTTCCTTACTCAAGACCCTCATTCGGTCCTCTTGCAGAGCCGAGAAGGGTTCCTGTTTATCCTGGAACAATAAGTGATCTTGGAGATGCACTTGTTCACGACGCTGTTGCAAATACAAGATGGCGCCAATTTGAAACGCTTAATTTTACTGCTTCTGAAAATACAATTTCTCCTGCTGTGAGAGCACTAATGACTCTTGACCCTTCCCACAGATATAATGAACATTCAATTGTAAGGGCGCTTGGAGAAGATTTTGCGTATTATCAAGGCACAGATTTTATGATGAAGGGTTCCCCTGAAGGAAGTCTAGGGGCTGGTGTTGAAGAATTGCTTCTTGCGCAGTTAAGAGCAAATACGGGCGCAGCAAATGTAATCGGGATTATAAACTCTGGTACAATAAACAATCATATGGTTTTTGGCGGAACCAAAGATTATGTGAATAGAAAAAGAATCAGGCCACGGGGATTGGTTGCAATAAGTGTGGCATTAAACGACGGAGGCCACATAAGCTCACAAGCATCTTTAGGGTTAAAAGATTATCTGGAACATGATGAACATGGGATGCCAAAATGGTATAACATACCAATGAGGAGAGATTCTCCTTATGATTATGATCTTGAAGGATTGGAAAAACTGGTTGTAAGAGTCAGACCAGACATAATAATAACTGGCGGAAGTGCAATACCATTCAGGCCGCCAACGGAAGCAATAAGGCTCATGCTTGACAGATTATACGGAAGAGATAATCCAGACAGGCCAGTTCTTTTTGAAGACAGAGCACATATTGGAGGATTGTCTAAGTATCCTTACGGAGCAGATTTTGCAGGATACACCGCTAAAACCAATTTTGGTCCAAAAAATAGCACATTTATTGCTTCTAATAGGCCATTTAATGACCCTCTTTATCAGGCTGTTTTGAGGAGACATTTAGTTTATCATAGCAACACTCATCTTGGAGCAAAGCTTGCTCATCTTTTTGCAGCACGCGAAGAGGCTATGTTTAATCATGAATATGCTCCGCAGGTTGTCAATAATGCTAGATCTGCATGGGCTGCATTTAGGAACGAGGGAATAGATGTAGTGACAAAGAGGATGCCGGATACCCATCAAGTTTTGACAAGAACAGATAAGTACCAAGGCAAAAGCACTGCAAGAAGGTTGGAGTCGAACAATATAATCACAAGCTCTTCGACTTTATTCGACGATATACTTTTCATGGGGGCAAGCGGAAACAGGTGGGGGTTCCAGGAGATGACAAGATTTGGAATGAAAGAAGACGCAACTGTGGAGGCAGTCAAGCTTGCTGTTAGAGGGGAAAGAGGAGAAGATGTAAGATCAGAAGTCATAGACTTCAGAAGCAATTTCACAGACCTCAGGTTTACTGTTCCCGAAGAAATCTGGAGACCTTGGGTAGAAAAGATGCAGGCAGCGTATTCTAAATAAAAAATTCTAAAGCTTAATTTCAAAATAAAATTTTCTAAAAGAAAAATCAAGCAACTATTCTTGCAAGCGTTCCGTTTGGAGAATGGAGTTTAAGGCGTGCTACAAGGTCTTTATCTAAGGGTTTCAATCCTGCATTTGCCCTGTTGATTTCAATTACTATTGGTTCAAGAATATCACATAACCCTTCTCTGCCTTCAGGATGCCCTATTCCTTTTCTTTTGATGCCTGGAACACCTATAAATCCAAGATGCTCGTCATATCTTACCTCTGCTGTAGGGTCTTTAATCCCTTCTGATCTTAAATGCGCCTGATAGAAAATTTGTGCTGTTGCCAATTGCTGTACTGCCAATTCCCTTTGTTTTGTATAATCCATAATATACGGAATTCTATCCTTATTAATAAACATTGGTGATAAAATTATTCCAATTGGAATAAATGTTTCAATAGATTATTTAAATAAATCGTCCTGAACAGTTCCATGGCAACTTATAATCTAAACTATGATAAATTGACAGTGCAAAGAGAAAGATTTGCCCATCCGGACGGTTTAGGCAATGTCATCTCCCAGAAAATTCTTGCAGAATCTTTGAGAAGGGATTCGGAATCAAGGCTTGATTTGAATGTAACTCTTAACGACATATTATTTATTACTGCACAAAACCGTTCCAGTGGGCCTTTAACAAGGGAAGAGATGGCTGAAACTGCAAGACAATTGCTTAGGCAGGCAGGCTATTCCCCCCAAAACGGCTACGATCCGGAAGCAAGAGAGATACGCGTTGATTTCAAAGGCCAGTCTCCGGATATTGATCATTCTGTAAGCAACGGCGGCGCAGGGGACACAATCGTTAAGCATGGGTATGCTACAAGTGAAAATGCGTTATTCATGCCGCTGGAATATCTGCTACTTAAAGAGATGGCATACAAATTAGATTCTGCATTTAGAAATAAAGAGATTAAAGGACTGGCTCCTGACGGCAAATTAAATTTGGTTTTGGCTTTGGAAGATGGAAAGCCAAGCTATGCTGCTGAAGTAGTTGTAGCGGCACAGCATTATGCAGATGCTGATTTGAACAGTTTCAGGGATGATATTACTCAAAAAGTAATTTTACCCGCTTTAGGAAATTTTTACGATTCCAATAGAACAAGGATTACAATAAACGGAGCTGAAAGGTTTGAACACGGAAGTCCTTTGATAGATACAGGAGTCAAAGGCAAGAAAGATCCCAGTTTTTTATATGGAGACAGGGTGCATCAGACCGGAGGCAGCATATTCGGAAAGGATTTTGGAAAAGTGGATGTGCATGCATCAATTCTGGCAAGGCATATTGCAAAAAGCCTCGTTGCTCAGGGTGTTGTAAAAGATTACATTGAAGTTAGGTTAGGATATAAAATAGGAAGCGGCCAGCCGATGGTTCTGGATTTTGAAGCTTCAGGAAGCACATTGGATAGAATTGGCTTGGACGAATTAGTAAGAAAAAATTTTCCTCTTGACAGGGATGATGCAGTCAGCGAATTGAGGCTGAATGATCCAAACTTAGTTCTGTTAACTGCAACAGAGGGCTGGTTCGGAAATGACCAGTTTCCGTGGGAGAAAATAAGAACACTGCACTAAACAAATCTTTATAAACAGCCTCCTTTCTTTTTGTTCATATGAGCCGCGCCCTTTTCATCGGGAGATTCCAGCCGTTCCATAATGCGCATCTTGCCGACATTAAAAAAATACTGAAAGAAAATGATGAAGTCCTGATAGCAATCGGGAGTTCGCAGGAAAAAAACACAAAAGAAAATCCTTTCTCGTTAAGCGAAAGAAAAAAAATGCTTCTTGCAGTCTTAAAATCAAATAAAATAAAAAAATTCAGATTGTACAATATTCCAGACGCAAAAACAAACGCCCAATGGCTGAGATACATAGAAAAAAACATTCCGCAGTTTGACTCTGTTTATTCCGGCAACCAGCGTGTCTTGAAAATTTTCAGAAAACATTCAAAAATTAAAAAGATAAAACTAATCAAAGGGATAAGCAGCACAAAAATAAGGGAGATGATGGCAAAAAACAAAAACTGGGAAAAGCTTGTTCCGAAAGAGATTGCCTCTCAAATAAAAAAACTAAAAGGAATTGAAAGAATTAAAAAATTGTTCTCAGATAAATTTAAATAGACAAATTTTAGAATGTGTTTTATGGGATTTTTTAAAAAAATAAAAGCGTTTTTCACATTTTCAAATGAGGATATTAACGATGCTGAAGTTGTAGTAGAAACTTTTCTTAGAGACCCAAAAAATAAACAATTAAACATAGAGGACTCTAAAGATTTTGAAAAAATAAAAACTGAACTTTTAAGTGCATTTGAAAAAACGTGGAAACATATTGAAAACATGCCAAAAGCTGAAAAGGACGGATTGTCCTTGAAATGGCTAAAATATTTTAAAGATATTTATGCCCTGGCCATATCTAGGATGCGAATGGTCAGAGAAAAGCCTAGATTATACATTGATGGGCTTGAGTCATCAGAGCTCCAGATTATTTTTTGGGAATTAGGATTTGTATTTGCAACATTGAGGTTTAAACCCAGAGAGATAGTTAATTATGAAAGTCATACTACCCAATGTTTTATATCCTTGTTAAAAGAGTTTGAAGCACCGCACCTTAAACCAATAAGGCCTTACTTGGGCAGGAGATTGCTGGAATGGGAATCAAGAATCCCGACAGAAGAAACCAATTCAAAAAATTTCATAGAACTTCAATCATTTATTTATAGTTTTGTAGAAATTTAGCCAAAAACATCGTCTAAAAACCCTTTCTTTTTGTTTTCCTTGTCAAAATCCTCAAGCAGTTTTTTCTGTTTTTTAGATAATTTTTCAGGAACTACAATATAAATCTGCACATGCTGGTCGCCGGTATGGTGGGTTTGCAGTTCCGGTATTCCCTGCCCGCGCATCCTGAAGACAGTGTTGCTCTGCGTGCCTGCAGGAATCTTCAAAGTGGCTTTTCCGCTCAGAGTAAGAACTTCAATTTCCCCGCCTAAAGCTGCTGTTGTAAAAGATAATGGAATTTTTATGTGAACATCGCTTCCGTGCCTTTCGAATGTTTCGTGCTCCTTAACGTGAAGTACGATGTATAAATCCCCAGAGGATATTCCTTTTTCTCCTGCCTCGCCTGCACCCTGCACCCTTAATTGTGTTCCTGTTTCTGCGCCTGCTGGAATTTTAATCTCCAGTTTTCTGTTTTTGCGCACAGTTCCGTTTCCGCCGCATTCTTTGCATTCGTTTTTGACGTATTTTCCCTGCCCCCTGCACTTTCTGCAGGTTGTTGTTGTTGAAAAAAGCCCAAACGGCGTTCTCTGTGTGCTTGTTGCAGTGCCTTTTCCGCCGCATTCGTGGCATGTCACAATATCTGATTTTGATTCCGCGCCTGTTCCGCCGCATTTTTCGCATTTCTCTGAAATTGGAATATTAATTGTTTTTGTTGCGCCGAAGGCAGCATCTTCCAGTTCTATCTCCATGTCATATCTTAAATCCGAACCGCGCTGCTTTCTTCTTGTTCTCCCTCTTCCTCCAAATCCTCCGCCAAATAAGCGGCTTACCATGTCATCCATATCAAACCCTTCGCCGTCTGACATGAAATCTGAAAAATCAAATCCGGAAAATCCGCCTGCCCCTGCGCCTCCGAATTGCTCTCCTGCAGAGCCGTACTGGTCATACTGCGCTTTTTTCTGGTCATCTCCCAAAACAGAGGCAGCCTCATTTATTTCCTTGAACTTTTCAGAAACATCCTTATCCTTGTTGATATCGGGATGATACTTTTTTGCCAGATTCTTGTAAGCTGTTTTTATCTCTTCCTTTGAGGCATTCTTGCTTACTCCGAGTATTTTGTAATAATCTTTTTCCTTTGTCATTTTATAATTCCGTATCTTCTCCCAATAATTCTTTTTCTATATCTTTAGTTATCTCCAATTCTCGCCTTACTTCTTTAATTCTGTCGTATCTTTTCATTATATATTCAAACCTTTCGTCAACTGAAACGAGCTTATCGCCATTGGCTCTCTTGTCAGCATAAAAAACTATCTTTTGCTCAACTGTTTTTGGAAAGAATTCTTCGTTCTCAACATGAACAAGCCCGTGTGTCCTCATTACTTCTGCAACTTCAGGATATCCGAGCGATTTTATGTAATTGTAGCCTTCAATGATATGGTCATTCCTGCTTAATTTTTTTACGTCATGCAGCATTGCTGCCGCTGCAACAAGATTTTTGTTTACTTTAATGTTTTTTTTAATCAGTCTGTCAGAAATCTTTTCTGCAATCTCGCAGACTTTTGAAGTGTGCGCAATAATATTGGCAGGAACATCTGCTTCTTTCAGTATTTTCAGGCACTCTTCTTTTGAAGGCAGTTTCATTTTAAGATTATGATTTTAAATTTGTTCTTTTTCTGAATTCTTTTCCTACAATTCTTTCCAAAACGGCATCAACTTCCCCGGCACCTGGAATAGATTGGGTTCTGTTGTTAACCCATGGATGGTGCCATCCTTTTGTTGCATCGACAAAATGATAAGCGAAGTGCGGCCCGCCTAAACGAAGAGCGCCTATAACAACTTGATCAACATAGGTCTGCACAATAGGGTTTGGATCTGGCGCAGCGGCAGATTTGCCGGGTTCAGCTGTTCCCTGATTTGTTGGATTCATGTTCCCATTCGGCAAATAAATCCAAACTGTTGAGGACATGCCTCTTCTTTGAAAAGTGGGGTGATTGTCTTTTCCGTGGATGTGGTCTTCCAGATGCACTCGGGCATATCCTTTGTTTAATCCGTCAAGAAGTCTTAGTTCTGCTTCATCAACTTGCAGCACCACTCCATTTGTATGGGCATATTTATCTGCTTTAAGATTGAGCCTTGCCCTTTTTGAGCCTGGTATTTGAGGGTCCCACACTCTCTGTACTCCCGGAAGTTCCTCTACAATTTCAGCCTTTCCGGTAAGATTAAGTGAATTTCTGATTCCTTCGTGTATAAGGCTTGCATATCCGAAAACGTGGTGGTTGCTCATGCGAAAAATAAAACTAAGGGCTTTTTTTATTCCTTGCCCTTTTTGTCGTCCTTGACTTCGTAATCGGCATCGACCACATTATCATCCTTTGGGCCGGATTGTGCATCTTCCTGCCCCGGCTGTCCGTGCTGATGCTGCGCGCCTGCTTTCTGGTAAAGCTCGGTTGACATTTTCTGCACAAGCTCGTTGATTTCGTCAGTTTTCTTCTTGATTGAAGCAACGTCTTTTTCTGCAGGCTTCATCAGCTCTTTCAGCTCCATTATCTTGCCTTTGATTTCAGCAATTTCTTTTTCCGGAACTTTGCCTTCTAAATCCTTGAACAGCCTTTCAGTCGTGTAGACTAGTGTGTCTGCATTGTTGATTGTTTCTATCTCTTCTTTTTTCTTATTGTCAACTTCTGCAAACTCTTCAGCCTGCTTCTTCATGCTTTCAATTTCCTCGTTGCTCAATTTCTGCGCTGCAGTAATTCTTATGTTCTGCTCCTTTCCTGTTCCGAGATCTTTTGCGTTTACATGAAGTATTCCGTTTGCATCAATGTCAAATCCAACCTCAATTTGAGGGATTCCCCTTGGTGCAGGAGGCACTCCTACAAGATCAAACTGGCCAAGTACTTTATTATCGTTAAACATAGGTCTTTCGCCCTGTCCAACCCTAATTGTAACTGCTGTTTGATTGTCAGCAGCTGTGCTGAACACCTGTGATTTTTTAGTTGGAACTGTTGTGTTCCTTTCAATCAGCTTCGTGAATACTCCGCCAAGTGTTTCTATTCCGAGGCTTAATGGTGTAACATCAAGCAAAAGTATATCTTTTACTTCGCCTGCAAGAACTCCAGCCTGTACAGCTGCGCCCATTGCAACACACTCCATTGGATCAACGCCTCTTTCAGCCTGCTTGCCTGTGAAATCTTCCACAAACTTTCTGACAATAGGCATTCTTGTTGGCCCTCCGACAAGTATAATTTTGCTGACTTGGTTCGGAGAAAGTTTTGCGTCTTTCATTGCCTGCTCCATCGGGTGCTTGCACTTCTTTATGATTGGGTCAATAAGCTGTTCCAGTTTTGCCCTTGTCAGCTTCATTGACAGGTGCTTTGGCCCGTCGTTTGTTGCAGTTATGAAAGGCAGATTAATCTCTGTTTCAAATATTGTAGACAATTCTATTTTTGCCTTTTCTGCGCCTTCTCTTATTCTCTGCATCGCAGTCTTGTCCTTGGATAAATCAATTCCTTCTGTTTTTTTAAACTCTGAAGTCAGGTATTCTATCATTGCCTGGTCCATGTCGGTTCCACCCAGTTGTGTATCACCGGATGTCGATAATACCTGGAAAACTCCGCCGCCAAACTCCATTATTGTTACGTCAAGCGTTCCGCCTCCTAAATCAAATACTAAAATCTTCATGTCCTGTGTCTGCTTATCCAAACCATACGCCATTGATGCTGCAGTCGGCTCGTTGACTATCCTTACAACTTCCAATCCTGCAATTTCTCCTGCGTCTTTGGTTGCCTGTCGTTGATTGTCGTCAAAGTAAGCAGGGACTGTGATGACTGCTTTGTTGATTTTTTCCCCTAAGAATTCTTCTGCATCTTTCTTTATTTTCTGAAGTATGAATGCAGAAATCTGCTGAGCAGTGTATTCTTTTCCGCTTATGTTGAATTTATGGGATGTTCCCATTTTTCTTTTAGCGGCCATTATTGTGTTTTCCGGGTTTGACACGGCTTGTCTTCTTGCCGGCTCTCCGACTAAAACCTGCCCGTCTTTTGTAAATGCGACTACGCTCGGGAATGCTTTCCCGTATGCTGTTGTTCCTTCTGCGCTAGGTATTATTGTCGGCTTTCCGCCCTGTAGAACCGAAGCTGCGCTGTTGCTTGTTCCTAAATCAATTCCAATTATTTTTTCTGCTGCCATTTTGTTTTCCTCCACTGTGATTTTGTTTTTTAATTTTTTATTATTGTGATTTTGATTATACCTTATTTTAATTTATTTTTATCAATGGATATTTTTTTATTGAATTATTTTTTTTAAATGTTATTAGTTAATGCGTTTTCGTCATTGCGTTATTTTAATATTTCATAGCTCAATATTTTTCTTAATTTGTTTTTGTCCGGCACCAATTTTTCCAATTCTGCGCCAGGTATCATCTTGCCGCCGCTTTTAATGAACTGTGCGTATTGCCTCACGCTTTCCGCGTCATTTGCATCAACAACATAGTTGACTGTGAACCACGTCATTAATTCTTCTCCATAATCTTTGCAGCCCATTGCAATTTTGCACTGCAATGGTTTTGCTTCATGAACGGTGCATCCTTTTGCATCGTCGTAAAACGTGCATTGTCCATACGGTTTTCCATTTCTTTGCTGCTTTGGACGCAGCATCTTTTTGTTGAACAATTCAACTTCTTCGAGATGATTTTTTTTCAGTTCATCTTCGCTTATGCCCATGAACTCTGCAAGTTTTTTTGCATCGTCCATTGCGAGCATTCCGCTTCCGACTTTGCAGCCATGATTGCAAAAGTCGCACTTGCACGCTGGCGCAAGCTTCAACACATCTTTTAAGGGCGTGTTTTTGGTAATCATTATTTTTTAAATTTTGTTTAATGATTTGTTTTTATTTGATTTGATAATTTTATTATTTGAATTTATTTTAATTGATTTTTTGTTGATGTTATTTGTCAATGCGTTTTTTGTTATTGTGTTTTATTATTGTTTTTGTAATTTGATTTTTCCGTCCTTCGGACAATGTTTACCCTCGCAAGGCATCTGACCTTGCTCAAATATATTTTATCACTTCCCGCTAATCTTTACCTTGCTGTGCCTCAAAACCTTCTCATTCAGCATATACCCTTTCTGGAACTCTTCCAGTATTGTTTCATCCGGCTTGTCTGATGCTTCCTTCATCAAAACTTCATGCCTAAATGGGTCGAATTTTTCATCTTTTGTTTTTATTGGCTTAAGCCCTTGTGATTGCAATGCTGAATAAAACTGCGCAAATAATATTTTGACACCTGCAAGGAACTTTTCCTTGTCTTCTGTATTTTTTAATGCTAATTCGAAGCTGTCAAGCACCGGCAGCATTTTTTCAACAAAGCTTGCGTTTGCGTATTTTGCAAACTCTGTTCTTTCTTTGTCTATCCTTTTCCTGTAATTTTCGAATTCTGCCTGAAGCCTTTTCAAAGTGTCAGTAAGCTCTTCTATTTTGATGGATTTTTCATCAACCTGTTCCTTGGAGGTGGTCTCTGCTTTGCTGAAACCTTGTTGAATCTTTGATTCAAGTTTGGTTTCTGCTTCCGCTGACACTTCTTCAGCTTCCTTTTTTTCTTGTGTTTGCTTCATTTTGTTTGGTTGACCTTAAGTCAACAAAAGGATGGTAAAACCAACTAGTATATAAATACTTCGGCAAAAGTTTATATATCTGGGGCCTAAAGTGAGGATTATGGCCTACATAAGGCAGAGAATAACCATAGTAAACATAAGAAAGCCCATTGAACATAATATAAATCATGAGCTTCAATGGTTTGGCTCATCTCTTGGGTTGTTTAACATGAGGGACAAAGACAAGAGCTGCTTTAGAGTATTTATAGAGCTAGTAAAATCTGCCAAAGCAAAAGAAACACTTTCAAGCGACGTTCTTGCTGCAAGGCTTGCGCTTTCAAGGGGAACAATAGTTCATCACATAAATAAGCTGATTGAAGCAGGGCTTGTTGTTCATGAAGGCAACAAATACATTCTAAGAGTTGACAATCTTAAGTCTCTTGTTGACGAAGTTGAACGCGACATCAAGAGAGCATGCGAAGATCTTAAGGAAGTTGCCAAAGAAATTGATTCCAGATTGGGATTATAGGGTTACAACAACCATTCTATAATAGTAAATTATATAAACAAGATATAGCCATTTTAGCCAATGAAAAGAATAATCTTGCTTTTTGTTCTGGCTTTTATTGTTATCCCGTCTGCTCTTGCTGATATCTCCCTCACAACAGACCAGCCTTCATACAATCTAGGCAACAAGATAAAGGCGTCTGCAACGGTTGAACAAAACGCAGAATTTGAAGGTTTTTTCAAAATGACGCTTTCATGCGGAACTTACAAGATGCAGTATTTTATGACGCCTGTAGCTTTGGAAGCAAATTTTGCAACCGCTTTGAATGTGCCGGAATTGCCGGCAACAGCGTCCATGATGGGAGACTGCGCAATAACAGGCGAATTAACTACAAACGATAATTCAATTGTTGAGCAAAAAACATCTGCTTCATTCAAAGTTATAGACCAGTTATCAATAGCTAATTTCAAAGATAAGATAACTGCATTACCGGGGGAAAACATCGACATAACCGGATTTGTAAAAGAATCATTTGGAAATTATGAATTAAAGGCATCTGCAAAGATAACCCTTGATGATGAAAATTATGAAGCAGAGGTTAAAGACGGGAAATTCACAGCGCCAATCAGCCTCAAAAAAGATATAAAATCCGGAATGCATGAAATAAGCATAAGTGTTCTTGATGCAAAAAACAATCTGGGGTCTTCCAATGTTGAGCTTGAAGTGACTGCAATTCCTACATCAATAAAGTCAGAATTAAGCAGCAGCCAATTTCTTCCCGGAGCAAAGATGGAAATAACGCCGATACTGCTTGACCAGGCCGGCGATGTCATCAATGTAACGCTTTCGCTTGAATTTTCTGATTCAGAAGAAAACAAAGTCTTTGCAAAAGAAATCCAAAGCAACCAGAAAATAGAATATGAGCTAAGCCAGTTTGCAAAGCCAGGAGAATATATTCTAACGGCTTATTACAAGAACCTCAAGGATGTATCCAAGGTAAACATATCCGTAGTCAGGGAGGTTAAGGTAAACTACGACAATGAATTTGTCAAAATAGAGAATATAGGAAACATTCCTTTTGAAGATGAGCTTACATTTATTATACAAAATGAACTAAACAAGTATCCAATAACAAAAAAATTGAATATAGCGCCTGGCAAAATTCTTGATATAGACCTTTCAAAAGAAGTCCCTTTGGGAGTTTACAGCATTTTTTTCCCTTCAAACAGCACCCCTTTAAAAGACGCACTGCAGGAAGTTCTTGATGTAGCCAAAGGTAAAGGAGATGGAGTGCTTGCATCAAATGTAATGATTCATGACAACAGGCCACTTTACAAAAAAGTAGGCACGGGTTTTGCATCTTTAAGCGGAAACCTAGTGGGAAGCGACGGAATTTTGACAAAGAATCCTTTTATTGCGCCGATAATACTTTTCGGAATATTCGGGATGCTTGTTTTCAAATACGGAAGAAAGCCAATAATGAAATTAATCAAAAGAGAGAAAACTGAAGATAAGAAAGAATGATTCTATAATCAAAATTTAGAAATTTTTAATTTCTTCTGCTGCGCTCTTCGTCCATCTGGCCTACTTCGTCAAGAGTCTCGTCAATCAAATCTTGCGCGCCTTTTCTTAATCCAACTGCTTCCTTTGAGCAATAGGGGCATCTAGGCGGAATCTTTGCGCTTTTGAATTTGTATCCGCAGCTTCTGCATTCTAATTCGTGCATAACCCTACTCTTGAGTAGGGAGTATATAAATTTAACGAAAAGCTTTGCTTTTCGAGAAATTTATGTTAGAAAATCGAAGATTTTCACAATATAAAGTTTACTTTTTAGGAAACTTTATGTTAAAAAATACGCAGTATTTTTGCAATATAAAGTTTACTTTTTGGGAGAGTCTGCAGAAAACTTTTGATTAAAAGCTGTTTTTTGAAAGAATAATTATTGAACAGTTGGCGTATAGAATGCTAAGCAGTATTTTAGCGGTCCTTCTTTTGGGTCAAAAGCCGGAAGAATTGTTACAAATTCATGCAATCGCTTATGTGCTTCCCTGGCCGCTGCTCCTATTACATCTTGAAGTGAGGTAGAACCACGACTCATTTCAATCAAATGAGTTTCATCCTTCATAAAAACTATAAACTCTGAGTCTAGTACGCTAATGGGCAATGCTGTTACGCTTGCCATATCAAGAGTACTGGAATTGTGAGGAACGTACAAAACCATATTCTCTAGAGGGCCTTGCTGTAATTCTGTTAATTTTGTCCTCCCATTTATCTGCGCTAAAAATATCTGATATCTTAGCCCATCATTCATTTCAACTGCCATTCACTCTAGAAATCAAAATTATTATTTAAATCTTACTATTAGTAACTACTAAAAAATAAGAAAAATAAAAAAAGAAAAAAACGGGTTTAGTTCCCATGCCTGTGATGAGCTCTCAAGCTTGGCCTTATTTTCTCTGCGCCTTTTCCTTTATGCCTTAATCCTCTTCCTTTTCTGCCGGCGCTTGTCAGGCCTCTGTAAGCCCTTCCCCTGTGCTCTGTTATCCAGTTGATGTTTTTATCAGCTAAGATTGTAGGGCTATCTCTGTCAACAAGAATTATTTCGTACCAGAAATGTGTTCCGTCCTGCCCGACATAATAGCTGTTCAGGACTTCGCAGTTTGGATATTTGTCAACAGTCCTCTGCTCTGCAACAGACTGGTAATTCATAGTAAGATCTTTTCTTCTGCTCATTGCCTTTGACCTTCTTGGATGGCGCGGATTTTTTGTCATCCTTCCGCCACGGTCAACTCTTTGCCTTACGACAATGAATCCCTGCTTTGCTTTATAACCCAAAGAACGAGCTTTGTCAAGCCTTGTTGGCTTTTCCAGCCTTACTGTGACTTCTTCCTTTCTCCACTGGATAAGGCGCTGCTGCCACAATGCACCCAGGCCTTCTCTCGGCTTTTTCCAAGCCTCCCTAATATATTTGTACATTCCCATTTTAGCCTCCGTTGTTTATGCTGGTTCGAGATATTCTCAAACGTCAAGGATTCAGGCAAGCTGTGCCTACATTTCCCGATAGCTAGAGGATAATATTTTGGTTTAAAAAGGTATTGGTGAGAATGTTTAAAAGTACAGCTATAATACCTGCATAAGATAATGGTATCTGTAAAATGGTAACACAAGAAGCATTGGATGGCCCAAATAGAGAAGTCTATGGAACAATAAAGTCATCTATAGACCGTTTGGCTGCAGAAGCTGAAATAGTTTCAAAAGCGTCTCCTAATCAAGCGCAAAAACTAATGAAATATCATGCGCTTGAGGAGATTTTTTATGAGGAAGGGCAGGTTAGTGAGACAGATGGACAATCCCCCATTAGACGCTCTGCCCAGAATTCCAAAAGTTTTAGTATAAGTATTGATTATTCGGTAGAAGATATCAAAGGTAGAATAAGAGCCGATACAGCTGAATATGTCAAAACTGCAATATCTTTTTTGAACAGCAGAACCGGCATTGCACATTATCTTTCTGATTTTCATAAAAAACGAAGGCGCGGTCCTGACCCGCGTCCCAGAAAAAGGCGATAAATCTCTTCTTCAACGGCGTTATTGAAAAGTTGAAGGTTGCCATCAATATGCGAAGCTTATCAAAATAATGGACTAGGCATTTTTCGGAGTTCCAGAGAGAAAAATGCAAACTTGCAATACAATTCAAGCTGAGCGATGGCATCCCGAAGCTCAAAGCTGAGGACTTTTCAATAACGCCTCTTCAACCAAACATTTTTATACATCAGCTTTACTGTATTCTTAAAATGCCAACTGACGCTTCTAACATGATAAAAGTTCTTGAAGGATTCTCTAACCAGTGCAAAACTGCTTTTGAGCTAACAAAAGGGATGGCTGTTACAGGCAAGGTCGATAAGATTGTTGTGGCCGGCATGGGCGGTTCTGCTGTTGGCGGAGATTTGCTTAAATCGTACATGCACGATTCAAAGATTCCGGTCTTTGTTGTAAAAGATTATTCATTGCCCGGGTTTGTTGATGAAAACACGCTTGTATTTTGTGTTTCATATTCAGGCAACACGGAAGAAACGCTTTCGGTATTTGATGCTGCAACAAAGAAAAAAGCCAAGATTGTTGTGATAACAAGCGGCGGAGACCTTGGAGCGAAAGCAAAGAAAGCAATCAAAATTCCATCCGGATTGCAGCCAAGAGCCTCTCTTGGATATTTGTTTCTTCCAATGCTTGGAGTTCTTGCAAATTCCAGAATAATAGAGCTGAATGAAAAAGAAATAAAAGAAATGATTGATGTTCTTTCGAACACTGAAGATTTCAAGAAAAAAGGAGAGGAACTGGCTAAAAAAATAAAAGGCAAAACCCCTATTGTGTATGCTTCTGATTTATTTGCGCCGGTTGCTTACAGGTGGAAAACACAGCTGAATGAGAACAGCAAATCTCCTGCATTCTCTCATGTTTTCCCTGAATTAAACCATAATGAGCTTGTCGGTTACCAGACAATGTCCAAAGACAAATTCATTGCAATCTACATAAAAGACGAGTTTGACCATGAAAGGATAAAGAAAAGAATGATGATAACAAAAGAAATAACTTCCAACAGGGTTGATGTTGAAGAAGTTTCAACAAAAGGAAATTCATTATTGGCAAGAATGTTCTCCGGCATTTATTACGGCGATTTTGCTTCTTATTATCTTGCCTTGCTGAATAATATAGACCCTTCCCCTGTTAATGTTATTGAAAATCTTAAGAAAAAATTAAAAGATTAAAGTTGTCTTTGTTTCATTGCAGCAAGGTTTTGTCCGTCTACATATGCTACTGCCATTCTGTCCATTAATCTCCTTCCTGTTTTTGTGTCTGAGCCTAAACCAGATTGTTCATCTGGAAAAGGATTATAACGAGTTCCAAAACATCCGGCTTGAAATGCCCTAAAAATATTAGGATCAGCTGTGTAATCGAAAACTCTGCTGGCATGCATTTTGCTTAAATTCCTGGTTTGATCAAGCAAAAAGAATACTCTTGCCACATTCTCGTCTCTTTTGTAAAGTAAATCCGTAAATCGCACTGCTTCAGAATCTTCCCTTTCTATTTTCCTCATCCCGCGCGGATTTGTAGCTCTTCCGGTTGCCATTTGAATTGCTGCATGGCGGGAGATTGTATCAATAGGATATTCTCCTGCCCTAAGCTTTACTCCATTTTCCCTAAACACTCTTACAATTGTTGCCAAAGCATATCCTGCGGATTTTTTAAGAGTGTCGCGAGACTGCATGCCAGGGATTGTGCCAGGGTTTCTCTGATTTAAAAAATCGTAAACCAATTGAAGCCTGTCTATTTAAGGGTCTGCTAATTTTTCCATTCCCTTTAGATATCCTTCAAGTCCAGACCTTGTTTTTAAAACATCAACCGGGTTTGTTCCCTGCTGAAATATTAGATTATCAGGAACTTGGGATGAAGGCACAACCAGCCTATTAGATGCAAGATATTTGCTAAGGCCTTCAATATAACCATTAAGAATATTCCAATTTACTTGGCTGAACTGAGAAGTTGTACCTATTGCACTGTTTTCCTTTAATCTTCCACTATCGAACAAAGCATCATCAATACTTTTAAAAGAAGCAGGCTCCCCAGTGGCTCCGAGTGTACTACCTTCGTCATGAGCTTTGAATGTATTATTTGTTGAAAGTTTAACCCTTGAATGTCTAACCATCTAATTTAGTCATCAAACTCCATTTATAAACCTTTCTATTTTGACTTACCTATTAAGTAGTAACAAAATCATCAATTAAATAAAAGTACAACAACGTTTATATAATTTCCAGCATTAACATGCGTATGCTCCTAAAATCCATTAAATTAAACAACATAAGAAGTTATGAAAACCAGGATATTGTTTTCCCAAACGGGTCTGTTTTATTGTCAGGCGACATCGGATGCGGAAAGTCAACTATACTTCTTGCAGTTGAGTTTGCAATTTTCGGCGCAAAGAAAGGAGAATTGCCGGCATATACTCTTCTCAGGCACGGAAAAAAGGAAGGAAGCGTCGAATTAAGGATGCAGATTGAAAACAAGGACATTCTGATAAAAAGAACGCTGAAGAGAAGCTCAAATGACATAAAGCAGGAAGCAGGCTATGTCATAATAAATGGATTAAAGAAAGACGGAACGTCAGAAGAATTGAGGGCTATTGTTTTAGAAATTCTAGGCTATCCAAAAGACCTGATAAAAAAGGGGAAGGATATGATTTACAGGTACACAGTCTACACTCCGCAGGAAGAGATGAAAAAAATACTCTACGAAAGCAGGGAAACGCGATTGGATACTTTAAGAAAAGTGTTCAACATTGATAAGTACAAGACAATAAAAGAGAATGCAAAAATAATCACATCTGCATTGAGGGAGAAAAAACGGCACCTTGAAGGGTTTGTTATTGATTTGGATTACAAAAAAAGAGAGTTGGAAGAAAGAAAAAAAGAGATTCTCGACATTGACCACAAGATGACTGCAATGCTCCCGAAGATTGAAGAGATAAAAAAGATAGTAGGAGCAAAAAAACTTTCAATTGAAGTTGTTGAAAAAGAGATTAAAGAACTTGCAATTTTAAAAAACGAATTAAATGTTGCAGAAAACAATCTTGTGTTGAGAATAGAGCAAAACAACCGCTTGAATGACGAGATAAAAAAGCTTGAAACGCAGATTGAAGCATTAAAAACAGAGACAGAAGGAAAGTCTCTTGAGGATTTCAACAGCATCGGCAAAAAGATAACTGAAAAAGACAATGAAATGAGAAGACTGGATGAAAATTACAAAATAACAGTAAAAAAAATCAGCGAGTGCAAAGCGAAGATAGATCATTCAAACGAAACAATCAAAAAAATAAAATCGCTTGACATGTGCCCTGTATGCGAGCAGAAAGTCGGTGATGACCATAAGCACGGAATAAGCGAAAGGGAAAGCGAAAAGCACGAAGAGCTTGTCGAGAAAATAAGAATATTGAATGAAGAAGATGAAAAAATATCAAAATTAAAAATAGAATTAAAAAATGAAATTGACAGTCTTATGAGGGAGCAGAATAAAATGAGCATCCTGAAAATAAAAATTGAAAACATAGACGAGAAATCAAGGATGAAAGATGACAAAACAAAGCTGAAAGAAACAGTCAAGAAAGAAATCGGGATTCTGAATTCAAAAAAATCTGATTTAAACTTAAAAATCCAGCAGCATTCAAGCATAGAGGAAAAATACAAAGAAATGAAAAAAGAGCTAGATTTGCTGCTGCCGGAAGAAAGATTCCTCGAGATAGAGCACAAAAAATACGAGACTGAAAAACTGTCAATATCAAGGTTTTTGAAAAACGTTGAAAAGGAAATTGAAGAAAAGCAGAAGGCAAAGGAAAAGATAGCCCATCTTGCGCAGTTAAGCAACTGGATTGACGAGATGTTCCTGAATTTGATGTCAACGATGGAGAAGCACGTCATGGTAAGCATTCATTCGCAGTTTAATGATTTATTCAGAAACTGGTTTGATATTTTAATTGAAGATGAGGCGATAAATGTGCGCGTTGACGATGAATTCACTCCGATAATTGAGCAGAACGGATATGAAACTTATATCGAAAATTTAAGCGGCGGAGAGAAGACATCGGTTGCTTTGGCATACAGGCTGGCATTAAATAAAGTTGTCAATGACATTGTCGCCGAGATAAAGACAAAAGACATCATAATGCTTGACGAGCCGACTGACGGGTTTTCCACAGAGCAGCTGGATAAAGTCCGTGATGTTTTAACGCAGTTAAACATGAAACAGGTCATTATTGTTTCTCACGAAAGCAAGATAGAAGGATTTGTTGAGAATATTATCAGAGTGCAGAAGCAGGATGGCGTTAGTGTTGTGGCTTAAGAGTCATAAGGCTTCCGTTTTCTTTTTTCAACATAGAATTTTACAGGCAATAATTTTTGCATTGTTTCATTTTGCCAGGAGTATACATAAGATCCCCAGACGAGCAACTGGGTCGTTGCCTCAGGAACTGCAGCTCTTTCCTGCATTGCCTCTTTGCTGACAAAAATTGTCTGAGGGTCATTAGAAATCTCCACCAAGTCCTCAATTGTCTGGCCAGATGCATGAGTAAGCCTTTGGCCTATATGTTTCCTGAACCAAACGCCATCACATTCTCGAACTTTACGCACAAATTCTTCAGCAGCAGAAGCTGTATCTGCCAATCCAGTGTACCAGACGAAATCAGAGCTAAAAGGCGCTCTTGTGCCTGTGAAAATTTCCCTGCAGGTTATCTGATACTTGTTTAGTCTTACCATATTTTTTGGAAAAGTCCAAAGATTAAATATGTTATCCCTAATCTGTGATTAAAACGAAACATTTAAAAAGGGCTAAACTTACAAGAATACTATGGTATACGTTGGGGTACAGAGAACTCTAGAAACAGTTAAGCGTGAAGATTTGCTTAGAGTCTGCTCTGACTGCGGAAGCGAAGAAATCGAATATGCCAGAGAAGAATTTTATTGCAAAAAATGCGGTCTTGTGCTGGACTAAATAACAACATGGATTCTCACATACAGCCAGAATTGGTCAAGGCATTGAAGGATATGGGATATGCTGAATTTACAGAGATTCAGCTAAAGGCGATTCCATTAATCAAGGCAGGCCACGATGTTATAGGCCAGTCAAAAACCGGTTCAGGAAAGACAGCTGCATTCTCATTGCCTATACTTGAAAAAATAGAGCACAGAGCAGGCATACAGGCATTGGTCCTTGTTCCAACAAGGGAACTGTGCGAACAGGTTGCAGGCGAAATAATCAAATTCTCAAAGTACAAAAGAACAAGCGTAATGACTGTTTACGGCGGAGTTGCAATAAACCCGCAGATAACTGGATTAAGGCATTCTGATGTTGTTGTTGCAACACCGGGAAGAATGCTTGACCACATAAACAGGGGAACAATAAATCTTACAAAGGTCAAAACATTAGTCTTGGATGAAGCAGACAAAATGTTTGAGATGGGATTCGTTGATGATGTTAAAGAAATAATTTCAAGACTGCCAAAAAACAGGCAAACACTGCTTTTCAGCGCGACAATGTCAACACAGGTAATGGATATAGTCAGGCATCACATGAAGGAGCCTCAGAAATTAAAAGTCCAGTCTTATGTTGAGGAAGCAATGCTGGAGCAGTTTTATTATCAGGTTAATTCACGCGATAAGTTTTCGCTTCTTGTGCATCTTTTAAAACAAGGAACGGGGATTACAATTATATTCTGCGCTACAAGGAGAAGAGTTGACATTGTCAGCAAGAACCTTTACGGCAACGGAATACCGTCGATAAGTTTGCACGGCGGTTTAACGCAAAGCAGGAGAACCAATTCAATGGAGCTTTTCAAGCAGGGAAAAGCAAGCGTTCTTGTTGCAAGTGACGTCGCTGCAAGAGGAATCGATGTAAAAGACATCAACCATGTTATCAATTACGATCTTCCAAAGACATCAAAAGAATATATTCACAGGATTGGAAGGACTGCAAGGGCAGGAAGCCAGGGAAAGGTTATTTCATTGCTTTCGAATGAGGATCATGATAATTTCAGGGCGATTTTAGGAGACAGGTCAATTGCGATAAAAGAAATCAAGCTGCCTGAATTTGAAAAAGTCGGCTTTAATGCATCTGTTCCAAGCGACGAAGGCCCAAGAGGATTCGGGCAAAGGTCAGGTGGGAATAGAACTGGCGGTTACAGGGGAAGAGGCGGTTCCAACAGGACTTCTTTCGGGCCAAGAAGCCATTCTTCAGGCCCAAGGGAAACTTTTGGAGAGCAAAGACAAAGCCCATCATCTGGCCCAAGAGAGGGTTCTTCATCAGGTTACAGGGGATCGCCTTCAAGAAGCCACAGCAGGCCATCTTACGGTGCAAGGCCTTCGCAGGGTCATAGGCACAGCAGGTAAAAATAGGTTTATTTTAATAGGAAAGTTTATTAGATTCTTAGTAAATTGATAGATTTATGAAAAAGAAGATTGTTCTTAAAAAATACCCTGAAGAAAAAAGGATATTAATGAATTCTGATATGATGGAATCCATAATGGATTGTGATGAAGCTAAAAAAAAAGGTGTAAAAACCTGGGAAATAAATATTTATGTAAAAGTTTAAATACAGATTCTTTAAAGCTCTAGTTAAAAATGAGGGTGGTAGTTTACTTGTTAGTTTTTGTACTATTCGGTTCTTTAGCTACAGCTTCGTGGGATACTTATCAAAACAGCCTTGGAAGTAGCGGCTCTACAGATGAAACGGGAAATTTTCCTGCAGAAACGTCTAATTTTAATGACAGTTCGCTCGGGATGAATTTCCAGCCTTTGGTTGATGACTTGGATGCAAACAAAAGCAGGGAGATTGTTATTTTCTCCAACGATTCTTTAATAGTTTTTAACAAAAAACTTAGTATATTATCCCAATTGAAAGTTGGCGCTTTGCTTGGACAGCCTGCATTGTTTGATTTTGACAATGACAAAAACATAGAGATTATTTTCAATGCGCGGCAAGGCTCTTTGGATTATTTTTTTGCCTATGAGTATTCGGAAAAATCATTAAAACAGAAATTCAATATTTCCTTGCCGCGTGATTCAAATTTAAGCGGAATAAAATGCCTAAAATTGAACAATACACCTATCTGCGTGTTTAAAGACAAGCAGAATTATGTGCATATTGTTGACCTTGATGCAAAAAATGACACAAGTTATAACACCTCTGTAAAACAGGAGATTTTTTACACAGTGCCTGCAATTGGAGATTTGCACAATAACGGCCACACAGAAGCAGTTTTCTGGTTTGACGAAAATGGTGTAACTGGTTATGGGTTTTTGGTTTTTGACTTGACAAACAGGTCTCTAGATACCCTCTTTAACGGAAATGGGATTATTGACAGCATATTTTCGTCATGGGCACCCACCGCTTCGTCAAAAAACTTTCAGCTGAAAGGTCAGCCAGTTTTAGTTGATTTGAATAATGACAAGAAGCTTGAGATAGCTGCAAGCGCATTTTATGATGATGTTGCCAACACTGACGCGACGACAGACTGGTTCACTGAATTGTATGTTTATTCTCAAAACGGCACTAAAATGTTTTCCAAATGCGAAGCCCCCACTGTAATAAACTCCGGCTGCAATGATGGCTACGGTGCAAGCGACAGATGGGAAGGCACAAACCCTTTTATTATGGATTATAATAAAAACGGTTTAGATGACATTTGCTTCATCAAAGATGTAAAGAAGAAGGATGGGGCTATTGTTTTCTCTCACATGGCGATGGCCTGCTATGATTATAATGGCGCCATTTTGGCAGAGACTAACATAAGCGGCATTCAGGACGGTGTAAAAGGCACTGCAATGACTGCCGACTTGAACAATGACGGCAAGATGGATATTATAACAGCTTCCAAAGCGTATTATAACAACGGGACTGCGCTGTTTAATTACGGCCTTGACACATTAAGTCCCATTGCAGTTGACATAGACGGCAATGAAGGAGTTGATTTACTGTGGACAAGAGGGTCGCAGATAATTGTGTTTTTGGACGGCAAAGATTACAACAGGGATTTAACAGCTTCAGAAATAACTTTCTTTAAGTATGACGAGAGCCATGTTAATGTTTCTGTAACTGTTTCAAACTCCGAGATTCCTTTAGAGAATATAAAAACAGTAATTTACAATAAAAACACTCTTGAAAACGCTACTTTTATTTTTAATTTAAGCAGGAATAAAGAGATAAATGTAAGCGCATTAATCAGCGTAAAAGACGGAGATATAATAATTGCAAGCGTTGACTTTGACAACGAGATTGAAGAAGATGACGAGTCAAACAATGCGCTTGAAAAAGAGTTTATTGATTTGCCCTACGTGTATATCTTTTCTGATGTTGGCATTCCATTGATAAACAATGAGATTGAAAACTATATAAAAGACAATCTGGTTAATGGTTATCCTGCAAAAAGCGAGTTTGGAGCAGACGTTTCTATTTTCATCGGCAAAAACCACCCAAGGAATCAAATTAAGAATAAAATTCTTCTGGAGGAGAATGGGTTTGGATATGATTATGGCAGCATAATCTATCTTGATGAAACTGCTTCAAATCCTTACGCTGCATTGGTTGCCTCATTCGAGAACAATGGCATTCTTGAGGCAGGAAGGCAGATAATGATAGCAGGCAATGATATAGAGGGTGACATAGTAGGAGTTAAGGAATTTATTAAAAATCAGGCATTGTTTTTAGGCACTAAAGGTGTTGAATCAGCGTTTATTGATGATGAAAATGCAGATGCAGTCAAAGTTTATGATTATCTCCATATTGATGGGAATAATGAAAATTATAAATTGCAAAATAACGCTTTCAAAACGATTGTGAGGAATGCGCTGAATGGGGAGATGTTCACAGAAATAGATTTTAATGTTACCACTTCCAATAATTTCACTTTAAGGCTGAAAAACCTCAAGCCGGATGCCAGCGGGGATTATCTGCTTTATCTTGATGATACAACACCTGTTGTCATGAGCGGCGGTTTATGGGCAGACATAACCTCATGGCAGGATTTAGGAATGGAGATGTCAAGCAAAGGAAAAAATGTGTGGCTCATTGAGATTACCGGCGGCCCTTATGAAGAATGCGAAACATGCGCGAATTATAATTACTCTGATTTGGTTGACTATTTCTGGCCTGCTTTGGTTGGCTCTGTACAGGAATTAAGCGGAAAAGATAAAGTCCAGTATGTTGGCCATAGCAATGGGTGCAGGACAGCTTTGGATTCGTTAAAGAATTGGAGCACTGCAGGCAGGATAGGCATAGGGAAAGTTATTTATAATGGAACTTCAAGGAATATAAACATGCTTGCCAATCCCATTGATACTTTTGTCGGAGTTGCCTGCCCTGGCGCTTTTTCTGAATTAAGTTATTTCGCAGAGCAGGTTAATGAATCCGGTGATATTGCTATACAAAGGCTAAGGGATGATGGCAATTTCCACCCTAAGTTCGGAGATGTGGGGCATGAATTGGAGAGCACTTCCGGAGAAATTGTTGGTGTTTCGAGGTTTTTGGACAATCCAAGGATATCTTTAAATCTGTTTAATCAATATTATGATTGGATGTCAAGTGATAAGGATGGGCAACCGGGAGATGTAAATGTCAATAAGTTTGTTTTGATTTATGGGAATGATGGGTTTGGTAAAGATAATGATGACGATTATATAATTCCAGTATCTGATGAAGTGTTTATTTATAATAATGTAGCTATTCAAAACAAATCAAGTAAAATGGTGTTTACTAGACATTTTGGGATGGCTACTCAAAAAGAAGTTCAAAAGTTAGTCAAAGACTCATTAAATAAAAATTAAAATATGGAAAAATTAAATTATAAAAAAATAAGTGTCAATTCATTCATATTAGGTTTAGTTTTAGGCCTAGTTTATGTTTTAATTCTAATATTTAACGAATCGAGGAACCATAGTTCTTTAAAAATCAGCCAAAATTTGCCTTTTATAATTTTATTAATGGTTTTTAATGGATTATTCTATTCTCTGTTCTCTTTTTTATTTGTTTATTTGAGAAACAAATTTAATAATTTTTTAAAGTGGGTATTACCGACCTTTTTGGTTATTCTAAGTTTAGTTATTTACATATTTTTAGTTACTTTACTAACTATTGGATTTTTAATATCTTTAACTGGATTTTAAATGGGTTTAGAATATTTCAAAAGCAAAGAATTCTTAATTTCACTAATTTATGTGCCAATATTAATATTTATTAATTTAATTAGCGGGCAAAATGAAATTATTTTTGCAATAATTAGTGTTATGTTTGTTTTAATTTTATTGGGATTACTAATCAATTTAAGCATTAGAATAAGAACACAAGATACAAAGTTAAAAATCCGAAGCTTTTTTGTATTTTTTATTTCTAGCGTTTTAATGTTATTTTTAGTTTTAATACTAGGATTTTTATTAATTAATAATTGCTCAGGCGGATTGTGTGGTTTGTCACAAGCAGAAGTTTTAATTTTATTTGTTCCAGCACAGATATTTTGCGTTTTAGTTTATGGAACGAGTTTATTAATTTCTCATTTTTTAAACAAAAAGAAGTAGGACTAAGCTAGAACTTCTATTGTGCTTTCCTCATTTATTCTTCTCTGTGGAGGATTCATACGTTTATTTATTATAGATAGGTATTTTTTTTCTTTTTCTATTCCGATTGAATTCCTATTGAGCATTTTAGCAACAACGCTTGTTGTTCCAGAACCAACAAAAGGATCTAAAACGGTGTCGCCTTCGTTAGTGCAAGATAATATAATCCTCCTTAATAACTCAACAGGTTTTTGGGTTGGGTGCACCCCTGCCCATTTCTCGCTCTTGGGAGTTAATGGTATCCACCAAACATTCCTAGTCTGTTTGCCTAGTGGATTAAGTGGATCGTGTATTAATTTCTTGGTTTGATCATAGTTAAATTTCCATTTTTGGCCATTTCCGTTTTTAGATGCCCAAATTAGATGTTCTGTGCTTTCTGTAAACATTCTACAAGTTATGTTTGGTTGAGCATTTGGCTTAAACCAGACTATGCTGTTGTTAATTTTTATGTCTTCTATATGTTGTAATATAAAACCCACTTGGTAAATGTTGTGAAAAGAACCAGATATCCATAAACTACCACCATGTTTTAAAGTCCTTAAGGACTCATTAATCCATTTTTGGTTAAATTTTAAATATTCATCTTTAGAAAAAATATCCCATTCTTCCTGCATAGTTATATGTTTACTGTGTTTCCAGCCCAATCCTTTTTTCTTGGACATATTGTAAGGAGGGTCAGCAAAAACTAAGTCTACTGATTCAGAAGGAATTTTTTCCAGCTCTTCTAAAGAATCTCCAATGATTATTTTATGAGTTGTTTTCATTTTTTATAGAGTATACTAATTCTTTGCTTTCTTCATTATATCCTTTAGAAACTAGTTTTACTTTCACTAATTCTTCTAGCGCCCTATAAGTTGTTTCTCTGTTAGTGTAGATTCCTTCCTTTTTTGCAATTTTATGTATTTGGGCGGCTGAAGAAGAATTTGTTTTGTTTAGTAGGAGCAATAATCTTAATCTTTTAATATTAGATAAAACCAAAAAAGTTTTTTTTATGTCTTCTAATTTCTCAGTTAAGAGGTTAAACTTTAATTGCATAGAAATACGTAATAAGTTACGATATAAATATCTGTGTTACATTGAATTGTAACATATCGTTAAATCTATTCCTAAACTACTATATTTTATGAGATTTAAGCGAAAGGGACAAGAGCATACTTCTCTAAAAGAGATTAAACTCTCTGATGGCACAATTATAGGTGTCTTTCCCGGAAGCAGAGGAGCTTTTCCTGAACGAGACATTCTAATAAAGTATCAAGAGAATGGAAAAAGATTAAGAACACCTAAACATATTCATTGGGTAATTGATTTGCTTATTAAAAAAGAGCATAATAGAGATCTTACAATCCAATTTATGAAATATTTACGTATTATGTATGATAAAGTTCATGCCTTTAAAGATGAGGAAGATAGAAAAAAGTGTTTCCTTAGCGAAACAACTTCAGATAAACTAAATCCATTTAAAGAATTGGATAGATATGGAGAGTATAAAGTTGAGTTTATAGGTCATTTAATAGAATTAATGATAAAAATGGAGAAGAATACTCTTCCGGAAAAACCTGCAAGGGTCTTTAAAGAATTGATGGATGCAATGATTCAAGAGAAAGAGATATTTGTTATTGTAAGTAAAGCTACACAAATTAGATAATTCTCAAGAAAGCCGAAAGATTTTAAACATTTTAGCAGGAAAGGCGATTAAAACAACCAAATAAGATAGCGCCGCGGCTGGGATTCTCACCCAAAGCCAAAACCTGCAAAGGGGTTTGAACCCAGACATCCTTGCGGACAGGAGGGTATCAATCTCCCGCACTGCCAGGTTGTGCGACCGCGGCATTGCTATTAGGAAAAATTTATATAGTCCATTTCATTTGAATTTATCGAGGGTATCAATCTCCTGTTCTGCCGGTTTATGCGGCCTTTTTTTAATATGTCTAGAAGGATTCCTTTATAAATCTCATGCGCCCATGTCCAGTGTCCAGTGCTTTAAATCGGTTTCTTAATCTACAAACTAAAAAATAAGTGATTTTATTTATTTTCAATATCAAAAACTTCGCATAATTCGTCTTTTTTGCGCCATTTATATTCCAGAGAATATATCAAAACCGAAAGCTTTAAATATAGCCAATATAGGGAAAGGTATACTGGTATATGCCCTTTAAAAGAGGGAGATATCGGTGTTCAAAAAAGAGGCAGTAAAGCAGGATTTGATCTTGCGACTCTTGGAAGGCAAGGACTTTATGCCTTTGCGGCGTAAAGTGTCTGAAAATTGAATGTTTCGGGCAAACAATCTCACCTTTGAAGGGCTGCCGACCTTTTTTGTTTATGCACTGAGGAACAAATGAATACGCTGGAAATTAACACTTTTCGGGACAATGTAGATTCTTGGATAAAGCAGATACGCAGAGAATTTTCTGAATTTTCCGACTTGCCAGCTATCGTAAGCGAAACTTCTGAGAACATACAGCACAATTATGAACTAATATACGAGCTTAAGGACCAGATAGAAGAGCTTAAGCAGGAAATAAACGCATTAAAATTAATACAGATAATTTCTTTGAAGCAGAAACAGACTGCAACAACAGAAGAGACGCAGCAAGCTTAGTGTTTTCTTGTTAATTCTGTCAATAATTTAGTTAGTACAGTATCCAAAACAGCAAGCAAGTTCCTGTCTGTGAATTCAGAAACATATATCTTGCCATTGTCTGTTATTCTTGAGTGAACTTCATACTTCTCGCCCTTTTCCCTCTGGTGAACCGGCTTTAGTGTGATGTGCAGAATTCCTGGTTTTTTGGTGTGCTCCACTATCTTCCTTGTATAAGTCTGGGCAAGCTTGCTTACAACGCCCATGGTAGACTCATCTATATCCCTAAATCCGCTTAATTCTACAGTTACAATTGCTTCGTCAGTCATTTTACCACCAAATAGAATAGAGTATTGCACATATAAAAAGATTTGGGTACGGCAAACCTTAAATACACATTAACAAATAAAAATATTGGTTGAGACAATAAACATAATACCAAAAGGTATTCGTGGCTCCATTGCAATGCTTCTTGCTGCTTCTGCTATGTCTGCTGCTCCACTGCAGTCTGCAAGTTCACAGGAAACCCCCCCTGTAAACCACTGTGAAGCGCCTGCAAAAGAAGCAACCGGCCTTGAAAAAATTGTCGTCGGGGCTTCTGGACTCTATCTTTACAAAAACGACCCTTTGGCTGCAGTTTTTGTCGCGTCCCATGAAGGCCTGCACAAAGCTGCAGCATCAATATCCGGCGCAGGATCAAAAAAAACAAGCATCTTGCCGACTGTTTATTCTGATCAAAACATAAAAGATTTTTTGAAGGGGGAAGATTTGCTGAATTTGTGTAAAAATGTAAAAGACTACACAAGGATGGCGCTTGCGTTGAATGCAGTTAACAGCTTTATGCGATTCAGATTCCTATCTGGAGAAGCAGGCTATTTCATTCCGGGAAAAAAGCCAAGTGAAATGACTCCTTTGCAGAATTTATCAGTCGCATTAGGGCCAAGGGCTTTTGATATGGCATTGATAGCCTACCTTAAAAATAAAGGTGGAGATCATCAAAGATTCATGCAATACACTTTAGGTTATGCTGAGGGCTCGATTTTATCTGCTATGATAGGTGACGGAGACATGGCCCACGTTGCAAGAACAATACGCCCTCCCAAAAACCATAAAGAATGGTACGATTTTGTTATTAGGGGTGCTGTAGGCGGGATAATAGCATACGAAATGTCAAGAATAGAGAACAAAATCGCAGGCTATCCTGAACCAAGAATAAGCATCAGATAGAAGTTACTTTCAATAATCTTATAAACCCCTTTTTCTAACTCCCAGTTATGGTATTGATGGAGTCATTTTCAGGGATAAGGGGAATTTACGGCAAAGATTTGACAGAAGAGACTGCAATAAGATATGTTCATTCCTTCAGCGAATTCATTAAGAAAAAAGCCAAAAAGAACAATGCAACGGTAGTTATTGGAATGGACACAAGGCCTTCCGGATTGATTTTAAAAAATTCAATAAAAGAAATAGTAGACTGCAATTTCATTGATGTTGGCATCGCAACAACGCCTGCAATAGAGTTTGCAGTAAGGCATTTCAATGCCGATGGAGGAGTCATAATAACTGCTTCCCACAACGAGCCTTACTGGAACGGCTTCAAGTTTCTCGGCAGTGACGGAGCTGTTTTAAGCGAAAAAGAAATGAATGAAGTGATAAAAAACTCAAAATTCTTAAAAAATTTCCATAAGGTACAGGAGAGAAAAATAACAGAAAAAAATGAAGAAGCGATTGAGGAATACAAAAATTTTATTTTAAAAATTATTGGAAAAAAGAACATTGAAAGCATAAAAAAATCAAAGCAAAGACTCCTCATTGACCCAAACGGCGGATCAGGAGTTATTGCAAAAGCGATTCTTGAAAGCGTTGGGGTTGAAGTTATCGCATTAAACATGGAAATCGGGCAGTTTAACAGGACAATCGAGCCGACAGAAGACGCATTAGTCTATCTCAAAAGTGCAATAGAAAAAAACAATGCAGATTTTGCAGCAGCATTTGACTGCGATGCGGACAGGGTTGAGATAATGCTAAGCAGCGGAAAGCTGCTGTCAGGAAATTATATTTTAGCATTAGTTGTGCAGGAAGCACTTTCAAACGCAGATAAAAACAAAAAGCATACAATCGTCATAAATGACGCAACATCAAATGCGGTAAGGGATATTGCGCAAAAATTCAATGCAAAAATCAAGGAAGTTGAAGTAGGGGAATCGAATGTAGTTCACGAAATGGACAACTCAAAAGCTCTTGTCGGAGGAGAAGGCTCAAGCGGAGGCTCAATAACTCCCCCTTCAAAATGCAGAGATGGAATACTTGCGTTGCTGCAGGTTCTTTCTATTGTTGCAAAGCAAAACAAGAAACTTGATGGAATTATCGATGCGCTTCCAAAATATTACAACTTAAAAAAGAAAGTTGAATTTGATTTAAAAAACCATGATAAAATAAAAAAATCATTGAAAATTTATTACTCAAAAAAAAGCCTTGAAACAAAAGAGATCACAGGAATAAAAGGCAGCCTTAAAGTGATAACCGGAAAGAATTCTTTTATCTGGTTCCGCGCTTCAAAAACAGAATCAGGGGTGTTCAGGATAATAGCTGATTCTGACGACAAGAAAGAATCAGAGAATCTTATGGAAGAAGCTGTAAAAGTTTTTGATGATGCAAATAAGCAATAAACTTAGGCAGATAATCGCCGGAATTGCCTTATTGCCGTACTTGTCTTCTTCGCCTCAGCAATTGGAAGCTCAGCAGGCGCCTTCAAAGCTGGAAGTTATTGCTGAAGAAGCTAATGATGCGCGTTCTTTTGAAAATTATAATGCAGCATCCCAATCAAGTGGCTATCAATCGCATTATTCGGAAAAAAATATTGATTATTTAAAGCGCTTCATTGATTCAAAAGAGGATATGTCGCAAAGAGTCCAGTTAAAGTGGCTGAACATTCTTCCGGTTTCAATGATGGGCGGTGTTCTTGGATTTACTTACCTGGGAGACAATTCAATAACCAGAAGAGAAGACCTAATAAGAATGAAAGATGAAGTTGACATTCATGAATGCATGCACACTAATGATGAATATGAAACAAGAATTATTTCTCGCTGGATGCTGGAAAAGCCGGACATGAAATACAAAAGGTAAAACCGCTCAACAAAACCTTTAAAACGCCTCATTTATTCTTTGCAATTATGGTTAAAGTAAGCTTTACAACGCAGGGATGCAGCAGCAACATGCGAGAGTCTGAATTAATGGCAGGCCTGCTTGACAAGTCAGGCTATGAAGTTGTTGAAACTGGTTCTGAAGTTGAAGTCATCAATATCTGCACTGTAAAAGGCGACAATACTGCATTAAGAGAAATAAGAAAAGTCCAAAAAATTTTCCCTGAAAAAAAGATTGTTGTTGCAGGATGCATTTCAGACAGCATAATCCCAAAAATAAGAGAATTGAATAATAAAATAAGCCTTATCAACACACACAACTTGGGAAAAATCTCAGCAGTTGTTGAAAATTCTATGAACGGCACAGTTCTTGAGATTTTGGACAAGAAGTATGAATCAAAAGTGGAATTGCCTTCGATAAGAAAAAATCCAGTCATAGGAATTGTCCCAATACTTAACGGCTGCAATTATTTCTGCACTTTCTGCTCTACAAAACTAATCAAGGGGAAATTGTTTTCATATCCGATGGACGCAATAAGAAACGATGTGAAAGAGCATCTGAAATCCGGATGCAAAGAGATTTGGATTACATCAAACGACACCGGCGCATACATGGTTGAACAGGGGGGAAATCAGAAGATTGTGGAATTGCTTGATAATGTCCTTTCAATTCCAATGGATTTCATGCTAAGAGTTGGAATGATGAATCCAGGCAACACAATAACAGTTCTTGATGAGTTGATTGAAGTTTATAAAAATCCAAAAATGTTCAGATTTTTGCATATCCCGGTACAGGCAGGCAACAATGAAGTGCTGAAGCAGATGAACCGAAGATATTCTGTTGAAGATTTTATCAAAATTGTAGAAGAATTCAGGAAAGAAATTCCGGATATAACTATCTCAACAGATATAATTGTCGGCTTTCCCGCAGAAACGGAAGAACAATTCCAAGATTCTTTAAATTTAATTAAAAAAATAAGGTTTGATACTGTTAATATCTCAAGGTATGCTGCAAGAGAGGGAACAATCTCAGCAAAGATGAATCAAATCCCTCCCGAAATATTAAAAGAAAGGTCAAGGGAAATGACAAAGGTTTTCTACGGAATTATGCTGGAGAATAACATGACATGGATTGGAAAAAAATGCAAAGTGATAATTGATGAAATTGGAACTCTTGAAGGCTCGTGGATTGGAAGAAATGAATGCTACAGGCCGGTCATAGTAAAAGGTGATTATAAGCTTGGAGACATTCTTGATGTTGAGATTTTTGACGCGACAAAGTTCGACTTGAGGGGAAAAGAATGTTAAGTGAAACAACCGGTTCTCCTGATTTTAAACCGAATTTAGATGATAGGTTACGATTAATGTGCGTAGCTGCAGGCATTATCAGGATGGGTAAAGGAAAAAAATGGAGATTAACCGAGGAATTAGTTAGTATATACAAAACTTCTTTGAGCGAGTTTCTTATGCTTGATGCAGCACACCCTACTTCAATTAGGTATCCCGACTCAATGAAACTAGTCAAAGCATACAGGATTATTGAAAAGTATATCAGTAATCTCCTTTAAATAAAATCTAAACCATCTCTTTCAAATCCTTGAAACTGCTTTCAACACCAAGAGCTTCTGCAACCGGCTTGTAGGTTAAGTAGCCCTTGTAAGTGTTAACGCCTTTTGCAAAGCCGGCATCATCCTTCACAATCTGATTAAATCCTTTATTCGCTAGTTTTACCAAATAAGGAAGTGTTGCGTTTGTCAATGCAAATGTCGATGTCCTTGGGTAAGCTCCAGGCATGTTGGTCACGCAATAATGTATTACGCCGTGCTTCTCATAAACAGGGTCAGAGTGCTTTGTCGGCCTTGAAGTCTCGATGCATCCGCCCTGATCTATGCTGACGTCAACAATAACGCTTCCCGGCTGCATTGTTTTTATCATTTCTTCTGTGACAACATAAGGCGCTTTTGCGCCTGTGACAAGAACTGCGCCGACAACCAAATCAGCATCCTTGATGTGTTCTGCAATATTCTCTTCTGTTGAAAGCATTATATGCGACCTTCTTCCGATTGCATCCCTCAATAAGTCCATCCTTTCCTCATGCCTTCCGAAAAGATAGACATTTGAGCCCATTCCATAAGCTGTCTTTGCTGCGTGCCTTCCGACAACTCCGTCTCCGATAATTACAACTTTTCCGTAAAAGTTTCCAAGAACCTCTCCGAGCATCATTCCTCTTCCGTTGTTGAATTTTGCAAGATAATAAGCTCCAACCTGTGTCGCCATGTTTCCCGCAACTGCGCTCATCGGAGCAAGCAAAGGCAGCCTTTTGTAGGCATCTTCAACAGTCTCATATGCAATTCCCGTTGCCTTGCTTTTTAGCAGTGCTTCTGTCAGCGTCGGAGTAACACCGGCAAGATGCAGATAAGTATAGATTATCTGCCCTTCCTTCATGAATTTGTATTCGGCTTCAAGAGGCTCTTTTACTTTGACAACAGTATCGCAGCCCCATGCCTCTGAAGTGTCAACTATCTTTGCCCCTGATTTTACATATTCCTCATCCTTGAATCCGCTTCCAAGGCCTGCGTTTCTCTCGACAAAAACTTTATGGCCATTATCAAAAAGTTGTTTTGCTCCGTCTGGGGTCAATGCAACTCTGTTTTCTCTGTCTTTAATTTCTTTTGGAACGCCTATTCTCATTATGAATCACCTTTTTAGTTTTATTTTTTATTTATTTTAGTTTAATGATTTTATTTTAAATTGAGTTTTTATTAATTTTATTTCCGTTGCTTCGCAACAATATTTAGGCTCGCCCCATTGCTCGCACTATTTATTGTAAAAAATAAAATCACTTTATCCCAAATGTCTCATTCGTCATCTTGATTGATTTTTCTCCGTCCTTAAATCCCATCAATGCACGAATACAATCAATATTTTCAGGAACAACGTCAGATTCCTGATGGACAGCCTGCATGTAAAGCAGCTTGTTGTGCGAGTTTGATGTCACTCCGACTGCTTCCTTCCACACGCAGATTTCAGGCATGTCTCCCCTTAATCTGCCAAGGTCTCTTGCAAACTCCATTATCTCTGCTGTTGATCTTAAGTGCTCTGCATTCCTTACAACTCTTACTCTCGTTGTGCTGTTGAAAAGCTCAATTGCTTCGTCTAATTTTGGCTTTTTGTTGACGTCAACAGTTAATGTGTGAAGATGCATAAGAGTTGATGGAACGCTTAATGCTGTTGTGAATATCTCAACATTGGGAAGAATTGTCTGAACATCCGGGCCGTGATGGCTTGGCATCTCGAGAACAGGCACAATTGCATTAATTGGCCCGTGATGGATATCTCCCGGATCAGCGCCCCTTCTTATCATTGTTGCATGAACGCTCTTTATCCCGTACTTTTTATTGACGGCATCAAGCGTTCTGCACAAGCCTGTTGTGTTGCATGAAACAATTCTTGCAAAATTCTTGTTTAATGCTGAATTGTAGTTGCACTGCGCGACAAATGATACTCCTGTAGTTTCGTGCTTTTCCCCGCCCTGCACAAGCGCCTTTATCTTCATCGGCCTGTAGAATTTTTCAAGATTTTCTTTTCCTATTTTCTTGGGGGTGCAGTCAACTATAACATCCACATTCTCCAATAAGCTCTTGAAGTTTCCATCTGCTTTCATCCCATTTTCATTAAGCTCTTTTTCAGCTTCTGGTGTCATTGAAAAAAGTTTGTAGCCTTTTTTCCTGGCAACTTCCATGTTAAAGCTGTATGAATTCGCTGAAACTCCAATTAGCTTCATGTCTTTTTGCATTGCAACAGCATCTGCAACTCTCTTTCCGATTGTTCCGTATCCTACAATGCCGACTCTAGTCATTTTAGTGCTTCATCAGCACAGAAAGTTCCATTTTTTCCATGTCCTCTTTGTATTTCCCCATTGTAGCCAAACTGTTTAACTTTGCACGTTTCAAAAATGCCTGCTGGCCTGCATTTAGGTTTTCTTTCTTGCCCTGCCATGCCTTCAAAGCAGGCTCCTGCAGTGCTCTTGCATAAGAAAAGCTAACGTACCATGGAAGTTTTTCTCCAAGTGTGTGCATCCTGTTAAGATGCTGAGTTGATTCCTGATTTGCCTGCCCTCCTGAAAGAAAATTGATGCTTGCCAAATCAGAAGGAGCATTTGCCTTCAAAACCATCACAGTTTTTTTTGCAACCTCGTCAACATTTGCCCTGTTAGTTGCTTCTTTTCCGGATATTGCCATGCTCGGCTTGAGTATTGTATACTGAAGCAAAACTCCTTCTTCTTTCAATGCTGCAAAAACTTCCTTCAGAACTTTGTCATTGACTTCATATGATGTTTCGATTGAATAAGTTCCGTTAATCAAAACTTCCGGCTCCACTATCGGCACAAATCCATGGTCCTGGCATATTTTTGCGTATTTTGCAAGGTCATGCGCATTTCTTTTTATCGCCATGTCTGTCGGAGTGCCGTTTGTTATGTGGTACACTGCGCGCCATTTTGCAAACCTGCAGCCGAATTTTTTGTATCTTTCAAGCCTTTCTCCCAGGCCTTCAAGCCCTTTTGTGTACTGCTCAATGGACCCTTCAAATTCTGCAAGCCCTTCGTCAACTTTGATTCCTGGAACAACTCCAATATTTTTAAGGTGTGTCGGGAACAAAACGCCACTGTCTGTTTTCTGGCTTAAAGTTTCTTCATAAAGTATGACCCCGCAGATGAATTTCTCGATTCCAGGGGCTGTTAATATAAGATTTCTGTACTGCCTTCTTGTCTCTTCTGTGTTTTCAGTATTAATGCTTGCAAGCCTCTTTCCGGCAGTGCCTGTGCTTTCGTCTGCTGCAAGAACTCCTTTTCCGGCGACAACCATGTCTTTGATTGTCTTCTTTAATTCATCTGTAGACATAAGATACACCCCGCTGATTTTATTTTAATTGCTTTATTAAATTAAAACTAATATTCAGGAAAATGGTCAAAATGGTGTGTTGCTTCGATAAATCTGATTGTTTTTGTCTTTGCCCTCATAACAATCGAATGCGTCTTTGCGCCGGTGCTTGTGAATTCAACTCCTTTCAGAATTGTGCCGTCAGTTACACCGGTTGCGGCAAACATTACAGAATCGCTTTTGACAAGGTCATGCATCATAAGCTTCTGGTCTGGATTTTTCATTCCCATCTTGATTGCCCTTTTTCTTTCTTCATCATTTCTGAACTTTAATCTTCCCTGTATCTCGCCGCCAAGGCATTTTAATGCAGCAGCAGCTACAACTCCTTCAGGAGCTCCGCCGATTCCGATTAAGATATCCACTCCGGAGACGTCTATTGAAGGCTCAAGCGCTCCTGCAATATCTCCGTCTATTATCGGCCTTATCCTGCAGCCGACTTTTCTTACTTTTTCAATCAGTTCTTTGTGCCTGTCCCTGTCCATCAGCATGACTGTGACTTCATCAAGCGGCTTTCCAAGCTTTTTTGAAACAGCATGTAAATTTTCTTCAACAGAAGCATCAAGATCTATTATACCAACGCATTTTGGACCCACGGCAATTTTGTCCATGTAAGTGTCAGGTGCGTTAAGCAAATGCCCATGAGGAGCTGCTGCCATTACAGACATGGCATTTGGATCACCTCTTGCAGTGATTGTTGTTCCTTCAAGCGGATCAACTGCAATATCCAACTTCATCCCCTTTCCTGAACCGACTTTCTCGCCTATAAATAGCATCGGAGCTTCATCTCTTTCTCCTTCTCCAATTACAATTGTTCCGTCAAAATCTATGGCAGAAAAAGCTTTTCTCATTGCCTCAACAGCAGCGTGGTCTGCAGACTTCTCATTGCCTTTTCCGACCCAATAAGCTGAGTTTATTGCTGCAGCTTCAGTGGCCCTTACAAATTCCAAAGCTAGATTTCTGTCCATGACCCCACATATTAGCGAATTTATATATAATATATAAAGCTTTCGATTTATCATACTTTATCATACAAAAAACGAAATATTTATAAATACGCTTTAAACTTCTAAACTGGGGTATTTTTTTGAAAGAGCGCATAACCATAACTCTCGACAAGGAACTGATAAAGCAGATAGATAAAAGAGTAGACGGCATGGGCATAAAAAACAGATCGCAGGAAATTGAGTTTCTTCTTTCAGATGCGCTTGGCGCAAACATTCCAAAACAGGCTGTTTTTCTTGTTGGAGGAAGAGGAACACGGCTTCGCCCATTGACAGACAAGACTCCAAAAGCTTTGCTTGACGTCAACGGAAAGCCAATAATTGAGCATTTGTTTGACCTGATAAAAAAATACGGAATAAGGGATGTTATTTTGTGCGTCGGCTATTTAAAAAACAACATAAAGGAATATTTTGGAGACGGAAGCAAATTTGGAGTGAATATAACTTATGTTGAGGAAGATGAAGCGCTTGGCACAGCAGGCCCTCTTAAACTTGCTAAAAAATACATAAAAGACAGCTTCATTGTTTCAAATGGGGATGAATTAAAAAGCATTAATATACCAAGAATGTTCAGGCTGCATAAAAGAAAGAATGCACTGGCAACGCTTGCCTTGACAACAGTTGACGATCCTTCCCATTACGGTGTTGCAAGATTAGATGGTTCAAGAATTGTCGAATTTATCGAGAAGCCGAAGAAAGAAGACGCTCCTTCAAATTTAATCAATGCAGGATTTTACATAATGGAGCCAGAAGCGATTGACATGATCCCAAATGGTTTCTCGATGCTTGAAAAAGATGTTTTTCCGAAGCTTGCAAAAGCGGGAAGATTACGAGGATTTCCGTTTGCAGGCCAGTGGTTTGACATCGGCAACATAGAAAGGTACAAAATCGCAGAAAAGAACTGGAAAGGCGTTACCCAAGTCGAAGAAGACGACGAAGAGCTGGAATGAAAGTCAATTTAAGCAAAGATTTAAATAAATAAAATTTCCTGTTTCTAAAATGCTATCAGAAATCTTCAAAGCCTACGACGTTCGCGGTGTTTACGGCGAAACAATCACAGAAGAAGTAGCATACAAAATAGGAAAAGCATTCGTTCATTTTCTAAAGGCAAAAAAGATTGTTGTCGGAACAGATATGCGCATCTCTTCTCCATCATTGTCAAAAGCATTCATGCATGGCGCAAATGACATGGGCTGCGATGTTGTGTTCATCGGACAGGTATGCACAGATGCAGTTTATTTTGCATCAGGATACTTGAACTTGCCAGGAGTAATGTTCACAGCATCGCACAATCCAAAAAAATACAATGGGATAAAATTCTGCAGGGAAAATGCAGTTCCAATGAACGAGGACACTGGATTAATGGCAATAAAATCAATAATTGAAAATGATGATTATAATGTAAAAATAAGAAATAAAGGAAAGATAATCAAAAAAGAAATTCTGAAAAAATATGTAAATCACGTAAAAAGCTTCATCGATGTAAAAAAACTTTCAAAATTAAAAATTGCCGCTGATGCTGGCAATGGAATGGCTGGAAAGATTGTGCCAATGGTTTACAAAAACCTCAATATAAAAATTGTTCCGCTATATTTTAATCTCGACGGTAATTTTCCAAATCATCCTGCAGACCCTTCAAAGTACGAAAATCTTGTCCAGCTGCAGGAAACAATTAAAAAAAACAAATGTGATTTCGGAATTGCATTTGACGGAGATGCAGACAGGATTTTCTTTGTGGATGGAAAAGGAGATGTTATAAACAGCTCGTTGATTTCGGCATTGATAATAAAAAATCTTCTGAAAAAAACGCCAAAGCAGAAAATAATCTATAACCTTGTTTGCAGCAAAATCGTGCCGGAAACAATAAAAAAATACGGCGGAGTTCCAATTCTTGAAAGAGTCGGGCATTCTTTCATAAAAGACACAATGCGAAAAACAAAAGCATTGTTTGCATGCGAGCATTCTGCGCATTATTATTACAGGGACAATTACAGAGCGGATTCCGGCATAATAACAAGCCTGATTGTTGCAGAAATTGTTTCAAAAGAAAAAAAGACGCTGTCAGAATTGCTTGAAGAATTCAAAGTTTACCATAAAATTGAAGAAACCAATGTTGAAGTCCAAGATAAAAATGCAAAAATGGACGAAATTGAAAATATTTACAAAAAACAAAACCCAAAAAGAACGTCAAGGCTTGATGGGGTAACTGTTGAGTTTGGTGTTTGGTGGTTTAACATAAGACCTTCTAACACAGAGCATTTATTGAGATTAAACCTTGAAGCTAATACAGAAAAAATGATGGAAGAAAAGAAAAAAGAACTGCTTATCCTTATAAGAAAATAATTTTAATCAAGTTCTAAAGCCTTCATTATCTTGTCAAGCTTTTTGTTTATCTGTTCCAAATCTGCTGAATAATCTTTCCCTTTTGGAGCTGAAAATGATTCTCTTGGAGCTGAAAATGAGTCGCCTGAATCCCCTTCTTTCTTGAAGCAGCCGCTGCAGTAAACTGGCTTGCTGCCCATTGGCTTGAACGGAACCTCGCACTGGCGTCCGCATTTGTAGCATGTTGCTTCGTGCATCTCCAATCCACCATCTCTTCTTGGCCTGTCAAAGTCTCTTCCGCCGGATCTTCCAGAATCTCTTCTGTTAGGCCCTCTAGAATCTCTGCCAAATGTTCTTCCCTGGTTCTTTCTGAAATCTGCCATCTTAGATTATTAAGAAGTGCACTCCGTTTATAAACGTATTGTTAGTAATATCAATTTAATTTAGCAAAACTTTATATAGTATTAGCCTATTTCTAACATTAACAGGGAGAAGAGAACGGAGTTAATCAATAATGATTTCTTCTCGTATTTGGGATGGTAAAAACGAAGATAAAGCCTATTTTGCCAAGTTTAAGGAAAAAGAAGCGTTACATCGCTTTCGAAGTCATCTCAAAAGGCAAAATAGCAGACTTTGAGCCTGTCTCAAAAGAAATAATGAGGGCAGCGCACAATTGCCTCGGCATGTTCAGCATGGCAGACGCCGGCATAATGCCATTGGCAAATAAGTGGGATGCTGAAAAACAAAGAGGCATCTTAAAAGTCAATCACAAACAAGTTGATGCTGTCAAGGCATCATTCGTGTTTGCAGACAGAATAGGCGACAAGGAAGTAATAATAAGAAGCCTTGGCGTTTCAGGAATATTAAGAAAAGCAGAAAATAACTATCTAAAAAAATCGGAGGATGAATAAAAAATGCAGCAACCAATGCCACACCAGTTGATGGGATATGACAGGGCAATAACCATGTTCAGCCCAGACGGAAGATTACTACAGGTAGAATACGCTAAAAAAACAGTGAGACAGGGATCAACTGCAATAGGAGTTGTATGCTCTGATGGAGTCTTGCTGGTTGCAGACAAAAGAGTAGTTGACACCCTAGTTGTTCCTGAAAGCGTAGAAAAGATATGGCAAATTGACGATCATATTGGAGCTTCAGCATCAGGTATTTTAAGCGATGCACGCGTCCTTATTGACAGAGCCCAGTTAAAAGCACAACAGAACAGGGTAACTTATGATTCAGAAATTGACACATCGTCAATTGTAAAGGATATTTGCGATTTAAAGCAGGTATGCACACAAAGCGGCGGGTTAAGGCCATTCGGAGTTTCTGTGTTGATAGCTGGGATTGACGACAACACTCCAAAATTGTTCGAGACAGACCCTATCGGAATTTATTTCCAGTACAGGGCAACTGCAATCGGAGAAGGGGAGATTGAAGTTGAGGAAATTTTACACAGCGAATACAAGCAAGACATCACAATTGAAAACGGATTGAAGCTTTGCTTAAAAGCCCTGAAAAGGGTTTTGGGTGAAAACTACAATGTTGAAAGGGTTGATGCAGCCTATATTACAATAGCAGAAAAGAAATTCAAAAGAGTTCCAAAACAGAAGCTTGAAAAGATTTCATCTGAATTGAAAGATGATAAAAAATTGGTGAAGAAGTGAGTTTATGGTTTCAGTTGATCATGCAGTCATAGCAAAATTAAAGAAAGATGGGCACGAGTTTGAAATACTTGTAGACTGCCAGGGCGCTCTTGCATTAAGGGAAGGCAAAAGCATCAGTGTTCACGATGTGCTTGCTGCCTCAAGGATATTTTCTGACGCAAGAAAAGGGTTGGAAGCTTCTGAGACTGCTATGAAGCAGCTTTTTGGTACAAGCGACGCAGAGGAAGTTGCAAAGATCATCATACAAAACGGAGAAATACAGTTAACGCAAGAATATCGTGATGGATTAAGAAAAGAAAAAAGAAAGCAGATGATAACCATAATCCACACAAACGGTGTTGATCCAAAAACCCATTTGCCGCATCCTGCGCAAAGAATAGAAAACGCTTTTGAAGAAGCAAAGATACATGTTGATGAATTCAAGCCAGTTCAGGAGCAAGTGCAGGAAGCTTTGAAGAAATTAAGAGTTGTTCTTCCGATAAAGTTTGAAATAAAAGAGATTGCAATCAAAATAACGCCGGAATACGCGCCAAAATGCTATGCCACAATAAAGCAGTTTGCCACAATCTTAAGGGAAGCGTGGCAGGATAACGGAAACTGGACTGCAGTTGTCGAAATCCCTGGCGGACTTGAAAATGACTTTTACGACAAATTAAACAAGATATGCCACGGCAATCTTGAAAGCAAAGTTTTGAAGACGAAATAAATAAAATTAAAAAATAAAATAGGAGGACAAAAAATGTCAGGAATAACAGTTAATGAAAAAGATATAGCAGTTCCGGGAGAAATTCTTGGAACAGGAATGGATATACTCCCAGGTATGGGAACATACAGGGAAGGAGATAGCATAATGGCAGGCAGGTTAGGCCTTGTTATGCTGGATGGAAGGACAATAAAATTGATCCCGATGTCAGGAAGGTACATGCCAAAGATAGGAGACACCATTATATGCAAAGTGATTGACGTTGGATTCAATGGATGGAGAATAGACACAAACTCCGCATACTCTGCAATGCTGTCAATGAAGGACGCAACTTCAGATTTTATTGCAAGAGGCGCAAACCTTACGCAGTATTACGACCTTGGGGAGCATATTGTCTGCAAGATTGCAAATGTCACAAGCCAGAAGCTTATAGACGTTACAATGAAAGGCCCCGGATTGAGAAAATTGAAGGGCGGAAGGATAATTGAAGTCAGCACGCACAAGGTTCCGAGAATAATCGGCAAGCAGGGCTCAATGGTCATGATGATAAAAGAAGCAACACAGTGCAACATCACAGTCGGCCAGAACGGTCTTGTGTGGATTGAAGGATCCCCTGTCAATGAGATGAGGGCAATCAACGCAATAAGAAAGATAGAGAAAGAAAGCCATCTCAGTGGATTAACTGAAAAAATAAAGGCTTTCCTTGAGACTAGTCAACAGGTGAATTAAAATGAGTTACAAACAAAGAATAGACAACAGGGGCTTTGACGAAACAAGGCCTATTGAAGCAAAAGTAGGAGTCATCAAAAGAGCAGACGGCTCTGCAATGTTCAGGATAGGGAACACAATGGCTTACGCAGCAGTGTACGGTCCAAGAAATCTGCACCCAAAATTCATGCAGGATCCGCAGACTGGAATCTTAAGATGCAATTACAACATGATGCCATTCTCAAGCTCAGGCGAGAGAGTAAGGCCAGGAGGATCAAGAAGGTCAAAAGAAATCTCATTAGTTACAGAAAAAGCACTATTGCCGGTTCTTAACTTAGAAGATTATCCAAACTCCGTGGTTGATGTTTTTATTGAACTGCCGGAAACAGAAGCAGGCTCAAGATGCGCAGGAATTTGCGCAGCATCAATGGCATTAGCCGATGCAGGCCTCGATATGAGAGACCTTGTTTCAGCAGTATCTGTAGGAAGAGTCGATGACAAAATGGTTGTTGACCTTGATTACTCTGAAGAAAGCTATCCAGATGGCCCAGTGGCTGACATACCAGTTGCAATGATGACCGGCTCTGGCAAGATAACCTTGCTGCAGATGGACGGAGAAGTAAGCAAAGAACAATTGACAGAAGCGCTTGAGATGGCAAAGAAGGCCTGCATGGAAATTTATGAAGTGCAAAAAAAGGCGCTTAAGGAAAAATATCACGAGGTTGAGTAAAAATGTTCAAAGAATTAAGAACCCACATTGTAACCTTGCTGAATAATCAGACAAGGCTTGACGGAAGAAAGCCAACAGAATACAGAGGCCCTATTTCAGTAGAGTACGGAGTCATAAAGACAGCCGAAGGCTCTGCAAGAGTCAAAATTGGAGAAACAGAGATTATGGTCGGTGTCAAATTAGAGATTGGAGAGCCATACCCTGACTCGCCAGATGAAGGCACTATTATAGTAGGAGCAGAATTGCTGCCTATGTCGAGCCCAGACTATGAGCTTGGTCCCCCTGGAATAAAAGCAATAGAACTCGCAAGAGTTGTTGACCGTGGAATCAGAGAGAGTAAAGCCCTTGATTTCAAGAAGCTGTGCATAGAAAAAGGCAAAAGTATATGGATGGTCATTATAGATATCTGCCCAATAAACGATGCAGGTAATTTATTTGATGCTGCGTCCTTAGGAGCAATTGCGGCCTTGAAAAATACAAAGTTCCCTGCTTACAATGGGGAAAAGGTAGATTACAAGAAAAAGACCGACAAGCAGATGCAGCTTGAAAAGGTACCGATTGCAGTAACCGTTATCAAGATAGGCAACAATTTCATTGTTGATCCAGACACTGAAGAAGAGAAGGTCATTGACGCAAGACTGACTGTTTCTTCCATGGAAGACGGAACGCTTTGCGCACTGCAGAAAGGCGGAGATCAGCCTCTTACACAGGATGAAATCAGCAAGATGCTTGACATTGGAATTGAGAAGGCAAAGGAATTAAGGGCTTATCTAAAGTAAGCTTTTTCTTTTATTTTTTTAATTTATTATTCTTTTTTTTCATTATCTTTTTAAATGAGATAGGCTTACCCATAGGCTATGGAAGAATTGAAATCTAAGCTTTCAAAGTACTTTAAGCTGACAGCAGAGGCAATGGAAAAAGCCAAGATAAAAGGCACATTAAACGCAGCAGAAAAGAAAGCTGCAGAAGACCTTCTTAATTTATCTAAATGCTATTATGATGATGCGAAGCATTTTGAGAAGAAAGGTGACATTGTGAATGCTTACGGAGCAGTATGCTACGCTCATGCTTTTCTCGATGCAGGCGCAAGACTGGGCTATTTTGACGTGACTGACAATAAATTGTTTATGGTGGATTAAAAATGAGAATAGTAAATAGAGATTTAATCTAAATAAAAACACTAAAAAATAAAAATTTTATCTCTTATTCCCAAAGTAAAAGAATTTCTCTATGCTGACATCCTTGGATTGATAGTCTCCGAACCTCGGCCTTATCGGCTCTGCTGAATTTTTTGCAGATCCGCCCTGGAAAGATTCTGTTCTTTCACCATGGGGCCTGCAGTCTACAATTTTTGTTTCTCTTTTTTCCTGGCTTGGCTGTTGCTGTTCATAATCTTCCTGTGATGGCGCTTCCTGTGAAACTTCCTGCCTTTGAACTTGTGCTTTTTGAGGCTGGAACTGAATTCTTGAAACCTGACTTTTCAATGAGCCCATTTCGCTGTTCAACGACCCAATGTGCTCTTTCAAAGAATTAATCTCCTGCTGGAGCTTCTTGGTAGCCATGTCAATCATTAATTCCATTCTTTTCTGGCTGAATGCATCGGTTTCCATGTTTATGACCTCTTCGTATATTCCTTACTCTATCGTTGAATGAATAAAATTTAAAAAAATATTAAAAATTCGACAGCTTGTTGCCGAAGTTCTCCCTTATGAAGGTGACCATCATCTCATTGCCTGCAATCTGATATGATTTCAGCGCAGTTGCCAATAGCCCTTCCCTTAGGCAGACATCTCCAAGCGCACTCAATTTGTCCTTGTCGTGCGAAAGCTCGTATGCCTTTGAAGCATATCCAATCTGCCTTTCTTTTAGGCATTTGTCCCCTATATCGATTAATTTAGCGGTGCTGTTGATTGCGTTGAATATTTCAATTGCATAATCCCATTTTCCCTTCTGGAAGCACTCGTCGCCAACCTTCGTCAGGTTTTCAACATCGTTGCAAAGCCTGAATGCTTTGATTGCATCTGCAAAGTGGCCGTTTTCAAGGCATTTCTTTCCGATTATAAGCAGTTTTCCGATGTCATCAGCAAGCCTGTATGTGTCGATTGCATTCCCGAACAAACCAACTTCTTCATAATGCTCTCCAACTTCAACAAGCCTTGCACGATTTCCTGCAAGAATAAAAGCCTTGACAGAGTCATTCATGTTTCCTCTTCTGATGTACTCTTCTCCAAGCGCATTTAATAGTTTTGAGCGTGTAACATCATCAAACATTGAAAGGTTAACATTGTCTATTCCCTTCTCAAGAAGAACCGGCACGATTCTTTTAAAATTTTCAAGATCATTTGATTTTGACATGAACTTTTCGTTCTTGTCCGCAATATCTGCAACCATTTTCTTTACAATCTGATTTTCATCTACTGACATAGTTATCACCTTCCATTAAATAATAATTAAAATTAAAAAATAAAATAAAAATTCACAGATTTAATCTGTGAAGTAGTCAATTCCAAGCTCGTCTGAAATCTTTCTGGCTTCAACGTTTCTTGTTTTCTTGTCTGACTTTCCAAGTATCCACGGTGAGTTAACGCCGGTGATAATTGTCATGACAGCCACCTTGCCTTTCATTGCTTCCGAAACCCTTGCTCCCCAGATAACGTTTGCATCTGTGTCAAGCGATTCTGTTACAAGCTCTCCAACTCTGTTGACTTCATCAAGTGTCATGTCTGGTCCGCCTTCGATGTGAATCAAAGCACCGGTTGCTCCCTTGTAGCTTATCTCCAATAGTGGGTTTGATAAAGCTCCTTTGACAGCTTCCTCTACTCTGTTTGTTGTGTCTGAGACACCAACACCGATTGCTGCGACTCCGCCGTCCTGCATTATTGCTTTAACGTCAGCATAATCCAAGTTAACCAGTGATGGGACTGCGATTGTTTCTACAATTCCCCTGATCATTGTTGAGATTAACTCGTTTGCTACAGCAAATGCCTGTTGAACTGGCAAGTTTCCAGCAATGTTTACCAGCCTGTTGTTATCAATTACGATAACAGTGTCGCTGTTCTGCCTTAGCTGCTGAAGTCCGAATTCGGCTTTGTCGATTCTTGCCCTTTCAATCTTGAATGGCATTGTGACTGTTCCGATTACAATTGCTCCTGCATCCTTTGCAACCTGCGCAACAACTGGAGCTGATCCTGTTCCTGTTCCTCCGCCCATTCCTGCACATACGAAAACCATATCAGATCCTTTTAAAACTTCTTTAATCTCTGAGATTGTCTCCTGTGCTGCCTTGGCTCCCTTGTCTGGGAATCCGCCGCATCCAAGCCCTCTTGTAAGCTCTCTTCCGATTAGGAATCTTTTGTCAGCTTCTGTGATTTCGAGGTGCTGCTTGTCTGTGTTGCAAGCAATAATTTCTGCTCCTCTGACTCCTTTTTTATAAAGCCAGCTGACCATGTTGCTTCCGCCGCCACCGCAGCCAATAACTTTGATGTTAGCATGACCTATCTGCAAGTCCTCATGCTGTTGCACTCCCTGCTTAAGTGCGCTCTCGATTACAAAATCCATTCCCATTCTAATTCACCTCAAACTTAGATTTTTTTAGCTATTTTTATATTCAAAATATCAAAAACCAACTAATGCTTTATAGTAACTAGTATATAAATGTTACTAATTTGTATACTGGTATAGGAAGCACATATAAGTAAAAAGTTAATTATTTTCCATATCGAAAATTTAATTTCTAAATTTTCGGGATTAAAAATTTTTCAATTTTTAATATAGAAAAATTAAAATGGGGCAAAGTTGTTTATCAGTAATCTATTTAGTACCATTAGAGAGTGATAAAAAATAGAAAGATTTAAATAAAGCCTAAGTATACTAGCCACTATGAGTCCGCCAGGATATCCAACTCAAATAGGAGATGTAACACTTCCGCCAGGATTATGGCTCGATGATGCGCAGTTGACTCTGGTTAGAAGATATTCTGGTTCCGGCAAAAGGGTTTTAGATGTAATAATGGAAAATTATCCAGACTGCCCGCAATATATAGACACAATTAAAGAGGAAGGGGTTTTAGTACATCGCTATAACATATACCCTCAAGGAGGACTTGCCAGAGTACAACCAGGTGAAGGGATAACTGTCAACGGAACAATAGTAAGAGCTGATTCAGGAATTCCAATTGACCCAAAAGCAACTGGTAATTTCTTCGCTTCAATTAAGACAAAGCCGATTGGTGCCTCTTCAGAAACCCTTGTGGATATGATACATCGTGGGTTTAGCAGACTTAAGAAAGTTATTAATGAAGACGGAAAAGGAACTTGGAAGTGATTAATCTTTCAATAATCAAACCTTGGGTTCATCGCATCATTGATTAAATCGTTCTCGTCCTTGTATTTCTTTACAATCATCAGCTTTGTCTTGCTGCAGTACGGGCACTTCAGCGCTTTTGGAGAGCCTTTCTTAACAACGAACTTAAACCTACATGTCATACATATATAATTGACCGGCGCATTATCATCAGGCCTTTCAGAAGCAATTTTCTTCTTCATTATCTTCTGCTGCTTCTCAAGGCACTCAACGCATATCAGCTTCTTTTCTTCATCGTACTTGATATGGTCAAAATTAAATTCACGTTTGCAGCGTGTGCATGTGTATAATGGTGATACTCCCATAACAGTATCCATTTGAAAGGGACAATAAATACTTTTTGGTCTGAAAAGATTTTATGAAGGTTAGCATCAATTTGCGAAGGTATTTCATTAACTCAGATAAGTTGACAGGGGGAAGTCCCTTACGGGGATGTCAACTATTATAAGAAAACAGATAACCTGAGCCGATGCTAACCTTAAGCGAAGAAGTTATTTCTTCAGCTTCCCTTTCTCAATATCTTCTGTAATCTGTTCTATGTCATGTACATTTGTAAGGTCGTGCTTTTCTCTTTTGGGTGTTATACTCTTGTCTATGAACTTCAAAAGTTTCTTATTGTAATCAACCGGTTTTTTCTCCGGTTTCTTTTCAACAGGTTTTGTTTGCATTTTTTTCTTTTCAGGAACATAATTCTTGTTGTACCTTCCAATGACCTCAAACACAATTCCTTCGCTTGGCTTTACCCTGACGAATCTTTTGAAAAAAGAATCTCCGATGTCCAGTTCAATCAGGCGTGCTTCGTGCAGTGTCGGCATCATGGTAACTGCAGGGATTATCCTTAAAATTCCTGATATGAGGAAAACAAAAGGTATGCTTGACAAAAATATCCAATGCGGGATGTGGCTTATTAGAAATCCGCCTAAAGCAGCTCCGGCGAATAAGGCAATGCCTTCAAAGAACTTGAAATATGTAATGCATCGCACCCTGTTTTCCGGCCTTACTGCATCAAATATAAAATTTGACGTGCTTAAATTAAAGCCAGCCCATGCAACTCCAGAAAACAGCTCTATCAATATGATATAATAGAAGTTACCAGAAAACAGCCAAAAAAAAGGAACTATTGGAGTTAAAATTCCAGTGATATACAACACAGATTTTGTTCCCTTTTCATCTATCATCTTTCCCCACATTCCCATTGTGAGAAAGCTGGCCATAAGTTCAACAGCAGTGACTATTGTAAATTGGATATAAGTAAATCCAAGGTCTTTCAGCATGTAGACTGCAAAAAAAGGAGACGCTATGTTTACAGCAAACTTGAAAAACATCATATAGATTACAAAATGCCCGTAATTGGTCTTGTTCATTCTTTTTACAAAATCTTTAAGAGAAAATTTGTCTTCATGTGCAAACTGTGTTTCTGGGCTTGTCATTCCAAACTTAAAAACTCCTGATAATGCTCTTGCAACAAATGCAACTGAAAACAATATTGTAAATCCAATTATTGGGTTTTTAGGGGAAAAATGATTCAGGATTAATCCTGCAATTATTGCTGAAATGAAAGTGCTCAATCCAACTACTTTGTTCCTTAACCCAAAAAATCTTCCCCGTTCATTTACTGGCACAATATCTCCGAGGAAAGAGTTTCCAACAGGATTCATTAAATTGGAAACAACTGTCTGCAAAGCCATGTAAACTATAATCAAATATTTCTGATTAGGAGTTGCATATGGTATCAGAAGCATTGGAATCCACAATAATGCATGGATGAAAGAACTGTAAACTAGTATTTTCTTTCTGTCTCTTACAATTTCAACTATTCTGGCAGCAAACAGCTGCATAAAAGCGCCCGCCAGCTGCGGAATGTACGACATTGCAGCTATTAAATTCAAAGAAGCGTTCAACGCAACTGCAAACGGTGTCATGAATGAAGAAGTCGCGCCTTCCATCACCGCAAACGAAGCTCCGTCATAGACAGAATACTTCATGCTCTTCCTTGTTGTCTTTTCGTCCATTTCAGAAGAAATTAACTAAGAATTTATTTATAAAGGTAACTGAAAAGAAGAGGAAAGTTTAAATATAATCTTGATTATGAGACGGAGATGCTAAATAAAAAAGGTCAATCACAATTTATTTTTTTAGCTATATTCTTGTTAGTTGTAACATCCCTGTTAGTCATTCCAGTAAAAAATAGTACTACTTTATCTTTAGTGATATCTGGAGAAGGGGATTCAGCAAAAGTTGCTAGCGTTTTTACTATAACTGACAAAAAACCATATGTAGAGTTATTTTCAAAAAGAAATGATATAGGGGATTATAATCTTAATATCACAATTTTAGATGAGAATAGGCAGGTTGTCCTATACGGTTATTTGTTTAATTTAGATTCTGGACAATCGGATTTTGTTTCCGGGTCTGATTTAGAAGGAAGATACATTGCTCAAACTATATTGTACCATAATGGTAAACTTGTAGAACCTACAAAAGAGACTAAACTAATAAAGTATGTGAGATTCGATGGTAGATAATAAAAACGCAACTCTAGGGGAGATTGTTTTTAATGGTACAATATTATTTATTAGTATATCATTTACATTATTTCCATTCTCTATAGAAAGTGGAGATGTTTCTCCATCTCAATCCTATAAGTTCGCTTTTTTTATTTTTGCTATAATAGTATTAGGTATATCTGCAATGTTATTCTCATTTTTTGGTATTAAAAATAATAGTATAAACTTAATTTATTGGGGACTTGTTTGTTTTATTGGAATGGTAGTTTTAATGACATTAGTTTACTCACAGATATATACTCAAGTTGTAGAATATAGAAATAATCTAAAAATTAGCAAGTGATTTCTCAAATCTTCTCAACTACAAACTTCCCTTTCTCGACTTTCAAGACAACTTCATCGCTTTCTGTGAATTTGGAAATGTCAGTCACAATCTTTGGCAAAAGAATTCTGTTCCCCCTAAAATCCATGTTGGTAATTATCTGCTGCGCCATTTCGTTGCTTAACCCAAGGTCTTCAAATATTTTAGTTGTGGCTTCATCCCTGTCGCGCGCAGAGAATATCTCGGATTTCTCAAACAAAAACTTTGCGATTTTGTCGGCAACATCTATCCCTGTTGCTTTCGTCACGCCCTGCAGTCCGGGTGATAGGTTTGCTTCAATTACCAAAGGCCCTTTAGCGCTTTCAAGGATATCCACAGCGCAGATATCTGCTCCGATTGATGCTGCTGTGTCAATTGCAATTCTTTTTGTTCTTTGGTCAAGATTGACAGATTCTCCGGTTCCGCCTGCATGAATATTTGCCCTCATTTCCCCCCTTATTGCTTTTCTTTTCATGGAAGCAACAACTTCATTGCCCACAACAAGAGCTCTTACATCAACTCCGCCGGTTTCAATATATTCCTGTATCAAGAAGGGCTGTTTTAGCACAAACAAAGCGTCAAGCATTGATGATGCTGCAGCATAGCTCTCTGCAAACATTACTCCCTTTCCCTGAGTTCCATGAGGGAATTTCAAAACAACAGGATAATTCATCTCATTGAGTATTTTTTTCGCAGCTCTAGTCGAGGATGCAAGATACGTAGCAGGCATCGGAATGTTAAAATGCTGCAGCGCAAGATGAGTAAGCATTTTGTCATGGCCTATTGTGAATGTTTCCGGCATTATCGGCATATAAGAATTTCTGTAAAGCGTTCTAGTCACGGCTCTTAAAAGCGGAGCATATCTAAAGGAGCCTCTTGCATAAATGCAGCTGTACTGCGGAATTTCCTTGCCTTCATAAAGCGCCTTTAACTTTCCTGAGCCAAGATTGACTTCAACATCCCTTAAATCAATGTTCGCAACAGAATCAAAATATTTTTTCATTGCCTCGATTATCCACATCGAGCTTTTGCTTCCCAAGGACATTACTGCTGCTTTCATCAGCGGTTCCGTCCGTTGACACCGGGAAACTTTTTACGAAAAAGTTTCATCAAAAATGTACTCTCTTCGAGAGCACAAATCATGTCAACTTTTATTATTGCTTTCATTGTGAGGGGTCAATCAAAAATCCTTCCTTTAGGATATTCTGTCCGATAAGAATGCGATATTTCATATGCGCACGATCAGCTAAAGTAAACTCTGACTTTATCTTTTGGCCGGCCATCTCGATTGTAGCTTCAATTATCGGCCTTAATTTTGAGCCGTGCGCTGATTTAATGAGTTTTGATTTTATAACTGGGCCTAACTTGAGTTCAGCTGCAAGGTTTGTATCAATAGAGCTTTTTGTAGCGCCCGTGTCTATCTTTGCAGTCACAGTCTTGTTTCCTAAAGAATGGTGTACTCTGACTTTTTCCTCTAATCCTATGACTATCTTGCCGTTTAGAACCTTGTACCCGCGCATACCTGTGCAGAAACAAAAATGGTTTATTAATTTATTGATTTAATAAGTGGTTAGTTTTGCCGTCGTTCGCATTAAATGTTCTAGTATATTACAAAAATTCCCATTGACAAAAAAATGCTAGGCATTTTTAGGTTCCCAAAAATCCACAGATTTTTAGGACAATTTCCTTTTTGTTGAATGTTTTAATAGAAAATGCTCACGTATTGACGGCAAAACTCGTTTTTTCAAAATAATATTAGAATTCTACAAATCAAGAAGTATTGCAGCTATCCACGGAAAAGCGACAGTCACATCGCTCTGGATTATGTTATAATAGCTCTGTGTGGACAATTTGTCCCAGGTAATCTTCTCTTTTCCGCCTGCTCCGGAATATGAGCCGTATGACATTGGAGACGATCCAATTTCAATAAATCCAGCCCAGTCACGCACTTTTGGAAGCCTTAAATCATGTTTTAATGACGGAACAACACATATCGGGAAATCTGCTGCAATTCCCCCGCCAAGCTGCAAAAATGCAATCGGGGAGTTTTTGCTTTCCTGCATATACCAGTCATACATCAAATGAAAATATTCCAATCCTGATTTCATGACATTTTGGTCTACAACAGTATCCCCTTTCTTTTTGTTTTTGCCGCTGTAAGTGTAACTTGAAAAAATATTGCCCATTGTGGAATCTTCAAATCCAGGCACAATGATCGGGATGTTTTTTTCAAACGCTGCGTATGCCCAGCAGTCATTTGGGTTTGCCAGCTTATCCGGCTTTATCAGTTTTTCCTTGAACAGCCTTCTGAAATATTCATGCGGAAAGTACCTTTCTCCTTTTTTAGATGCATCTTTCCACATCTTCAGCAAATGCGGCTCCATTATCCTTACACTTTCGTCTTCTGGCAAAAATGTGTCTGTGATTCTTCTTAAACCAGCGTCTCTTAATTCTGCTTCCTGATTTGGCGTTAGTTCAGTGTAATTTGGAATGTTTGCATAATGTGAATGGGCAACATATCTGTAGTATGATTCTTCGTGGTTTGCTCCTGTTGCCGAAACCAGATGAACCTTGTCTTGCCTAATAAGTTCTGCAAGCATAACGCCGATTTGAAATGAGCTTAAAGCACCGGCTAAAGTGACTACTATTTTGCCCCCGTTTTTCAAATGATTTTTCAGCCACAAAGCTGCCTGCAAAGTTGAACCTCCGTTAGTGTGATTCAAAGTTCTTTGCGCAAATGCAGAAACTGGGAAGCTTGCTTTTTTTATGTTGTCGCTCAAAGTTCCGGTAGATTTATCATTACTAAGAATGATAAGTTTCCTGAGTTCTGGAGAAAGCTTGTCTAATACTTTTTTTTCCATAGAATGAGTTAGTTTCCTTTGTTTAAAAAACTTTTCCCTTAAGCGCTTTCAAACAGTTTAGCAACTTTTTCTTTTCCAAGCGCAAGAACGAAAGGCGCAAGTTTTGGGCCTCGTTCCTTGTTAAGCAAAACCTTGTAAGCCGACTTGAAAAAATCCTGAGGTTTTATTTTGTGCCTGGTAGAGACAGTATAAAACTCCTCAAAAAGAGTCTGTTCATTGTAGTCATTTTCCTTGAGCAGCGCGGATATCTCATGCAGTAATTTTTTTTCGCTTTCCGTAATTATTATGTCTTTTGAAACGTGCTTCTGCACCTCAAACTTGACATCTTCAGGAGCGTGCTTTTTAAGCCATATTTTCACTTTGTGGAACCTTTCAAAAATCCTGTCATGGTCATCCTTATTGTAATGGCCTGTTTTTTCAAGGCCCTTAATCATGTCTTCCTCGTCAGGGAATGTCTGCGCAATAACTGCAGCATGCGAGAAGCTCATGTCGATCGATTTCTTTGCATCTTTTCCGCAGCTTACTTCAAAAAGCCTTTTGTAATGTGCTTCTTCTTTCTTGTTCTCGAGAATATTTTTTCCAAGGCAGATTTCCGCTATTTTGTCGTACTCATCATAAAGATTAGGCAAATCTTTCCATGAAAAGCTTCTTGTCGTCATTAATCTTTTATTGTAAAACAATCTTAATAGTTCAGGAGATGCAACTTCGAGCCAGTCTTTTGGATAGACTACATTTCCGACAGAAGCAGACATTTTCTGGTTGTCGATTGTGATGTGCTCGTAAAATATCGGCTCAGGCATAGGGTAGTTCAAAACTTTTTCTGTAATCTCTCCGTTAATCCACCATGCGCTGTTTGGCACCTGGTACTCCTTCCCTGCGCCTTCAGAAACAACTTTCCATCTCGCCCACTGCGCAGCCCACTCAGATTTCCACAATAATTTTCCGTTTCCTTTTAATGGGTCATTTTCTCCCTTGTGGCCGCATCCCTTTGCAGTTGTCGTCTCAAATTCATAATCTGTGCATTCATATTTTACAATTCCGCTTTCGATTCCGGTAACGTGCGTCGTTACAATCTTTCCGCAGTTGTCGCAGATTGGCGTCCACGGGCTCCAGTTTGTTTTAAGCGGATTTGTCCGGTACCTGTTCTGTATTTCGCGCACATCCTCTATTTTTTCCATTATTTTTTTGATGTAAGAAGTAAAATTCCCTTTTTTGTATTCTTCTCTCATGGAAAATTTTTCCATGTCAGTTAAAACAAATTCATCTACAACCTTGAAATATTCTTCCATGTGATGATCAGCATAAGATGCGTGGCATCCATCAGGGTCAGGAATGTCTGTTACCGGCATTCCGAGGTATTTTTCAAAATTTGCAGGAACACCCTTCGGAATTTTTCTCAGAGGGTCCATGTTTTCTGCAACCCAAATAAATTTTGTTTTTATGCCAGCATCTTTCAGCGCAATCACAACCGATTCGCTTCTTATTGTATCGCTTAATCTTCCGATGTGCAAAACGCCAGACAATGATGCAGAAGTTTTTACTGTGTAAGTGTCAAATTTAGGGACTTTATCGTCGGTGTAATGAAATTTTTCCCTTGATGTTATCTGTTTTGCAATTTGGTCTGCCCAAAACAGCTCATCAAAGTTCTTGTCGTTATTATTGTGATTATGCATTAAGAATAATAACTTTTAATGCTATATAAAGATTACGGAAAAAATAAAAAAATGTTTTTGATTTTTAGGAGAAAAATAATTTTTTGGTAAAATATGTTTAAAAAATAAAATGTTAAAAGTTTTATTGGCAGCCTAAAATACCATTTTCATGTTGTATGCTTTCCATGCCACGGTCCCCTCAGTGGGCGTTTCCCAAAGAATCGGCTCATCTAGCCCGTATGGTTTTCCGTTATATCTTGCATAAATTGTGCTTGCCGGATCCAGGACAGCCTGAACTTTCGCATGTCTGAATGAGTTGACCCCTATCAAAGCAGTTCTTTGTCCGTTTTGATGTGTCGCGGTCAAAAACCCATGTTCAATAAAAGCAGCATTTAACTCAGCTGCAAGTTGCCCGTTCGGTTTCCTTCTTTGCGAGTGCACAATAGTTTCGACTTGCGCATCCAAGCTCGAAAAATCTGATGCTGGATCTGCCAGTGTTTGTGATGTTGTGCCTGTCATTTTATAAACCACCAAAATTATTTATCCTGAAAGTCCGACATTAAGTCAGAATCGTTGTTTAATTCCCACGTAAATAGTTCTATGCAATTGTGATTTCTATGCTGTTGGCTGTTGATTGATTCCATAACCGAAAAGTATATATATTTATTATATTAACTTAATGTTATTATAATAACAATCTAAGGGGGTAAAAATGGTAACAGTAAGCCACATAGTAAAGAAAATTGTATCGGATCAGCCTTTTGTTGAGGAAGCGCTTGGAAGGAATCTTATAAGCATCGGTAATTTTGCAGAAGAGATAAGCCCGAAGATAGAAAAAGAGCTTGGAAAAAAAATCAACCATGCAGCCATAGTGATGGCATTGAGAAGGCATTCTGAAGAAATATCTGAGCAAAGAAAGCATTCAAAGAAGTTTGACTACACCGGCGAATTGCTGTTAAAAACAAATTTGTGCGATTTGACTTTTGTAAAAACTCCGAATCTGCTTGCAAAGCTGAGAACGGTCCATACTCTTGTAAATTTTGAAAGGGGGGATACGCTGAATATTATACTGGGAAACAACGAAGTCAGCATTATTATCAATCAAAAATATATGGATAAGCTTGCCAAGTTTCTTTCAGGAAAAATAATCAACAAGGAAAACGATTTGGTTTCGTTGTCTATAGTGTTCACTGCAGACGATTTCACGCATACTCCTGGCGTAATCTTTAATGCTGTACGAAAATTAGCATGGGACAACATAAACATTTACGAGATTGTTTCAACAATGACAGAACTGACTTTCATCCTGAGCAAGAAGGATTCGATGAAGGCTTATGAAGTGCTGCAGGAAATGGTTGGGGAGTAAAGTTTAAATATCCATTATCAAATTATTAAGAAGAATGGAACAATCAGAACTGATAAAAAGAGTAAAAACAATTCAAAATTGTACTTTCTGGTTGCTTATGTGGATTACTCTTTATTTTCTTTTAACCAATAAAAATTTTGGTGCAATCTCTGTTGTAATTTTGTTGTTTATGTTTGTGCTTTCTTATTTTATATCTGGATTCTATTTTATAAGATTAAGTGGTTATGTGGGAAATGATGTTGCATTAAGACTATCATCATGGTATCAAGAACATCAAAATAAGATTAAAAAAGGTATGAAGGTAGTCGGAATAATTTTGTTAGTTGTTCTTGCCGGATTATTAGTATTTTATTTACCAGCTTGGCTACCAACTAATGGGATTGGTAGCAATCTATCTACTATGATTACTTCAATATTTGCTACTATTGTTGCTGGAGTATTCTTATTTAGAATGAACAAAAATCGAAGTTCAGAAAAATAAAGTGGGCCCAAGGGGATGTCGAACCAACTGTTCCGTCAGTTGAGTGCGGAATCAAGTGCAATTTTATTGCACGGATAGAAAAATAAGTGGGCCCAAGGGGATTTCAACCCCTGACCCCAAGATAACTCCAAATTCTTAAGAGTCTTGTGCTCTAAGCAGGCTGAGCTATGGGCCCATAGTGTCTAGGTAAAAAGTGTTATTTAAAAAGGTAACTGCTAATGGTAAATTATTTAAATTATCAAATTTTATAAAATCTATGTTGTCAATAGAGTTACTGGGATTTTGTGCCGGTATATTGGTTGCCATTTCTTCTTTGCCGCAGCTGATAAAATCATGGAGAACAAAATCAACGCAAGATATTTCATTGTCGTGGCTGCTGATTAATATTTTTGGCCAAGTGCTCTGGATCGGTTACGGTTTTCTTAAAGAAAGCTTATCTTTAGTGGTTATGAGTTCTATAACGTTTGCAATGGTTGTTTCAGTATTAATTCTGAAATTAAGGTACGGTTAAATCAGATTCCAGATAACTTCATCAGAATTTCATGCGCCTTCAGAATGTCTTTTGAATCGAAGAAAAGCATGAACTCCGGCAGGCATCCAATCACTTCAACAATGCTGATATTATTAACAGCAAGCTCATTCATTATTGTTGCAAGAACTCCAACTGCCTCTATCGAGCCTGGTCCAAGATTTATGCTTAACTCGCTTAAGTTTCTTGTAATCCCTATTATTTTATTCTTTGGAAAAACATCAGCAATTTTCTGCAGATTTTTTTCATCAACAAGAAGTTTTAATGATTCTTTTCCTTCCGATAACCTCATGACCTCTCCTCTCGAAAGTTCTATCAGGGGAAAAACATTTGGAAGGACATCAAGAACTGTTGAATCGCGCTTTATTGCAATCAGGGCAATTTTATTTTTTGTTGAAATTCTTGAATTTTTTATTATATCCTCAACATTGTGGAATTTCGGCGCATGCCTTTCTTCAAGAACATATCTCCTTATTGCGCTTATAACTGCATCAGGCGATTTTTCCAAATTCTTTGTGTCTATAATATACTTCGCCAACGCCATAATGTTGACTATGCCTCTGCTCAGCTCTTTCTTTATGCTTGGCTCAGAATCCAGATAATTCCACACTTCATGGGTTAAATTTGTCATTTTATCATAGGATTTGCCAGATTCTTATAAATCTTACCAATTTTGTCGCGTATTTTATATATAAATTATATAAATTATAATAAACATAACTATAGTTTACAGGAAAACGAGGTGGTAGCGTGCAACCAACGACTCAACTAACGACTCAGCTAACAGCAAGAATACCTTTGGAAGGAAGGTTAGACAGCGAAGACATTGCTAAGGAAATATCACTTCAGGCACTGGCAAATATTAGGGGTCAAAATCAAGAGATATCTGAAGATTACCAAGCAGGAGTTATGGAAGGAGTTTACGCAGTGATTTTATCCAGAAGAACTCGTCCAAGAGTACTACTTCAGAATCAAAGCCCTGATTTTTTAAACGGAATTGTAGACGGATCGGTATTCGCAATAAATTATCTTGAAACGAACAAAAATGTCCACATATCTTGATTTAAAAAGGTTAAAAATTACACAAACCAGAAGAGGTGATTTAATATGACAAACCCAACAAGCATCGATCAAGCAGCAATGAATAGCGGAAGCACAGTAGGTTTAACATCCAAATTGCCGCAGGGAAATCATTCAAAAGTAGTTGAGCTTACAGTTCCTGTAGGCAGCAAATATTTGGTTCGTTCTTACTCAATTTCCCCACAACATGCTCATTTGTTTGAGGGTTTAAACCCACAAGATCCTAAAAGCGTGTTAGACCACCACCTTGCCTTAGTAGAATTGCTTGAACAAGGTGGGGCAGCCTGCATAAGCATAAGGTATGACAAACAGCCAACATTAGTATCTTAAATATTCAAAGGTGAAAAAATGACAAATCCAACAATAGACACAAAAGTATCAAAAGATTATCTTATAATGGATGGAACAACATTCATTAGTGAATTAGTGCACACACCCCAAACAGCTCATAAGGCAAAGGTTGTTGCTGATTTGGTTAGGGGTATAAGGGATCAGCTTGAGCCTCACATTGTAAGTTCTAAAGGGTATTGGGAGTTTGTATTGGGAGCATTAGATTCTGCACATGAAATTGACAGAAAGGCTGGACTATTTTATAGTCTTGGCCAGGAATATGCTTCAGGGCATTTTACAAGAGGAAGAAGTTCCGGCAGCCAATTGAGTGATGATGAAGTGATACGCTACCTAAAAAGACAACAGTAGCTAATCAATACCGGATATGTCAACAAAGCAAGAAATTGTCTCTTAGAATTGATATTTTCACATCAGCTTTAATTTTCCGCTGATTTCATTTATTTTTTTTTCTTCATCAGGGCCTATTGCAAGGCAAGTAATTGTTCCAGGCTCAACAACAGTATGTCCTGCATCCGTTATCAGAGCTGTTTTTATTCCTGCATCTTCTGCAATCTGTTTATATTTGAAAAGCTCTTTTTCTTCATTCACTTTAAGGATAACTTTCTTCATGCCTTCTTTTTTCCACAAATCAACCATCTTTTTGTCAGATTTCAAAGTAGCATCTACAGAAGCATGTGACACTTGTGCAGCCATCTTTCCTTTTGGAAGCTTCAAATCGTCTCTTACGAGTATAGCTTGTTTGTATCCCATTTCAGTATAACATTAAGTATCCTCTTTTAATACTTTCCTGATTCTGCCGTGTGTAGTCACTCTATCTTACTAAACAATCTTTATATATTTACTATGCTCAATGAATTGCATGGAAAAAGAAAAAGGAACGTATTTTGAAGGCTCTGACAAGAAATATCCGAATGTTGACCTGCCAAAATGGATGATAGTTAAGGAAGAAAACAATGCATAGCATCTTCAAAATTCTTAATGTGTTACTTTAAGTATCGTTCATGCCCCGTAGGGGGCGTCCCCCTGAACGCAGTTGATTATGTTCTGAATTGAATTTTGACCTTAGGATGCTATGCCATACTATCAGATTTTTAGCTTTGCTCCGTCTAAATAAATAGTGGGATTCTTAAAAACCTGGTCTAGGTGGATTATTGCATATATATTTCCGCCAAACCAGTAATTTGAGCCGATTCCTATATGTGCTGTTCCGAGCGTCTTGTCATCAATTATCATCGCGCCTATGATTGACGCATTTGGGTTTAATCCGATTCCGAGCTCGCATACTCTTCTTACATTGCCGGGGTTTTTTGCAACTGATGCAGCCCACTTCAGCGTATTCTCAAGCTGTTTTGCCTCTTCCCCGCCCTTGATGTCAACAATATTTCCCTCTTTGATTGTAAGCTCAATCGGCTTTCTTATCAATAGCGTGTGCTCATGCGTTCTTGAGCTTCCGTCAATTACAACCTTGCCTTCAATCTTCTTGCCGTTTGGCGGCGAGTATACCTCTCCTGCCGGCAGGTTTCCTCCGGTGCCGGGCATTGTGTAATTCCCGTCTGCTTTTAGTGCTTTTATTCCCTCTTTGTTGTAATGCAAATCCGTTCCTGCAGGTGTTGTTATATGAATCTCTTTTGCAGCATCCATCTTTTTCCTTATTTCCTCATGCTGAACCTGCAGCGGCCTGTAATTAACATCAATCGCTTTTGTTATCAGTTCAATGTTGCTTGTTGCCAAATCTCCAAGGCTCATTGCCGATATGAAGCGATGGTTCTTTTTTGCAATCCATCTCCTGAAACTTTTTCCAAGCTCCTGAATGTTTCCAAGCTTGTCTGACATGTTAAGGATAACGATATTGCCTGCTTTTAATTCTGAAAGTCCCTGCACAACATCATCGTCAGAAACATCTCCCCTCGATTTTACGCTTTGGAATATTAATTTGGCATCTAGCTTCATCTGCTGCGCCGCAAGGTAATAAGCTCCGGACATCACAGCCGCAACGTTTCTGTTTTCATAGCCTATGTCTCCGACTATCAGCATTTTTTCGTCCTTTACCCCTAAACACGGCGTAAAGACTTTTTTCAGGGATGTAGATACACTGTAAGAAAGGTCATACAGATTTCTGTCCTTGAGCCATTTCAGTGATTCAAGCGTTTCCATAGCGTTTCAAAAGAATAGTTTGTTTTTAAAGTTTGCTGATATTGGTTTATCTATTATGTAATGATAAAAACAAAGTTTATAAATAAAGGTTTATTCCGTTTATAAAAATTTGGAGGGTATTTTAATATGAGTTATGCAAATCAGGTTATAGACTATGTTAGTAAGTTATACAGAGAGACTAAAGCAGGGGCGCAGATTATGTTCAACCCTACTCATGGACTTGAATTTGCAGTTGCTGGTGCGCCAAGAGATATTCCTCAAGCAAGGAATCATGAAATAAGCGACGCTGCATCTTCTATAGTTAGCTATAATCAAAATATATCCAATATTCAAAGAGAAAAAGATAGGGTTGTTGTTACACGAGCAGACGGAAGACATACTTATTTGGGTCCAGCACATATAAACGGGGATGTAACCGGATATGTAAGCGCAAAATTAAGCAATGATGGTATTCATCCGCATAGCAAGCAGCTAAGAAGAATAGTGGAATGGCTAACCGAAATGGCAGTGGGAGTAAACCCGAGAGTTAAGCCAAAGAAAGGGAAAGGTAACCTTAGCTAATTTTTTCTTTTTTCATCAAAACAATTTTAAACTTATTCTGTTTTTCTTTTGATTATGATAAAAGCAATTATCTTCGATCTTGACAACACCTTGATAGACTTCATGACAATGAAGAAAATGAGCTGCGATGCGGCAATGACTGCGATGATAGGCGCAGGATTGGATATGGACAAGGAAAAAGGCATGAAGATTCTTTTCGACTTGTATAATGAATACGGAATGGAAGAAAAAACCATATTCCAGAAGTTTCTGAAGAAGGTTACAAAGGAAATAAACTATGAAATACTTGCAAGCGGCATCGTGGCCTACAGGAGAGTAAGAAGTGGATTCCTTGAGCCGTATCCGAATGTAAGCAAGGTCCTTTTTGAAATGAAAAGAAAAGGCATAAAACTGGCTATTGTATCTGACGCTCCGCGATTAAAGGCATGGATAAGACTTGTTGCCATGAAAATAAACCATATATTTGATGTCGTTGTTACGTTTGATGATACGAAAGAGTTCAAGCCAAGCACAAAGCCGTTTAAGGTCGCCTTCAAAAAGCTGAATGTAAAGCCGCACGAGTGCTTAATGGTTGGAGACAGGCCAGAGCGGGATATAAAAGGCGCAAAGTCATTGGGAATGTCAACTTGCTTCGCAAAATACGGAAATCCTTCTGCATCCGGCTCAAGCGCAGACTATGAGATAAATGACATCAAAGAGCTTCTTGAGATTGTAGAGTGATTTGTGGTTGCCATCAATTTGTGAGCTTTTTTTAAATCTACAGCTAGCGGACAAGGGGGAAGCGAATTGAAGCAAAGCTTCAATTGCTCACTTGAGCTATGCTCAAGTTGAGTCCCTTACGGGGAACGGACGCTTTATCGCCTAAGCATTACATGCGAACCGATGGCAACCCCCACTCTTGAGATTGTAGAATAATTTCTTAATAGTAGCAAACTAGGGCAGTTTATGAGTAAAAAACCCAAATCTTTATATATAACATCTTATATGATTTACTCATAGGCTTAAAATCCTATATTATATTAGAACTCGAGGTGAATCAAATGGCAAGAGGAAGATGCATGAAGTGCAGGAAAGAAGTCGAAATCAAAGAAGGAAAAGAAGTCATAATGAAGAACGGCATGAAGGCAATGAAAGGCACATGCGGTGTATGCAGCACAAAGGTTTTCAGGATTCTTGGAAAGGCTTAATTGCCTGTCGTAAATCAAAAGATTTACGAGCATGCTCAGAAATCTTTTGATTTCTGACATTTTTTTATTTAAGTATTAATTTCTCATCTTAGGCAGTATCTTATATGCAAACACTGCTGCAATTATAATAATCACCCAGAACAAAAGCTCATTGACTTTTTTCATAGCAAATAAAATAAGATTTAAAATCAAAACTGCAATAATAAAAAAAACAAAGAATTTGAGGAAATTTTTGTTGCCCATATCTAAAACATTTTCTTTATTTTGGACCAGTTCATATATACTATGGCTGCTGCAATTATTATCACAATCCATGAAAGGCTGCTCAAAACCCTAAAAACAAAATTAATCAGAACTGCAACAATTATAACGACGGCAATAAACAGCAGAATTTTTTTGTTTTTCTCGCTCATTTTTTAAGCACCCTCTTCTTCATTCGCATATAAACTATGTTTCCCTTTCTTTCTATCTGCTTATGGGTGAATATTCCGTTCTCTAAAGTTATGAAGTCTTCCTTCTCACTGTTAGAGAACTGCAAGTATAAACACCCCCACGTATGATTTTAAAATCAAAAATGATTTAAAAAGTTTTGTATTATTGGTATAGTTATCAGTATACTGGAATAGAAAAAAATAACAGAAAAATGAGGTTTATCGCTTGCTTTTTGCTTTTCTTTCGCTTACGAACCTTTCAGGCGGCCTTCTGTAGCCTTTCCAAAACTGTCCGATGTGCTGCTCATCTACCCTTCTTTCTGCAACCTGCTGTTCTGTAAGATCAGGCACTGTGAAGGTCATCGGAGGCTTTTCCTTCCTGAATTTAAGATATCTCTCTTTCTTTACGCTTAGTTTTTTTACTTTTTCTCTTGCCATTTTGTTGCACCCTTCTCCATATTTTGTTTGTGAAAATATGGTTATTTATAAAATTTATGCATTTGAAAATGAATGCGGAGTAAGGGTTCCCACCAACCTTTCTTTATAAAAAGAAAGCTTGACCAAAGAAACCATGCTACGCAGTCGTGGATTGTGAATCCACTAATGAAAATGAATGCGGAGGACAGGATTCGAACCTGCGTAAGCACTAAGCTAATAGGTGTCTCAAAGTCATTGCCTTTCGGCTCTTTACACCAAAAAGATGCCTCGCCTAAGCCTATCCCGTTTGGCCACTCCGGCACCTCCGCATGAATGTAAAAAATAAGATATAAACTTGCTTTAAAAAGGTTGCTGAAAACTTTCTAAGAAATCTTCTTTGGCTTCTTCTGCCATTTGTAACCGCGAAGCTTCTTGCTCATGCCGAATCCGCATGAAGCGCATCTCCATTTTGCCCCAAGGTTGAAAGTTCTTTTCCCGCAGCGCCTGCAGTATATCATGTTCTTGCTGCCGGACTTCTTCCCCATTGAATGCGTTCCTTTCATTGTAGCCCTCTCGTGCTATTTTGCGAAGCAAATATAGCACTTTCATGCTTTTGGTCAAGTTTTTTGCAAAAAGTTGAATGCGTTCCTTTCATTTAAGCACCTAGAAATTTTATTCTGTTGAAATAACTGTTATTGTGTCTCCCCTTATAAAAACTGAGCCAAGCTTTCTCCTTAGCAATGTTTCTGTTGTTGTAAACTCTTCAGTTGTGTTTTCATCGATTTTTTTAGATATTTTTTTGAATTTTATTTCGTACTCTTCAACATCTTCAATCACAACGTTAACGTGAATGTCAAATGACTTTAATTTCCCGATGTACTGCTTGTTGTTCTTCAGCTCAAGGATTACTCTCTTGTCCCTTGCCTTGTTCAATGCGTCCAACGGTCTTGCTTGTTCCATCATTTTATTGAAAATGAAAACTGGTATTGTTTATAAATGTTTCCCATCGCTGTTCGTAACATTTTCCGGCACTTTATATTCGTGCCACGAGACTTTTTTCTGTTCAATTGCTGATTTCAGGCTTTTCTGCACTTCTGAAAGTTTGTTTTGTCCGCTCTTGACTTCAACAAAGATTACGTCTTCAATTTTCTTCTCGTCCATCCCCTTGAAGACTATGAAATCAATCGGCTTGCCGATGAATCTTGCCTCTGTCGGCTTGTGCCCGAATCCGGGAAGGTAAGGCGACATCTGCTCGCTGAACTGGCCTGCAAGAACTGCTCTCGAATGCTTTATCGCAGTTTCTCTGATCTCCGGTATTTTGCTTTTTGCAACAAATTTTCCGATTAAATATCCAATATACAAAACCACCAACAAAAGCATTCCAAAAATTATTATTTCAAACGGCTGCATCCAATTAGCATACCTTTCCTTGAATAAAAGATTATCTGTTGTCTAATCAGTATTTAAACAGAAACCCTTATAAATCAAGAAAATTTCCAAAAGTTATGGCATTATCACAAGCAAGACCGAAGAGAAAACAGACAGGCGCAAGGTATAAGGATTTTAGGAAGAAAAAACAATATGAGCTTGGGCGTGAGCCGTCGTTCACAAAGCTTGGCAAGGCAAGAGTCCAGACTATCAGAGTAATGGGCGACAACAGAAAATTAAGATTGCTTAGCACAGACACTGCAAACCTTTACAATCCAAAGACAAAATCATACAAACAAGTTAAAATAAAGACAATCACCGACAATCCGGCTAACAGGCACTTCATAAGAAGGAATATAATGACAAAGGGATCTGTTATTGACACAGAGCTTGGAAAGGCAAAGATCACATCAAGGCCGGGCCAGGATGGAATTGTTAACGCTGTTTTGATTGCTTAAGTTCTTCGGTTTTTTTATTTAGGTAGATGATTGAACCTATCAATCTATAAAATTTATTAGGAATTATAATTTTGTTACTTCTTAGTTGTAAAATGAGAAAAGTTTATAAAGAGATTCTGTAAATAAAGCGTTGTGGCAAGGGTAATTCATAGAAGATTAGCAGGACATAAAGGAGTTAGAACTCTCAACAGCAAGGCTCAATTGAGTTTATTGGCAGAAGATGCAGATGCGAAACCAACAAGTGATTCTCTTGAAAAAAAAGTTGCTGGTGTTGTTCCTGCTGTTTCAAAATTTGGAAGCTACGGAATAGACGGGGAGATATTGAAATCTTTCCGCGCAAAAGTCAGTTTTAGGGAAGATGGCTCCAGTTTTGAATCTCATTACGGCGGCTATGGGAACCTTAAAAGGCTCTATGCAGGAGTTACTGAAATGGAAGTGGACATGACGGGTCATCCAAAAAACATAGGAGGCATTCCGCACAGTGTTCTTCTTGCGCTTAAGCCATCAGAGATTCTTGCGCTTTACATAGCAAGCCATAACTACAAATCAACTCACAGAAAAAAAGAAACAGAGCGCTATGCAAAGCTTTCAGAGGGCCGACCTGTGGAAGTTGTTGCAAATATGATTGAAGAAACAACTTCCAAAAGTTATTACCTTGGGCTTGTGAGAAGAAAAGACAACCCAATAGTGCCTTTAAGGGAAAGGCTTTCAAAAGTGGAGCCAAGAGAAATATACGATCTATTATGGGCAATTTCACTTAATTCCAGCAGGATAAAAGACAATGTGAAGGTGGGAATAGGCGAAAACATTGAATTAAGGTATCTTAGGGCAGTAAATAATTATATCGGAAGGATAAGGACTATATTTTTAAATGTGTACGGGGCAAAGACTTCTAAAAATGGGCAGCGCTAAAAAAAATTATTTTAAGGATCCGAGTGTTGCAGGAATTTTAAAAGGAAGCGCTCCTGTTTATGTTGAAACAAACAGGGGGGTTGCTGGAAGAGTATTAAGCCTTGACGAAGGAGAATGCATTGTGCTTAACAGCAAAATTCTTCCTGATTCTTTTAGGGACTCTAAAAGGTTCCTTATGAACGCCCAGCCAATAGAAGTAAAATCTCCTGATTCTCTTGAAGACGCTGTTGAGAACGCAATGACTCCTGCTCTTGCAAGAGAAGCTGCTTTTTCAGAAGTGTATCACCCGTACAATTCAGGCTACGCTTTTGCGCCATTTGCTGGAAATGAGGATAGAAGGCAAAGAGTCGTAAGGCTTGTTGAGCTGTGCGAAGCGATGAGGCTAGTGTCTTATGGAATGCAAACAGGAGAGGATATAAAGATAGGGAAAATTTACAGCGGTAATGCTGCTTCTGAATCCGGCTCGATAGTTTCTGTCAGTGTCCCTTCCAGAACAAAAAAGGTCAAAGATTACAGATTCCAGATGCGATCTGTTGCCACAAACCCAGACAGCGTGAACAATTACGCAATAGCCAACGGATTTAACACGACAATAAGCATCCCTGCAAGTGACTGGGCATTTGGGTTTGGAGAAAGGCAGATGGGGGGAGCAAAAGCAATTTATTTATTTGCACCGGAAATAGCCGCATACTTCAAATTTATGATTCAGCCAGGAAACGAAACTTCAAGGATTATGTCTCCTTTTGCCATGCCTACAGATTTAATGATTGAATTTTACAGGTCTATGCTGTCAAATGTGGCTGTGCGCGATGAGAGCGTAGATGCAAAGCACAAATTAAGAAAGTTAAACAAGGCAGAGCAGGAGATAATGCTTTGGTCGCTTGTGCAGGAAGTCGGGCATAAGCTTGCTCTTGAAAGAGAAAGATATGAAACGCCGCTTGAGAGCATAGACTGGGCAGTATCAAAACCTGCAAATGATAAGAAAGAATAGAAAAGTTATTTAATCAGTTCTTCAAGTGTACCTTAATTAATTAAAAAAGAGTTAAAATTGGACATAGTCCAACAAACCTCTTCGAATACTCAGAGGCAAAATGGATATAATCTCAATTGTTGTTGGAGTTGTGCTCGGGTACCTTGTCCTTATGTTTATACTGCACGAAATGTTCAAGAAATTCTTCCACACAATACTTTTTGTCAGCTTCGTCGCCTTGGCGCTTGCGCTGCTTTACCTGTTCATTAGAGGAATATAATCCACAATGTTTATATATTGCTTCAGTCAATAAAGTTTAAAAAAGAGGTGTATAGATGGGCGTTTTCAGCAAGCTTGCATTTTGGAAGAAAAAAGATGATTTCTCTGACATAGGCAAAGACCTCGGGCTTGACAAGGATTTGGGATTGGACATGAACAGCCAAGGGCCTTCTCCTGACCTGGGAATGGGGCTTGAAATGCCGCAGACACAGCAGCCTTTTCAGAAGTATCCTTCATTCCAGCCTTCGCAGAATTTCCCATCGCAGCCGTCTTTCCAGCCTTCAATGCCAAGCAATGACAATTACATAAACTCAAAAAATCTTGAAGTGATATCAAGCAAGCTTGACGCTGTCAAGGCTTCCCTTGATGCAATCAACCAAAGGCTTGTGAACCTTGAAGGAATTGCAAGGGGAGAACAGGAAGACTCCGGCAGAAGAAGAAGGTATTATTGATTTTGCCATCAAATTGTGAGCATTTTCTATAAAATATTTTAACAAAAAGGAGGTTCCATGAGGAATTTTTGTAATAATCTAAAACATTACATGCGAACGATGGCAAAACGAGTTCTTTTGATTAAAAACATTTTTATACATAAGTTCTTAATTTTGGTTTAATGAATAAAAAAAATATATTTGTTTTTTCTGTTGCAGCTATTGTTGTGTTTCTTGATCAGTTAACCAAATGGATTATAAGAAAAAACTTCAGCCTTAATGAATCGCTTCCAGTCATAAAAAACATTTTCCACATAACTTATGTAACAAACACCGGCTCTGCGTTCAGCTTGTTTCAGGGAATGAACGCTGTTTTCATAATAATCTTTTTTGCAGTGATTTTCGGCATTGTCTATTCCGTCAAAAAGATAAAAAACGATGAAAAGCCAATGCAGTTTGCAGTCGGCCTTCTTCTTGGCGGCGCAGTTGGAAACTTGATTGACCGGCTGTTTTTGGGGCACGTTACGGATTTTCTTGATTTCAGAATCTGGCCGGTATTCAATGTTGCAGACAGCGCTATAAGCGTAAGTGTTGTGCTTCTTGTTATTCTGCTCTGGAAAAAGTAATGCAGTAGGTTAATCAACACAAGCTAAAAGCTATAGTTTTTATTACGTTTCCTCACAAAGATTTATATATCTAAAAAAGCAGGGTATAGTTATGGACAAAAATCCTAATTATATAAAAAAAATTTTCTTTTGGAGCGGCGGCATAATGTTTCTGATTTCATTGGCTATTGGTCAGTCATATTCCTCCATTGTAGATCCGCCTCCTCCTTTTTTGTCTCTAGTGCTGTTTTCACTGGCAATAGGCGCATTGGGCGGATTTGTTGCTATTTTTTTATCTGAATCGGTAATTTGGATTTATCGCAAATTAAAGTAATCCTGCTCTGGAAGAAATAGTTTTCTTATTCTAAAGTAGTGACTAAACGAAAGGTTTAAATATGAGGAAAAGTTTCCAAAAAGCTATGTCATTTGGAAAAAAATCATCTAAAGAAAGAGTACCTAACCAATATGAAATAAGTATGGTATATCAGCCAAAAAGTTTTCTTAGCAGAGATTTTGATGGTCATAAGGTTTTAGGGGATTTGGAATCGGCACTTATTGGAAAGGGAATACCTGCAAAAACTAAAGGGAACATACTTTCAATGGGTTATGTACATAGTGAGGTTAGTGGCAGCGCAAGGTATACGCCACCCGGGAGTGTATTCAGCAAAGCAACATTAGCAATCCACGCTGATCCAAAAGACGAAGCAGCAAAAAAACAATTAAAAGAGATAATTGAAGCAACAATGGGCAAATATGCTTCTGTTTTAAGGCTATTTACAGGATAAATTTTTTAATTTTCTCTTAATATTTTAATTTAGAATTCTTACTCAACGCACTTATCTCTAACATATCCTTTCAGTTCAGCGTCTTCTTTGGTGTCGAACCATATTCTGTTTTCTTTGCTTATTCGAAGAGCCCAGTCGCATTTTGCTGTGTGGTACTTGTTCGCTTTCTTCGAAGCAACGTATTTTCCCGGTTCGAATGTTTTCTTTGCATGCTCTGTTTTCTCTGCTTTAGCGCTTGACTTGCTGTAGTACGGGCCAGAAACATGCTCTATTTTTTCTTCTTTAACATGGTTCCCATTCAGATTAATCAGCGCAATAGCCAATGCAAGCACTGAAAAAAACAAAGTAGATACATGGCTGATTCTAAGAGTTGAAGACGCTCCTGCAATGAAAATAACGTCCGCTATCACTGTAAGCAGCATTGCAGCAATCAGAACCCACCCTGCCCTTCTTCCATGGTATGCATTGTACATTCCAAATGAAAATAATGAAATGAAAACGAGCAGTACCAGAAGCTCAAAAGCAAATGCAAACTGCGTAAGGCCAAAAACAACAAAAATAAACCCAATCATAGAAAAAGTCAGAAGAACATTCATCAGAAGTAAACTCTCAATGCGCTTTTCCATATTCAAAGAATTTGCACGTCGCTATATAAATATTTCTATGATAAAGTAATAACAATCAGAATTCTTCAAAATCATCAAGCTGCTTCAGATACCCTTTCTTCTTCATGAATGAAAGCTGCGTCGGAGTGTACTTGTAGATTACGTCTCCTTTCGCGTCCCCTGAATATTCCCATGGCTCGATAATGACAATGTCCCTTTCCCTTACCCACAATTTTCTGGTCAGCCTTCCGGGAATCCTGCAGATTCTTGTTTTTCCGTCAAGGCATCTTGCCCTCATTCTTGATCCGCCAAGCCTTTGCTCAACAACCGCATAAGTCTGGTTGCCTCTTGGAGTCATTATTCTAGAAATTTCATGCTGAAGATGTTCCTGCTTTTCCTGCTCTTCTTTCTTCTTGCTCATTTAACCTTTTGAACCGAGGTTGCTTTATATACCTTTCTATGAGGGGATTTTGTTTGTTTAATGGATAAAAATACATTTAAAAAGAGCCAATATTACCCATAAGTATGAAGAAGATTAACCTTCCAAAGGACGAGTTCATAAGCCCTGCCTTGATATGGAAAAGGATTGTAGCATTCCTTATTGACATGCTGATCATCGTGCTTGTTGTTTTTATCCCATTCCGAAAATTCATAGGAGGAATGATTCCGCAAAACGGCTCTTTTATTGATACATACAAATTGCTTGCCGGCACAGAGCAAACTGGCCAGATTGCAGCAATTTATTTCGGAATGTCGCTTCTTACTTTCCTTTATTTCTACAAGCTGGAAAACAGGATGGGCCAGACAATTGGGAAAAAAATAATGAACCTGTATGTTGTAAGCGATTTAAATCCTCAAAAGAGATGGCAGATGGCTTTAAGAAACGCAGCGTTTATTCCAATTTTTCCTTTTGATGTGTTGGTCATAGCCGATCCTTTGGTTATGCTTTTTACAAAATCAAACCAGCGCCTTACTGAAATTATTGGCAAGACAAGGGTTGTGGAAAAACAGTCTTATACGGTGATATAAATGGCAGAACCTGAAAAAAACTTTTTATTAAAAGTAGAAATAGCCGGGAATAACATACAGACTTCCATGAAAACACAGAATGTTAGCCCGCAGGAAGTCATTGGGTTTTTGGAAATGGCAAAAGACCAGATACTTGACAATCTAAAGCAGGGGCGCAAAGATATATTCCAGGCTTTTAAGAAGGGGGATGAATGATGAACAAGCCAACAGAAAATTTCAGCTGGGCATACTCGATATTTATTCTTATCGGGCTTACAATACTTGGATTTTTCATTGTAATTTTTGCATCTGTTTTCTCAAATTCTGATTTTGAATCTCTTGAAGGAAATGTAGCAGTCATCCCAATCAAAGGGGTTATAATGGCTGACTCTGACAGTATTTTCTTTGAAGACGTTGTTTCATCAACAGACACTGTTGAGCTGATTGAAAAAGCTGCAAAAAACAACAACATAAAAGCGATAATATTGGAAATAAATAGCCCGGGCGGATCAGCAGTTGCATCTGAAGAAATTGCTAACGCTGTAAAGAAGACAAACAAGACAACAGTTGCATGGATAAGGGAAGTGGGCGCATCTGGAGGATACTGGATTGCATCGTCATCTGATTATGTTGTTGCCAACAGGGTTTCAATAACCGGTTCGATTGGAGTGATTGCGTCATATCTTGAATTTTCAGGATTTTTGGATAGGTATAATATAACATACGAAAGGCTGATTGCAGGAAAATACAAAGATATGGGAAGCCCATTCAAGGAAATGACTCCTGAAGAAAGAGTGCTATTCCAGCAGAGCCTTGACGAAATGAAGGATTATTTTGCATCTGAAGTCGCAAAGAACAGGCACATGAGCAAAAAAGATGTTGACAAAATAGCAAACGGGTTGTTTTTCACAGGCGCGCAGGCAAAAACGCTTGGCTTGGTTGACGAGCTTGGCGGAAAAGATGAAGTTATTGCATACATAGAAAATAAAGAAGGAATAACTGCAGAGCTTGTTGAGTATGAAAATGAAAAGGGATTCTTTGATTTAATCAGCAGCGCAATGAGCAAGCAGTCTTTTTTTGTCGGCAAAGGAATCGGAAGCGCTGTTCTTGACAGAAAAACAGTTTCTTCAATAAGAGTGAACACATAATGTGGCTTAAAACTTTAAAAAAAATACTTGGAGTGTGCCTTATAATATTGGGAGTAGTAGGGCTTTTCCTTCCGATACTCCAAGGAGTTCTTTTGATTTTTGCAGGGCTTTTGCTTCTTGGATTTGAGAAAAAGAAAATGGTAAAACAGTTTAAGAAGGCAAAGAAAAAAATAAAATTTTGGAGATAATCATCAAAAAATGCTTATTTCCCGTGCTCGATAATCTTTCTCATTCTTTTGACAAAATCCTCTGCAATTTTAAAATACCGGTCATACTCTTCTCCCTTGACTTCGGTTATTTCCCTGTGGGTTATCATCTTCATTAATCTGTAGAAATTCTTCATTATTATTACATATTTGTGCTCAAGCATTTTTCTCTTTACAAGCTTCTGGTCCAGTAAATCCGCAACGTGCTCCGGCGTCGGAGGTATCTCTCCAACTTTCATCAATGCAGCATGCGCTGAATCAATAACAGCCCAATACAAATCCAGAACAGCCTGTGATACATGCCATCTTGAATTGTAAAGTGTATTTGGCGCTCTTGAATAGTATGTCCAGATGCTTTCCTGCGTAGGCCTAATCTTGCCTCTTTTCAGAAGAACCTGCATCGGGTCAAAAAAGCCTGAATCAATCAAGGCAACTCCGTCTCTCAAAAGGTTGATTGCAACTGGATCGCCATTTCTCATGTATTCCCAGAAAGCTGTAAAGCGCATTGTTGTTATGTGCAGCTTTGTTGATGTCTTTACAATAGATCTTTGCACAATCAGCCTGTATGCCTCGACAACGTCAGGCGTCATGCTCATCATTAAATCGTCAATAACAACCAGAATGTCAATATCGCCAGAAGGCCCTTTGGTTCTTCTCGCAGTTGAGCCGAAAATTACAACAGCCCTTATGAAAGCCCCTAACTCCATGTAGATTTCATTTGCGAACCTGTACGCAATGTCCAAGTCTTCCTTGTAATAGCGCTCCAGGTTTGGATGCTGTTTCTTAGGAATATCAACCTTCATTAATTAACCCCTTGTATAGTATTATTTCTATAATATTGACATTACTATAGATGTCCATATATAAGGTTTTGTTGTTGTTAGAGGGTGGTGATAGGGTAAACTATCAATACCAATTAACCATAATAAAAACCGCAATCTTTATATACATGTATATCTAAGTATCTACATAATGGAAAGCATTTACTTTCAAGGCAAGCTGATTGTCATCAAAGTCCATGCAGTTAAAAGGGCAAGAGAAAGAGAGATTGCTTTTCCAGACCAAGTTTATGATGCATTGCAGACAGGCAAATCAAAAAGATTTGGAAAGCACGGAATAAAATTCATCAAAAGAGGCAGAGAAGGCTCAATAATATGTGTTGGAGAGGATTTGGGCCATTGTATTATTATTAAAACAATAGAACGAGGTAACTGAAATGAAACAGGAAAAATCTAAAAGATTTTTAATGCACAAAAAATCACAAGGTGATTTTTTAGTGTGTCCGGTATGCCAGAAAGGAAAAATGGAAAAGAAAAAAGATGTTATGGAACAGGATGGATTGGATTTTGAGGCCTATAGGTGCTTAGAATGCGGAGAAGAACTGATGGATATGAAGCAGCTGAAAGTTTTAGCGGGAAAATACAGAAAATTAAGGCATGCAAAAGATATAACTTTCTCAAAATGGGGAAACAGCATTGCAGTTAGAATCCCAAGCGATATTGCAAACGAGTACAACATTTCTGCCGGAAAGCATGGAACGTTAACCAAGGATAAAGAAGGAATAAAAATAATTCCAATGTAAAAAATGAGAATTATTGGTTTAAGGTTAAAAAAATGACTCAGTCGGTTATGAATATCGGAATGCCATAGGAACACAAATGCCATAAAATGGCATAGGCTTTGTTTGCCAATCAAGTAATCAAAGCCAAGGTGTTCGGAGGCAGTCCGATGGTAAGCAGAAAAGATAGAAGAAAAAGTGGATATGTCACGCCAGATTCCACAATACCGAGAAAAGGTATAATAAAATATGATTTCTTCATCAATGATTTTTATGATGATTGGGTTGATTATAGGGACGGATTTAGAGATTGGTTTAGGGACTTTAAGAAAATAAAAAGTATTGATCCTAGTTATAAGGAATTTAATGAGCGTCTTTATGAAAAAAGAGCCAAAATGAATGCAAAACAGAAAAAACTCCTGAAAAGAAGAAAAGCAATGAAAAGAAAATAACTGATAAAGGTTTACCAAACCTTTTTATACAATAATTCTATCTCATGAAGTAATGGTACTGGATAAATTAAGCGATTCATTAAAGAACACTTTGCAGAAGATAGCAAAATCCCTTTTTGTTGATGAAAAATTAATCAACGAGCTGATAAAAGACATCCAAAGGGCATTATTGCAGTCCGATGTTAACGTAAAACTAGTCTTTGATTTAACAGAAAAGATAAAGAAAAAGGCATTGGAAGAAGAAGCTCCTGCAGGCCTGACAAAAAGAGAGCATATTGTCAACATTGTCTATGGAGAATTGGTTAATTTTCTCGGAAAAGAGCAGCATAAGATAGAATTGACAGAAAAGCCGTTCAAGATTATGCTGGTAGGCTTGTTCGGTTCCGGAAAGACGACAACAGCAGGAAAACTGGCAAGGTTTTACACAAAGAGAGGCCACAAGGTCGCTCTTGTAGGATTAGACGTCCACAGGCCTGCTGCAATGGAACAGATTGCCCAAGTCGGAAAGACTGCAAGCGTTCCGGTATTCTACGACAAAAGCTCAAAAGACCCGATAGCAATCTGGAAAAAGCACAAAGAAGAATACAAAGAATTTGACGTTCTGATAATTGACACTGCAGGCCGTGATGCGTTGTCAGAAGATTTGATAGAAGAGATAGAAGATGTCAACAAAGAAATTAAGCCGAATGAAAGGCTGTTGGTTATTTCTGCTGATATCGGCCAGGCTGCTCAAAAGCAGGCCGAGCAGTTCCACAAAAGCTGCAATATCACAGGTGTTATTGTTTCAAAAATGGACGGCACTGCAAAAGGCGGCGGAGCTCTTACAGCATGTTCAGTTTCAGGCGCTCCAATAAAATTCATCGGAGTCGGTGAAAAAACAGAAGACCTTGAGCAGTTTAACCCTGAAGGGTTTGTCGGAAGAATGCTGGGAATGGGCGACCTTGAAGCGCTTCTTGAAAAAGCAAAAGAGGTTATCAAAGTAGAGGACGCAGAAGACCTCGGAAAGAAATTCCTGAAAGGAGAATTCAACCTCATTGATATGTACGAGCAGATGGAAGCAATGTCCAAGATGGGCCCGTTAAGCTCGATTGTCGAAATGATTCCAGGATTTTCGCAGTTAAAGATGCCAAAGGAAATGCTTCAGGTGCAGGAAGGCAAATTAAAAAAATGGAAAATAGCAATGAGTTCCATGACAAAAGAAGAATTGGAAGAGCCTGATTTAATCGACTCATCAAGATTAGACAGGATTTCAAAAGGCTCTGCAGTGCCGGCATCAGAAATAAGGGAGTTGATAAAACAGCACCGCCAATCCAAGAAAATGGTTAAGATGTTTAAAGGAAATAAAGGCGATATGGGTAAGATGATGAAGAAGTTCGGCGGAAAGTTTCCAGGGATGTAAACAATAAGCTAAAAAAATAATTTTATTTATAGTGCTTAGTCAAAAAGTTATCCACCCATTGAGTAAACAGGATTCCTTTTGAAGTAACCTCTATTTTCTTCGGTGTTGTTTTAATCAGATCTTCCCCTTTCATAAAATCAATCTCTGATTTAAAGTCGTCATAAGGGCTGCTTCCGAATTTAGCCACATAATCTTCAACCAGCATACCATTGACATCCGGTTTGGTAAAATATCTTAATGATCTTACCAGTAACATGGCTTTAATGTTTCTATCTGCTCTAAGTTTTATGCTTCCTTCATCTATCTGGGCACCTTCAGCTAGGTAATTAGCAGGGCGAATGTTCTTAAAAATATGCCCTTCTATTTCAGAAACAGCGCCAGGGCCAATCCCCAGCAAATTCTCCATTCTGGCTCTCCCCCCTCTTTGCTCGCAATAGCCGTCTGAATTTCTTTTTTTTATTATATGATTATGTGACAAGATTTCATATCCATTTGAGCTGAAATAATTGAGAAAATCGTTTAACGCCAGAATCTCTTCCATTCCTCCATCCTTAAAAGACTGCCTTACCTGATAAAGATAAACCGAATTAACGCCTAATTTAAGGGCCTTTTCAGCATCTTTATGGGAAGATTCTGCAGTCTGGCCTTGCTGCCCTGCCAACAAATCAATGGACACATTCGGGAAGTATTTTTTTGCAACTCCAACGAGCCTGATTGCTTCTTCTACTCTTTGGCCTTTCCTTCCGTTTTGTTCATTAATTCCGTCATCAAATGTCTGTATCCCAATACTAATCCTGTTAAACCCATAACTCAAAATTAATCTTAGTTTGTCTTCATTCAATCCGACTGGTGAAACCTCAATGGCTAACTCCTTTAGATTGCGTGTTGGAAACTCAGAAGTAATCATTCCCAGAACTTCGCTTAACTGTTCAAGATTAAGAAAATTAGGAGTGCCTCCCCCTACATGGATTGTTTTTAAGCCGGAGAACCCAAATAATTGTTTGTATTTTGAAATTTCTTTTCTTAATTCTCTGATGTAACTGGCTACTTGCCCTTCACTTGGCCCTATCATCTTTGGATAGGTGCAGTAGCTGCATGCAGCTATGCAAAAAGGAATGTGGACATACAAATCATCAATTTCAGCGCCCTTAACAGTTTGAAGCATTGCCTCCAATGAAACCGGTTTATCATCAGAAGCCCCATAATAATACGAATTGCCGTACTTTGTTTCTGTTTCCTTCATGGGTTTTTTTCCGGCAAGATTTGCGGCAATATCGGATAATGTGCTTTCTTCTATTGATTCATGATGATTAAGTGTATCGCTCATTTTCTTGCACCCGCTGCTAATTGCGATGGAGAATACATGTTTACTAAACACAAATTCTTATGCTCTCCAAAATCCCGGCCAATCAGGTTTTTAACTAAGTAGACTGTTTTTCGCTGTCCCAATCTTTCAAGAGTGTCCAAACAATCTTTAACCATGGGCACTGCTAATCCATTGTTGACTAGGCTGAAGTTCGGAGAATTTCTGTCGATTCCGCCGTATAGGCTTTTTGTTAAATCTCCCGGGCCAAATACATAAAAATCAGCTTCAGAATACTTATCAATTTCAAGCAGGTTTGCAGGAACTTCAAGCATTGTTCCTACATTAACATTTCCAACACTTTCCTTGACTCTTTTTTTGACATCGGCAAATTCTTCTGGAAAAAGAACATAAGGCACTAAAACTTTAACATCTCTGCCGCTTCTTTGTAATAATTTAATTACTTCCAAATCAGTTTCCAATAATTCACCCTGCTCCAGCAGCCGGGCTGCCCCTCTGCTGCTGTAATCACTTCTTAAAAAATTAAAATCCTGGTTGTTATAATCGCATAATCTAAAAATAACTTTTTGCGGAAGCGAGCCCAATACTTTTTCTTCCAGATACTTAACATACTGCGCCCTTTTAGACTGGTCAAAAACTCCATCTCCTAAATATCTTAGGAATAAAAATTCACTTCTTAGCAAATCTCCTTCACATGAATCTTTAAAGAAAGGATGGATATCTGGGAAAGAATTTATCATCCATAAGTTATTTTGTGAAGATAACACCAGATCTAGTTTACCTTGGTCATACTCCGCATCTAAGAGGCATTCTTTCAAGATTAAATCAATATGGCTGCCTTTAGGGCTAGTCCTAAGCCTAGCTAGTTCTTCTTGAGTTATCCTTTCAATTCCCGAAACAAAATTGTATCTTTGCATGTTAATCACTTAGTAGTAATAATCGTCATATATTAGATATATTAAAGTTTTTATGTTAATTTTACTCAAAATACGAAATATTTATATATTAATCATAAAAGTAGTAATAATATGGAAAATTTAGACTTATTGGACAAAAAAATTATGTGCAGCCTTGATTTAAACGCCAGAATCTCTGCATCCCAGCTGGCCAAAAAGCTGAACAAAAGCAAGGAAACCGTTAACTTTAGGATTAACAGGCTGATTAAAAATAAGGTAATCAAGGATTTTTACACTGTTTTTAACACCTCCAAGCTGGGCTGGTACTATGTTAAGTTCTACATAAAATTCAAGAATATAACGCCGCAAAAAGAGCAGGAATTATTTGAATATGTCAGCAGGCAGGAGCATATCGCTTATCTTGCAAGCATTGAAGGGAATTATGATTGTTTCATTTTGGTTATGGGAAAAAGTTCTGTTGATATAATCAATTTTCAGGATAATTTCATGGAATTGTATGGGGAGTACATCCAAGAGAAAGATTTAGTGACATTTTTGACAACCCACAGGATTAACCAAAGGTTTCTCTATGAAGGCAAAGAAAATAAAGACTGGGTATACCCTATAAAGCTGGGTAATTATGAATTAGACGGAATTGAAAAGCAGATACTTGCGGCATTATCTAAAAATTCCAGAATGCCGCTGATTGAGATTGCAGATAAGCTTAAAATAGACCATAAAGTTGTCAAGTACAGGCTCAAAAAACTTGAGAAGGATAATATTATTCTGGCTTATGTAACCTCCCCTAATTTCGATAAATTGGGCTTGACGTTTTTTCAGATAAACATTTCATTAAAAGATTCCTCTGCAAAAAAAGAGATTATCCGGTTTTTCAATTCAACAAATAAATGCCTTTTTGCGATAGAGCTTTTAGGAAAATACGATGTATTGGCTGAAATCCATGTAAGTGGGTCAGAAGAGCTTAAGAAAATTACAGACGAGTTCAGAATAAGGTTTATAAACCAGTACAATGATTATGATGTCTCAACAATCACAAAAGAGTATGTAATGGTTTGGAGCCCTTTCTCTTCAGATGTGTAATGCTTTGAATGCGCCAAAGAGGATGAATCAGATTAGCAGGACAACATTTTATAAGGGATTATTCCAAAAACTCAGACTTAAACTCTCTTGAGAATTCAGACCTTTCTTTTTCTTTCAGCAAGTTTGTAAATCAAAATGTTGATGCTTCTGCAAGAATATCTATTTTCCTGTCAATTCCTGATTTTAGTGCATAGTAAGCAAAAACCTTGAACGATGCAGAGTTTTCGTTCATCATGTCTTCAGGATTATAATTGATTTCAGCCATTTTTTCTTTCTTGTCGTAAAAAACCGCAAGCGTGCTTGTGCCCCTGTCAGGGTCGGCATATGAAACAAACAAAAAATCTGCCAATGATTCTATCAAAGCAACAAACGCTTCTGTATTGGAAGAATCTGCCTGATTGAATCCGGTTTTTCCTATCGCCCTTAGTCCCTGTATTTTTGACGCAGATTCTGCAAAGAATTCCTTTATGTCCTTGGATTTTGCGAAAAGCCTTGTCCTGAAAGAGTCAGATGTCTTTTTTGTCTTGATTGCAATGCCTTTGTACTTTTTGTTAAATAATTGTATCAGTTTTTCATATTTTGGAATGAAAGCGTCAAGGTCGTGATGGCCTTCCCCGTAGTACCTGTCAATTTCTATGCCGACTTTCACCATCTGCATTGCATCTTTCTTAAAGTGAGAAACATCATTAGAATTGAACTCTGAAAGAATGTCTGATGCCATGGATATTTATTTTAGAATGGACTATTTAAAAGTTGCGGGAAGATGAAACTGCAACTGGAAGTAAGACTCTGATTAAGATTGCTCATCACTAAGCTCGGGTTTCTGCCCCTCACCAATATATTTGATTATTAATCTTTCTAATTCAGGGAAATTCCTAGTTTCAACATAATCATTTGCGCCTGCTTGAATCACTCTTCTTGCAGCATTTGGAAATAGTCTGTCTCCTTCTGCAGCAACAACATCCATTACAATTATAGGTGTCTCTTTATTAGCAGATGTTTCATCCCTTATCTGGCTTAGAAAATATTCGCATACTACGGCATAATCTCCCTGGGAACCTCGCCATAGGTCATTAAGTGCTGGTTCTGGACTCAATCCCGGTGCCATTCTTAAACGTGCTAAAATCAGATCATATTTTGTCGTTCTTAGTTGTGACAAAGCTTGGTCGGCCTGTCTAAATCTTGTTGTAACGGGATTAGTGGAGTCCAAAACTGCGTCAATTACCCCATAACCTATATCAGCATCAACAATTGCGACTTGTTTTGTCATGTTGTTAGTATTTTTGAGTAGTATAAAAATCTTTTGTCTTCTATGAAACCTTTAAATAAAGTTATTCAGTTCCAATTTATATGAAAGTATTCGCAGACCTGCAGATTCATTCGAGATTTTCAAGGGCAACAAGCAAGCACTTAAATCTAACAAACTTAGAAAAATATGCGCGATTAAAAGGGCTGAACCTTTTGGGCACAGGCGACTTTACGCATCCAAAATGGCTTGCTGAGCTGAAAGATGAATTAAAGGAAGACGGTTCCGGAATCTTAACGTCAAAATCCGGCTTCAAGTTTGTTCTGCAAGGCGAAATTTCTAATATGTACACGCAGGATGGAAAAGGACGCCGTATTCACTCACTTTTGCTGGCAAGAAATTTTGAAGTTGTTGAGCAGATAAACAAAGCATTGCTGAAGAAGGGAAGATTAGATTATGACGGGCGCCCAATTTTCGGATTCTCGTGCATTGAGCTTGTCGAGATGATGAAAAGTATTGACAAAGATATTGAAATAATTCCAGCGCACGTTTGGACTCCATGGTTTGGCTTGTTTGGATCAGCAACCGGCTTTGATTCTGTTGAAGACTGCTTCAAAGACCAGGCAAAGCACATACATGCAATTGAAACCGGCTTATCAAGCGACCCGGCAATGAACTGGCGCATTTCTAAATTAGATAAATACAATTTGGTAAGCAGCTCTGATGCTCATTCATTCTGGCCATGGCGTCTTGGAAGAGAATGCAACGTATTCAACATCAAATGGAAATATGATGAACTGCTTGGCGCAATTAGAAAGAAAAAGGGATTTACAGAAACAATAGAAATGTGGCCTCATGAAGGCAAATACCACTATACCGGACATCGCGCATGCAAAGTCTGCCTGTCCCCAAAAGAATCAATAAAACTCAAAGACATCTGCCCAGTTTGCAAAAAAAAGCTTACTGTTGGAGTAGCGCAAAGAATAGAAAGTTTAGCCGATAGAAAAGAAGGATTCGTTCCAAAGAACGCTGTTCCTTTCAGAAATATAATCTCATTGTCAGAAGTCATAGCAGGCACAATAAAAGCGCCTGTTGCTTCCAAGAAAGTCTGGGAAGAGTATTACAAACTGACAAACGCTTTTGGAAATGAATTTAATATTCTGCTTGATGCTGATGAAAAAGAGATAAATAAGATAACAACTGAAAAGATTGCAGGCAGCATAATGCGCAACAGAAGCATGAAGATTCCATTTTTGCCGGGCTATGACGGCGAATACGGAATTCCGGTGTTTGATGAAAAAGAAACAAAAAAGAAAAAAATAAAATAGTTTATTTCCTGTGCTTTCTCTTGAACTTCTTCTCGTAAGTTTTGATGCTGTCCATGATAAGCCCATAAGCAACGGTTTTGCCGTGGAATCCTGTCACAGTCACTTTCTTGTTCTCCAAATCCTTGTAAGTCTGGAAGAATTCCTTGTATTCCTTCAAAGCATGCTCCGGCAGGTCTTTCAGGTCTTTGATATGCATCGTCATAGGGTCCTTTACATAAACGCCGATGATTTTATCGTCTTTCTCACCGTTGTCTATCATCTTCATGACTCCAATCGGCCTGAAAGCGGCAATTGTCTGCGGGATTACAATGCCTTCTGAATAAACCAGTATATCCAAAGGATCTCCGTCTCCGCTTATCGTCTGCGGCACAAAGCCGTAATCACCAGGATAATGGACTGAAGAATAAACAAACCTGTCAAGCATCAAAAGCCCATGCTCGTGGTCAACTTCATACTTCGTGCTTGACCCTCTTGGAATCTCTATCAGGACATTTACTTCTTTCGGTATGTCTTTTCCCAGCTGTATATCGTGCCATTGCTTAACCATTTAATTCACCTCTTGTTAAAAATAAATTTTATTATGAATTTCTTTGAAAGCTAGTATATAAAGTTTGGTTTTTTAGAATTTTAAGGTATCAAGTTTGTCTTGTTTTCTCCTTAAATTGAATCCTATCTTTTTCCTAAATGCCATTAAATCCTTAATTATTACGGCATACACATTCCTTTTCAAGCCGTATCCTGGAGTTATCTTTGTGTTAATACCAAAATCCAGCAGTATTTTTTGTATTTGTGTTAAGCCGTCCAAATTTATTGAATAGAGCCTGACTTCGCTATTTTTGCTTTTTATTATTACACTTCCTTCGTCATCAAACAATGCCTTGAGAAATTCTTTTTTTATTGTTTTAGATGAAGGGGGAATTATTGAATTAATTTTCCAATCTCTTGAATTATAGGTTGCGTAGCGCAATAAGTCCTCATAAGCCAGTTTTGATCTTAATCTTATAAAAGGGATGGGCTTGCCAGTAAATCCGGAATTTTTAAATCCTTTAGTTAATTTTAAGCCATAAACGGAAATCAAATCTTCTTCAAAAGAATCTAAAGATTCTTGATCTTTTACTTCATATTTAATGTTATAATCATGATTGCTTTTGTAAACACAGCCGTCTCCTATCAAATGTGCAATGATTCTGGATTTAGCTTTTGTTAGTTTCTTAAAACCATATTTCAATATTTTTGTTTTCATAATGAGAATTAAGATGTTTTGCTTTAAATATCTTAGGCGGAGATGTCCAGTGGTATTTAATAGAAAAATATAGGGTTAGCAATGACGCTAACCCAAAATCCCCGCGGCCGGAGTTGAACCAGCAACCTCCCGGGCACGACTGGCTCTCTATCATTCCTCGCTAGAATAGCGTAAGGTCTTAGAGCGCATCTCTAGCCAGACTTTAAAGTCTCACAGCCGAGCGCTCCGCCGTTAAGCTACGCGGGGATGAAATAAAAGTATTTTATTCGCTTTATAAAGATTATGTCAAAAACACCCTAATAAGTGCTAAAAGTGTTTTTGATCATGCTCAGAAATCAAAACTATTATTATGGACTTTATGATTTCTGACATGCAGGTTTTTGTTGTACTGTTAAATATATAGGCGAGTTGTCGCGATGTGGCAATCGGAGCGACAACGAGCTGTAATTATTGTGAGGCGAAGCCGAACAAAAGTAAAAAACTCAATAACTAAAAACAATGAATAACAAGAATTTAAATCAATAAAACAATTAATTTCCCGTGCTTGCCCTGTTGGACTGCGTGATAATTACCCTATTGCCGACCTTGCACCTTGCAGATGCTGCAGGAAGGCTTAATTCTCCGAGTATCGCAAGCCTGGACTTCATTTTATAAGACAATACCCTTTCTTCTCCTGTGTCAAGAGATTCGACATTCCATTTTATCACGATGCCCCCTTTCGGGTGCTTAAGAATTGCATTAGGCTGCATTGAGCCTATTGAAAGCTCTTTTTCAACGTGCGCTATATGAGGCGCGTTGTCCATCACTTCTATTGCAGTTATCTGGTGGCTGCTTCTGTTCTTCACCCTTACAACAACCTTTGCTTCAGAAATTCCGCCTTCGCTCATTCCGACATTGGCTATGCTTTTCCTTACAACTATCGGGCTTCTGAAAAGGAAATAAAGAACAATTGCAATTATTGCCGCAATTGCTATGACTGGTATCGGCCTGTAATTCTCTGTCATGTAAACTGAGGCTTTCCTGTCCGAATCAACATGCACATTCCAAACAAGATATTCTTTCCCGTTTTCTTTCACAAACTTTGCTCTCGGATTTGTTGAAGTAAACAAATTCTTCAGAGATGTTGTTTCTATTTTAACATCTCCGGAATAATCAGGGCTGTTTGAGTAAAGGCTTATCCCTTTTCTTGTTTTCATGAAAGATGTTTCCGTTGTCATCGGCTCTGTAACAACATACTCCGTTATTTCGAATTCTTTCACAATTGGGCTGACTATCATCCTGTCGCCCCTGAAAACAGCAACAACAAGGTCATCTTTCTGAGGGGCAGTCATTGCATCAAGCTTCTTCTTTATCTCAACCACTCTGTCTTCTTTAGGGCCCAACAGATAATTAAGCTCATCTTTGAAAAGTTTGCTTTCTGCCTTTATGGTCAGATTAGGATAATCTAAGGAATTTTGGTTGTTTAGAAGAACTTTGATTGTAAACTCGTCTCTCGGGTCTATCTTCTCCGGGATATCTATATTTGCCAAGACTGTCGGGATGTACCCACCTATCAAAGGGTCTGTGGATTTTATTCCGACTGTGATTGCTACTTTTTGCTCCTCGCCTGTGCTTTCCATGACTATTGACGGATCAAGAGTGTAAGTATCAACTGAAGTGATGTACAGCGGGTCAACGAAAACACTTATTGACGCTGCGCTGTTTGCAGCAACTTTAAGCGTGATTGGGTTCTGAAGCGGCTGCGTGTACATGTCCCAGAAAGGATATCCGGCTTTTTTTATTGTGAATTCCTGCGCCCTGTCGAGATTATTCTCTATCGTTATGTTAAATTCTGCAACCTCATCAACAACAATCTTGTCTTTTATTGGAGTTACTGTCGCATCAAATGGTGCTGCAAACACAAAGCAGGACATTATTGCCATGACTGCAGCGAAAACCGAGAATTTGAGTAGTTTTTTCATTAATTTTCCACCTTATTTTTATTTTTATAAGGCAGTTACTTATATATAAATCTTTTCTATATGAGTCGATTTCCGCAACCTTTATATTTAGAAAATTTTTGTACGCTATTCATTAAAATTTTCTAATATAAATCTTCGAAATGCGTACATTTCGATATATTTATATACCTTTATCAGCAGGGTATTGCCATGAAGCCAGAGGATTTTGTGCACAATGCAGAAGCCGGAACGCCTACTGTTTATGTCCAATACAAAGGAATTCTTGATATGCAGGATCTGTATGAGTCTATTGCAAACTTTTTCAGGGAAAAGAAGTTCAAGCTTCGCGAGACGCAGCAAAGATTAAGGAGGCCCGGCCCTTTTGGATCAGAAATTTTGTACATGTTTGAAGCAACAAGAGCTGTTGAAGATTATTATGAATGGTCTGTTAATATCACAATAGAGACTTTCGATATGCATGATGTAGAGATTGTAACAAAAAACGGAAAAAAGAAAAAAATGACAAAAGGAAGAGTTTGGATTCAGCTGCACGGAAAAATAACAACTGATCATGAAAAAGTATGGGAAAGAAGCGCTTTCGTTGCCCATCTGAAAAGCTTCTACAACAAGTATGTTATCAGAAAAAAACTTGAAGGCGTCTGGTGGGATGAACTTTACTATAACATTGTGTTAAAATTGCATGCTTTGATAAAAGAAAGGCTGAAGATGACTTCAGAAGGCAACCAGCACAGAAACTTTTCAAGAACGCATTAGGAAAAAATTATAATAAATAGGCGAGCAATGCGGCGAGCCAAGAGTTTGTTGCGAAGCAACGGAAAAATATCAAAATAACAACAATGAAAAAACACTGAATAATAATAAACAGCAAAGATAATTTAAAAAAATAATTACTAAAAATGGGACACTTAAAGCTAGTAGTCGACCACCAGAAGCTGGATTACAGCGGGCCAGTTGACCTGAATGATTTCTTCAGCGTAATAGACCATTTCCTCTGGGAGCGTGGGTTTGACAAAAAGCAGGATAAGGATTTTGAGCAGAACACTGCAAACGGCAAGTTCATAGAATGGCAGATTTCCCCCTGGAAAAAAATAACAGATTACATAAGGTATATTGTCAAGATACGCGTTATTGGATATGATTTTGTAAGAAGCGATGCTATGGTTAATGGAAAGAAAAAAAAGGTTGACAACGGGAGATTAGTAATAGTGATAGACGGCTTCATGGAGTTTGACTATGAAAGCTATTGGGATGAAAAACCGTTTTTGCACTTCATAAGGACACTTTTTGACTATGTTTTCTTCAAGACTTACACAGAAAGGTTTGAGCAGAGACTGACGCACGATATAAACCATCTTCATGACAGCATAGAAAAATTCCTTAACATGTACAGGCATTATTCTGTAATATCGAAACCATCAGGGTGATTTTAATCTCAGAAAAAAAACAAGTGCTTTATGACTTAAGGATGGCGTACAACGGCCCTTTTTCGGCCGAGGATTTCTACAAGGAAGTTGATGACTGGGCAAAGGAAAACGGATTTGAGAAAGAGCATAAGAGAAAGATGGAGCACGTCACAAAAGACGGCAAAAAAATTGAATGGCTTACAGAAATCCATTCGCATCTTGATGATTATCATCACGGAGACGTTGTTTTAAGGGCGCAGATGGACAATGTTAAAGAGATTATTATCAAAAAAGACGGAAAAAAGTACAAAATCAATAATGGAGATGTTCACATTCTTGTTGAATGCTTCATATCAGCGCATCTGCACGGAACATACTGGCAATCGAGGCCGGTTCTCAGGTTCTTTAGGACGCTGATTGACAGGTTCATCTACAGTTATTGGTCTGACAGGTACGACGGCGTAGTTAACATGCAGGGGCGCGAGCTGTTCAAGAGGATACAGTCATTCTTCAAGCTGCAGAAGTTTAAGTACGGGTAACGCAGACTTGCCACTCGGAGCAATTGCGCCTCGTAATTAATAGGCAAGTCTGCGAGATTGAAAATTTCGTACTAAGATAGGAGGTATTAACTCACAAAATTTTCAATAATTCTGAAAACATTTAAATAAGGTCTTTGAATCATTGGTTTTATGCGGGGGTAGCGAAGCCTGGCCAAACGCGCAGGACTTAAGATGGAACACTCGCGCTGTAAGCGAGATAAGCTATCCTGTTCCTTAGTGGATTCGGGGGTTCGAATCCCTTCCCCCGCACCTATTTTCTAAATGAATGCGTTGTTTAACAAGAGTATATAAGTCGGAAGCAGGAGAATGATAGCCATGGCAGAAGACGATATATACCATAATGAAAGGATTTACGGGAGATTTAAGAAAAACCTGGATCAATTTGTTGTAAAGCCTGAAGAAAGGCAGGAAGTAACTAAGAGAGGTAAGTACTACTGCAAGAATAAGGATAATTTAGTCTATTTCGAGCAGCTATTCAAAGTTTTTGAAGCTAAAGATCTTAGCTATGTTAGGCGAAATCGGCTTCTTATGAGTATGAGGCTTATTTGCAATTCAACTGACAAGGACTTAAAGGATTTGGAAAGAGAGGATGTCAACAGCATTGTATCTTTTATGCATACTTCCTATAAGTCTCCAAAGAGCAAATCTGATTTCATAAGAGACCTAAAGCATATGTGGAAGGTGCTTTTTCCTGAAAAGGATGAAAGAGAAAGAATTGACGATACACTTGTGCCATATCCCGTTAGGCATTTAAGCCCTAAAATTGACAAAAGCAAAGAAAAAAGGAGGGGTGATAAGGTTACGTTTGAAGAGTTTGAAAAAGTAGTTAGTTTCTTTTCTAATGATCCAAGGATGCAGTTTTATCTAACTTTGTCATTGGAAAGTTTAGGAAGACCACAAGAAATTCTTTACACAAAAGTAAAAGATGTCGAGCTTTATGATAACTATGCTAAGATATGGATTTCTGAGCATGGAAAAGAAGGAACAGGATTTTTGCAATGTATAGATAGCTATCCTTATCTTATAAAATGGTTAGAGCAACATCCGCTTAAGAAGAATAAAGATGCCTTTCTATTCGTCAATTTGAGTGACAGAGAATTTGGGCAACAATTTAAGCCTAAAAACATCAACAACAAGATACATACAGCCTGTAAATATCTTGGAATAGAAAAGCCCGTGACTGCTTATTCCCTAAAGCGAAATGGAGTAACTTTCCGGAGATTAAGAGGGGATAGTGATTTAGAAATACAGCACGCTGCAAGATGGACGTCTAACAAACAGCTCAAAACTTATGATTTAAGCCAGCATGATGAATCCTTTAAGATTGAGCTGGTAAAAAGAGGATTAGTTCAGGATGAAAAATATAAGGAATTGCAGCCAAAAATCAAAGACTGCTTATTCTGTAATGTAAAAAATGGGTTTACTTCTGAAACGTGCAACAACTGCAAGAGGCCCTTAGATAGAACAAAGATACAAGATCAAATGCAAAAATATGATAATTTTATGCAGATCCCAGAGGTACAAAAGTTGTTTAAGATAGTTTCAGAACTACAGAAGGAGATTAAGGAATTAAAGAATTAGTTTATTTAGATATTTAGTAAATGTAAAATCGATTTGACAAAATGGCAAACCGGTTTGACATTTTTACTTGGTTTTGTCGAATCGATTCGACAAAAGCGAAAACAATTTTTGGAAGTGGAAATCGATTTCCAGAAAATCGGCACCAAAAGAGATATTATAAGCAACCTAATTCCGTATTGTTTCAATCTTGAAAATCGATTTTCAGTCCCATCCCCATATTTCTTCAAATTTTGCAACCGGTTGCAATTTGACAAACCGGTTTGTCAAATGCTCAGGTCCCACCCTACCATATTGTTTTAGGTTCGCCAACCGGTTGGCATTTGAGTTTTTGCCATATTGCTTCAATTTGCGAAATCGATTTCGCGTTCCATCTTTCCCATACTTTTCAAAAAGTGGAAACCGGTTTCTAACCGGTTAGAAAAATATAGCACTTGTGCGAAGTGTTACAAATAACTTGCCATTGAATCACTCTTTATATATTAATCCACTATACTCATTTCGATTAGCATGAGTAAAAAACTCCAAACTATTATTTCAGATGAACTTGCTGAAAAGATAAAAAATAAAGCAAAAAAAGATGGTAGGTCAGTTAGCAACCTTGTTTTTCAACTAATTCAAATGGCAGTAAAAGAAAATGAAAAATCCTAACTTAGTTTATAATAATATAATTAAAAGAATAGCCTCCTTGACAGAGGAGGCAGAGCAAGAATTAAGTAAGGAATTAGCTTCCAAACCTAAGCAATAAAGGGTAGCTAATTCTGAAATAAAAAGGTATGTATAACGTAGTGATAACTATGCAAAAACAATACTATCACCCTGGCTTTGAGAAAAAATCCAATCATATCCAAAAGAAGACAGAATTTTTAGCTTTTCGTTTAGAAGCCGATAGGTTACTGCAATTAAAACATGAGGCTTTACAACTCGGCATAGACTTAAGCTCACTTATTCGTAAAAAACTGGAGAAAAATGAAACAATACCACTCAAGATTTGTTAATGTCAGCATAACGCTAACACCAGAGCAGATAGCCAGAATGAATATTCTTGGCAAGGACAGATCTCAATATATCAGAAAACTGATTGATAGCAATTTGTTTACTGATAAGGAAATAGAAAAAAGACAGCAAGAACTGAGAGAAGAGAGTGAAGAATTAGAGAAACTAAAAGGCAGAAGTCGCATAGAAGAAATCAAAGTAGAACTTAACTCAAATTGGATTCCATATTTGAAGAACGCTCTACAGGCTATTGAGAGAGACAGAAAATTCTTTGAAGGTCAAAAACAAGGGTTTTACGAAAACTTTGGAAAAGACCTTTCAGATGAAGAATTTGAATATTTATTGAATAAAGTTAAACCAAAACTACATGAACAATAATATGGATATTATCATAACATCAATGTTATTTGACACTATCTCACGTTCAGTACGTAGTACATAGTATACATCTCAATAATATAATAATTATATTATTTATAAAATGGAAGAAAAAGAAGAAGGGTTAAACTTTGAGGATTGGGTAAGGTATAAACTTAACCAACTTGAAGCCCTAAACCGAAAAATAATAGCCCTATTGAAGAAGGAAGAATGATTATAATACTTATATTCATAACTTATCGATAATAACCAAACGAACTATCTTCCAAAACCAAAAAATGATAGGTAAAAGGTGGAATAATCCAAAGGGTAATCCTGAGATAGCAGCAGAAGGAAGGAAGTGGAGAGAACGAACTTCAAATTGGAAAGAACTGCTTGCTCAAATTTCAAGAGAAAGAAGCTCTGGCCCAAAATCAGACATTGGAAAGTTTAAATCTTCATTAAATGCCCAAAAATACCCATTAGAAAGCCTCGCCCTAAGAATAAGTCCAAATTCAATGATGGGACAGTTACTAACATATTTTACAAAAGAATCGGATAAAAAGAAAAATAAAAAAAATTCTATTTGAATTTTACAATTGCCCAAACCTTATTCCTTGTTCTTACAAGGTACTCAAATCTATCCTGAGCCTTTTGGTCTTTGAATACCTTTTCTTGTCCAGAAAGGTTTTTAATAGCCACAGGAACTGCTTCCTGTGGAGTATCTAATTGGTCGCAAGCCATTTTGTTTACTCCAAGCTGCTGGTCTATGCCAGCAGTCTTATGATTATAATTTTGTCATTCTAATCTGCTTCTTTGCCTTGTTAACCCATACTTTGAGCTTATCGTGAGCCTTCAGTTCTAAGCTTTCTATAATCTTAGGAGCAATACTAACCCTGTACTGCCTTTTGATTAACCCATTCTGCTTAGTCTCGAAGTAATTGAGTGTTACAATCTTAACTTTCTTTCCTTTTAGTTCTTCCATATTTCATAAATAAAGTAAGCCTACTATATAAATACTTCTGTGCTGACTTATATAGGATGTAGAATATAGAAGTAGTATTACTTCATATAGGGGGTGGGGGTAGAATTTTTTATCTCTTATATGGTAAAGCTACCGCTTGTCAGAAATTTTTGTCAGATTTTGAAAATTCAAACTCTTAACTCTTTAAGTGCCTTTTTGCCTTGCTCTGTTATTTTGTAATACCTAAAGCTTGAATCTTTTGAATTTGTGCATACAGCTAACTTTTTTCTCTGTAAATCCAAAAATACCCTGCTTATAACTTCTCTATGCTTTTTAATCTTTTTTGCCAAAAAAGAAGCTATTTGAGGCTTTTCTTCTAACTCTTGTAAAATCTTACTTCTAAGCTTGCTTCTTGCTAAGAATATTTTTAACTCGTCATCCATATATCTATAGCGTAATAATCAGAATAAAAGAAAGCGTGATAATCAGCGTAATATTAAGAGGATAGAAAATTATTTAAAGCCATCTTCAAAAATTATCTATTAGGGGGTATTTAATTTGAAAGTTTATGCTTTATTGTTGATAGGATTGTTGTTTATTACTGCTTGTACTCAAGCAGTTCCTCAGTGTCCAGAATGCAAAGAAACTGCCTGTCCTTCTACAAAGTGCCAAGAGCTTGATTGTAATTCTTGTCCACCAAAGGTTGAAATTAAAACTGAGATTGTGGAAAAAATACAATATGTCTGCCCTGATGAATCTACTATTGTAAGCAATATTATAGATTGTAAGAAAAAATTCTTTGGAAATGTAACGTACAATTTTAAAGATGAAATAGTGGCCGGAGATTTTAAGTGGACATTTTTAAGCAATAAAGAACTAAAATCTTTTTCTGGTGGAATGTTTAGTGGCATGCAAGTAGCCGACGGCACTTATTTAATTATAGAAGTAGAAGTTGAAAATTTAGCTAAAAAGGCAGCTAAGTTTGATAATACTTTAATGAAATTAGAGGATATTCAAGGAAGGGAGTTTCTTAGTGATAATGATGCTACTGGAACTTACAATGGAGAGAGTTTTACCTTATTTTCAGGGTTTGGTGATGCTATAAACCCAGGCATTAAAAAAAGAGGTTTTGTTTTGTTTGATATTCCAGAAAACCTTGAAGACTTGAAAATAGTTGTTGCTTCCAATAGTGAGATTAACGATATATTTAATATTAACTTAAGGTCAACGTAGAAAAATGGATATAGAAGTGTGGTGGTAAGTTAATGGTAGAAGATGTTAAAAAAATTACTTTAGGAGGAGTTTTTAGCTGGATTTTTGGGATTATCTTTATTTTGGCTTCTTTAGGAAATTTTTCAGATTCATCTTTTATTGTTGGAACTACCTCACTCGCAATAGGACTTGTGATACTTCCACCATCACGAAAGTTCTTTAAAGAGAAATTGAATTTTAAGTCAAGAGAACATAAAATTAATAAAAATGTTAGCGTAAGTAAAACAAATTTAATAGATAAGAAAAACCCAAACTATAAAAAATTCTTTTTGTGGGGCATTATAGTTATAGCTGCTATGATTCTCATTTCTAACTTCATGCCACAGCAAAAGGTTAATGAAACCTCAAAAGCTCCAAAAGTTTTAACAAAAGATCAAGCCTATTATAAGTGCCTATCCAAAACAAAAGAATGTGATGGTGGTATCCCAGTCGTCAGGTTAGAATTAATGAAATCTTGCAAAGATATATATCTATACACTGCTGATGCCAAAGAACTGATAAGTTTTACCAATGGTATGTGTTGAAATATTTAAATAATCTTTAGAAAAATGAGCAAAAAGATTTCGGAAGCGGATTTTGATAAGAACAAGCACGTAAAAGAGTTTAAACGAAAATGTAATGAATGTGGTAAGGTGTGGCATTCTTTATCAGAAAGAGAAAAAGAAATTGAAAGTGCTAAAGGTGTTGCTGCTTTAAACCAAATGTCTAATGCGTGTTGTTGTAATTCTGGTGCAGCTCTACAAGCTCAAAGAAATGTAGGTGCATCTAAAGATTCACTTGATAATTTACGAAGATGTCCAGAATGTGGTTCACAGAATTACACTGAAGAAGTGAGTATATATGAGAAGAAAAAATAATCTCTTGATTTTAATATCAATATTTTTTATAAAGAAAGTATGGCACGGGAAAATTGGTAGAAATTTTAATAAAAAAAGAAACATAATTTGTAGGTTTTATCCTTCATGCTCAAATCATGCAATATTGGCACTTAAGAAATATGGGTTCTTCAAAGGCTGGTTTTTAGCATGTAGACGATTTAATAGATGTACTGATGAAAATACTGAGTCTTGTATTGATTATCCTTAATTTTATGTCGCAAAGCTTTTATAATATGTTTTATAATGGTTTTATGTTGGAAAGCTGGAAAAGGTAAGGTAAGTTATTCTAACGAAAAACTATCCCTTCATTTTTACTTTTTCAGCCCAAAAAATTAAATGTTTAGGAGGATTAAAGATGCCGTCTCTAAAATTTCATATGGAAGTAAGTGAGTGTAGAACTGGACAGACTTTTCAAGAACTTCATCAATGGATAGATGAACCTCGAAAATGGCTAAAATACAATCATAGAATAGAACGACATTCCTATACTAAAGATTACGAAGATTATATCAAAGAAAAATGGGGGGGAAAAGCTGTTATTGAGTGGCTTTTTCATATAGCATTAGATAATCTTGAAACAGCTCATAAGTTTGCAATTAAGACATATCCGAGCAGTTATGATGAGATAACTATATCATTTAAGGGAGATAATATAGATGATTGTCAATTTACTAAAATTTATCCAAACTCAAAAAAGTTTACAAGGGTAAAAAATTATAAAAAAGGTGAGAGTTTTTTTTCAATTAATAGATAATACTAACTCGACAGCCCAAAAAGAATGGATAAAAGGTTTATACTTCGACTTATTGCTTATGGCCTGATAGCTTTTGCAATCGGAGGATGGTTGGCCTTCAAATATATTTAACCGAGGCGTTATCCTATAACCAAAACTTTTTCCTAATTTTTATTATATTTAAACCTAAAAAATAAAATATTTTAAATATAAGCGTGCATATACCTCTTCATTAAAGGGGCGTAACACAGTATTCTTTATAAATACCAAAAAAATTTCCTATATAATGTATCTCTTATACTTAGATGAATCGGGAAGTTCACGTATTGATAACCCTAACATAAGAGAGCAATCTGATTTCTTTGTTTTAGGTGGTTTAATTATAAAAGAAGAAGATTATTTTAATCAAAGTAGGATTTTCAAAGAATTTAAAGAGTCACTATTCCCTAAAGAGCTTAAAACTACTCCAGCCCATGCTGTAGAGTTAAATCATATCTCCAGGAACAACAGAAATAGGTATAAGGGGTATCTAACCGATCAACAAGGCAAAGAAATAATGTTGAAACTGTATGAGTTCATTGCAAAGATGCCTATTGAACCAATAATTATAGTTATTGATAATCATAACCTAAGGAAAAAATACAAACATCCTGCAAACCCTTATCTTTTAGCTTACGAGTTCGTATTAGAGAAATTTCAAAAAATAATTAAGGGAAGAGGAGATAATAAAAACTCTTTAGGGATTGTAAATTTATGTGATAGCTCAACTAAATTAGCGTCTAATATTAAAAGGGTGCATCGAGATGTAATGAAGAATGGAACCACATATGTAAAAGATTTTTCAAATATATTAGCAGATTTAAATATTGAACCGATGTCCAAGTCATCATTTTATGAAATTGCTGATTTAATTTGCTATGCTTTTCAAAGATCCTATTACTGCTTCCTATGTTCAAATTTAAAAAAACAGTGCTATAATGAAGGGTACTTAAAAATATTAAAGCCAATATGCACTTTAGAAATAGGAAGCGTAGTAATAGATGGATCAGTTAAAGTAAAAGTTTTCCCAGAACCCAGATTTTAAAAAAAGTCTAAGTGATTACGTAAACCGCACCACTTAGACTGAATTGGATATTTCGTATACCGAAATACCCTGATACTACCCTAATTTTAAAAGTATTTAAACTTTGCGTATAGGTGTCCAGTGCTTATTTTCTTATATATTTTTTGGATAAATTAATAAAACAAGCCTTATTTACTACAGTTAAGGGGTGGTGAGGTGGTTAAATCATGGTTAGCTTAACAAAAAATAATTTAATTATACTTTCTACCATAGCTGTTACTTTATCGATATTTTTTCATTTCATTGGAGATTTCTATCAAAGCACATCAGAAGAATTTGTTACTACAAGAGATTACGTTCGTGATGCTGTTAATTCTTGGAGTTCGGAATCTGACCTTAATTTTCTAATCTATTACATGAATAAAAGCGATACAAAATTCTTAATCAATAGCTCAAATTATGCCCTAAAAGCGAGAAATCTGGCAGAAAATATGGGTCCTTTGACTAATAAATATATTTATCTGAATGAAAAAGTAAAATACTACAGACAATTGGAGCTTTTGTTCATTTTGATGGGATTATTATTGAGTGTAGTTGCTTTTTTTGTAAAAGAAAAACCAGAAACCACTGTCCAACAAACTCAAGTACTAAGAGTTGTTGCCTCTGTTGATGTCAAGGATTTAAAGTCTAAATTAGAATTTCTAACTACATTAGCCATATTTTTAGGAACTGTTATTAATCTATTTTTCAGAGTAAATGGGGGTGCAGACTCAGCAGATAAAGTTAGTTTCAAATTTAGCTTATCAGTTATCTTTTATTTGGGAGCTTACCTCTTCTTGCATATGGGGAACAATATTAAGTACTTGAACCATAAAATAAGAGTTTCGAGATTCTTAAATAAAATAACCATAGCAAACATATTTTTTATTATGACCTGGTTGGTTATGTCGGTAACTATTGAGAGTGTTGATAAATTTAACAATATATTCGAAGTTATTTATACTTGGATTTATGTCATAGTTGTGTGGGCAACTTTTATTATAATTCCATTTATACTGTTTATGGCTTTCATGCGGCCACGAGAGGTTGGAAAAATTTTAAATCGTATCAGGCAACTTGAACACAAAAAACTATAATTAATTCTTAAGAAGACACTAATTAGAGGAAAGCTTATTAATAAATCTTAGTAACTTTTTAAGATATGTATGAATCAGAATTTTTAACGGCTTCACTAACAATTATAGGGGGAGTGGTAGTATACATAACTGGAGAGCTTCTTAACCAGTTTATGATTAAGCCATATTATAAATTTAAAGAAAGTTTGAATAAGTTACAGACAGAGCTAATGTTTAGGAAAAGTATACTTACAAACATGTTTATCAAAGAAGTTATATCTAATGAATTTTTTAAAGAAGTTATAGATATACAAAAAAACTTAAGAAAAATTTGGGCACATCTGAATATAGAGTACAAATACTTACATAAAAAGAGGTTCTTCTTAATGCGTAAAAATATCCCTACCATTGAAGAAATGGAGACTATCCTTTCCAATATGCTTATTCTTTCTAATTCTATGATTGTTATATTTCAAAATCTATTGCCAGAGCAAAAAAATGATTCTTTAGAGAGGAGTAGAAAAGTTGAAGAAATTCTCTCTATACTCAAAAAATACTAAAAGCACCCTACGTAACATGAAAAGATATATAAATAAGAAAGGGAATTTAAGATACGCATTCTAATAGGGGCGGAATGTGCTTCCCCCGCATTATATTTTCTTTAGTGAGGTTTACCTCACAACTGCGTAGCATACTTCTTTTGGTCAAGCTTTTCTTATATAAGAAAAGGTTGGGGCGCATCAGTTCCCCGCATTTATATTCCACCAGAAAAATCCTTAATTCTCTTCGAATATCCTTTCCTTCTCGACTTTCTTCATCTTTTTCTTCAGTATGGCAACATATCCCTTGTCGGATTTTCCAAAATCCTTCTCGTGCTTGTGCACTACATCGTGTATCATATTGGATGCCATCAGGGCATTGAATGTTATTATTAAGAAGATTAATACCACCAGCGCATTGTAGATGACAGGTATCCTGAAAAAAAGGAATACCTGGGGAAACACTATCATGGCTATGAACAAAAGGGAGAGTATCCTTATCTTCCTGAAAATTTTTGTATCAAACTGAAGCTCCTTTGGGGATATCTTTACAAAAAACCGGAAGAGGTCCTTGTTTAAATGGGCTGCATTTTTTATTATTCTTGATACCGGTATGTAGAGTATGGCTACAATGGCAATAACAGTGAAATATGTGGCATAGTCATTCCTGAGCAGGCTGCTGATTGCAACATGGAAGTATCTCCATAAAAAAAGCACCAGGGCTATGAACACGAAAACGAAGGTCATGTTGTTCAGTATCTTATAGAACTCGGATTTTATTTTTCCAAGGTTGACCCTGTCCCTTACCATCGCCCAAGATATGCTGTTTATGTATTTTGAAGTTATATCCATGTTCTCCCTCATCTTTTTTGGAATGAGCCGTGTTGTCAGCCTGTATACGCTGCCGGTATTGCTTATCATCAGAGACATGGTTATTGTCGAAAGAAGTATTATCGAGGCAGTTATGCTGACAAAATCCATGCTGCTTCCCACAGCATTAGCCTCTTTTGCTATCAGCAGCGAAAATTCCCCGATGGATATCATTGCAATTCCGCTAAAAGCCGCCTGCTTTCCGTTGAAATTTGTGAAGATGTAGCTGCCGGCCCCTATGGTGATGAATTTCACAATTACGCTTACCGCAAACAGCACAAGTATGAGCCTAAATTCAAAGATTATTGAAGCAAAGTTCACCGCTGTGCCTACTGAAAAAAAGAAAAGGGAAGTGAATGTCAAAAGAAAAGGGTGTATTGCTTTCTCGAATGATTTTGAATTTGGAAAAGATGCTATTATGTTGCCGGCAAGGAAAGCCCCCACAGAAGGCGACAGGCTAAGAAGCGTTGCAACATATGCCATTATTCCGCAAAGGCTCAGTGAAGTAAATGTTGCAGTGTCTTCGGAGCTGTATTTTGCAATCCAGTTGAAAGCGCGCCCCGCTAATCTCTGTAAAATAAGATAAGTGAATACCAGCAGGGCAAGGGATACTGCAAGTTTCGTAAGTATTCCTATCGGATTCAGGTCTGCATGCGTATTGAGCCCGGAAATAAATGCAAGTGCAAAAACACCGAAAATGTCCTCGAGGATGAGGATTGTTATCAAAAGCGGAAGCTCCTCTTTTTTTGCAAGCCCTTTCTGCTCCATTACTTTTATTACTATGACTGTGCTCGTTATTGAAAGGATTATTCCGAAAAAAATCGCCTCTAGGCCGCTCGCTCCCATAAAAAGCGCAGCATAATAAGAAAGGAGAAGCACGATGCTTATTTTTATTGCCCCTATCAAAACAGCCCTCGCCCCCAGATTCAATATGTTTTTTATGCTGAATTCTATTCCTATGGTGAACAGCAGCAGGATTGCCCCGAGCTCTATTGCGCTTTCGACAATTTCGGGATCGTTCACAATCCCAAGGGCATGCGGCCCGACGATTGCCCCTGCTATAAGCAGCCCTATAACAGTCGGCTGCCTGAACCTTGACGCGAGAAGGCTCCCTACCAAAGAGAACAATATAATTAAGCCTATCTGAACTGAAAATACCATTTATTTTTTTTATTTGGGATGCAAGTATATAATATTTGCCAATAAAAAGATTTAAATTAATTGGATTTAATCTAATAAATGGGTGGTTTTATGCAGATGATAAAAGAATTTCAGGAATTTTTGCAAGAGTATAAGGTGATGGGATTGGCTGTCGCATTCATAATGGGCGTAGCCATAACTGCATTGGTCAAATCGCTTGTTGATAATATAATAATGCCGCTGATAACCCCGTTCATACCCGGAGGAGCATGGCAGGAAGCAACTCTAAACTTAGGCCCGGTAGTTCTGAAGTGGGGCGCATTTGTCGCTGCATTGCTGAATTTTGTGATAATCGCGCTTGTGGTTTTCTGGATAGCAAAGAAAGTGCTTAAGGAAGAAAAGGTTGTGAAGAAGTAGGGGGTTTTTTATTTTTTGTTTTATTGATTAAATTTAAATATGGGGCAATTTTCTGTATTAATATGCCTCTGTAGCATAGTAGCCATTGCGTTAGATTGGAAGTATTCTTTTAATCCGCGAAGCCTTGGTACCATATGCTAGCCTAAAAGGCAAAGGTCGTGGGTGCAATTCCCATCAGAGGCTTTTTTATTATTTTCTAGCTATATTAAAAAGATTAAAAAAGTCAATTAGTTTAATTATCAATATGACTGAGATACCTGATTCAATTGAATATAAATATGGAAAGGAGGGTGAAAAAATAGTTTGTGAACTTTTTAAGGACATGGGTTTTGAAGTGAATTTTGTTGGAGTTGAACATAGGAAACACTTTATTGAAAACATCTCTGCAAGAGATATTTATTCTCCAGATTTAAAATTGTATGATTCCTTTAATGAACAAACTTTTTACGTGGAAATAAAATCGTTGATAATTTCAAGAGATAGAGAGTTCATTATAGACAAAGAGCTTTTGCTTAACTATTTTAAATATTATCCAGAAAATTCATTTTTAGTTTTATATATTCCAGAAAATAACAAAATTGGGATGAAACGAATTAAGGATTTAGCAACTCAAAAATTTAGAGAGATAACATTAAAAGACGGTAGAACTTTGTTATATTTTAAATTTGAAACATTTAATAGGCTAAATTATTATGCAAGAAAGCATCATTTTTCATATAAGTTTGGATGGAATACTAATAATGATGAAGAATTCGACGATAAAATTGAGTCTTTTTTAAAAAGTAGGCAGGATAGGATTAGACCGCTTCTTGAAGAATTCAAATTAATTAAAAGTCATTCAAAGCAATGGAACATACATACAATAAAGTTTAAGAAAAAAAGGCATAAATAGTGAATCTACTATTTATTTTTTAGCAATCTATAAATACCGCCATAATCAAACTTTTGAAAATGAAGCCAAGAATAATCAAAATTCTTTATTGGTTTGTGACTGTACTGTTCGCATTGTTCATGCTCTATTCCGGAATATCTGAGATAATGCAGATACCGCAAGGAGTGGAAATAATGAAGCACCTTGGCTATCCGATGTATGTCAACACAATCATAGGTGTTGCAAAAATCTTAGGAGCAATTGCAATAATTCAGTGGAAATTCAAAATAATAAAGGAATGGGCCTATGCAGGATTCACCATTGACATTATCGGAGCATCTGCATCGTTCTACTTTGTAGGAGACGGAATGTTTGCAACACTTATGCCGCTGATATTCCTTGCAGTGATGTTTGCATCATACTTTTTGTGGAAGAAAGTGGAGCAGACTAAAGTTACTACTTGATTATTTCTTAAAATAAATTTTTGAGCCAATACAAAAACTTTATATATTCCATGATGCCAGAAGAGCATTAATTATAAAACAATGGAACAATCAACTGCGCGTAAAATCGTTCGCATAATATCAGTGCTGACTTTCATCGGAACAATTCTTGCTGTGTTTGACGGGATACGTATCATTATCTCTGGGGATACGCCGGTAGGTAGCATCTCTCTCTTCATGGGGATTTTGCCTGCTATTATCGGTTATGGACTTTGGCATTTCAAAAACTGGGCTCGCCTGACTATTATTTTGCTTCTATGTGTTTTGATTCTTCATATCAGTTTTAGCTTATTCATTTTAATAGGTGGTACGCTCTGGTCAGGCTTACAGAAAGGGTATGGCACGGATTATCTGATTTATATAACTCAACTCATCATATACTCAATTTCTATCTGGATTTTAGCGTTTAAGAAAGACATCATAAGACTCTTCAAAACTAAACGAATTTAAACAAAAAAATCAAGGATTCACGTCAGAATCCTTAACTGCATTGAAATTAACCTGCTGGTACTTGTAAATAGCTCCATCAGCGTCAACTTTAAGCGGAACTCCGTAATAAGTGTCAATCCACAAAGTTCCCTTGTCGGTCTTTACAACCCACGTTGCACGCCTTTCAATCTGCTCTTCCGTTATCTTCTCTGCAGAATTAAAATCAGCCCAGTCAAATATTGTTGGAACATAGTACGCTTCATAATCCAGCTCTGCTTTCAGCCCCTTGTATTTGCAAGTAGGATCAACACAATAAGACTTAGCTGTTTTTGCAGCCTTGTCTATGAAGATTGAGTCAAAAGATTCCGGCTTGTCCAGCGATTTTAAATTTCTTGAAGGAATATGCCTTATTTTGTCCCCCTTTACATAAAACTGGGAAATGTCATTTCCTGTTTCCGGCCCCTGATACAGATAAGAGGCGCTTTCTGCCCTTGTCTCAGCCTTGACAAACAATTCCCTTATCTCAGAAGGTATATTTTTCGGGACAGGAAACACCGGCTGGACTGAAACATCAGGCTTAACAGGATCCTTTACAACAGTTTTTTCTGCAGGCTGCGTAACCTGAACTTGGGTTGCGCATGCAGAAGCCAATATTAATACAAAAATCATAACAAAAATTAATTTTGTTTTCATTTAAACCACCCATTGCAGTAAATCATTTCAAAATATAAAAGCCTTTCCATGTAGAAACCTATTTATACAGATATTCCCAAAAATGTTCATCTGGGCTTAGAAAGGTATAAAAACACCGCATTGGTCTCATTCATTAAGGGCCTGTGGTCTAGTCCGGTACCGCGCAAATTAAGCATTTGCTGAGTTTGCGGGCGGCAAATGACGTCACCTCGACACGGTGAAGGCCACCAGTTCAAATCTGGTCAGGCCCATTCATTATCATATTCGGGTCGTGCCATTAAAAATGGCACATGATATTTGTCGTCAACTCACAAAAGGGTTGGTTCACATCTGTCAGGCCCATTCATTATCATTAATCATTTGTTAATTGAGCATTATAATAAATAAGCGAGGGTTGAGCGACTGGCATCGAGCGAAACCCGAGCACTAACTATTGTGAGCGAAGCGAACAGAATTAAAAACTTAATTTGTATCCATTAAAGCAATAAAAAGGGTGAAACAATCAAGTCTAATCTGTATCCTAAAATATTTTTCTCGCTTTTATTCCTCGCAATAATTGCGCTTGCATTCTTCATAACAAAGCCGTTCCTTGCAACTTTTGCATCCGGGGCAATGCTTGCATACCTTGCCTACCCAGTATACCAAAAAATGTTGGTCCAGATAAAAAATAAAGTGATTACGGCAGGTCTTATTGCATTCCTGTTAGTCCTTTTGATTACCGTCCCGTTCATAGTTGTTTTTGGCCTAGTATCCAAAGAAGCTTACGCAACATACAAAACATTAAACCAGCAAAAGCTTGGGACAAACTTCATCAATGTGGTGTGCAGCGATCAGGATTCATGGTCATGCCAAAACATAAAAACAGTTGTAGGTTTTCTTCCGCAGAATGACCTTGATTATTACGTGCAGTCTTCAATAAGAAAAATAACGGTTTTCATACTTGACAGCTTCTCGCAGTTCATATCGTCTATACCGGCAATAATGCTCAATATTTTTGTCATGATGTTTGTTGTTTATTATCTTCTCAAGGACGGGGAAGCAATATCAAAAAGGATAAAGAGTATACTCCCGTTAAAAGGCCATCACAAGCAGAATGTTTTTGAAAGATTTCATAATATAACCTATGCTGTGTTTTACGTCAACATCTTTGTTGCAGTCATACAGGGCATTCTTGGCGGAATAGGTTTCTTTTTGCTAGGGGTTCACTCCCCCATCTTGTGGGGATTTGTCATGATTATCTTTGCCTTGATTCCTTATTTCGGAACTGCAATTATATGGCTTCCTGCCGCACTTAACCTTATATTTACTGGATATTTGCAAAACGACAACACGCCGATAATAAAAGGAGTTCTCCTGCTAGTTTATGGAATTATAATCATAAGCAGCATTGACAACATAATAAAGCCAAAGATTATAGGCACAAAAGCAGATGTCCACCCTATCCTCGTGCTTATCGGCGTGCTTGGTGGGTTAAACCTTTTTGGCATCCTCGGTCTTTTGTTGGGTCCTGTGATTCTCTCGCTGCTCATGACCTTTGTCGAGATATACGAAGATGAAAAAACAGAATTGAAGGAATATTTCTAAATCAAAGAATTAATAAATAACCTATCCGGGAGTTTACAACATGAAGCTAAAAGTAAAAGATATGGACATTTCAAGCGGAGTGACGCTTGTTGCAGTCTTCAATAAGCACGATGCTGAACTTCTCGATTTGCATTTGATGGACAGGGTAAAAATAATCAAAGGCAATAAAATAGAAACTGTTGTTGTTGACATAGCGCAAAACAGCAAGGTGATAAAACAGGGCTGCGTAGGCCTTTTTGACGAAGTTATGAAGTCGTTAAAGATAAAAAACAACGACCATGTTGAAATCAAGATAGCAAAAAAGCCGCTTTCAATAGAGTTCATAAGAAAAAAGTTAGACGGAGGAATTCTGTCAAAAAAAGAAATAGACCAGATTGTTTGGGATATTGTGCACAACAAATTAAGCTCCATTGAACTAACATATTTTGTCGCAGCGTGCTACACAAATGTCATGACGCCAAAAGAGACAATACTTCTTACAAAATCCATGGTGGAGCACGGAGAGGTTTTGAAAATAGGAAAATACCCTGTAGTTGACAAGCACTGCATCGGCGGAATTCCTGGCAACAGAACGACAATGGTTATTGTTCCGATAATTGCAGCGGCGGGTTTCTATATACCAAAAACAAGCTCCCGTTCAATAACAAGCCCGGCAGGAACAGCAGACACCATGGAAGTTCTTGCAAATGTAACTTTCCCGATAGAAAAAATGAAAAAAATAGTTCTGAAGGTAAAGGGCTGCATTGTCTGGGGCGGCTCTTTGAACTTGGCGCCTGCTGACGACAAAATAATAGCCGTTGAAAAGCCATTGGAAATTGATGCAGAGAGTCAATTGCTTGCGTCAATAATGGCAAAGAAGCATTCTGTCTCAAGCACGCATATTTTGATTGACATTCCAACAGGAAAAGGCGCAAAAGTAAAAACAAAAAAAGAAGCACTCCACTTAAAAAAACAGTTTGAAGTCATAGGCAAAAAACTAGGGAAGCATATTGAAGTGATGGTAACAGATGGAAGCCAGCCTATCGGCAACGGGGTAGGGCCGGCGCTTGAAGCCAAGGATGTAGTATGGCTTTTGAAAAGAGACGCAAGAAGGCCGCTTGATCTGGAAAAAAAGTGCGTTGCAATGTGCGCAAATATCTTCAAGATGATGGGAATTAAAGACGGCGCAAAAAAAGCAGTTGAAATGCTTGATTCGGGCAAGGCTTACAAAAAAATGGAAGAGATAATAAAAGCCCAGGGAGGAAAAGAGCTTAACCCTGAAAAAATAGCAGTTGGCAAGTATACTTATGATATTGTTGCAAGCAAGAACGGAACTGTAAAGGAGATAAGCAATTCTTACATCACAAGAATTGCAAGAATCGCAGGCGCACCTCAAAACAAGGGTGCCGGTGTTTACATTTACAAGCATGTAAACGACAAAGTTGGGAAAAACGACAAATTGTTCACAATATATGCTGAAAGCGAACAAAGATTGAAGTTCGCAAGGGAAGTTGCAGAGAGTTCTGAAGTTTATTTGGTAAAATAATCCAAAACTATTAAAAGTGAATAGCATTGCTCATTATTGATAAACATGCAGCAATACCTCGACGCTTTAAAATTTGTTCTTGAAAACGGAACCGACAGAAAAGACAGAACAGGCACTGGAACACGGGCTGTTTTCGGAGTGCAGATGCGGTTTAATATGGAAAACGGATTTCCGGCTGTCACGACAAAAAAAATTGCATGGAAAGCAATTGTTTCTGAATTATTGTGGTTTATTGAAGGGTCAGGAGATGAACGAAGATTGGCGGAAATTCTTCACGGCACAAGAGACCAGTCAAAGCAGACAATCTGGACTGCAAACGCAGAAGCTGATTACTGGAAGCCAAAAGCAAAATTTCCAGGTGATCTTGGAAGAGTTTACGGCGTTCAATGGAGAAGCTGGAAAAGCCCCGATGGAAAAGAGGTTGACCAGCTCGCAAACGCAATCAACCTGATAAAAACAGACCCGACAAGCAGAAGGATTATAGTAAATGTATGGAATGCCGGCGAGCTCGATAAGATGGCCCTTCCGCCTTGCCACGTTTTCTTCCAGTTCTTTGTTGCAGACGGAAAACTTTCATTGCAGATGTACCAGCGCTCATGTGATATGTTCCTTGGAGTGCCGTTCAACATTGCATCATATTCATTACTGCTCCACATGGTTGCGCAGGCAACTGGCCTGAAAGCAGGAGAATTCGTGCACACGCTCGGAGATGCTCACATTTACAATAACCATTTTGATCAGGTAAAAGAGCAATTGTCAAGAAAACCTTTCCCACTTCCTAAGCTCTGGTTGAATCCTGAAATAAAAAGCATAAATAACTTCAAAATGGAAGACATAAAACTCGAAAATTATGAAAGCCATCCTGCGATAAAAGCGCCGATGGCAGTTTAAAATGACAGTATCACTAATCGCTGCAATGGGGCGCAACAGGGTAATCGGAAATAACAACAGGCTGATATGGAATGTTCCGGAAGACATGAAGCATTTCCGCGAGCTTACAAAAAACAAGCCAGTTATCATGGGCAGGAAAACCTTTGAATCCATCGGAAAGCCTCTTCCGCAAAGAACAAACATAATAATCACGCACGATAAAAATTACAAAAAAGAAGGATGCATTGTTGTTCATTCTGTAAAAGAATCATTGGAAGCTGCAAAAGGCGCAGATGAAATAATGGTCATCGGCGGCGCACAGATTTACAAAGAGTTTCTTCCGGTTGCAGACAGGATATATCTGACAATCATAGACAATGATTTTGAAGGCGACGCTCATTTTCCTGAATTCAGCAAAAAAGAATGGAAGGAAATAAAAAAGGAAGAATTAAAAAATGACAAATACAAATTCTCTTTTGTTGATTATGAAAGGATAAAAATGGAAAATACAAAAACAAAAATAACTGTTGAATCCACAGTCAATGTTCCAGTAGAAAAAGTTTGGGAATTGTGGACGTTGCCAAAACATATAACCAAATGGAACAACGCTTCAGAAGACTGGCACACACCATTTGCAAAGAATGATTTAAAAGTAGGAGGAAAATTTCTTTTTAGAATGGAAGCAAAAGACAAAAGCACAGGATTTGATTTTAACGGGGTTTATGATAAAGTTGTAAAACACAGATTAATAACTTACATGATAGAAGGTGGGAGAAAAGTAAAAATAGAGTTCACAAGCTTTGGAAAAGAAACCAAGATTGTTGAAACTTTTGAAGCTGAAAACGAAAATTCGCTTGAAATGCAAAGAAGCGGATGGCAGGCTATTCTAAACAATTTCAAAAAATATGCCGAAACAAATAAAAACCAATAAGTATAAAATCAATTAAACAACAAATAACCCAAACAAAATGCTGCTAAAACAAAAAAAGTCAATAATACCGAGCTGTGATGTATCTAGTCTGGAAGATCTTTCAAAGCTCGTAAAAGAAACATGCTCAGTCAAGGGAGTAAGCGCATACAAAGTAGGCTTTGAGCTAGTTATTCCTTTTGGAGCAAAGGAAGTGATTAAAACAATAAGAAAACATACAAAACTGCCAATAATATATGACCATCAAAAAGCAGGCACTGACATTCCTGACATGGGTGCAAAGTTCATGGAAGCCTGCAAAGGATTTGATGCAGTCATTCTATTTCCGCAAGCCGGTCCTGATACAGAAAAAGCGTGGATAAAGGCAGCGCAGGATGCAAAGATGCATGTCATCATAGGCGGAGAGATGACGCACAGTGGCTATCTGAATGAAACAGGCGGTTTCCTTGAAAATAATGCGCCTGCAAGAATTTACGAGATTGCAGCATCAATGGGCGTTTCAGAATTTGTAGTGCCGGGCAATAAGCCGGACAAAGTCTTGCAATACAAAAAACTGATTGAAAAAACGATTAAAGAGCCAGTGTTTTATTCTCCGGGACTTATTGCGCAAGGCGGAAAGATAATGGATCTTGCAAAAAAACTCGACAGGTGGCATGCAATAATAGGCCGGGCAATCTACGAAGCAAAAGACATAAAGAAAGCAACAGAAGGATTGGCGAAAGAATTGTAATCCAATCATCATGAACTTAAATAAATTATTTTTATCATTGATTTTAGCGCTGCTTTTGATTGCTAGCTGTGCTAAACAAGAAGTCCAAAAAACAGAAAATGTGGTTAAAATGAAAATAACAAGCACAGAATTCCAGCAAAATGGACTTATCCCGTCAAAGTATACGTGCGATGGAATTAAACCGGTAAATCCGCAGCTTGTTTTTTCCGATGTTCCGGAAGAAGCAATCTCTTTAGTCCTGATTATGGATGATCCCGATGTTCCAAAAGCATTGAAAGCAGACGGAATGTTTGACCACTGGGTGCTTTTTAACATCCCAAGCGATGCAAAAGGCATAGAAGAAGGAAAATCCATCGGAATTGCAGGATTAAACGGCGCAGGGCAAAACGCATACACAGGACCGTGCCCGCCCCCGCAGTATGAGCCGTCAACACATCGTTACTTCTTCAAGCTTTACGCTCTTGATGCAATGCTTGATCTTCCGAAAAATTCTGATAAAAAAACAGTTGAAACTGCAATGGAAGGCCATATAATTGAACAAGCCACATTAGTCGGAATATACAAAAGAACTAAAAAAACAAATTAAAAAAAAGATTATATCAAAATAATCCATATAGACAATTGCGTTGATTAATTATGTTTACACGTAATTGTCTATCTCGCAAATTGCATTTGTTTTTTAAACTAATTACTGCAATTTGCGATAATATTAAAAATAAACTTTGATTCTGGCCTGTATATGGGCTCGTGGTCTAATCCGGCACAACCTTTTGCGAAAAGCTTGACCAAAAGCGTGGGTTTCGCTTTGCTCAAGCCAACAGACAAGTTGCGGAAGATGACGTCGCCTTCGCAAGGCGGAGACTTCGGGTTCAAATCCCGACGAGTCCATAATAAAATATAAATTTTCAGACAACTAAAATGCCAGCATGCAAATCAGGATATGACCCGCAGGAAGATTCCACAATGCTGGAAAAACACGTAAGGCTTCTTGCAAAAGGAAAAGTTCTCGATGTTGGAACCGGCTCCGGCATACAGGCGATTGCAGCAGCGCAAAGCAGCAGAGTTGATTCTGTCCTGGCAGTAGACGTGCAGAAAGGCGTGATAAACTACTGCAAAAAAAATATAACTAATAAAAAAATAAAGTTTGTCCATTCTGATTTGTTCAAAAATATAAAAGGAACATTTGACATGTCAGTAAATCGCAAAGCGATTTCTGAGCATGCTCGAAAACCGAAGGTTTTCGACACAATAATTTTCAACCCGCCTTACCTGCCGCAGGAACTGAAAATACGCAACAAAGAGCTTGAAGGCGGAAAAAAAGGGTATGAAGTCATTGAAGAATTTCTTGAAGGCGTCAATAATTATCTAAACGCTGATGGGTTAATCTTAATGGTTTTCTCGTCATTAACAAACAAGAAAAAAGTCAACGAGTTCATAAAAAACAATCTCCTTGAATTTGAAGAGCTGGAAAAAATGCACATATTCTTTGAGGATTTGTTTGTATACAAAATAAAAAAAAGCGAAATGCTGAAAAAATTTGAAAGTATTGGAATTAAAAACATAAGATATTTCGCAAAAGGCCACAGGGGCTTGTTGTTCAGGGCAAAATACAAGAAAAAAGAAATTGTAATAAAGGCAAAAAACCCTGAAAGCCATGCATTTGGAAGGATAGAAAATGAAATCAACTGGCTAAAAAGACTAAATAAAATAAATATAGGCCCAAAATTATTGTATTCGTGCAATGAATTTTTCTTTTATGAATATATAGGCGGCGATTTTATAATTGATTATGTTGAAAAATCTTCAAAGAATAATATAAAAAAAATGCTGAAGAATGTTTTCATGCAGATGCATAAGCTGGATAAAATAAAAGTTGACAAGGAGGAGATGCATCATCCTGTAAAGCACGTGATTGTAAGCAAAGGCATTCCCCACCTAATAGATTTTGAAAGAACGCGCTATTCCCAAAATCCAAAAAACGTAACGCAGTTCTGCCAGTTTCTGATAAGCACGAAATTCAACATGCTCCTTTCAAAAAAAGGCATAAAAATTGAGAAAGCAAAGATTATGGAACTGGCAAAGATTTATAAAATAATACAAACCAACGATAATCTGAAGAATATTGTGGGTATTTTATGAAAGTTCAAAAAAATGTTTTGTATTCTGCAATTCTTGTAATAGTCATTGTAGTTGCAGCGCTGTCATATTATGCAGTAGTTGTAAAGCCAAAATCCGGCAAAATTGAGCAAACCCCTATTGCTGAGCCGGAATGGTTTGTAGACAGCGGCGGAATTCTGCACTACACTCAGGAAAGAGGGGATGTTTTGTTCAGCAGGCAGAATTACAATGAGACAGATGCGCTTTTGATAAGCAAGATGGTTTACAAAAGCAAAGGCACGAATATTTACGGGCTTCTTGTCCAGCCAAAAGAAGCATCAGGCCTTCTTCCAGGAGTTGTTTTATTGCCGGGAGCCGGAGTTTCAAAAGAATCTGAACTGGATCTTGCAAAGAAAATAGCATTCCTGGGGATTGTTGTACTTACAATTGACCAAAGAGGCGTAGGGGAAACAGATGGGGAGTTTCCTTCATTAAACGATGATTTTATAACATTTTCAAATGGGCAGGAACCTGTTCAATATCTTATGGTCTATGATGCCCTGCGCGGATTTGACCTGTTAAAGAGCGCGCCTTTTGTTGACCCAGGCAAGATTATTATGGCAGGAGAAAGTTTAGGCGGAAGGATAGCGGTGATGGCCGCGGCAATAGACCCTGATGTCAACAGCGTCCTTGCGATAAGTTCAGCAGGAATAAATTTCAAAGAGGGAGAAGATGCAAAAGTCAATCTTTTCATGAATTCTCTTGATTCAGACAGGTATATAGGCTCAATTTCCCCAAGAAAAGTTGTCTTCATACACAACCTTTATGACAAATCAATACCGATAAATTACACAGTAAAGACGCTTTCAAATGCAAAGATGCCAAAAAGTCTTCTTGTTATAAACGACACAAAATGCAACCACGGCTACTGCGACGGAATGTATGCTGCAGTCGTTGATTCCATGAACTATCTTGTAGGTGTAAGGGCAACAGTTGAAGTCGTGCAGAAGCAGCAATAAACTTAAATATAATTATTAATTCCACCATACTATGGCACTTACAACAACTCATGGAGATGTTATCCCAGACGAAGTAGGAAGCATAGGCTTTCATGTTAATGTTATTATAGAAATTCCTAAAGGCCAATCTGCACAGAGTTTGCTGGAAACGTTTGTGGAAAATATGGTTCCTTCTAAAGGTACACCTTCTCTGGGCTCAAGATTTGGAGGCATATATTCAGGAAGATACTATGAAATGGCTGTGGACCAAACTACTGCAACTGTTTGGGCAAACGATGCAAGAACTGCTGAAAAAATTGCAGGCCATTTCAGAGACGGCACTATGTTCTAAATAAACCATACCTTTATATACTATTTATTCATACTTACTATTAGTACATAGAAGTTGCTATTTCTAGTAAACTTCGAGTAACTAAGACATAGGAGGAGAAGAACATGAGATATGGAAGTTTTGACCAAAACAGAACCATGCACAAGATAAAGTGCTCAGAATGCGGCGCAGACGCAGAAGTACCGTTTGCACCAAAGGAAGGGCGCCCAGTTTACTGCAGGGACTGCTACAGCAAAAAGAAGCCAAGATACTAAGTTTATTTTTCTTAGATCACAGGTAGATTTTTGAATTATTTTTTCTTTTTTTTCGATTTTTTATTTCTTTTTATTGATTTAGTTAGCATCAATTTGCGAAGGCATTCTATTAATACATTAAAACATGGCAGGGGGAAGTCCTGTCAAAAATTTCAATTATACGAATACATAGTAAATTTTTGAGCATGCTCGTAAATCGCAACAATATATTATGAATTTTGGCGATTTACGACACTTACGGGGATGCCATGTTATCTAAAAAACACGAACAGCCTGAGCCGATGCTAACTTATTGCAAAATTATTCTAATCCAATACGTTTATATACAACCCGCTTAGATTTTTTTCTATGTCACACATACTCGCAAGGATAAAGGGAGCAAAGTTAGAGAATGTTAAAAAAGTTCTAAAAGCAGACGAACAAGTGCATGCTAACGCCGGTTTAAGGCTGCAAAGATTGTGGCAAAATGTCGATGACAAAGATGAAGTCTGGTTTCTTTTATATTCAGATGACTTAAAAAGGGCAAGGCAGTTCATAGACAAAGTCCATGCAAAGGCAATCGAAGAGAATGCAAATGCAAATCTGCCGCAAATGGTGTTCTTAGAAGAAGCTCTTTGATTTAACGCAATACAAATAGAAATTCTTAAATATTAACATGTTAATATAAACTTATGAAATGGCGCCTTATCGAGCAGGAAGCGTATGATGCTGCTATGAACATGGGGATAGATCATGCAATCTACGAAAGCGTCGCAATCGGACGAGAGAATCCAACAATAAGGTTCTACAAATGGAAAGCAAAATCTGTTTCTTTAGGCGCTTACCAGAATCCAAAAGATATAAGTTTTGAAGCCTGCAAAAAAAATAATGTCCAGATAACAAGAAGAATGACCGGCGGAAGGGCTGTGTTTCACGACGTCAATGACTTAACATACAGTGTCATCGCCCCGATAAGGGTATTCAACTACAGCATAGACCAGGCATACAGGGCAGTCTGCTACTGGATTATTGATGCATTAACTGAATTAGGGATAGATGCAGAGCTGGAAAATAAAAACGATATTGTTGTCAAAGGAAGAAAAATATCGGGCAACGCATCAAGAGCAATGGAAAAAGGAGTTTATCTTCAGCACGGCACTCTTGTTTATGACATTGACGCAAAGATTATGTCTGCTGTGCTTAACATCCCAAAAGAATCAATAAAGGCAAAAGTTTCTTCGATATTGCAGAACAAAAAAGTAACGCAAAAAGAAGTTTATGACAAATTAAAATCCAGTTTTGTCTTCAGTAAGGATTTCAAAACAGAATCGTTGTCGCAGTATGAGATAATGCGCGCAAAAGACCTTGCAGAGGCAAGATATTCTAACATTTTATTGCCTCCGGGCTCTTTTATGAAAAGCAGGGGCGCTTGTTATGTTGAAAGAGGAGCTTGAGAAAGTTTATTTCGCTTTATTTCGCCGAGAAATCGCACAGCTGCAGCCTTGTTATCAAATCCATCATAAAACGTGCAGCCTGAGCGCCGTCAACAATACGATGGTCATAAGTTAATGAAAGAGGCAGCATTCTTCTTATCTCTATTTTTCCTGTTCTTGCAACAGGCTTCTCAATTATCTTCCCAACGCCAAGTATCGCGCTTTCAGGATAATTGATAATTGGAGTGAAGAATTCAACTCCAACAGACCCAAGGTTGCTTATTGTAAAAGACCCTCCTTTTAGGTCCATCATGTTTATTTTGCGCGTCTTTGAATCAGAAATTAATTTTTCAGCATCCTTTGCAAGCGTCTTGACATCTTTGGCATACGCTCCTTTCAGCACCGGAACAAACAATCCGTCTTCTGTGTCAACTGCAATCCCAATGTTGTAATATTTCTTCTGGATTATCTCGTCGCCTTCAAGAGAAGCATTCAGATTAGGATGGTCTTTTAATGACAAGGCTGTTGCTTTTATTATGTAAGGCAAAAATGTAAGCTTGATTCCTTCTTTTTCATATTCTATTTTTTCTTTCTCCCTTAATGCAACCAAATCAGTCACATCTGCTTCGTTCATATTAGTTAATTGAGCTGCTGTGAAAATTGAATCTGCCATTTTCTGCGCAACAATCTTCCTTATTCCGTGCATTTTGACCCTGTCGATGTATCCGAAGAAATCATATTTTCTTACGACCTTGAATCCTGAATCTTTTATTTCTGAAGATGGTGGTGCCGGAGTTGCAGGCGCCGAGCTTTTTGCCTTCTGCACATCTTCCATTGTTATTCTTCCGCCTTGTCCGGTGCCTTTTACTTTTGATAAATCAACATTAAGCTGCTTCGCAAGGTTTCTTACAGGAGGCGTTGCCAATATTCCGGCATCAGAAGATGCAGATGATTGTGAAACTGTTTGTGCAGTGGATTGTGAAACAATAGGCTTGACATCCTTCGCTTCTTCCAAGAAACCAACAACAGAACCAGTGTAGGGAACATTGCCGGAAGCGGTTGCAGACGAAACTGGAGCAGGAGCTGATGATTTTGCTTCTGCAGGCTTTGCAGTTTCTGTCTCGCCGTCTTCAAGAATTGTAACCATCACATCTCCGACGTGAATCACGCCGCCGGCAGCAACGTGCAATTTCAGAATTTTTCCGCTTTTAGGGGACGGCATTTCAACAACAGCCTTGTCAGTCTCAACTTCTCCAAGCGGCTGGTCAGCGTTTACTTTATCGCCTTCCTTGACAAGCCATTTGACTATCTCGCCTTCATGGATTCCCTCTCCAACATCCGGAAACTTGAATTCGTAGGTCATTTTATTAGTTATTTTTTGATTTGTTTTTATTGGGTTTATTTTAAATTAATTTTTTAGTTAATGTTATTCGTTATTGCGTTTTCGTTATTGTTTTTTATAAATTTTATTTTTCCGTCCTTCGGACAAATTTTACAGTTCGCTGGCACCACAACCAGCTCGCCTATTTATTATGTAACTTAAAAACTCATAACCTTTTCAATTCCTTTCATAACTCTTGTGACATCAGGCAAAAAGTAGCTCTCAAGCTTTGCAAGCGGAACAGAAACATCGGGAGACGTGACTCTTATGACCGGCGCTTCCATGTTCAGGAATGCTTTTTCATTTATGCATGCGGTTAATTCTCCTGCAAAGCCGCATGTCCTTACGGCTTCGTGCACGATGACGCATCTTCCTGTCTTTTTTACTGAATTAATAACAGTTTCTGCATCGTATGGGCTGATTGTTCTCATGTCAATCAGTTCAACGCTGTACTTCCCATTTAATTTTTCGATTGTATCCTGGCATGTTTTTACCATCGAGCCCCATGCAATCAGCGTCAAATCAGTTCCCTGCTGCAGCACATTTGCTTTTCCAATCGGAACAACATAATCTCCTTCAGGAATATCCTGTTTAATAGCACGGTACAATCTCATCGGCTCGTAAAAGATAACTGGATCGGGATCCCTTATTGCGGCAGCAAGCAACCCTTTTGCATCATAAGGATTTGAAGGAATTACCATTTTTAATCCGGGAACATGTGCAAATATCGCTTCTCCGGATTCGCAATGCAGTTCCAATGCCCTTATCCCGGCTCCGTAAGGTGTTCTGACGACAATCGGACAAGTGAAGCGCCCTCTGCTTCTTCCCCTTATCCTTGCTGCATGCGACAATAACTGATCAAAAGGCCCATACATAAATCCTGAAAATTGTATTTCTGCAACCGGTTTTAATCCGTTTGCTGCCATTCCAATTGCTGCCCCCACAATTCCAAGCTCTGCAAGCGGAGAATCTACAACTCTGTCTTTTCCAAATTCTTTCTGCAATCCATCTGTTGCCCTGAAAACTCCGCCGTTGACTCCGATATCTTCACCAAGCATGACGACATTCTTATCTCTGGCTAATTCCTGCCTTAATCCCATATTCACTGCTTGAACGATTGTTGCAATTACCATTTTTGTTTAATGTTTAAAATCATTTAATCACTAATTCTATAGCTTTCGTATTGATTTTATCAAAAATTAAAACTCCCACTACTCTCGGATCTTCTATGCTTAACACCATTCGAACGTCACTAAATCTATGTCCACCGATTTTAACATCGACCATGCATATTATATCGCTCAAATTACTTGGTTTGCCTGCAAGAATTTGACCTTCTGCTTCCAAAATTACCATTTTATAGCACCTCAATCAACCAAGCAAATCTTTCATTTCTTCTATCTGCTGAGGCGTCATCTCAGCATAAACATACTTAAATAAGTCTTGTGGATCAGGTGGAGTTATCTTTTCAAACTCAGTGACTGCTTTTTCAACAGTTTCCTGCGCCTGCTTCAAAACTTTTTCCTTGTAAGCATCATCCAACAAGCCTTTCTTGCGCATGAATTTTTCCAATCTGTCAACCGGATCTTTCTTTGACCACATTTCAACTTCTTCCTTGGATCTATATCTTGTAGCGTCATCAGATGTTGAATGGTCGCATAATCTGTAAGTGAACGCTTCTATCAGTGTAGGTCCTTTTCCGGCTCTTGCTTTTTCAACAGCTTCTTTTGTTGCCTTGTACATTGCAAATATGTCCATGCCGTCAACTTGAATCCCTTCAATCCCATAAGCAATTGCTTTCTGCGCAATTGTCTCTGATTGCGTCTGCTGCGCTCTTGGAACGGAAATTGCAAATTGGTTGTTCTCGCACAAAAATATTGCCGGTGCCTGAAAAACTCCTGCAAAGTTCAATGCTTCGTGAAAATCTCCTTTTGAAGTGGCGCCCTCTCCAAAATAAGTGATTGCAACCTGCTTTGTGCCTCTTATTTTTGCGGCCCATGCTGCGCCTGAGCAGTGTATCATATGAGTGCCGACTGCAATAGATATAGGAAAATTGTTTACATTGTCAGCAGCTTTCATTCCCCTTTCATCGCCGCTCCAATACTGAAGAATCTGCGCAATAGGGTGCTTTCTTGCAATCAGCGCAGCAGAGCTCCTGTACATCGAAAACATAAAATCAGCGTCTTCAAGCACCATAGCGCTTCCAATCTGCGATGCTTCCTGCCCCTTGAACTGGATATATGTTCCAATTCTCCCCTGTCTTTGCATATTGAATGCTTTCTGGTCAAACCACCTTACAAGAACCATCATTTCATATATTTTCTTAATCTCATCGTCAGAAAGAGCAGGCATTAATGCCTCATCTACGCTTCCGTTTTCATCCATCACCTGAAGGTATTCAACTTTGAATTCCTTCAACACCTTTTTTGTCATCTGAGTATATTAGTTTTAACGGGGTTTATAAAGTTTATTGTAAAAATGGGATTTTTACAATTCCGCAAATTCTAAAGAATTTGCGTTATGAAATAGGGGTTATACTAAAATCAAAACAAAAAATAAAAATTTAAAGAAGTTTACTCGTATTCTGCTACTTCAACATTCTCAGCTTTAGCTGGAGCTTCTCCCTTTGCCCCTTTTGGGCCCCTGTATATATAGGCGAAGCTTGGAACAGCTGCAATCCAGTTTTCTCCGAATCCTGCAATGTCTCCTTCAAGCGCATCGCATGTTTTCTTCAGCTTGTTGATTGCTCTTTTTAATTCAATCAAATCTTTGTCTTTCAAAGGTTTGATGTTGATTAAAGCGATTGTGTGCCCTTCCCTTAATGTGTCAAGAATTGGCTTGATGTGCTCAAACTCTTCAATAACAAATGGCCTTACCACAAGTTTTGATTTTGGATCAAACTTTGCTTCACTCTCGAGTTCAACATAATCCTGTTCTGCCTCGTCAAACATCTCAGAGCCTGAATTTGTTCCCAATTTTTCTTTAAGCTTGCCAAAAAATCCCATCATTAATCACCTTTTGTTGTAGTATTATATTTTGTATTTTAATGATTTTGTCGTAAGCCAGCAGATATATAAATCTTTCTATTACATGGTAGTAAAAGGAAAAACCACCTGAAAATTCGCTATGTAATTATATATAAACTGCATAAGCAATATTTTCCGCAACCTTTTTATAGCACTCATTCTTCCATAAGGCTGAAATGGCAAAGAGAATAGGAGGAATGAGGAGAAAGACTAGATATAAGTTTAAAAAAGAGAGAAGAGAAAAAGGAAAAGTAAGCATGACCAATTATTTCCAGTCTTTTAGCGTAGGGGATAAAGTGTACCTTGGAGTGGAGCCGGCAATACAGAAAGGCATGTACCATCCAAGATTTGTTGGAAAAGCAGGAATAATCGCAGGAAAGGTCGGGAGATGCTACGAAGTCACAATCAAAGATATCAACAAGGCAAAGATGCTTGTAGTGCATCCGGTCCACTTGAGGAGAGTATAAACAATGGGAGACATGCAAATCGTATCTGAAACACCTATTAACATGCACCAGTTAAAAAACGAGCTGGAAAAAATAAAAAAAAGAGATAAAGAGCTTAACTTCAGGGCAAACAAGACAGAAGAATACCTTCATCAGGTTCTTGCCGATGTAAAGGAAACCGATTTGTTTGAAAAAATGCAGAAGCTGAATATTCCAAGGCTCAAGGACCAGCATATACACAAGATAATCGACCTTGCTCCAACTACAATCAATGAACTGAAGGTTATACTTCAGGGCTACACAATAACCGTCAGCAACGACTCAATGAAGAAGATTGTTGAAACGGTAAATGAGTTCTTGGAAAAAAAGTAGCTTCTTTTATTCAAAATGTTTATAAATGTTAAAATTTAATACTGATTAAATCAAAATGGAACCGGAAAAACAGGAAAGGACAAGAGAAGAAACGGCAATAGTGCTGGATTTTCTGCCAAACGGCTATTCCCATGATGAAAGGCCGCTGTACATGAAAACACCGATAGCCCAGGCCATGGGAAAAGAGCATTTCGTGCTTCTGGAGCTTGTTCCTAAAAAAGGAATTCATCTTCAGCCATTTGAAGAAGTGTACATAGGAGAAGGAAAAAGAGACAAAATCCACCACATAGTCGGCAAGATGGGAACCTCTAAATTATCTTCAACCGCAAAGTCAGAGCTTGATTTTGTGATAAAGGATGTAATCCAAAAGAACGAAAAGAAATTCATAGATTTTTTCAACAGCGCCAGGCCGCTAAGCACAAGAATGCACCAGCTGGAGCTTCTTCCCGGGCTTGGAAAAAAGCATATGTGGCAAATCATAGAGTCAAGGGATGAAAAGCCTTTTGAGAGCTTTGCAGACCTTAAGAACAGGGTAAAACTGATGCCGGATCCGGAGAAAGCAATCATAAAAAGAATACTCCTGGAGCTTGAAGGAAACGAGAAGCACAAATTGTTTGTAGATGCATGATTTTTTGAAAATGAGCCACGACGTTGCAATATGCCCAAACTGCCGGCGTTCTTTGTCAGATGACGAACTTTACTGCCACTTCTGCGAAATAGATTTGGAAAAGGCAAAAAAACATTCCAAAGAAGAAAATCACAGCCATCACTGATTAAAATTTAAAAAAATATTAATTTTTTCAAAAAAATATAAAAAAATAATATCTCGTCGATAAATATTTTTTTGGAAAGAATTTAAGCCAAAAAACAGCAAAAAAACATAAGATTTTTCTGGAAAACAGCGTCTATAAAACCAAAAAATAAAAAGATTTAAATACTAGCCTCTTCACTATTAAAAATTCAATAATTCATCCACAAAGACAAAAATGGATCATAATATCTCAGGGGAAACAAGTTCATTGTCGCAGCTTAAAAAGACAATAAGTTCTAAGAAAATTGCTGGAAATAAATAGATAAGACTCTCTTAAAAAATGACTCACTCGCGATTGAATATGATTAAAAAATCCGGCATGATGCAGGATTCTATGATTGTTGAACAGCAGAATCTTTCCATTATAGTTGGAAACAGGATTCCAAGATCATTTTTCTGGACATCAGGCATTGGAGAAAGCGACATAACAGTTCACGCAGGCTCATACCACCTTGCCTTGAAGGAAGCGGGCATTGAAAGGTATAACATAATGGTCTATTCATCAATAATGCCGGCAATAGCGATTGAGACAGAAAAGCCATCTTATGATGAAGTCACCCATGGTTCTGTTCTTGAGTCAATCACGGCAGTAGCATCCGGCAAGAAAGGAACAAGGCTCACTGCAGGCATAATCTACGGCTGGCTTTTCAGCAGAAAAACCGGCAAGAAGTACGGCGGATTGGTTGCAGAGTACAACGGCAACGATGAAGAGGGGGATGCAAGAGATAGTTTGAAAAGCAGCCTCAAGGAGCTTTACGAAAACGGATTTTCAGAAGAGTTTGAATTAAGAGACACAAGGATTGAGACAAGATCATTTGTTCCAAAGAAAAATTTTGGCACTGCATTAGTTGCAATAGGATTCAAGGATTATGTGTTTCCGATAATAAGATAATTCAAAAAAGATTAAAAAATTTATTTTTAGTTCAAAATATTTGGTTTTAATAAAATTTTTGATGAAAATTTCCAATATGCCGCGCCAGATTGGAAATTTCAATTGAAATTTCCAATAAGTTTTTATATTAGCTTTCCAATTTGTATGAATAAGCACAAATAATTGATTGTGCAAAAAGAAAAACGCAAATGACAGTTAAAACCGAGGCTTGATTTCCCACGAAAAGCCAAAATAAAAAAATTAAATTCGTTCTCAAATATGCTGGGTGGATGTAATGGAACTAAAAGTATACCGCGGTATAAACGACTGCGCAAGATTATGGAATCATTTTACCCCGAACCAGCATATGTTTGACAGCTGGGACTACAGAGCGTGCTTCTACGACAGGCAGGAGGCAAAGCCGCATTTCATCGTCGGCCGCGACAAGAGAAAGATTGTCGGCGTCATACCGCTTGCATATTCAAAAAAAGACAATGACTACTCGTATTTCGGAGGATGGTTCCCGGAAAGAAACGCATTTTTCTTCAACGATAAGTCCAAGCTTGGAAATCTTCTAAATGAATGCCCAGATAAAACACTCATAGAAGGAATTGATCCAAAAGAGGCAAAATACTACAACTTCTCAGAAGATCAGTACACTTACTACATTGACCTTGCCAAGTACGGGTACAATTTTGAAAAATATTTTAATTCGTTCGAAAAGAAAAAACAAAAAAATTTTAGGAGTGATTTGAAGAAAATTCCGAAATATAAAGTATACTACAACAGAACCCGTGATTTCAAGAGGCTTGTTCAGCTGAACATAAAGCAATTTGAGGATGATTCTGTCTACAAACGGGAATGGCTTAAAAGAGGAGTAAAAAAGATGATACTGGCTGCTCAGAAGAAAAGAACACTTCAGATGATAAGCGTTGAGGTAAACGGCAAAGTGGAAGCTGTTGACGTTGGATTCAAGCATAAGAATTGGTATCATGTCCTTACAGGCTCTGCAAACAACCAGAAAATCCCAAACATAGGCAAGCTGATGGTAGTTCTTGATATACAGAACGCAATAGCCAAGAAAGTGAGGTACGTTGACTTTTTATCATCATGCGATCACTGGAAAAAGCAGTGGGGATTCGATAAGCAAATGCTTTTCAAATTCCAGAAGTAGTTAGGATTTCTTAAATACGAGTTTTGCCATCAAAATGTGAGTATATTCTATAAAACCTAAAGCAAAATTCGGAGTTCCAGAGAGAATTTTGCAATATATCTTAACATTCAATGCGAACGATGGCAAAACTAGAAGGCGGTTATCCCAATTTTTTTATTCTATCGTTGTATCTCTTTCTAAACCACTCGTCAAGATAAGGCAGGTATTTTTTCTGGAGTTTATTCGGAAGGCTGAAAAACTCGCCGTTCAGGTTAATTCTGCAGTTTTTGCTTTTGCAGTGGCATTTCATCTTCCAGTCTTCGCCATCCGGCCCATTGATTGAATAGTCAAAAGCAAGCTCTTCTCCTTTTTTGATGTTTTTCATCGCAAAGACTTTTCTTTTTTTGTCAAAAACATTTGGAGAGCATGAATGGTTGATATACCGCTCCGGAATTCCCATCAGCGCCCATTCATCATCTCCAACAACACATATGTGATTCCTGTAGTAATGCTGCATAGAATCTGCTTTTGCAGAGCTTACAACTTTTCCTTTGATAGCAAGAATGAGTTCTCCTTTTTTGAAGTCTTTTTGGGCGAATACTCCCTTTCCCTTTTTGCCAATTTTTTTAACAATGGTTTTCTTCATCATATTGCTGAATTTGAAAATATTTATAAGCATATCCATTCTCACAGAATAAATGGAATACGTAAAAAGCCACGGGAACTTTGGAGATTTGCCAGACAACTACTCAAGCTACGGGAAATCAAAAACAGCTATACTTCCGTTTCCTTACGAAAAAACAACTTCTTACGGAAAAGGAACAGAGAAAGGCCCTTCTGCAATAATAGAAGCTTCGCATGAGATGGAGTTATATGATGATGAAATTGGCGCGGTCTATGAATGCGGAATATGCACGCTTAAAGACTTAAAAACAAATGAAGATGCCAATAAAATGGCTGATGTTGCTTATTCGCACGCAAAAAAGATTCTTTCTGATAACAAATTCCTTGTGACACTCGGAGGAGAGCATTCAATAACAAGCGGCATAGTAAAGGCTTATAGCGAGAAATATCCAAAACTAAGTGTATTACAGATTGACGCGCATGCTGACTTAAGGGAAGAATTTGAAGATTCAAAGCACAGCCATGCCTGCGCCATGAAAAGATCATTTGAATTTGCGAATGTTGTTCAAGTTGGAATACGAAGCTTAAGCGAAGAAGAAGCAGACTATGTAAAGGAAAAAAACCTTAAAATCTTCTGGGCGCGCGACATTGTTGACAATGACAAATGGTTTGACGAAGCAATTTCCAGATTAAGCAATGATGTGTACATAACTTTTGATGTGGATGGATTGGACCCAAGCATAATGCCTTCAACCGGAACACCGGAGCCTGGCGGCTTGAGTTATTATCAAACCATGAGATTTCTGAAGAAAGTGTTTGAAAAGAAGAACGTTGTCGGCTGCGATTTGGTTGAGCTTGCTCCGATTAAAAATCTTCATGCGCCTGACTTCATGTGCTCAAGAATAGTCTACAAGATGATTGGGTATAAGTTTAAAAAATTATAAAAATAGGCTTTCGGCCCTTAAAAAGTCATTCTACAAAATACCATCCGCTTGGTTCTAGAGCAATTGGCTGTGGCTTTCTTGAATTGTCATAGTTTATCAAAGGCTGTACAACCTGAGGTGAGATTCTATATCTTCTTGCCAGTATTGCCAATTTTTCTGCTTTAGGTGCTCCATTCATTTCCTCAAAATCTCTTGCAAGCTGCGAAGCAAGCACATTTAGTCTGTTTACTCTTTCAGTTTCCTGTGTTGTGCTTATTTTTTTCCACAGGCCACCCATTGGAGATGTATCAAGCCCCAAAAGCGAAGCTAAACAATCTCTTCCATTTATATCTCTTAAATCCAACTCCCTATTTATTTGATTCATTTCATTATCCTCCGTCGTTTAGTTTCGTATCAGATAAAAGTAAAAAATTTGTCAAATTTAAATCCAGAACTCAAGCCTTTCGCAGCAACTTTGATTTTGAAGAAATAATGCTTATAGCCGAGCAACTAATCAAAACAGATAACCAAACCAAAACATGTGGCTGTTGCTCATAAGAAAAAGAAAAAGAAGGAGATATAAAAATGTTTCTAAAAAAATAAAAAAATAGGCTTTCGCCTATCAAAAGTTTAGCTGTTGAAGTACCGTCCGCCTTCTAATTCCTGCTTCTGGGTGTCTGCTCTTGAGCCGCTATAATCTACCAAAGGGATTACTGCTCTTGGTGAAATTTTGTACATTCTTGCCAAAAAATCCAGCTTTTCACGTTCTGATAAGTTGCTAACAAACTCAAAATCCCTTGCAAGCTTGGCAGCCAATACTTCAAGCACTACTATTCTTGAAGTTTCATCTGATTTTCTAATTTGCTTCCACAGCCCATTTACAGAGCTCTGATTCACTCTTAATGCCGATGCCAAATTCAATTTTCCATCTGCATCTTTTAAATCCAATTCCTTATTTGATTGATTCATTTTATAGTCTTCCTCCTGTTGTTTATTTTATAAAATTCCAGAACTCGAGCCTTTCGCAGCAACTTTGATTTTGAAGAAATAATGCTTATAGCAGAGTTTTAACTAATTAAAGAAACCAAAATCCAAGTCTAGGACTGCTGCTCATAAGAAAAAGAAAATAAAAGAAATATAAAAATGTATTGGTTTATTTTACTTTGATTTTCCCTTTAATCCGGCTTCTGCTCTCAAGATTTCTGCAAAGTCTGTCTTCTCCCACGTAAAATCAGGGTCTTCCCTTCCAAAATGGCCGTAGGCTGCAGATTTTCTGTAGATAGGCCTCCTAAGGTTAAGGTGCTCGATTATCCATCTAGGAGTTAATTTGAAGTGTTTCTTGACAAGCTCAACAATTTTTTCTTCCGGAATTTTATTTGTTCCGAACGTATCAACGTTTACTGAAGTTGGCTGCGCGACTCCGATTGCATAAGACAGCTGGACTTCGCATCTGTCTGCCAATCCGGCTGCGACAATGTTTTTTGCAACGTATCTTGCAGCGTATGCTCCGCTCCTGTCAACTTTTGTTGGATCTTTTCCGGAAAAAGCTCCGCCGCCGTGGCGTCCAACTCCGCCATAAGTGTCAACAATTATTTTTCTTCCTGTAACTCCAGAATCTCCTTCAGGCCCGCCAATAACAAACTTGCCTGTTGCGTTGATGTGCACGCTTGTGTTTTTATCCATCCAAGTTCCGCATACTGGTTTTATAACTTTTTCAAGAATCTCTTCTTTTAATTTTTCTTCGCTTATATGCTCAAGATGCTGCTGCGCTATGACAACTGCACTTGCTCTTTTTGGAACACCGTCATGGTATTCTATGCTAACTTGTGATTTTCCATCAGGTCCAAGATCTGTAATGACACCTTTCTTTCTGCACTCTGCAAGCTTTCTTGTTAATCCATGCGCAAGCATTATAGGCAAAGGCATTAATTGCGGAGTTTCATTGCACGCAAACCCGTACATCATTCCCTGGTCTCCGGCTCCCTGCTCTTTATTGCCGGATTCATTAACACCTTGTGCTATGTCAAGGCTTTGTCCGTGAATTGAAACAAGCACTCCTGCATCCTCGCAGTCTATTCCAAATTGAGGATTTGTATATCCAATTTCCCTTAAAGTTCTTCTTGCAATGCCCTGTATGTCTGCGTATCCCTTTGTGGTTACTTCGCCTGCAACAACAACAAGGCCTGTTGTGGTCAAGCATTCAACAGCAACTCTTGAATAAGGATCCTGCGCGTATAATGAATCCAGTATTGCATCGCTTATCTGGTCGCATATCTTGTCCGGATGCCCTTCTGTAACACTCTCGCTCGTAACATATGTTATTTTAGCCATTTTTCCACCTCATTTTATAAGAATTAATATCATTAGAGGCTAATCTTCCATTCTTTTTAAAAACCTTTTTGCCAGAAATATTCCTAAAGGAATAATTTATATAATAGATATTATTAACTAGTACAGTAAAGTAAATTTGTTGCATGTCCGTTGGATTGTTAAATCCAACTTGAGCGACGTGTTAACGGAGTCTGCCGTTATGTCATACGAACTAGAAGAAGTAAAAAAAATAAGAAAGAAGCTAGGCATGACTCAGTCAGAGCTTGCGAACAGGTCAGGCGTATCACAATCGCTGATTGCAAAGGTTGAATCCGGCAGGATAGACCCGACTTATACTAAAACACAGAAAATCTTCAAAGCGCTAAGCGAGCTGGAGAAGAAAGAAGAAATAAAAGCAGGGCAAATAATGAATCCCAAAATAGTAAGTGTTGCTTCAAATGAGCCTGTAAAGGAAGCAATCTCAAAAATGAAGAAATTCCAGATATCGCAAGTTCCAGTCATTGATGGCCACAAGCTTGTGGGCATGGTTTCAGAATCCACAATACTTGAAGCGCTTCTTGAAAAAAAAGCCAATCATGTAAGGGATATAATGCAGGAATCCCCTCCAATTGTGTCAAAAACATCTTCAATACAGGTTGTTTCTAATCTTTTGAAGCATTACCCAATGGTTCTTGTGTCAGAAGAAGGCACTTTTGTAGGGTTGGTTACTAAAGCTGATTTGATAAATAAACTGTATAAATAGTCAATCTTCCATCTTCTTCCTTAACTTTCCAAGCTTCCCAAAATCATAAACTTTGTCTTCAACGATATAAACCCTGAAATCATCAAGCCCTTTGGAAAGCAATGGGCTCAGTATTCTGTTTCTTGTTACATCTGTACCGGGAACCATTGTGTTGAAAGAAGGCTGCACTATCAGATTTTTGCCATTGTACTTTCCGGAAAGAAAGCATTTTGAAGATTCAACTCTTCGGCCATCTCTTAATGATATAGCAGGATGCTCATGGCCAATCACAATAACAGATGCTTCTTTCAGCAGTTTAGCATCAGGAATCTTGTCTCCATGTGTTACAAGCACATTGCCGCATTTCGCTTTGAAAACGTAGTTTTCCAAAACCCTGACATTTCTTTTTCTTGCAATCGGCCCCAGTATCTTGTCATGATTGCCTTTGATTAAGATTACCTCATTGCAGTGCTTTGAAAGCAAATCAAGAAACTTCAGCGTGTTGCGCCATTCCTGCTCTGAGATTGTGCCGAACTCGTGCTTCAGATCTCCGTTTATGATTACCTTATCCAATTTATTATCAATTGAAGCAAATATTTTTTCCATATTGCCTGCAATTTCAGCAAACTGCAGTCTTGGAACAAGAACTCCTTGTTTGTTCAGTGCTTCTTCATACCCAATATGGATATCTGCAATGATTAAAGTTGAATCTATCAGAAGCGCAAAATCAACTATTTTGATGTTTTTAAGAATCTCCATGAATCAAGAAAGAAGGATTATTAGTATATTATGTTTTGGGTAATTTCTATGAAGTTTATAGTGTGCTGTCTTTTCTTAATCTTTCAAAGAACTCTTCAGAGTACCTATCTTCCCCGTCCAAAGGATTATACCACCTAAGATCTCCGTGTCTTTCAATGAACATGTTGAGCCATCCAAAGAAACTTTCCATATATGAATTGAGTGGGCCATATGATTTTAATGTCCTTATGATGCTTCCCTTATCTTCTTGACCTGCAAGACCAGTTAAGACAGCATCTATGTTGCTCATCCTGAAATTTTGAAATTGTCTCCTGTCCATGCTCCCCTCAATGCTTCCTAAATTAAAATTATGCGCATCTCTGTCTTCACCTATATCTTCAAGATAGTCGTTTGCCCAAAAATAAGCATGATAATCGCATGGCACGTATAATGCCCCATGGCCTTTGAAACTATAAACTTCATGATCCTGACCCCATCTTTCAGGATTTATCTGTGGAGTTATTCCTGTTAAATCAATCATCTTAGGCAACTTTAGTTGCATCTCTAAATTAGAACTCCTCCCTAATCTGGTTTGAGGAATGCTATATACCGATAGAGTACAATCTTCTAATGAAACATGAACCATATAGGAAGTAATGAATAATCAATTAAAAAGGTATGTTAGAAAAAAGAAAAAATAAAAATATCCATCAGAAACAAAGTTTCTGTGGAACTCAAAAATTATTAATTTTTGAGTAAAGGCTTAATTGCCTTTTGCTAAGTTCCACACTTCCTTAAGTGCTACAACAACGCTTGCAGGTATTACGAATGCAAGTATGTTGCCCAACACTCCTGAAAGGTATGCTCCGATAAATTGGACATTCGCCCATCCGTCAATTTGCTCCTTGCCTGCAAATGCGACAAGCACCAATGCGACTGTTACCCATAGGAAGTCCCTTGTTCCCTTGCCGGAAACATTCAAGAACCCTACTACAAGTCCAAGTACAACCAGCAATGACCAAAGCCATGTGGCTGCGTCGCCAAGCTGAGCTGTTGCCAGTCCAAGCACGATTGCTATTATTACCCCAGCAATAAAGGAGTAATTTCCTATTTTTTCCATCAACGTTCACCTCCTGTGATACGCATGAGCCAGGAAACATTGTTTCATAGCTCCCAGGCACTTTAAGTGCCCAGAATACTTACTCTGAAAATCACCCTATTTAAACCTTCCTATAATTTTAGCTATAAAAAAGGCTTATTCAACCTTTTTTGACTAAAAGAAGGCTTAAAATAACTTTTTTGTTCAATCAAGAACTTAATGGTTTTTCCTTAAAATTTGAGCATTAATCCATAGCCATTTGAAGCATAATCTTTAAATATAAGTTCGTTTGAAAGTGTTTAATTGGATTCTTATTGAAAATTGGGGGAATCGGACAACTTAAAATGTTTGGTTCGCAATTTTCAATCCCGCAAATTCTAAAGAATTTGCGATATCCAAAAAAATTTGGAGGTGGAGGTTAAAATGACAGGTAAAATGGGACAATGGGCATTTGTCGCAGGTATTGTGATAGCCCTTGTATTAGGACTTAGTTTTTTCAGCGAGTGGGCTGGACAGTTGACCCTTGCATTGATAGTTTTGGGTCTAGTGGTGGGTATCCTTAACGTAAGCGAGAAGGAAGCAACACCATTCTTGGTGGCATCAATAGCTTTAATGGCTACTGGAACTGCATCAGAAAACCTTAAATTGATATGGCTAGTAGGCGACTACTTGGCAACAGCTGTAGGAAATATTGCAGTTTTCGTTGCTCCAGCTGCTGTATTGGTAGCAGTAAAATCAATCTGGGGATTAGCTAAGGATTAATTCCTTAGTTTTTTTTATTTTTTTCTTCTTTATTTCTAAGATAAGTTTAAATTTGGTGTTTTGTTTCCATAGGTAATGAATAGCTATCCAATTTTACACGTTCATGCAGCAATATTCCCAGATATTATTGAAAGCAATGTTGCTTCTGTTGCTTTAAGTTTGATACGTGTTGGAATGCATAATTTTAATTTCCGGCAATTAAGGGATGAAGAGGTTTTACGCAAGAGGTACGCTCAATTGCAAGAATCTCTTGAAAAGATAAATTCAGGAGGAACTGATGTGTCTCGTGAAGGCGAGCTTGGAGAGATAGTAGGTTATGCTAAACAACATGTTCCATTAACAATATCAAGACCCGGGAGCCAAAACCGGTTCTGTTGAGGTTGTTGAAAATAAGCCTGTATTGCTGCCAAGAGGCGCACCATTAAACAACCGAAGAGATGGCTATATTCATGCATTTACAAATGATGAGTTTTATACCGCCTCAGGTTTCGAAAGAATTCTAAAAGAGTTTTTAGAAATGGGCTTTGAACTTACTGTTAGTGGTCAGCTTGGAACATTAGGTAGTGTTAGAAATCCACAACTAAGAGAACCGACTCTTGAAGAGCTTGCTGCTTTTGGCATCAAACAATAATTATTATAAACAAACGCTTACTATTGATTTCCTATTAAACGTATTTTGGCAGTAGAACTAAAACTATAAGCAGTTAAGCCAAATATAATTAGAGTAACCATTGTTGATGCAAATCCTTGAATTGAAATTAATGAGTAAATAGGTAGCATCATTCCTAAATAAACCAGCGAAGATATTGACAGGATTATTAAAGACGGCCTTATTAGGTATATTCCCCATATTTTTCCTAATATAAATAATACTCCTGAAAGGATAATAGTTAAATTAAGTGCTATGATACCCAATATAATCACTTCACCACCTATAAAATTAAATCCTTCACTTATAAGTGCCCATATAGAGCCAAAAATTCCTAAGAGTATAAGAAAGGCTCCAGCTACTCTTCCTAGTGTTGTTGTCAATTTATAGTTATCTAAAATGTTTGTGTTTATAATCCTTTCTTTATGGCCATCAATCAAAATAATCAATTTTATAAATGATACTCAAATTCCTTTCTTTATGAAAAACGCAATATACATGACCGATTCTTACATTAAAGAGTTTGACGCAGTTGTTGAATCTGTAAAGGATGACAAGTACGTTATCTTGAATCAATCGGCGTTCTACCCTCAAGGCGGCGGCCAGCCTGCTGATTTTGGAGTAATGGTTTGCAACGGTGTAGAATATCCTGTTGTGCATGCTGGCAAGTTTGAAGGAACCATCAGCCACGAAGTTGCAAAGCCAGGGTTAAAGCAAGGCGACCAAGTAAAGTGCAAGATTGACTGGGACAGAAGGTATAGATTGATGCGAATGCACACAGCAGCGCATATAATTGATGCAGTCCTTTACAAAGAAGCAGGCGCATTGTGCACCGGCAACCAATTGAATGTTGACAAGTCAAGGATTGATTTTGCTTTGGAAACATTAAATAAAGAAAAAATTCAAAGCTACATTGACATGGCAAATGAGTATGTCCAAAAAGCAATTGATGTCAAAATCTATACTCTTCCAAGGGAAGAAGCATTAAAAATACCGGGCATTGTAAAGCTGGCTTCTGTCATGCCGCCTGAAGTTGATGAATTAAGAATTGTTGAAATCCCGGGCATAGACATGCAGGCAGATGGCGGAACACAGGTAAAGAACACTTCTGAAATAGGAAAAATAAGCCTGGTTTCTGTTGAAAACAAGGGTAAAATCAACAGAAGAATGTATTATACATTGGATTAATTCTAAAAAATGGTTGAGAACTCTTCGGTAAATATTGAGGTTTTAGTAAATGGGCAAGCCGCTCAAATAGGAGATAAAATGAAGCTGGATATTCTGAGCCATATAACTACAAGTGTTGTGGATGCACATTTAGTTTCTATAGATAACGGAGTAAGGGTTTATTCTAATGAACAGATGTTAAAATTTATCAGAGAGTATTCCTCAAAGTTCGATCAATTTCTTGAAAGGTCGTTCGCAGCTGCTTTTGCTTACAATAGTAAAGATATGCTTGTCGGAACTTCTTTTGCTGCTTCGGGAAGCGGAGAAGAGCCCGGCGCAGATAGGGAACAATGTTTCCTCTACGGCAATTACGTTGCGCCGGATCACCATGGCATGCATATAGGTAGGGATTTGTTGAGAGTTGTAAAAAAGGAGGCAGTGGATAGAGGGTACAAGACAATGTCTGCATTGGCAACTTTGTTCCCCGGCACTCTTGAATTTTACAGGAAAAATGGCTTTGAATTAATGGGAAGAGAGCCAAGAGAGATATCGGAGACGGATTTCATGTTTGAGCGAATTGTAGCTGATTTGACTAAATAACTGGCTTAGAATCATAAATATATTTCCTCAATCATCTCCATAAACATAGCGTTGATCCCGCCCAACCTTTTTTGCGTTCGCAAAAAGCTTGACCAAATGTCGCAAATCAATGATTTGCGAGCACGACCGAAAATGCAATGCATTTATCGGCGAATACAGCTGAATTGCTTCGCAATTCATCCATACAACTCATCAACCATCTCCATATACATCGCGTTGCTCCACGCCTGATTATAGCATCCTTCTGATTTCAATTCTTTGGCAGAGCTTAGCTCAGAATGGCATCCTATGCACCCTTTCCATAATATTTCTTCTTTGCTTGCCTTCATAATTTGATTTATTTTGTCCTTAAACTTTGCCTTATCAGCTCTTGCAAGAACAAGCGCAGCCAAATTATTTATCCAGAACCATGAATCGCCCCTGTGATAGCTCTTTCTGTCTTCGCCCGTATGGGAATTTGTAAAAAGATAATGGCTTTTGTCTATTGTTGATAATCCACCCCATTCAAGCCAAAGTGAATTAAGGGAATTTTCAAAACAAACCATCCATTCATCTTTAGGCAACAATTCCGGATACGCATAAGCAGCAATGAATGAATTAGGTCTTACTGTAAAATCACCCAAACCGTCTGCCAAAACTTTTCCGTTCCAAAACTTTTCTTTTACTTTAGCCTTAAGCAGGTTTTCAAGAATCTTATACTTTGCATCACTCGTAAGCTCATGCATCATCTTGTAAAATCCCAATCTCAATGCCTGCATCTCTATCCTCATCCCTTCTCTTGAGTCATTTGCAAAGTCCGTATCCATCCATGTTTCTTTTGCGTAATTGTAAGCAAAGCTGTCTTTTGTGTAGTACTTTAACAGCCCATTAAGAGATTTTTCTGCAGCTGAGACAATTTTCTCTTTGTTTCCAATATCGTTTCTCAGGAACATCCATCCAACAGCATCAGCATTGCCAAAGCCATTCTGCCCGATAATATTTGGCAGTCTTCCATTGTCCATGACCTTGCTTAAATGCGCACCAAGTGTGCTTTCAGCAGCACCCTTGTCAATGATAGACAAAGCCTTAAGCGAAATCATCGAATCCCTTGTCCAAAACTGAAAAAACCAGGGAAGGCCTGCAAACACATTTGAATCAACAGAAAGATTGCCTAATGAATTTGCGCAATTTAAGTAAGCTGCTTTTGTTTCAGAAGGAATTTTCTTGCTTTTGATTACCTTTGATATTTGCTTTGAATTCATCAAAGAAAAAAATCTTTCTTTTTCTTTGTTCTTAAGCCCTTCAGCATTTTCAAACACTTTATTGCATTCGTCTATCGCGCCTTTCATGCTCCTTGCCATTGAAAATACGAACTTGGACCCTTCCATCCTCAAAGCATTGTACACATGCCTCCTGAATGGGTTAGAATTGCGTTTTTCATCATCAACATATCTTCTTTCAACCCATCTGCAATTTTCCTCGCAGTTCGGGTTGTCTGACTTTATAGCCATGTAAAGAGTGTACTCTTCATAGCCGTCAGTTGCATCTTCATTCCTGTCTGTCCTTTTCGTGAACTTTACAACAGCGCATCCGTCCTGCTGGAATATTTCATAAAATCTTCCCCAGTCTTTGTTGGAATATGATTCCCTGCAGTCCATTATGATATCGACCTGCCTTTCTGCATCCAGCTCGTATATCACTGAATTATGCTCTTTCGGCATGAAGAATTTTTCAAGGAGAGTTCCTTTTTTACGTTCTACAGAATAAAACAGGTTTCTGATTAAATTTATGTAATTGTTGCCCTTGACTTCAAGGTTTTCTATGAACTTAAACATCCTGTTTTCGTTTTTGTCAAAAAAGGAAACTCCCTGGTATCTTGAAGATGGAATGCACGCAAGATTGCAGTAGCTTCCGTTGCCGTTGGTAAGCATGAAGCTTGCATTCTCATTCGTGTTTGAGCTTACTTCTTCTTCTCCAAAATTATGTGCAACCTGCAAATTAAACCCCCAAACTATTTATGATGCTGTTTAACGCACGCCAAATCGTGCGCGTCAATGTAATTCTTGATGAAATTCTTCCAGTCGCATGTTGATGCAAATTTTCTTGCCTGCTGCTTGTTTGCAACTCTCTGTTCGCGTGGAAGCTCTGCAAACTTGTGCATTATGCCGGCAAGCTGGCTTACAACCTCATCTTCCTTTTTGTTTAATCTTTTAATCACGAAGATTCCGCTTTCATCGTTCTGAACGCAGTCAGTGCAGATATACCTTCCAAATCCTGCAAGATCTGTTGTGATTGAGGATACTCCAAGCGCGCCTGCTTCAAGAGGAGTATATCCCCACGGCTCGTAATAGCTTGGAAAGATTCCAAGATGCGAGCCCAGCATCGCCTCGTAATAATTCAGATTAAGAAGCCCGTCAGCTCCGCTAAGGTAGATTGGATAATAAATTATTTTGACCCTGTCTTCTTCCTTGTTGTTCAGGCCTGCTCTGTTTAGCTCATTTATTATTGCATCATTCTGCTCGTACAAATCATGAGTGCATAAAGGAGGAGTTCCTTTTTTTACAAACTTTGCAACTCTTATTTTCATTTCATTGAGGAATTCTTCATCAAACAAAGATTCCTTGCTGACCTTGCTGCCTGAAACAAAAGAGTATACAATATCCTTTTCCAGATCATCCTTGACTTCGTCAAATCCGTCTTTTATGTCCTGATAAAATGTCTTGTTTTCAAGGAGTGATGTCTTTATATTGCGGAAATTCGCAGGAACCCAGATAAAGGAGATTATTGTTTTTTTGCTTTTTGATTTCTTGAGTTTTTCGTTTAATTCGCCAAGCGCCCTTATGTAAACATCAATTCCTTTGTCCCTTAATTCGTATCTTCCGGCAATGAAGTAAACCAGAGTTTGCTTTAAATCAAATGTGTAATAAGGGAAAAAATAATACATCATGAATTCCCTTATTCTGTCTCTCTGAAGCCGGTGCTTTATCATCAGCTCTTCAAAAGTCGGGAATTTGCTTATGTCCAGCCCGTTCAGAAGCAGCACATCTGGCTTCCTTCCAAGAAGATGCTGCGCTTCCATTCCGGTTATTTCGCTTACTGTTGTAAAAACGCTTGCGCTGTTTGCAGAAGCCTTCTCAAGGGAATGCTTTGCTTCGATTCCGTATTTGTAGGCTTCCTTGTCCGGCTCAATTTTGTCCCAGACATTGTAAAGATCAATATCAGAGCTTGAAAGCGTTCTTCCAAGTATTGTTGCATGTGTTGTGAAAACTGTTCCTATTTTTTCATTGTTTTCTTTAAGATAAAGCAGTCCTGCGCCTGCAAGCCATTCATGGAACTGTGCAACAATTTTTTTGCCTTTGTATGAATGCGAAAGTGAATCAATCAGCATTCCTGCTGCATATGCCCATGCAACCGGCTCGTCATAGTCATTACCGGCTTTCAGAGAGTCTACTTTGTTCCATTCCCACAGTCTTGTTTTGATGTCATTAGTTCTGCTCCTGAAATTTGTAAAATCTATCAGAATGGTATAGGGAAATCCCTCAATCAGCCACTTGCCGAAGTGGCATATTATCCCGATTTTTTTAAGCTCTTCAAAAGCAGCCTTGCATGCGTCATTTGGCATCTCTTCCTGAAAATCCCCGACAGCTTTTGATGCAAAATAAGGCCCTATGAGAAAATAATTTGCGTTGCCGTAAGTTTCAACAATCCTTGCAGCCTTGGACTTGACAACAGTGTATATTCCGCCGACTTTATTGCACACTTCCCAGGAAACTTCAAATAAAACATCAGCCTTTTTTTCCATTATGCCTTAATTTATTCTTTTCTTTTATAAATCTTTGATACCACTAGAGAGGCATACCTGATGCAAAACAATATGTTTTTATATGACCACCTTAGGACTATAATAATCATAGGTTGATTTCATAAAGGGGTGTTATACATAGAAAAAGATTTTACTGCTAAAAGGACTTTTGAGGATATAAGGAATTTAATTCTTTTGTCGCTTGCATCGGGCCAGAAAACCATCAATCAGATAGCCGGCGAAACAAAAGTAAACTGGCGCACTGTATCCAATCATCTTGTTCATCTTTCAGGAAAAACTTTAGTTAAAGAAGCATTCAGCTCTTCTTATGTAAGAATCTATGAGCTTACTGCATTCGGAAAAGATCATCTTAGAAAAAACGGAATTGCTGAAAATAAAATATCTGACAATAAAATCATAAATCTTGAGGTGCCAAAATGGTAAGCACCTGCTTCTATTTCCAGGTCCACCAGCCGATGAGGTTGCGTCGTTATTCTGTTTTTGAAATAGGAAAACATAACAATTACTTTGACAATCCGAAGAATGAAGCAATAGTGAGAAAAGTTGCAAACAAATGCTATCTTCCTGCAAACAGGACAATTCTTGAATTGATAAACAAGACAGACGGCAAATTCAAAGCAGCATACAGCATGAGCGGAGTTGCGCTTGAGCAGTTTGAAAAATGGATGCCTGAAGTCATTGACAGCTTCAAGGAATTGGTCGATACAGGATGCGTTGAATTATTGGACGAAACATACCATCATTCGCTTTCTTATCTTTACTCAAAGGAAGATTTCAAAGAGCAGGTTGAAATGCACAACAGGAAAATAAGGCAGCTGTTCAACTACAAGCCGACTGTTTTCAGGAACACTGAATTGATTTACAACAACGAGCTTGCAAATTACGTCGAGAAAATGGGCTACAAGGGAATAATTGCAGAAGGCGCAGATCATATACTCGGATGGAGAAGCCCGAATTTCGTGTACAAGCCTGTTAATTCAAAAAATATGAGCTTGTTATTAAAAAATTACAAATTATCAGATGACATTGCATTCAGATTTTCAGAGCAGAGCTGGAAAGAGTTTCCATTGACCGCGCCGAAGTTTGCCCATTGGGTTAATGCAATAAACGGCAACGGAAATGTTCTGAATTTATTTATGGACTATGAAACATTCGGCGAGCATCAGTGGGAAGACAAGGGTATTTTTGAATTCTTAAGATGGCTTCCTCATGAAATTTTAAAGCATCCTGACAATGATTTCGTAACTCCTTCAGAAGCAATCAAAAGGTATCCTCCGGTCGGTGAAGCAGATTTTCACAATTTTGTCAGCTGGGCTGATGTAGAGCGTGATTTATCGGCATGGTTGGGAAACAAGATGCAGCAGGAAGCAATCAAGGAAACTTATATGCTTGAGACGCCTGTAAAATTATCCGGCAATCCTGAATTAATCGATGAATGGAGAAGGCTGCAGACATCAGATCATTTCTATTACATGTGCACCAAGTGGTTTAACGACGGCGACGTGCACAAATACTTCAACCCATACGACAGCCCGTATGAAGCATTCATCACGTACATGAACATTTTGAGCGACTTCAGGATAAAGGCGAATAAAATGGGAGAGAAGTTGATTGAAGAGTAAGAAAGAATAGCAAACTTTAAAAACAACCTTTCAAATAAGATATAAAAAAAGAGGTAGATAGCATGAAAAAGAATAATGGTTCTAAACACGAGAATAAGCCGGTAGTTGAAGTCATTATAAAAAAGAAGATTCTTGGAGAGGCTCCGACAGAGCAGCATTTTGTCGTTGCAGACGGAAACAGATTAAAAAATATTCTGGATCTTGCCGATGCGCTGGAAACAATGAGCGAAGATGTTTTCAAGCACCATTCAAACGAGCTCAAGAACGACTTCAGCAGTTGGGTAAGAGATGTTTTCTACGATCACAGCCTTGCAGACGATATCAGCATGGCAAAAAACAAGATGGAAACACAGATAGCAGTTTTAAGAAGAGTCGTAAAGGAGATGATGTAAATGGTTACAAAACAGGAAGCGCAGAGATATCTTTCAAATGTGCCTGGCGACAGGTTATTCTGGGCCAATGACGGCCACACTATTTCAAACCTTGAAGGGCTTGCAAAAGAATTGAAAAGCATGGATAATAAAACGTTTAAGCACCATGTCAACAAGGAAAAAAGCGATTTCGGCAACTGGGTTAACGACATAATCGGAGATAAGGAATTAGCTTCTGACCTTATAAAGGCAAAAACCAAGCCAACTGCACTAAAAAAGGTGCAGGAAAGAGTGGATTTTCTTAAAAAGAAGGCAAAATAACGCAGACTCGCCACTCGGCGTTTACGCCTCGTAATAAATGAGCGAGTATGTGGGATTGTAAATTCGTGCTAAAATATAAATACACGAATTTACAATAAGATTAAAAAAATTACTGATAATGTTGGGCTATCCACTCATAAAACGCCTTTCCTGATTTGGATGATGTGGTTGGATTAACTAGCTTCACGATGTTTTCGTTTATTTTAGGAAGAGATGTTCCTGTTTCTTCGACAAGTTCCCTAATTGATGCAGTTGCTTCCGGAACTACTTTCCAAGCATCTAAATCCATCCCTTCGCTATAGTTAGCAGGAATGATAACTCCTGCTCTAGCAAGCCTCATCATTAATGTCAATGCATTCAATCCTTCGCCCAATCTTGGGTTGACTAAAAATATACTCCCGCAATATCTCAGATTTTTTATGTAAAATAACTCATCAGTATTTGTGGATTTTGCTGTAGAAATAAGTTCATCTGTAAATCCATATCTGGGAGTTTCATCTTTGTTTCCTAAAGGTCTTGGCCCAAATACTTCGTGTTCAGTGCCAGCTATGGTTGCCAAATTCAGAAAAGTAGAAGGGGCCCGTTCAATATCATGAACTATTCCCTGAACAACTTCATCAATGGTTTGTGCCATATCAGTTAGCAGAGTATTCATGTCAATATTTAAGCTTTTTGGTCGTTAATTATCAATTAGTAGTAACATAATTTAAAGGCTGCAATAGTTAAAAATTTTGTTTAGATGATGCCATTATTCCCTATGTAGGTCACCGATACGTTTAAACATATTTAAACGTCAGGAATTACCTTGGGAATTCCGATAGCTTTAAATATTCCCCTAAAATCTCAAGGTAAGCCTTTACTTAAAGAGCAATGAGGGTGTATTCTTCAATAAAAGGGTGAAAACATGGAATATGAAGACCAAAGAGAATGCCCGGGTTGCGGCACACTTATAGAGGAAGGCGAAGTAGAATGCCCATCATGCGGCGAAAGTTTCGTGGACAACGACGAGCCGCTTTAACAATCAGAATAGTTAGGGGGTGAGCCTGATGAAAATGTTTTTTGATGATGATGACAGTTGGGATGATGATAATGGAGACAGTGATGATGATTAAAAAGGAAGACCAGACAAAATACGAGCACGCAAGGATAGTAGGTGCAAGAGCACTGCAGATTTCTCAGGGTGCGCCTTTCATGATAAAATTAAATGATGATGATCTTAAAAAAATAGGCTACAATCCTATTGAAATAGCAAAAATGGAATACGAACAGGACCTCATACCAATAATCGTTAAAAGAGCAATGCCGGGATTTGCAAAAAAAGACACAGCTGCAAGGCCTTTCGATCAGACTAAGCTGGAATAAACATGGGAAGAATCAAAACACTGCTTGTTAAGAGAATAGCAAAGAAGCTTGTAAAAGAGCATCCGCAGGAATTTACCCCTGAGTTTGAGAAGAACAAGTCTCTTGTCGTAAAATACACTACCGTTGCATCCATGAAATTAAGGAATATTATAGCGGGATACACTGCAAGGCTCATAAAGCAGAAAACAGTTTCTGACAAAGAGCCAAGAAAAAGAATGCACGAAGAAGACTTCAGCAAATTCTATCAGTGATTTTTTCTTATATTATTAGTTATTTAATTTATATTTTTTGATGTAATTAATTATTGAGTTTATTTTTCCGTTGCTTCGCAACAAAAGTTTGTGCTCGCCGGCACCATAACCGGCTCGCAATACATTATAGAAATATCACTTCTTAAACTTCTCTTTCAGCTTCTTCTCAACGATTTCAGGAACAAACCCTTTCACAGGGCCGTTAAACATTGCAATCTCTTTTATCAAACTGGAGCTTAAGAAAGCATAATCATCTTTTGTCATGATAAAAATAGTGTCAATCTCCTTTGCAAGCTCTCTGTTAAACTGCGCTCTTTGAAATTCAAACTCAAAATCAGAAATAGCACGCAGTCCGCGGACAACAAAATGCGATTTTTTTGCCCTGACATAATCAAGAAGCAGTCCGTCATGGTATTCAATTTCAACACTGCCCTTGTATTTTTTCAGGGAATCCTTCAGCATTTCAACCCTTTCTTTTGCGGAAAAGGTATGCTTCTTTTGCGGATTGTCAGCGACGACAATGTAAAGCTTGTCAAATAATTTTAATGTCCTCTCAATTACATCAATGTGCCCGTTTGTGACAGGGTCAAATGTTCCGGGATAGACTGCAGTTTTCATTGTTATTCAAGTGATTTTATTATGTCAGTTATCTGCTTTTCTGTGTTTGAAAAGTTTTTGTCGTTGTCAATCATGAAATCAGCGTGTTTCATCTTCTCTTCAAGCGGCATCTGGTGCTTTAAAATGTTTTCTATCTGCCCCTTGGTAAATCTCCTGTTCCTGCTCAGTATGCTGTTGTTGCTCGCCTTGATTACGATAATCTTGTCGACAAGGTCTTCAGCCCCAACTTCAAGCAACAGCGGGGCATCAACAATGATTTTTGATTTTGATCCAGATTTTTTCCTGATTTTAACTATTTCTTTTTTTATCTCAAGGATTATCAAAGGGTGCATTATAGAATTCAGCTTCTTTAATTTTGCATCGTCATTGAAGACGGTGTTTCCGAAAACTTCCCTGTCAATTGAATTATTTTTTACAGTTTCACTTCCAAACTCTGCAGAAATTATTTTTATTATTTTTTTATTCTGAAGAATTTTATGCGCAATCTCGTCAGCGTCAATCCTGATATAATGATGCTTTGAGAATATCTTTGCGATTGTACTTTTTCCGCTTCCAACGCTTCCAGTTATTCCGATTATCATATAAATCCAATATGCAATGCAGTTTATAAAAACTTCGCTTTAAAGGTTAAGGATTTTATCTGAATTGTTGATGTAAAAAACAATAAGTTTTTATGTTTAGTTGCATAATTGGTTAATTATGCACAATAATTTGTCTAAAAAGAAAAATGGATTTTTTGAAAAGATAAAATTAGGGGACCACATCTGCTCAATATACAATAATAAGAAACAGCAGTTCTCAGTTATTGTTCCTTTTTTTAAAGCAGGATTAAGCAATAATGAAAAATGCATTTACACCACTGAAGAAAATTCAAAAGAAGAAGTGCTTCTAGAATTTAAAAAAAACAGAATTGACGTTGACAAATATATTAAATTAAACCAGCTTGTAATATTGACTAAGGATGAAACATACCTAAAAAACAGATCATTTGACGCAAGCTGGATGATTGAATTTTTGAAAAAGACTGAACAGGAAGTTATTAAAGAAGGATATAACGGAATAAGAATCTCAGGAGAAGCAACTTGCGTATGTGAAAATTCAAAAGACAACAGCAAGTTTATGGAATATGAGTCGCAGGTAAACAGCATATTTCCCCGCATTAAAGTTGCTGCAGTCTGCCAGTATAATGAAAACATTCTCAAGCCAGAAATCCTGGCAGAGGCAATCCATACACACCCCTATTTGGTCATTTATGGGAACCATCATGAAAATATGTATTATTCTCCGGCTGAAAGTATAGATAAAGCGCATAAGCTGCCGTCAGCTTACTATGAAATAATAAGGGACAGCATAATAAAAGAAGATTAGGTTACTAGTAAAAAATTATGCAATATAAAATCTTATCCGTGCTTGTTATTTGCCTATTTTTATCTTCGCCATAACCTGCTCGTGCATTCTCCTGATAAACTCGACTTTGTCTTCTATCTTCATTATGTCTGTTGATCCCTGAAGTATCAGGTTGAATGCAAATGGAGACGGTATTTTTGTGTTAATCTCTTTAATAACAATATTTTTCTTTTCTATGCCTTCAACAACTTTCGCCGTGTTGTCGATGTCCATCAGGTCTTCAAGAACTTCCCTTCTTGCTTCCTTCAAAATTGAAAAATTCGGGTCAATCCTCTTGACAGCATTCATAAGTATCATAGACGAAACTTGCTGCCTTCCGACTCTTTTCTGATGGCCCATGTAATTTCGCAGTATCATCATCGAACGGCCAGCGCAGTGCCTAAATCTTCGTCTTAAAACTTCAGTTTGCTCAAGCGCCATGTCCATCACCTTCCTCATCTCAGTGGATTTTACCAAAGAAAAAGCATGAACTGCATTGACGCTCCTGTCTGATCCGATGAAAAACCCATTGTCATTTATCCCAATTTCAACATCCTTGTGCTGCGTCCTTGTTATGGCAAACGCTACAGCCCTGGATAAGCAGTCATTTACTCTTCTCCCATAAAGTGTGTGGAATATTGCAAACTTCCTTTTGCTTCTGTCTTCCGAATAATGCTCAACTATGATTCTTGAATGAGACGGAATTTCAGCATAATTGAACTGCTCGTAAAAATAGTCATAAACTGAATTAGCGGCGTTTGCATCAACATAAAGATAGTGGTTTATGAACTCCATCAGCTCTTCCTTCGTCTTGTTGGAGCAGAATAATTCGTTCATCAATTTCCTGAAACGCCCAATTTCAAGCGCAAGGTCAAAGCTCAGCGGAAGCATTTCAGAAACCCACGACGGGATTGTCGGAGACCTGTCAACAGATGCAGAAACATATGCAACCATTCCTTTTGCGTACATAAACATATATTTTTCCCCGCCTAAAACAAAAACATCGCCTTTTTTCATCCTTTCAAGAAAGCCCTCGTCAATGTGGCCTATTGACTGCTCTCCGGCTTTGACTGTTATGAAAGATTCATCCGGAATTGTGCCGATGTTGGTCATATGAATGACACGCGACATCTTTCCCTTTTTTCCGATTTCCTGCGTTTCCTCGTCGTACCATATCTTTGCGTAAATGTGCCTGTCCTCAAGCGAAACATACTTACCGGAAAGATATTCAAGAATTTCAGTAAAATCTTTTCTTTCGAGATTATGGTAGCAATAGCTTTGTTTTATCAGCTTGAAAACATCTTCAACTTTCCACACTTGTTCAAGCGAGATTCCGTGTATCTGCTGCGCCAGCACATCAAGGCATTTTGTCGGTATGTGCACTTTGTCAATTTTTTTTTCTATTGCTGATTTTAGAAGAACAGCGCATTCAATTAAATCATCCCTGTCCATGACAATTATTCTTGCCTTGACTGTGTCGTGCAGCCTATGTCCTGATCTTCCGGCTCGCTGCAAAAATCTTGCAACAGATTTTGGCGATCCAAGGCAGATAACCAAGTCAATGTAACCTATGTCTAATCCAAGCTCAAGCGAAGTGCTTGACACAATCACTTTCAATTCTCCGTTCCTTAATCTTTGTTCTATATTATGCCGCATTTCTTTTGCCAATGAGCCGTGATGTGCCCCAATATTCTCGGCATAATTCTTTGGATACTTCTCCTTGAGAAAATGAACAACTCTTTCTGTTCCTGCCCGAGTGTTGGTAAAAATTAACGTCGTTCTGTGTGACTGCACAAGGTCGTCAATAAGTCGGTACATTGCATCATGCACTTCTTTGTGTTCCGTGTCAACCAAATCAGGGACCGGTGACAAAACTTTCAGATCCATCTGCTTGATGAACTGAACGTCAATTATCTTGCAGTCCCTTAACTTTCCGTTTTCATATCCAACGAGAAATTTCGCAATCTCTTCCAATGGTGCTATTGTTGCCGACAATCCGATTCTTGTCATTGCAGGCGCTATCCTGTTCAGCCTTTCAATTGACAAGGACATATGAACTCCTCTTTTGTTTTCCGCAAGAGCGTGGATTTCATCTATGATAAGCCATTCTGCGTTTTTCAGAAGCTCGCTGAATTTTATTGATGACAGCATTATTGCAAGACTCTCTGGAGTTGTTATCAGAATATGCGGCGGATGCTTGAGCATCCTTGCCTTTTCAGACGGAGTTGTGTCGCCAGTTCTTGATGAAACTCTAACTCCAAGTTTCCTGCCTGCAATTTTTTCCATCTCTTTCAATGGTTCCAATAGATTAACTTTGATATCTTCTGACAATGCCTTAAGCGGGCTTACATAAATGCAATAAACCCTGTTTTCAAGAATTCCTTTTTCATCTGAATCAATTAGCTCATTTAAAATTGATAAAAAAGAAGTCAAAGTTTTTGTCGCTCCTGTTGGCGCGCTTATGAGAACATTATTTCTTGAGTGTATTTCCATCACAGCATGCTTTTGCGGCAGCGAAAATTCCTTGAATCTTGTGAAGAACCATTTGTTGATTATGGGATTAAGTATGTGCTTGATTTCCTCCGGCTTGTATAATTTTTCTGAGTGTGTTATCATTTTGATTAAAGTTTCTTGATTTTTTAATGCTTAATTCTGTTCACTTCGTGAACAAATCTTACACTCGGCGTTGCTCCAAACTCCACATCGCAACGCCTCGATACATTACAATAGCCACTCTTTATTTATTTTGTTCTATATGGAAAATAAATAGTTATACGCTAATTGATACCCATAGATAGTGTGATGTGATTTATAAAATCTTTCGTTAATCCAGCGGGCTTTTTACATTCCTTATTGACTCATTGCTTAATCTTATGTATGATTGTGTTGTTCTGATGTCAGAATGCCCAAGCAGCTTTTGAATGTAAGAAATATCAGTCCCATTTTCTATTAGATGCGTTGCGTAGCTTGTCCTCAAAGTGTGGCAGTGCGCTTTCTTGCTTATTCCTGCTTTTCTCAATGAATGTTCAACAATTTTGGATGCGGTCCTTGATGTTATTGGATGTCCTATATTATATTCTGATTCAAACAAAAAGCCAGATAGTTTATTTTTAGTGAATATTGTAAAATTATGAATAAATTTTTCTGATAAATTTGTATACCTGTCTTTTGCGCCTTTGCCTGATTTGACAGTGAATACCTTTATGTGTATGTCAAAATCTTCTATTCTGGCTTTTATTGCTTCCCCTACCCTTAATCCTGAGCCATACATCAGCATCAGAAGAAGCTTATGTTTTAGGTTTGATGTTGCGTCAATCATCTTCAAAATTTCTTCTTTTTCCAGAACAATTGGCAGCTTGCTTGATTTTTTTGGAAACTTCAATTGAAACCTTCTTTTCATGACTTCTTCATAATAGAATTTTAATGCTGCACACGCCAGATGCCTCGTTGCAGAAGATAAGTTTCTGTCGTAAAGATGCACAAGATACGCTTCAATGTCACTTTTGTTTATGTCTTTTGGTGATTTTTTGATAAATTCAAGAAACCTGCTGTTTATATGCAGATAGCACTTGATAGTTTTCCTGCTGAATCCCCTTACTTTCATTTCATCCACTAGTATTCTGAAGTCATCCATAACCATGTTATGGATGCTTTTGATTTAAATACCCTGCGCGCGCAGATGTCCAGTGTCCAGTGCTTATTTTCATATGTAAAAAGCCCTAACACGCAGTTTAACAACATTAAAACGTCGTTAAACAGGTGTTTCATAAAATTTCAAATTTTTCTCTTTAATGTTAAAATTAAGTCGTCAAAAA